>JADLDI010000059.1 GCA_020846745.1 Bryobacterales bacterium | reverse complement strand
CCGAGCGTGACCTGGAGGTGTTGATCGTGAGTGAAATCGTGAAATCAAAGGCTCTACAGTCGATTACCGCGGGACTCGTCCTGCTTGTGCTGATGCCGGCCGGCGTGCTACGGGGCGCCATAATCACTGGAACAACCGACACGTTAAACGGCCACGCGGTAAGTGTATTCGCCGACGTGGATTCGAGCAATCGATTGAACAATGTTGGATTTCTGATGAGCGGAGCGGCGGTTCGCGATCCAGGCACTCCACCGGCTGCGCTCTATTTCACTTTGCCATCACAGGGGGCCGGGACGGGCTTCCAGGTTCTGGAACTCGATTGGAACCCCCACGGCCATGAACCCCCCGGGGTTTACGATCTGCCGCATTTCGATTTTCACTTCTACTACATCTCCGATTCAGAAAGAATGGCGATTCCGGCGAACGCGACATCCGCGGTCGCCCCGCAGTTTCTTCCCGCCGGCTATAGCCAACCCGGTCCGACCGTGCCGATGATGGGCGGCCATGCAGTAGATTTGACCAGCGCGGAATTTAACGGCGGAATCTTTTCAAGAACATTGGTTTACGGCTTTCATGAAGGCCGCGAAATCTTTGTCGAACCGATGATCACCCAAGCCTATCTCGAAGGTCTCTCAGGGGCATCGACGTCCCTCATTCGGCAACCCGGGCAATATGACATGTCTGTGTTGCCATCACTCGTGCCCACGAGCTATCGGGCCTCCTATGACTTAGCCAACGATCAATACAGTGTGAGCGTCAGCGACTTTATACAACCGACCGCGGTCCCTGAACCCGCGAGTCTGTCTTTGCTGGTGTTTCCGATTACCGCCGTCATCTGGCTTGGCGCGCGCCGCTCGAAGGTGCGCTAGCTGCCGCGCGCACCTCGCGCGATCCGGAGGCTTACAAGAGGAGGCATTTGTGAATCGGTTATCAATTCTGCGGGCGTTTTTCTTGTGCTCGCCGGCATCGAGCACCGTGGCGCTGGCTCAGTTCCAGCCAGGGTCGACAGTTACGTTCAAGACGAAAGATTCACGGCTATGCATTGGCGTAGACGGTGCAAGCGTGGAAGACAATAAACGGAGACGCGCAAGGAACGCGCAGGCAGATCCGAAGGAGGTCTGGGAAGCATGACCACTTCTACGTCGCACCCCTAGAACGAACGCGAGCACTCTGCATGGTCAAACGGTTCAAAAGGCGCGCTGCGAACCACGTTCTTGCTGAACTGGTCGTGTATGGTGGCGTGCAGCATCGCCGTGTTGTGCTTCACGCGCTTGGGACCGGCCGCGGCGCTCCCCGGCGGTTGCGCAGTCCCGCCTTGTAAATGGATGCGTGCAATCCCGTAGACCAGGAACTGCGGCGCAGTAAACCGGGCGCGGTTGTTGGCCATCTCAAGGGGCAACAGCTTCGGTTCGGGGTCTTCGGGCGTAACGAACTCGACTTTCGCGATGCGCAATCCCGCGGGAATGACGACATCGCACTTCACCTGGGGCACGGCTATCGGCCGCTCGTCTTCGACGCCGCGCTCGGGCGGGTCGTGCGATTCGTCGCGGTTGTAGTTGACGAAGTGGATGTCGATCTCATTGCCCGCCGCGGGACGGTTGGCGGCGATGCGGACGGTTGCAGGCGCATCGAAATAACTGAAGCCGGTGAACTGTTCGTTGGTAATGCGTTCGGCATCGGCGAGCGTATAAATGCGTGTGTATGCGGCACGGACCTTGTCGTCGACGATGTCGTCCGGCTTTACGTCGAACAGGATGTGCTGGTTCATCAGTTCGAGCGCGAGTTTGTGGAACGGCGCCATCGATTCGTTGTAGTGGCCCTTGTGAATGTGCGACCGCGGAAAGACCAGCAAGGCTTCCGCATGCGGGCGCGCCGCGTGGAAGATGGAATCGTAGCGGCGCATAAAGCCGTAGTAGCGGACGAGTTCGGCACGGCCGGCGGGGTCGTAGAACTCCGTGTAGTTCGACATGGCGGCGCCGCCGTTGGCCGCGACTTCGGAGAAGATCATGCGGACGCGTGTGCGTTCGTACTGGCAGATGGTGAACGGCTTATCGTCGCCGGCGCCGCGGATATATCGCATGGCCAGTGTCCCGTCGCCGAGGATGCCCTTCTTCAGGCCGGTAGGCTTCGGAACGCCGCCGACGCAGTACCAGATGTAGTCCTCACCCTTCGACCATAGGTTGGCGGGAAGCAGCTGGCGCTCGTCGGTCGGCCCGTGGGCGGGATAGCGGAAATCGTAAAGGTGCAGCCATTGGGCGAGGATGAGGTCGGGCTTGATCTTCCGGCCATAGTCGATGAAGACATCGTCGAAGTTCTTCTTATTGGCGATGTCGGAGAAGCGGTGCATCTCGAGCCGCAGCGGCGTCGATTCCTGCGGCTTGTGGCGGGCTACGATCTCATCGAAGGTGTGACTGTCGAGGTTCGCGATGTGGAACTGCCGCTCGATCTGCTGCGGCGTGAAGCGTTCTTTGAGGTGCGATTTGAAGGCCTGCTGGCAGTATTTGCAGGTGCAGTTGTGGCGATAGAAGTAATTGATGACGTAGCCATCCACGCCGCGTTCGATGCCGCGCTTGACCCAGGCTTTGAGCACGGCGCGCCAGTGCGGGTTATTGAGGCAGCCGAAGTAGACGCCATAGGGCGCCGCATCGTCATCGTCATGGACGATGGGTGAGCCGTCGCTCTTCTTCTGAAGGAGTTCGAGCGGATCGGCCACCGGCTTGGGGCCGAGTTCCTTTTCGTCCCACAAGTTGTTGTAGTACTCAAAGAAGCCGCCGACGGGATGTGCCGGGTCCTTGGTTTTGTCGCCCAACAGGTATTTGACGACATCGAAATGGCCAATCACCTTGGCGCCGAGTTTCTTGACGTCCCGGTTCAGGTTCTCGAAATACTCGGCACTGCGCTTGAGGCGGTCGGCGGGCGCGGTGGCCTGGAACAAACCTGCATGCGACGGCATGAGCGGTCCGGAAAGGCCTTTGGCAGTATCGGGCATGTGCGCGAGTGTGTAGAAGTCGGCGCCGTAGAACCCCACCTGTACCACTTCCGGACGAGTCTCCCGGAGGAAGTCGAGATAGCCGGGGCGGACATATTCCTGCCAGTGGACGCACATACGCGTGAATTCGAGGCGATTGGTGGAGGCGAGATCGGTGGAGGCGGTGGAAACAGGCGCAGAGGCAGGGTGAGTGCCGCATCCGCTGCTAAGCACGCCAAGGGCGGTGAGACCGGCGGTGGTGAAGTCGCGGCGGCTGAGAGGAAGAACGTTCTTGTTCGGCATTCGACTCGTGCGAGTATATAGCAAGTTCCCGAGGCGTGCGACAGGTGAACCGAAGCACGGGTGAACAGGTGGGTTTTCTGTAATGGAAGCGGCGATGTTCCCTCAGCCCTTCATCATCTCGTCCCAGGCGACTTCGCGGCGGCGCTCGATGGCCATGCGGCCGAGGATGGCGGTGAGTGTGCTTTCCGCGCCGCGGACCGCGGTGTTCTCGACCTTGCCGGTCCGCACACGCTCGACAAAGGCAGCTACGGAATCGATGGCGATGTTCCGAGGGGACTTCTCGAAAGTCTCCTGGCCGGGGGCGCGGAAGTGGCGCCAGTGGTTTTCTGAGGTTTCGATTACTCCGGTGTCACCAAAGAACTGCTCAACCACATCGCGATAACCGGGAGGAGCGAGTGTGGCTCCGGATAACTGGCCCTGCACGCCATGAGGATATTCAAAGGCGACTAAGTTATGGTCGCTTAGATTGCCGCGCGTGGGCTTAGTGGCGCCGCCCGAACCGACGGCGCTGAGCGGGCGGCCACCCAAGAACCAGTTCAGGACATCGATCAGATGGACGTTGTTTTCGACGATGAGGTCGCCGCTCAAGTCTTTCCATTTGACCCATTCCTTGATCTTGTCGATGCCGGTGGCGGGCGGAACGGGTTTGGCGCTCGTAGTGGGACCGGGAACGTTCTTGATGAACCGTGCGAAGCCCATGTGAATGCGGCCGATGGCGCCTGAATCGGCCATACGTTTGGCGTTCAGGTACACCTGGGCGTAGCGGCGCTGGAAACCGAAGCTGATGTTGAGCTTGCGGTCGGCTCCATCGGCCAGGCGCATGACGCGCTTGCAACCTTCGACGTCGGCAGCGGCCGGCTTTTCAATGTAAATATGCTTGCCGGCCTTGATCGCGGCTTCGAGGTGATCGGCATGGAGGAAGACCGGGGTGGCGATCACGACGGCGTCGATGCCGCTCGCGAGCATCTTATGGAGGTCTTTATACAGGGCGGGGTTCTCCAGGCCGATGCTGCGTTTCGCCTGGTCGAGTTTCTCGTCGAACAGGTCGCATAACGCGACGACACGGGCCGGCGTGTGCTTGGCGATCAGGCCGGCGACGAAGGTGCCTCGCCCACCCGCGCCGAGCAAGCCGACGGTGGGGGCAGAGTTAACCGCGGATGCTCGCGCGGTCGACGCGGCAATGGCGGTAAGCGCCGCTCGCCGGGTAAGGGTCATGTTCATGTTATGCCTCCAGTTCACCGCAAACGCGCAGGATGGTCTCGTGTAAGAGTAACTCGTAGTCGTAGGAGTATTTGAGGGGCTGGTTGGCTTTGAGGGCGCGGGCGAACTCGCGGAGGTCACCGACGTAGCGCGGCTGCGGGGGAATGGTGACGGTCTGCCAACCGGCCTGGTAGGGACCGCGGGGTTCGCGCATCATGACGCGGACGGACGTGCCGGGCTCAACGGGTTGGATCTGGAAGGTGCCGTCGGTGCCGATCAGTTCATAGGAGCGGTGCGGTCCCTGGCCCGCCATGCGGCCGGCGCAGGCGATGACGGCGAGGCTGCGGCCGTACTCGAGGACCGCGAGGGTGTTGTCGGCTAGCGAATCGGCGATCCTGGTGTCGTGGCGGAGCCAGGCACGGGTGGCTTTGGGGCGGCCCCAGAGGTCGACTGCACGGTCGATCAAGTGGCAGCCAAGTTCGAACATCATGCCGCCTTTGTAGGCGAGCAGCTTGGAACGCTGGGCGGTGTCGAGGTCGGTATTGATCGTGCCGCGCATCATGTAAACATCGCCAAGCCAGCCGTTCCGAGCGGCTTCCATCGCCATGTTGATGCCTTGGTGGAAGCGCCACATGTAGCCGAGTTGGACGAGCAGATTGCGGCGGCGTGCGTCGTCGATCAGTTGGCGGAAGGGCGGCATGAGATGGGTGGGCGGCTTTTCGAGGTGGAGGTGCTTGCCGGCCGCGATCACCTTCGTGCCGTAAGGGATGGCTTCGGGAACGCCGCTTTCGACCACTACCATTTGGATCGACTTGTCGGAGAGTAACTGGTCTTCACTCATCCATTGAAGGCGCTGGAAGAGCGGCTCGCGCCGGCGCTTGGCGCGCAGTTCGGCATCGGGTTCGCAGACACCGGCGACTTCGTAATCCGGCGAGCCGAGCATGAACTGGAGCTTGCCGATGAGGTGGCCGTGCTCGGTGCCGAAGACGCCGGCACGGATCTTGCCTTGCGCCATCGCCACGGCGGCGGGGCTTGTGAGGAGGAGGCCGCGGCGGGTCATGACCGTTTGGCCAGCGTCAAAGGCTGCAAGTACCGGTAGCTCTTGCGAACGGCTTCTTCCACGGGCATGACGTTGCCGAACGCCTGGTGGACCGTGATGTAGCCGCTGTAGCCGACCGCGCGCAGGCCTGCGAATACGTCTTCGGCGTCGACGCCGCCTTTCTCCCAAACGCCGATGTGGTCGAGCGGGACACGGCCTTTGGTCCAGGTATCGACAAAGGCTTTGCCGGACGGGGTGAGGTGGTGGTTCTGGATATAGAAGTTGAAGAGGTAGGGACGAAGGCGAACGACGGTGGCACGGCCATAAGGCTGTCCGGAGATGAGCCAGTTGGCGGGTTCGTAGATGAGGCCGAAGTTGGGACGGCCGACGGCTTTCAGTACGCGTTCGGCTCCCTCGACGGTTTCAAACAGACTGGAGCAGTGGGACTGATGGGCGAGGCGGATGCCACGCTCGCGTGCCTCGTCGGAGGCGCGCTGGGCCCATTGAATGTCGTCGTCCTTTTTCATGCAGATGCGGATGAGCTTGGAATGGAAGCGGTCCGCCAAGTCGAGGTAGGGGGTTATGCGGCGCAGGCATTCGGGGCCTTTGTCGTTGTTGCTGGGAACGGCGAAGTCGCCGGTGATCATGGAGACGGCCAGGCCCGCGGCTTTGATTTTGGACGCTATCTCCTCGATGCGTTCGGGCGGGGTGTGGGTACCGGCCTGGGAGGCGCGCATGCAGAGAGCTTCATAGCCGTTCGATTTGGCGAGTGCGATCAACTCGTCGATGGTCTTGGTGGACTTCTCTTTGTTGTCAAACGCTTCGGCGACGCGCACGGAAAGGGACATCTTCATGCGCTTTGCGGCCATGAGCGGGGTGAGGGTAGCCAGGGTAAGAAGGTGGCGGCGGGTGGGACGGAGAGCGATCATCGAAATGCCTCTCCCGTCACTCTACTCTATGTGAGGGGGAGGCGTTCCGGCAGTTAGAGGTCGTATTGTTCGAGGAACTCGAGACAGGCCAGGCGCTGGCTTAAGGAGTAGCGCCGCAAGAGGACCTCATAGGATTTGGGTGTGAGGTGGAGGGGCATCTCTTCGGGCTGAAGAGTTCCGGAGCAGAAGCGGTAGAGCTCGCGAATATACTGGGCAAGCGGTACACGGCGGGTATGCCTGAGGCGGTAGAGGCCGCCATGCGCGGTGCCATCGGAGAAGCGGACCATGAAGTCGACGGCATGATAATCGAAACCGCTTTGGGGCGCATCTGTAGCCCAATCGGACAGGACCAGTTCGGCCTCGGCGAGCGAGAAGACCTTTTTCTTGCCGACGCGCTTGACGGGGCCCTGTGTCCGGTTCAACACGACGGAATCCACTGCGATGCGGGTGGGGATGGCAGGATGAGCAACCTGGTCGGGCAGGGGGACCGCGAGTGGTTGGACGATGGGGGCCGGAAGCGGTTGTGCAGGGGTATCGGGCGACGGCGGCGGAACCAGCGGACCCGTGAAAAGGATTCCCGGTCTGCGAGTCGACGTTTGTTCGTAGAAGTTAACCATCAGCTTCGCCCGTCGAAGGGGCGCAAAGGCCCTCTCTCTTGTTACGGGAGCATTCAGTGGGAGTAAATGGTACGGTGGTTCTACGCGCGGTTACGCCTGGGATTTGAACAGGATACGGTGGCCGGCGGAGAGCGTGAGCGGCTCGGCGAACCGGACGATGAGACGGGTTCCCTTGCGTTCGACGTGCGTGCTGACGAGGGCGCCGTTCGAGGAAACCTGAAGCGGACCGGTTCCTTCGAATTCGCAGGTTTGGAACGGGAGCGAACCGTGCAGAACCTCGATTGTTGTCTGTTGACGCGATTGGGAGTAGGCGCCCCAACCGGTGCCGGTGGACCAGAACCAGCGGCCATTGCCGGGTTGCCAGCGGGGGGTGAGAGACACGCGGCCCTGTGCGCCGTGGTAGAGGAATCCGCTCAAGGCGACGATGCCGGACCAGGCGGACATCGCGCGGGCATAGTGATGTCCGCACTCGGGTTCGTCCCACGGGTTGCGGCGTTCGCCGTCGTGCCGGGAGCGGGCGGTTTCGAACAGGCGGACACCTTCAGTGACGAGGCCGGCGTAGATCATTTGCGCGCCGGCCATGTATTCGAGCCCGGTCCAAGCCTCGGCATAGTAGGGGAAGGGGATGCGCGGGCGTTCGGCATTGCCGTAGGAGCAGACGAGCAGGGCCGGTTCGTCGTTGACGGCATAGACGCGCTGGACGGAGTCGTGCTCTTCGAGGGTGCGGCGGTAGTTGTGCTGCCAGATGGATTCGAGGGCTTTGCGGATGTTGGCTGGTTCCACAAGCGGCCCTAATCCTGCTACGTCAGCCAGGTATTGGCCTACGAGTTGGTCGGCCAGGCAGCCTTCGCCCACCTGATATTCGGGATGGGTAGGGTCGTCGGCGCCGGAACTGCTGCGCAGGACGGGCAGGATCTGGCTTTTCTCATAGGACCGCACCTTTTGGATGTAGTAGCGGCCATTAAAGAGGTTGGCGTCGATCCACCGGCTGCCGTTGTCGAACAGGCGCCGGTATTGCTGGGCGGCAGCGGTGTCGCCGACGGCCGTCGCCATCTCTTCGGCCGCGCGAAGGCCGCCCAAGTAGTAGATGCCGCATTGGGGGTTGGGTCCGTAGAATTCGACGTCGTAGGTGTTGTGCTGAACGCCTTCCATGACGCCATCTTTGTCGGCATCCCAGCCGCCTTTGAGCCAGGAGAACTCGAGGGCTTTTTTAAGCCGTGGCCACATCGATTTGAGCCATTGGGAGTCGGCGGAGAGTTGCCAATCGAGGTAGGCGTGCAGGATTTGGCCCATCTGGCCATCGGTGGCGGCGAAGCCCGAGCGGCCGGTGCCTTCGGGGAGCATCTGGCGGAAGTGGATGGCGCCGAGGTCGTCCATCGAGTAGCCGAAGGCGGCCTTTCGGAGGGAGCGGGCATGCGAGGGGAACAGGAAGGTAGTGGTGGTTTCGTAGTTCCAGACGTGGGTGCAGTTGCCGTGGCAGCAACCGGCCTTGTCGTTGACGCCTTCGAAGCCGTGGAATTCACCGTCGGCGGTGCGGAAGCAGGTGGTGGAAACGAGTGTCGAGAGGTTAGCCATCGCGCCGTCTTTGACGCTGCCGGGGAGGGTGCTGTCGCGGACGGCGGCGGTGAAGGCGCGGGTCTCTCTTTCGAGGCGGGGCAGGTTGGCGGCGAGGTATTCGGCGGCGTCCCATGCGCTGGGGAAGCGCTCAGCGTACCAGTTACCGATGGGGTGTTTTTCGTAACCTTTGACGGCGGCCCAACCGCAACGCTCGGGGGTGCGGTTGGGGAAACGCCAGGCGAGGACGAAGGTATAGGTGGCGGTGGCGTTGGGGGCGATGGTCTCGGAGGAACACAGAGCGCCGACGGTGCCGAGGTCGGCGGGTTCGGGCCCGAGGGAGCCATCGGCACTGAAGTCGTCCCAGAAGAGCATGGGCGCGTTCCACCAGCGGCCGCGGGGCCAGCCGCGAAGATGGGTGACTTGCGCTCCGCCGGTATCGAGCAGGCAGAGGGCGAAGCTGCCTTGGAGGGGGTCGTCCGGGGCGAGGCCGGAATTGGACATGTACAGGCCTTGGAGGGACTGGCCGCGGCGGAACTCGTTTTGACGGGTATCCTTCTGCTGCCCGCGGGGAGGGCTGCCCACGGGGTTGTCGATGGAGAAGGCGATGGAGACTTTGGCGGACGCCGGTCCAGGGTTGGTGACTGTGTACCTGAGGACGGTTACCGGTAACCCGGAGTCGTCGGGTTCGAGGGGGATGAAGGGGGTGAAGGCCTCGAGGCGCACTTTGACCGGCAGCTTGCGGTCGGTGAAGTCGATTCGGGCGAACGGGAATTCGCCAGTGAAGGAGGCGGAAGAGAGGCGCGCCAAGCCGGGGACGTTCTGGGAGCCGAGTCCGCTGGCGCCTTCGTAGGGAGGGAGGATACGGCTTTCGAGCACCCGCGCAACGGGTTTCGTATTGCCCGCCTGCACCCAAATGGCCGGGAAGGCATAGCTCAGGTTGTTGCCCTTGTCGGGCCGGTTGAAGATCTCCCAATCGCGGAGTTGGCCGCGGCCGCCGAGGCTGACGGAACCTGCGCCCACGCCACCCAGCGGGAACGCGATCATGCTGAGCTGGCGTCCGCGGAAGGTGCGCGGGTAAGCAATGGTGGGGCGCACTACGGGCGCGGACGTGGGCGCCGGCTGCGATTGTGACGGAGCTGGGGCGCTCGTCGCGGCCGTTCCGGCCGCTAAGGTGACTCCCTGGAGGAACTCTCTTCGACCCTTTTTCATTTCGGACAACCGTATTGCTGTTCAGGATAGAGCGTAGCGTGGTCGAGGACAAGGGGGCTCCCGGAGCGGGGCATTTCGTCTCGCAAAATCGTGATGTCAAAGAGCTTACGCAAGAAGTCAGAAGCCAGAAGCCAGAAGGTGACGGGACTGAAAAAAATTGGGCCCGCGCCCTTACGGGGCTGAGAAAAAACGCGGCCCGCGCCCTTACGGTTGCGGTTCTGTTTCCGGAGCAGTGCGTGTTTGCAACGGTTTACCGAACCCGGGACTTTAGGGCCCGCGCCCTTACGGTTGCGGTTCCGTTTCCGGAGCAGTGCGTGTTTGCAATGGTTTACCGGACCCGGTTATGCGGCTTGGTTCAGGATCGGGGGAGCGTTGACGCCGCAGCAGCGCTTGTATTTTTGGCCGGAGCCGCAGGGGCAGGGGGAGTTACGGCCAACTTCCGCGGGGTGGGGATTTCGTTTCGCAAAATTTTGATTTTGCTCGGGTTGTGGGTCAGCGGCGGGTGTCGTGGGGGCGTCGGCAACGCGTGCTTTACGGTCCAGGTAGCGCAGGGGTGTGTCGGCGTTGGGGTTGGAGTGGGCGCGGAGGGTTTGGAGGTCGCGGAGGTGGCGCATGGCGCGGTTGAAGGAGGCTTCCCAGCTTAGGGACAGTTTCTGATACTTCACGAATTCGGGGCTACCTTCTTCGAATTGCATGGCCAGTTGGGCGGCACGTTCGAAGTGCCATTGGGCGTAGGCCAGGCGCTGGCAGGCGAAGTCTTCGAGGCAACCGTGGGGGCGAGCGGCGTCGCGGATGGAGGCGGCCAAGGCATCAAATACGTTGCGCTGGGCGGCGGAGATTGCCGGGGGTAGAACTGTTGTCGACATGCCCAGGGAATACCATGGCCGGTTTGAGATCCTTCCTCAGCGGAAGGATCCGTAAGCGGACGTTTTCCTTGTAAACAACTGACAGTAATCAGCCGAAAGTTTTTGATTAAAATTTCAAAACTGTTGTGAATGAATTTTTTCGGTCCAGGCGAAATTTAGGAGAAGAGCGGTCGAGCCGCTCAATCCGCGACGGTTACGGGCACCGCTCCGGCTGACAAGACCTTGGTCTGCTCTTCAAACAGCGAAGCCTGCTCTAAGGCTTGCAGATTTCGGGGAACCTCGTCGATGACATCGAGAACCGGCAGTTCGTCGGACGTCGCCGCACCCAATTCCCTGAACTTGCGCGCGCTTACGAGGACACGCGTTTCGAGCGAAGCCGCGGCGCGGTTGTAGGAGTCGACCGTGCGGACGAGGTTTTTGCGGATATCGTCCGCATAGCCCAGGAACACGCGCAAACGGTCATATAAGGTCTGGCCGAGTTCGCTGATGTGGCGGGCATTCTCGGCGAGCCGTTCCTGCTGCCAGCCGTAGGCGACGGCTTTCAGAAGGGCGATCAGGGTGGTGGGCGTCGCCAGGATTACGCCCTGCTCGGCACCGAATTCGATGAGGCCGGGGTCCTGCTGGAGGGCGGCGCTGAAGAACGTTTCGGCGGGGAGAAAAGCAACGACGAACTCCGGAGCCTCGGGGAACTGGTTCCAATAGCGCTTGTCGGCGAGTTTGCAGAGATGCGCCCGGACCTGCGCAGCGTGTGAACCGAGCTTGGCCAGGCGCACGGTTTCATCCTGCGCCTCGAGCGATTCGAGGTAAGCCTGAAGGGAGACCTTCGCGTCGACGACGATCTGGCGTTTGCTGGGCAGGTGGATGATCATGTCGGGGCGCTGCACGCCGCGGTCGGTATCGACGGATGGCTGCTCAGAGAAGTCGACATGCTGGAGCATGCCTGCGAGTTCGACCACGCGGCGCAACTGGACTTCGCCCCAGCGCCCGCGGACAGCCGGAGTGCGGAGCGCGGTTACGAGGTTGGCTGTTTCGGCACGCAATTGCTGCTGGACGGTGTTCAAGGCGTTTAGCTGTTCGCGAAGGCGGCCATCGGACTCGCTGCGGAGGCGTTCGAGTTCGCCGGCATTGCGGTCGAGCTTGTCGAGGTGTTCGTGAAGCGGTTTCACCACCACTTCGAGATTGCCCTTGGCCTCGGTTTGGATGCGCGCGAGTTCGCCACGGGCGAGTTCGACAAAGTCTTTGCTGGCCGTTTGAAGGGCTTCGCCCGCGAGGGCGCGGAAGGTATCGGCCAGGCGCTGCTGAGCGTCGCGCAGTTCCTTAAGCAGCGCATCTTTTTCGGCAAGCGAAGTACGCAGGGCGTTGCCATCGGCACGGAGAGAAGCCGCCTCTTCGCGAATGGCGTCCATCTCCGCCTTACGGGCAAGCGCCTCGGCTTCAAGCGATTCGATTTTCTGGCGGTGGGCCGCGTCTTTCGCTTCTGCGGCGGCGACGGCTTCGCGCAGGGCCTTGGCTTCCACTTCCGAGCTTATCAGCGCGGAACGGAGGCGTTCGGTTTCCATGGTCTTTTCGTTCAAAGCTCCGCGCACGGTGACGAGCATCTGTTCCTGTGCTTCGAGCTTCACAGCCACGCCCTGCTGCGCTTGTTCGCGGGCGGTGGAGACGCGCTGTTCGTAATCGTTTTGCGCGGCGCGGAGGGTGGCGATCTCTTCGCGGAGCTTTTCGAGTTCGGCACGCTCTTGGGCGCGTTCGGCGTAGATTTCCTCAATACGCAGATCTTTCTGTTTCGCGCGCTCTTCAAGGGCGGCGCGCTCATTGGCGCCATCGGCCTTACCTTTATCGAAGATGGCGACACGCTCGGAACGCAGGCTGATCCAAGCGATGAGGAAGCCGAAAATGACGCCGGCCACAACGCACAAAGCTAATAAGATTTGTTCCAAAGGTCCTCCTCCACAAGCATAACTAGTGTGCCCGATTAATCGACCGGTTGGTGGAATCGCAATAGGGTTACAATCCCCTCATGCCGACAGTGAGCGTTCGTCCGCAGGACTCATCGGTGGGTTCCCCCAGCACTACGGTCGGGGAAAGACTCTACTCGCTGGACGTGTTTCGCGGGCTGACGATGATCTGGATGATTTCGAACGGTTTCGGATTGCGTTGGTTTATGGACGATCCGGTGCTGGGTCCGGTGGCGCGGCAGTTCACGCATGCGGACTGGCACGGGATGTATCCATGGGACCTCATCCAACCATTTTTCATGTTCATTGTGGGTGTGGCGATGCCATGGGCATTCACGCGGCGCGAGCAACTGGGGGAGCCGCGGGCGGTGACGTTCCGGCATGTAGTGAAACGGTGCGCGCTGCTGATTTTGCTGGGTACGATGGCGCGGTCGTTGAATACAGGCAAGCCGATTCTCGACCTGATTAACGTGCTGGGACAGCTGGCGTTCACGTACATGATTGCGTACCTGCTGCTGCGGCGTTCGTGGCGGGTGCAGTTGGGCGTGTCGCTCGGGTTGCTGGCGTTGCACACGGCGCTCTATGAGTGGGTCCGCTTGCCCGGGGTGACCGGGGCATGGGCTAAGAACGCGAATTTCGGCTATGTGCTCGATACGATGGTGCTAGGGAAGAACTGGGGCGGCGGCTATGCGACGATCAACTGGCTGTCGTCGGCGGCGAACACGATTTGGGGCATGATGGCGGGGTGGGTACTGTTCCGCCCGGCGCCGGCGCAAGAGAAGTTACGGAAGCTGGTAGTTGCGGGAGCGGTGGGAATCGCGCTCGGGCTGGCGCTCGATCCGCTGATTCCGGTGATCAAGAAAATCTGGACCGCCAGTTTTGCCTTTGTTAGCGTCGGGATCACGTTGTGGACGCTGGCGCTGTTCTACTGGGCGATCGATTTGAAGGGTTGGCGGAAGAGCACAGCAATCATCGCGATGGTGGGGGCGAACTCGATTTTTATTTATCTGTTCCACGAGATTATGCTGCGGTGGATGACGCAGGCCGGCCTGGTGTTTACGGGATGGGCGGTGGACTGGTGGGGCCCGGCCGGCAAGATGCTGAACGATAACCTGGTGATCGCGTTCCAGATCTACATCTGCTGGTGGCTGTATCAGCGGAAGATCTTTTTCAAGCTGTAACGCTTTTCGAGGGACGGTTCGCGCTATATTCGCCGCATGCGGCGCCGCGAACTGTTGCTGGCATTTCTGGCCGGACCGCCGACGACGGAACTGGTGAAGGTTCCGGGCGGAAAGTATCTGCAAGGGTCGGATGAAGCGGAGTTGCGCGCGCGGTATGCCGGGTTGAGCGCGTCGGCAATGGCTCGCCTGATGGCTGAAACACCGCGGCACGAAGCGATCGTGACCCCGTTCTGGATGGAACGGTGCGAGGTGACGAACGCCGCGTTTGCGGAGTTTGTGGAAGCCAACCCGGAGTGGCGGCCTAGGGGCAAGTACCTGTCGCACTGGAAAGAGGGCAAGCCGCCCGCGGGGAAGGAAGAGCATCCGGTAACCTTTGTAAGCTGGCAGGCTGCCGTGGCGTACGCGCAGTGGCGCGGGCGCCGGTTGCCCACCGAAGCGGAATGGGAGTTGGCGGCGCGCGGCGGCAAGACAGGGGCGGAGTTTCCGTGGGGTGACATAAAGGCGGCACCGGACACGTGCAACTACGCGGGTTCGGGTGTAGGCGAACCGGTGGCCGTTCAATCATACGAAGGCAACGAATATGGGTTGTACGATCTGGCGGGTAATGTTTGGGAGTATTGTGTGGACGAATGGAAAGCTCCGTACGATGCCGCTTACCGGCCCGCGGCTTTGCCCGGGAATTGGAAGGAAGCGACGGTTGCGCGGGTGATTCGCGGGGGCAGCTATGCAGTGGGCGAACTGGATTTGCGGGTGACGGCGAGGCGTAGCCACGCGCCGGGCGGTCCGGCGCCGGATGTCGGGTTCCGGTGCGCGAAATCGGCGTAGGCACATAGCGATCAGCGGTCGGCCCGCAACGGAGAGGGTGATCGCGCTTCGGGGGGTTGGGTGCGCCGGGCCGGGTCGCTGACGCTCCCGCTCCGTTTCGGGGCGGCAGCGGGTTACGAGTGAATGATTCCTGGCCTGATCCGGGGTTTCGCTTACCGCGCGGAACTCCGCCTATCCCTGTTCGCGTGGCTCGCGTAACATATTCGTGTATGTCTCAGATCAAAGGACCTGCAATCTTCCTCGCCCAGTTCATGGGCGACGAAGCCCCGTTCAATTCCCTGCCGAACATAACCGCCTGGGCTAAGTCGCTCGGCTACATCGGCGTCCAACTGCCCTCTTGGGACAGCCGCATCATGGATCTGCGTAAAGCTGCCGAGTCGAAGACGTACTGCGATGAGCTGAAGGGCCAGACTAACGGGTTGACGATAACAGAACTGGCCTCGCACTTACAGGGCCAGTTGGTGGCGTCGCACCCGGCATTCGATGAACTGTTCGATGTCTTCGCGGCGCCTGAAGTGAGGGGCAACCCGAAGGTGCGGTCCGAATGGGCCATCGAGCAGTTGAAGCTGGTGATCAAGGCTTCCGCCAACCTGGGCCTGCCGGTTACGCCCTCATTTTCGGGGGCCCTTTTGTGGCCGACCATCTATCCGTGGCCGCAGCGCCCCCCAGGACTGGTGGAAGAAGGTTTCAAGGAACTGGCTGCGCGCTGGAAGCCGATTCTGGACATGGCGGATAAGTATGGGGTGGATTTCGCCTATGAGTTGCACCCGGGTGAAGACCTTTATGACGGCGCCACCTTCGAGCGCTTCCTGGAAGCGACCGGAAACCATGCGCGCGTGAACATCAACTACGACCCGTCGCACTTCATTCTGCAGTGCCTGGACTATGTGGGTTTTATCGATGTGTATGGGTCGCGCATCAAGGCATTCCATGTGAAAGACGCGGAGTTCCGGCCGTCGGCGAGGGCTGGTGTGTACGGCGGCTATCTGGATTGGAAGCAGCGTCCGGGGCGGTTCCGGTCGCTGGGTGATGGGCAGGTGGATTTCAAACAGGTGTTCACGCGATTGACGGCGGTGGGCTATTCGTCATGGGCGGTGCTCGAATGGGAGTGCTGCTACAAGGATGCCGCGCAGGGGGCCGCGGAAGGCGCGCCGTTCATCGCGTCGCACCTGATCGATGTGCCGAAAAAGGCGTTTGACGACTTTGCGGGCGCAGCCTCGGATACGGCACGGAACCGGCGCATTATCGGATTGTCGTAGGGAACGCTGAGCGATTCGGCTCGATCATTCCGCACGTTTGAAGTAGGGGTGCTTCCGTCCGAGGCGCCCCTAGCGGTTTTACTGGGTCCGCCTTGGAAGGGGTCCCTGAGGCGAGTTGCGGGCACCCACGCTTAGCAAAGCGGCGGCTCGGGCCGGGGTTCGCGCGAGTGTTTTGGATTCGGGAGTCACAGGCGCCGTGTTTGGAATGGTTTGCCGGAGCGGAAATCGCGGCTCAAGACTGAAACGGGCGGCCGGCGGGCGGCACAACACAAGTGGTGATGGTGAGAACATATGGATGTCTCAGGGGACAAGGCGGAGTGGGGCCGGCGCTGTCATGTGGCTGATATTAGCCGCGGAACGCGACCGTTCCGCCGAATGGGTATATCGTGGGTTGTCACGGCGGGGAATGGGTCCAATTCACTACTTATACCCGGAGGAGTTACTGAGAGGCGCACGGATTGCGCACCATTTGAGTTCGACCGAAGCGTCGTTCTCGATCAGGATGGCGGATGGGCGGAGACTGCACAGCGCGGCGATACGCGGGGTACTGAACCGATTGGAGTGCGCGGTTGACGGGAGTTGGTGGGGCGCCCGCGAGGATGGACATTTCACGGCTTCGGAGAAGTTACAGTCTGTTGTGTTCAGTTGTCTATCTTGCCTTGAGGTTCCCGTACTGCCAGGACCGCACTTTGGAGAGCATCAGCCGGGGCGGCGGACGAAGCAGCAATGGGCGGAGTTAGCCAGGCGGGCGGGCTTGCCGGTGGCGGCAAGGGCAAGTAGCGCCGCGCCGAGTTGTTCAGGGCTCGTCCTTTTCGACCGGTTCTTCTCAAAGAGCGTGCCCGAGCAATTTGAGCCGGCTTGCATAAGGCTGGCGGCGCTGGCGGGAACGCCGCTGATGGGGGTGGAGTTCGAGAAGAATACGAGCGGCGTGGTGTTTAGCGGGATTTGTTTGTGTCCCGACCTGAGGGCGGGCGGCGCTCCGTTTCTGAATTCCCTCGCGTTGATTTTTCAACAGGTTGCGAAGCGCTCGGCGGGCTCGGGCGGCGGAGGCGCACCGTGAAGCAACCACTCGTCCTGATTTGTGGCGTCGCGTCCGACCCGTCGGTTGAAGCGACCGTGGAAGCTGCCCGCGATTTGTCGGTTCGACACGTTTTCCTCGATCAGCGGGAATTTGGGAACGCGACGATCGACTTCGCCGACACACCGCAGGGCGTGGAGGGAAGGTTGACATATTATAACGAGAGTTATCAACTTTCGAGCGTAACTGGGGTATTTTCCAGGCTTGTCGACGCTGCTATCTTGCCGGGGTTCGCGGAATGCGGTTGCTCAGATAAGCGGCGGCTTTCGAGGTTTCACCATCAACTAAGCGCGTGGATCGATAGCTCGCCCGCGCGGGTAGTGAAACCCGGGGAACCTTCGGCCGGTGAGTTAGCGGCGTTGGTTCAGCCGCAGGTGATCCGCCGTTTCTTTCGAGTGCCGGACTCGTTACTTACAAACGATGGGGTGGAAGCTCTCCGGTTTATACGGAAGCACGGGCAGGTAATGGTGACAGCGGACGGCGTCTCGATGGAGGTGGAGTTGAACTTGCCTGCCGGCATTGACTGGATGCGTTCGCAACTCGGGCGGGGCGCAGTGTTGCTGCAGAAGCGCATTGAAGGGCTAAGCCTGGCTGTCACTACGTTGGGCGAACGATGCGTGATAGCCGGGACCCTCAGTGGTTGCGGAGAGCGTGGGACCGATGGGGATTCGGATAAGCCGCCGTGCCTGCCGGCGGAGGTTGAGGAGGGCTGTCTGAGGCTGGTACAGGCGCTCGAATTGAAATGGGCCAGGGTGAACCTCAGGTTGACGGATAGTGGGTGCTACTACTGCGTTGGAGTGGACGCACATCCGGCGCTAAGTTACTGCAGGGGACGGTTGGGCGGGCGGATTGCGCACTCTCTTGTCAAGTACTTGGCGGGGGTTAGTTGACGTCTGTTCTGTTTGACTAAACGGTGATCTGATTTCACTAAACGCAGCTTGGGGGAACAGTATCTTTCGCGGGGAGAGTGGCGTTTCTCAGTCGTAATTTCCGATAGAACAATCTGAATTCGTGTTATTGTTATGCCTGGAGGGTTGCCATGCAGCCAAAGAACGTACTTATCCTTGCAGATACCGGCTCCGGTCAAACTTTGTCTTCGATGCTGGAACAGCAAGGCTATCAGGTTACGGTGGCTCCGACGAATCCGGCGGTGGCGAGTGCCGTGCGTAACGCGGGCTACGACCTGGTGATTGCCGATCTGGCGGGGACGCGTGCTATCGAAGAAGTGCTGCCGACGCTGGAGGAGGTGGAACGCCAGCACATCGAACGCGTCCTGGATCAGGTGCGATTCAACTTGTCAAAGGCGTCGCGCATCCTCGCAATCGACCGCACGACTCTCTACAATAAGTTAAAGAGGTTCGGTTTTCAGCGCGATTCGATTCGTGCCCGCCGTCTTGCTGTTCAGACTACCGCTCCGAGTTCTCCGTCTGTAGCGGCTCCGGCGACGGAAACGCTCGTCGAAGCGTAAGGATTTTAGCCGTTTCGGCCAGTATTCGCGTGTTCTGCTGTAACGCAGGATCAAACCGCCTCGTAGTATGATTCTGGAGAAGGCAATCCGGATCCTGTGGAGGTCCCTTTCAATGCTATCTTTTCGTAGGCTGAGCTCGTCGGCTGTGCTCATGGCCGCCGCGTTGTTCGCTCCCGTGGTGTATGGTCAGACGGGTGCGATCTCGGGTAAGGTCACTGGTCCCGACGGTGCCCCCCTGAAAGACGCTCTGATCAAGATCGAGCGCACGGATATTAAAGGAAACTATAAAGTTAAGACCAACAAGAAGGGTGAATACTTTCACGCTGGTCTGCCGCTTGGCACCTACAACGTCATCTGCGAGGTGAACGGTCAGGCTGCCGACCGGATGCAGGGAGTTCGCACCCGCTTAGGGGATCCCACGGAGATCAACTTCGACCTGAAGCAGCAGGCGGATCGCCAGGCGGCGATGCAGAAGGCTGCTGAAAGCGGACAGTTGACGCAGGAAATGTCCCGCGAAATGAGCGCGGAGCAGAAAGCGGCTCTTGAAAAGCAGATGAAAGAACGAGCCGCGGCGATGGCGAAGAACAAAGCCCTGAACGACGCGTTCAACGGCGGTATGGCTGCCCTGCAGGCGAAGCAATACGACCAGGCGGTGGAGCAGTTCACCAAGGGAACGGAAGCCGATCCGAAGCAACATGTGATTTGGGCCAACCTGGCCGAAGCGTATTTCGGAGTAGGAGCAGCGAAGACGGGGGCGGATCAGCAGGCGGCGTTTACTAAAGGGATAGAAGCGTGGAACAAAGCGATTGAGCTGAAGCCTGACGATTCGGCGTACCACAACAACTTTGCTCTTGCCTTGGTGAAAGCGAAGAAGTTCCCCGAAGCGCAGGAGGAGTTAACGAAGGCTGCGGCGCTCGATCCGCCGAAGGCGGGCACCTACTTCTACAACCTCGGGGCGGTTTTGACGAACCAGGGCCAGTTAGAGCCCGCGGGTCAGGCGTTTAAGAAGGCGGTGGAAGCGGATCCGAATCACGCTGACGCTCAGTATCAGTATGGCGTCTATCTGGTTTCGAAAGCTCAGACGACTGCGGACGGAAAAGTTGTTCCGCCTCCTGGAACGAAAGAAGCGTTCCAGAAGTATCTCGAGCTGAAGCCGAACGGTCCTTTCGCCGACTCGGCGAAAGGCATGCTGCAAACGCTGGAAGGATCGGTTCAGACGGAGTTCACCAATCCGGACGCCAAGAAGGCTGCAGACGCCAAGAAGAAAGCAACTACGAAGAAGAAGTAGTAGTACTTCCGACGGTAGGAATGTGAGTTCGCCGGTGCCGCGCACCAGCAGTGGAGAAAGCTATCTAAATGCTCCGAGCAATCGTTTACATTGTCGTGAGCATCTTTCTGATCACGCTGTTGCGCGGCATCATCGGCATTATCACGAAGGGTGTTGGGCAGCTATTCGAAGGCGAGACGAATACCGCGGCGACCAAACCAGGCTCCGCGCCACAAGGCGGGTTTGGCGGAGAATTGATGAAGTGCTCGGTGTGCGGCACGTTCGCAAGTCCGGTAGCGAGCCTTACCCTGCAGCGCGATGGGAATACCTATCACTTCTGTTCCCAGGGGTGCCGGGCGAAATTCACCTGAATCAGTCAGGCGGGCTTCTTCCACTCGAATATTGCGCCTTGCGACCGGAGCTTTTCCGCAAGTCCCTTGGTGTCGATATCGTGTAGATCGACTTTGCCGCCGATCGCCATGCGAGCCGCTACGCCCGCAGCCTGTCCCATGATCATGTAAACGGGCTCCATGCGGAGTGTCGAGTAGACGACATGGCTGGAGGAGACGCACACGGGGACGAGCAGGTTGGTTGCCTGTTTGCGCTTGGGCAGCAGGACGCGGTAGGGGATTTGGTAGGGGGTAACAGGCACCTCCATATTCCCCTCGTTCTGCACCGTGCCATCTGCCTCAAGATACCGCTGGACGTTGTGAGAGTCGGAGTTGTAGGATCCCATGCCGATGACGTCCGGTTTGGCGAGGTCCACCTGAATGTCGCGCTGGGTCATGACGAAATCGCCGACCATACGGCGCGCTTCGCGGACGTAAAGCTGGTGCGGCCAGTTGTTGGTATCCACGAACTCGTCGGCGGCCAAGCCCCATTGCTTCATCTCGTCGCGGATGACGGCGGGAACACGTTCGTCATTTGCCAGGAAGAAGAACAAGCCGGCGGTGTAGTTGATGTGCTCCTGCCAGATCTCGGCGCGGCGGTCGTAGGTGGCTTCGGGATAGTCCCAGGAAGCGCCCATGAAGTCGGTCGACACCGGGCCATGATTGTTGATGTCGGTCTTGTTATTGGGCATGAGCGACCAGATAAACAGGTCGCCTTTGGGTTTGGGCGGACGCCCATAGTATTTGGTGAAGGCGTGGATGTGACGCAGGAGGAGTTCGTAGCGCCACCATTGGTAATTGGGTGGTTGAGGAAAGGGAACCTGGTTTCGAGGGTCAGAGGAAAGGCACATGCGGAAGTTATAAGCCTGTACCTTTCTGTCGCCGTCGCCTAATCGGCCGCGCTGGACAGGGTTGATGTCGGGCAGCAACTGGCCGTTGGAGTCGAGTCCCGAGACGGGGATGTCGAACTGGTGCGCACGGTCTTTCGGGCGTACGCCAGCCAGCGACTCGCCATGGACCACCGTAGATTCGCGGCCGAGTGTGTAGCTGACGCCGGCCTGCTTCAACAGGTCGCCTTCGTAGCTTGCATCGATGAAGACCTTGGCCTTGAAGGAGGTGGCATTCTCGCAGAAGATTTCGGTTAGAGCCGAGCGCCGTTTGTCGACACCGCTATCCTGGCGCAGACGGTGATCGAAGAACACCTCGACGCCTGCTTCCTTCACCATGTCCTGCAGCACCTGTTCGGCGATGTGCGGTTCGAAGTACCAGGTGATGTCTTCGCCGTACTTCTTGCCAACGCGTTGATAGAACTCGAGCGAGTAGCCGCCCACGACCTCTTTGCGGCCGTGATCCGTTCTACCGAGTCCGCCGGAGGTCATGCCACCGAGATGCCGGCCCGGTTCGACGATAGCCGACTTCAATCCTTCGCGCGAGGCGGCTACCGCCGCCACCACCCCCCCGGCGGTTGCACCGTAGACAACAACATCGAACGTGTGGGTGCCGGTGCGGGCCGATGGGGGCAACCATAGGGCGCCGGATGTTCCGGCCGCGGTGGCCAGGAAGTCTCGTCTGCGAATCATGTCGCGCTTACTTTAGCACTTCACTGGGCATAGGCCGGGCCGGAATTGGGCGAAGAAGCGCGGCTTACAGGCTTTTTCCGGCGGTGGACTGGTTGGGTTGCCACAGCGTCTCGGGAATCCCCAACTGGTGGTTCACCCAACGGGACCAGACAAACAGGGCGTCACTGAGCCGGTTCAGGTATTTGATTGCGTCTTCGGGCAGCGAGTCCTCGGCGGCGAGCGCGACGGCAATGCGTTCGGCGCGGCGGCAAACGGTGCGGGCGGCGTGGAGTTCGGCGTTCAGCCGCGATCCGCCCGGCAGCACGAAGCTACGCAGTTCGGGGAGGACTTCGTTCGCCTGGTCGATTTCGCGCTCCAACTGCTCGACGTCGGTTTGGGTTACACGGGGCTGCCGCGGGTGGATATCCTCGGGGAGGGTTGCCAAAATGGAACCCAAATTGAAAAGCTCGTGCTGAATGCGAAGGAGAACGGCAGCAAACTGCGCCAGCACCGGAGTTTCGAGCGCGGACACGCGGGCCATTCCAACAAACGAGTTCAGTTCGTCGACGGTACCGTAGCATTCGATGCGTAAGGCATGCTTGGGCACACGCTGTCCGCCGACGAGCGAGGTTTCACCACGGTCGCCACGGCGGGTGTAGATGCGATTGAGCGCGATCTTAGGGTCGTTAAAGGGTTTTTCGGTTTCAGGCACTCTTTTCTTTGATTGTAGGGGGCGGCACTGGATTCCGGATTTGGCGCTCGTGAATTTGGGCGATGGGTATACAATCTGGCCTGATGAAACCGTTCTGCACTTTGCTCCTGCTGACAGCCGCCGTTTGGGCTGAACCCCTGGCCTGCGATCTTTCGGAATACCGGTTACAACCGGGACTGACAGCCGTTGCGGCCGACGGTACGCTGCGTTTGGAGTGGGCGGGCGCTCCCGGCCAGGAACTGCGCGCGGCGTTCGGGTTGAACGGCACGACGCCGGTGGTGCTGGAATTGGCGGCACGCAAGGCAGCGGGGACGTGGGCGGTTCTTGGCAAGAACCTCACGCCGGAGTTTCAAACGGTGAGCGGTGTGCGGCGGATCTCGAATCAACAGATGCAGCCTCTGTCGAAATTGGGGCTAACGAGCCAGGACGTGATCGAACGCGAGAAGTGGAAGGTGTTCTGGGACGCGCCGCTCATGGTTCCGGGAAGCAGCGGAACCAATCCCGGATTGCCTCGTAAGCCCGAAGAAATCAGGCGCGCCGGCGCGACGTTCAACGCTGCCTCTTGCAAGGTGAAGACGGACGGCGGGCGGATTGAAGTGGAGTTTCCCGGCCTGAGTTTGGGAATCTTCAGCGGGCGGCTACGATTCACCGTTTATAAGGGCACAAACCTGATGCGGCAGGAGGCGATCGCCAAGACGGACGAGCAATCGGTGGCATATAAGTATTCGGCGGGCCTGAAAGGGTTGAGCACCTCGGATGCCAAGCGGGTATTGTGGCAGGATGTCGCGCGGGCGTGGCAGAAATATGAGTTCGGCGGATCGCCCAATACGGACCCGGTGGCGTTGCGGGCGCGCAATCGAATGGCGATGGTCGAGGCGGCCGGCGGCTCGTTGGCGGTGTTTCCGGCGCCTCATAAGTTCTTCTTTGCCCGCGAGATCGAGTTGAACCTCGGCTATGTGTATTACCGCAAGGACGATGCGAATACGTTCGCGGTTGGTGTGCGGCAGGCGGAGCGCGAGGAGATGTACCGGCCGTTCGGCTATAGCGACGAACAGTGGAACAAGCGTATGCGGCAGTCGCGGGGGTTCGCGATGGGGAATTTTGCGCTGTACAACGCCCCGCCGGGCACGTGGCAACGGATGGCTGTGTATTTCTACTTAAGTCCTGAAGTGCCGCGGGCGGCACAGAACGCGGTGCTCGCGTTTACGCATGGGGACCGGTACAAAGCGCTGCCGGGTTATCAGGTAGGCGTCGGCCACTTTCATACGCACTTCCACGAACAGATTCTCGATGCGGGGTCGATCGACTACCAGCCGCCGTGGATTCCTACTTTTCGAGCGCTAGGGATTAACATCGCGATGATGTCGGACTTCCATGGCGATGGGCATCCGGAAGATGCCGGTCCAATGCGGCTTAAGGAGCAGAAGGCGTACTTCGACGGGAGCCGGCGGCATTCGGATAGAGACTTCCTGATCATGCCTGGGGAGGAGCCGGACGCTCATTTCGGCGGGCACTATACAACTGTTTTCCCGAAGCCGGTCTATTGGACCCATGTGCGCAAGGACGGACAGCAGTTTGTCGAGAACCACCCGGAGTACGGCAAGGTGTACCACGTGGGCAATGCCAAAGAGGAATTGGAGATGCTGAAGCTGGAGAACGGCCTGGCGTGGCAGGCGCATCCGCGGACAAAGGGCTCGGCAGGGTACCCGGATGCGATTCGAGAGACCGATCACTTTCTGTCGGACCGGTATCTGGGGGCTTCGTTCCAATCGCTGCCGGCCGATCTTTCGGAGCCTCGGCTGTGTCAGGTGCGGTGCCTGGGGACGATGGACGACATGAACAACTGGGCGGGTGAGAAGTTCCTGGTGGCGGAGGGCGATACGTATGCAAAGTTTCCGGAGGACGAGACGTATCCACATTTGATGGTGAACTACATCAAGGTCGACAAACTGCCAGCGTTTGATGAAGACTGGACGCCGATCACGGCAGCGATGCGGAAGGGGAACTTCTTCGTGACGAGCGGCGAGGTGCTGATCAAGAACACGGCGGTGGAGAAGTCGGGTGCAGTGACCGCAGACCTGGAATGGACCTACCCCTTAGATTTCGTAGAGGTAGTGTGGGGGGACGGACAAAAGGTGGACCGCATCCTATTTAAAGCTACGGATCGAGCGCCGCTTGGGACAGGACGGTTCCGGATTCCGATCGAACTGCCGGGCAAGAAATGGGTTCGTTTCGCGGCGTGGGACTCAGCCGGCAACGGCGCGATCGCTCAGCCGGTGCATCTACGCTGAGTTGGGTTCGTTTCGTCGCGTGATCCGGGGTCGTCGGACAATTGTTTAAGCGCGAAAAACGGCCGGCGCGTCCGATAATAATATCAATGGGAGTTAGATATCTGTTTCTCTGCCTTGTGGCGGTGCGAGGAATGGCGCAAACAGAGGCGCTGCAGAGAAGCTTATCCGGTTCGATTCAGACGGGAGTAGCGGAAACGTTTCAGTTGACGCTAGGAGGAACCTTCGGAGAGGGGCCGGCGTGGCAGAACAAGGTGACGGTTGGTCTGAACAATGTTCTGGTGGAAGGAGATGCGATTCAGGTTTACGGATTCACGACGACGGATACGCGTGCGCCGAAGCCCGACTGGCATACGGGGATTGGATACAAGCGCCGGCTGTTGCTGGTGAAGAAAACGCACGAGTTGACGGGGACGATCGGATACCAGCACTGGGAGTTTGGATCGGTTTTTTGCGGAACGAACGATCATTTGGCGGCGGCGAACCTGACGTTTCGGTCAAGGATCAGAAGAGTGCCGGTAACAGTCACAGCAGACTCGTGGCGGCTGGTCTCCTCCCCTTATCGGCTAGGTACTATTCTGTATCCGCAGGCGTGGAGTACTCACGTTCTGTGGCGTCATGAGACGACACGGCTTGTGCTGAAGCCGACGGTTTCGACAACGTATTCCTGGCACTTCTGGGACCGAAGCGGACACCGCGTGTTTCGTTACGGCGCAGCGTTGGCTTTGGAAGGCAATCACTACACCATCGAAAGCTGCGTGCGGCGGCAGGTGGCATTGTTGAACGGCATTCCGGAGAACACCTATTACAGTTTCTCGGTTTCACGGTTGTTCTGACGTTCGGCGGGCGGAGATCTCACGTCAAGCGGATCTTAGTTCCAGAACCAGCGCGTCGAGGGCGATGCTCTTTTGGATGTTGCGGCGGAGTTGGCGCATGAGGCCGTCGGTTTTGAGGACGGCGGTGCGGAGCCAATCGAAGGAAACCGTTTGAGCGATTTGGGTAAGAGCGGGGCGGATGTCGATATTGCGGATGGCGCCGTGACCTTCTCTGAGGTGGAGAATGTCTTCCAAAAGAAGATAGAGGACCTTGAGGTAGTTTTCGAGTTTCTCGGATCGGGCCAGGGCTACCTTTTCGGCCTGGGCGGCCCAGTGGGAGAACGGCGCTTTACCGGAGGCGGCTTCAAGCAGGGCGCGCATGGCTTCGCGGCGCTTGTCGTAGGCGGCGAGGTCGAGGGACAAGGCCACGCCCGGGGAACCGGAGGCTAAAGCGACACGGCGGTCGGCATCGGGCAATCCGCGAGTGGCGGCGAAGATTCGCATTTCGTCGTCGGAGAGTGCGTTCAGGTGGAGGGAAACGGAACGCGAGCGGATGGTCGGCAGGAGATCGTAGGGGTTTTCGGCCGTCAGGAAGAGGATCAGGTACGGGGGCGGTTCTTCGAGGATCTTGAGGAGCGAATTGGCGGCCTGTTCGTTGGCGCGGTCGATGCCGTCGACGAGGAACACGCGGTAGCGGCCCTGGAGCGGACCGTACTGAGCGCGCTCTTTGAGGAGCCGCATCTGCTGGATGGAGATCTGGCGCAGCGGACCGTCGGGACCGAAGGTGACGAAGTCGGGGAAAGTGGCCAGGACGAACGGGTCGTCGGCGCGCTTTTCGGCCACAAGTTTCTCGCGTTCGGCCAGGAGGTCGACGTTTTCGGGGAGCGAGAGGTCGTCCTTTTCGATGAGGCCGGCGTGGCCCATGAGGTGGGTGGCAAAGCGGCGGGCGAGGGTGGCTTTGCCGACACCTTCGGGACCGTCGACCAGGATGGTCTGCGGTATGCGTTCGCGGGCGGCCATGTCGATGAGCGTGTCGGCTGCGGTCGAGTTGCCGTAGAACTTATCGAATGGCACGGACAGCCTCCAGGCGGGGCGCTAAGGTTCGCCAAATGGACTGCTCGACGGTATCGGGATCGGGGCGGGCGTCGATGACGACGATGCGGTTGGGTTCTTTGGAGGCAAGGTCGAGGTAGGCGTCGCGGACGGAGCGGTGGAAGTCGACGGACTGTTCGTCCATGCGGGACTGGGCGGGTCCGGTTTGCTCGCGGTTGCGGGCGTGGGCGCGACCCAGGGCGGTTTCGAGGTCGATGTCGAGGTAGAGGGTGAGGTCCGGCTGGAGAGTTCCGCAGGCGAGCTGGTGCAACTGGTGGACGTACGCCTCGCCGAGCCCGCGGCCATAGCCCTGGTAGACGAGTGTGGAATCAGTGAAGCGGTCGCAGACGATCACTTTGCCTGCGGCGAGGGCGGGCAGGATCGACTGGTGGACGTTCTGGGCGCGGGAGGCGAAGTAGAGCAGGAGTTCGGCGCGCGGGTCGAGGGCATCGTTGGCGGGGTCGAGCAGGATGTGACGGATCTGCCCGCCGATGGGCGTACCGCCGGGTTCGGCGGTTTCGAGCACGTCGCAGCCTTCGGCACGGAGGCGGGCGACGAGGCGGCGGATCTGGGTCGTTTTACCGGAGCCGTCGCCGCCTTCGAAGGTGACGAACAGGCCGCGACGATCAGTCGTAGACAAAGTGGAGCACCTTTTTGAGGTCTTCCCAGGATTCGCGTTTGGCGTTCTGGTTATAGGGGCGTAGGAGGTAGGACGGGTGATAGGTGACCATCACGGGGATGTCGCGCCACTTGTGCCATTTGCCGCGGAGTTTCATGACACCGTCTTTGGTGCCGAGCAGGGCTTTGGCGGCCGTGGAGCCGAGCGCGCAGATGGCCTTGGGCTTGATGGCCAAAAGCTGGCGGAACAGGAACTGGCCGCAGATTTCCATCTCATCGGGCTCGGGCGTGCGGTTTTCGGGCGGGCGGCACTTGACCACGTTGCAGATATAGACGTCTTGCCGCTTGATAGGGATGCCTTCCTTGCCGGCGGTACCGTCGATCATCTGGGTAAGGAGTTGGCCGGCGCGGCCGACGAAGGGCAGACCTTGCGCGTCTTCGTCGGCGCCGGGACCTTCGCCGACGAACACGAGCGGCGCCTGCTCGTTGCCTGAGCCGAAGACGATTTTGTTTCGACCGTGGCAGAGACGGCAGCGCTTGCAATCGCCGATATCCTGCTGGATGGTGAGCAGGGTGTCGTTTTCGGGAGCCAGCGGGATGAGCGTGACGGGGGCGATGGCGGGTTTTGGAGTAGCGGCGGCGCGTGGCGGCATGGCGGGTTCAGAAACTGGAGGAGCAGGCGGCGGAGGAGGTTCCGCGACGATTGGCGAGGGCGATGGGAGGCGGAGTTCGTCGATGCCGAGGTCGCGATAAAACTCGAGGTATTGTTTCAGTTGCTCGCGCTGCATAGAGAGGTTAATGGGTCTCGCGGAGCGCGAGGCCGAGCTTCAGGACATGATCGAGAATGCCGTCGGCAATTCTGCGCTTCGGGGCTTTATCGAGCTTGACGGTATCGCCCGAGCGCATGACCAGCATCACTTCGTTTTCTTCCGATTCGAAGCCGATACCCTGTTGGCTGACGAGATTGGCGACGACCATGTCGCAATTCTTGGTTTCCAGTTTGCGGCGGGCTTCGGCCACCAGGTTCTGGGTTTCCGCAGCGAACCCAATCAGGAGGCGGTCGCCTTTTTGCCTGCCGACTTCGGCCAGGATATCCGGCGTGGGCGACAGTTCGATGGACATGCGCATCGCGGTTTTTTTGACCTTCTGGTCGGGCACGTT
The DNA here is from genome assembly GCA_020846745.1 of Bryobacterales bacterium. GTDB lineage: Bacteria > Acidobacteriota > Terriglobia > Bryobacterales > Bryobacteraceae > JADLDI01. The sequence goes on along the minus strand of JADLDI010000059.1, from coordinate 44,345 downwards.
TTCGAGGTGATAGTCGGCGACGGCGGCGGATTTGATGATGACGGTGGAACACGGCAGGTTGGCCAGCACGGCGTCGCGCATTTCAAGGGCCGTGCGGACCCGGATCAGTTCGGCCTCAGGCGGCGCAGCAAGTGGCACGGGACCAGACACCAAGACGACCTTGGCTCCGCGGGCAATGGCGGCTTCCGCGAGCGAGTATCCCATTTTGCCGGAGGAGCGGTTGGAGATGAAGCGAACGGGGTCGAGCGATTCCTGGGTGGGACCGGCGGTGATGAGCATGGTTTCGCCGTCGAGGTCGCGGCGAGGATGGCCGATGTCAATGACGTGCTGGGCGATGCGAATCGGGTCGGGGAGGCGGCCCGCACCGGTGGTTCCGCAGGCCAGCAAGCCTTCATCGGGGGGGATGATGTGGTAGCCGCGGCTGCGGAGCAACTGGCGGCTGCGGAGCAACTGAATGTTCGCCTGGGTGGCGGGGTGAAGCCACATGTTGGTATTCATCGCGGGCGAGAGGACTACAGGACCGGGGAAGGCCAGGTGGAACGCTGTGAGGAAGTCAGATGCAAGGCCCTGGGCGAAGCGGGCCAGCAGGTCCGCGGTAGCCGGGGCGACGACGAGGATATCGGTTTCCTGGGCCAGGCGGATATGGTCTATTGACGATGAGTAGATCTCTTCGGCGCTGTTGGCGGGAAACAGACTGGTGATGACTTTCCGCTGGGTGAGTGCGGCAAATGTGAGCGGGGTGATGAAATGCTGAGCAGCGGCAGTCAGGATGGCCTGGACCGAGCAACCGCGCTCCATCAGTGCGCGGGCCAGTTCGGCCGCCTTGTAGGCGGCGATGCCGCCTCCGACACCGAGGGCAACTCTCATCGGAGGTTAGTCGGCAGCGACGGGAGGTTCGTGACCCACTGGCGGCTCCTGAGCCGCGTCGGTGTACTTAATGAGACCACGGCGCACTTCTTCCATAGAGGTAACCGTAGGCTTGCGCGACGTGGTGGGCAGGAACGAGCGTCCGCCGGCCTGCAACTGGCGGGCGCGCTTGGCCGCTACGATGATGAAGCGATAGGTGCTCAACTCCGGATCGTCCGGAATCGCGTGTTGCATGTTACGAATGTTCAGTTCTGCCATAGTCACTCTCCTCGAACCGGGACCAGCGCGTTCTGGAAGGTCGCCAGGATCGGCTGGATCTGTTCCTTGACCCGGCGGGTCCGAATGCGTTCGGCGTCCACAATCGCTTGCAGCCGCTTTACCGAATCGTCCACTTCCCGGTTGACCAGGATGTAATCGTACCGATCGAAATTACGAATCTCTTCGGCAGCCTCCCGCAAGCGGCGCTGGATGACCTGTTCGCTATCTTCGGAGCGAGCCCGAAGACGGCGTTCCAGGATTTCGCGCGACGGCGCAAGGATAAAGATACTGACTGCGTCCGGAATCCGCTCTTGTAATTGTCTCGCACCCTGCACATCGATGTCGAGCACGAGGTCAGCGCCGGCCTGGGCGGCGTGGTCTAAACAGGAACAGTGAGTTCCGTAATAGTTTTCAAAGACCTGGGCCCATTCGAGGAATTCGTTGTTGGCGATGCGCTGTTCGAACTCAGTGCGGGAGATGTAGTGGTAGTTTTCACCATCCTTTTCGAGCCCGCGGCGCTGCCGGGTGGTGTAAGAGACTGAGAACCGCAAGCGCGGGTCGAGTTCAAGAAGCCTGCGGACCAGCGTGGATTTGCCTGACCCGGAAGGCGCGGAAACGATGAAGACAAGGCTCATTCGAGGTTGAGCGATTGCTCGCGAATCTTTTCGATCTCCGATTTGATCTGGAGGGCTAATTCTGTGAGGCGGCGGCCGGATTCGCCCGCGGCATTGCTTTTCGACAGAATGGTGGTGGTTTCGCGGTTCATTTCCTGGAGGAGGAAATCGAGCTTTTTGCCGATTTCGCCGCCGGCTCCGAGCATGGCGAGCAACCGCGTGTGATGGATTTTGAGGCGAGTGATTTCTTCGGCGATGTCAGACCGGTCGGCGAGGAAGGCGGCTTCCTGGGCGAGGCGGGACATGTCGAGGTTGTTGCCGCCGAGCAGTTCGGTGAGCCGGTCTTGCAGGCGGCTTTGGAGAGCGGGAACGATGTTGGCGCGGAGGCGCTCGATTTCTTCGAGGGCGACGCGGATGCGCGAGGCATGGTCGCGGAGGGCGTTGCCGGTGGCCTGGCCTTCGCGGGAGCGCTCGGCGTTGAGCGTGTCGACGGCATCAGTGAGCAGTTCCTGGAGGCGGGGCTCGAAGCTTTGTTCGAGTTCGACGAGGGAACTATCGGCGAGCATACCGGGGATGCGGAGGGCGGCGTTCAGGTCGGGGTCGCCTTTCAGGCCGAATTCAGTGGCGGCCTGGCGGAAGGCGGCAACATAGGCGGCCAGGAGGGGTTGATTGAAGCGGACGACAGCATTGGTTCCGGCGGGAACGAACTGAGCGCGCACGTCGATGTGGCCACGGAGGATCTTGCCGGAGAACAGTTTGCGGAGGCCGGCTTCAAACGGTTCGAGTTCGGCGGGCAAGTGGAAATGGAGGTCGAGCGACCGGTGGTTGACCGCACGGAGGCTGAGCGAAAGCTTGCCTTCGGGCAGGTCGCGCGAGACGCGCGCAAAGCCGGTCATCGACCGTATCGGTTCCGCCATGTCAATCAGCCTCCAGGAACTGTAATTCGTGCAGGCGATGGTAGAGGCCGCCTTCGCGGAGCAACTCCTGGTGCGTTCCGATTTCGCGGATGGCACCGGATTCCATCACCACAATCTGGTCCGCCCGCCGGATGGTCGAGAGCCGGTGTGCGATGACAAACACGGTCCGGCCGGCCATCAAGTTGGCGAGCGCCCTTTGCACCAGCATCTCACTCTCTGTGTCGAGGTGTGAGGTGGCCTCGTCGAGGATGAGGATGGGGGCGTTGCGCAGCAGGGCGCGGGCAATGGCGATCCGCTGGCGTTGACCGCCGGAAAGACGCGTGCCGCGTTCACCGATGACGGTGTCGTACCCGTTGGGCAACTGGCGGATAAATTCGTCGGCCATGGCGTTGCGCGCGGCCTGATGTACCTCTTCGGCGGTGGCGTCGCGGCGGCCGTAGCGGATGTTCGCGGTGACGGATTCGTTAAACAGGAAAGTATCCTGGGCGACGATCGAGATGTGGGAGCGGAGCGACTCGAGGGTGTAGTCGCGAACGTCGCGGCCATCGAGGAGGATACGGCCTGCGTCGACGTCGTAGAGGCGGGGGAGCAGCGCGGCCATGGTGGACTTGCCTGCGCCCGAGGGACCGACAAGGGCGACCACTTCACCGGCATGCAAAGTGAGGTTGACGGACTTGAGGTGGAAACCTTCGGGCGAATTGGGGTAATGGAAGCTGACGTTTTCGAAGATGACGGAGTCGCGGAAGCCCTTGAGGACGGCAGCGCCGGGGCGGTTGGCGACAGACTGCTTCATGTCCAGGTATTCGAAGACTTTTTGGGAAGCGCCGAGGGCCTGCTGGAAGATGTTGTGAATGCCGGTGAGCCGCTTGACCGGTTCATAGAGCATGAGGAGGGCGATGATGAAGCTGGTGAATTCGCCAGTAGTCATCGCGCCTACCTTGATCTGGTTGCGGGCGTAGGTAAGGAGGGCGACGATGGTGAGCGCTCCGAAGAACTCGATGATGGGCGATGACAGCGATTGCATCGCGACGTAGCGGAGCGAGGAGGCTTTGAGCTTGGCGGAGGCTTTCGAGAACCGCGCGGCTTCGTGGCTTTCGGCGACGAACGATTTCACGACCAGGTGGCCGGCGAGGGTTTCCTGGAGGATCTGATTGAGGTTGGCGGCATCGTCCTGCGCGCGGCGGGTGGTGCGGCGGATGCGCTTACCGATTCGGGCAGTTGGAATCAGCACGAACGGGAGGAGGGTAAGGCTGACCAGGGCGAGGCGCCAGTCGGTTTGCAGGACAACGTAGAGCAGGCCAAGGGCGGAGAAGGTCTGGCGGAGCCAGTCCGCCATCATGTGGGAAACGGCGACCTGGATTTTTTCGATGTCGTTCATGATGGAGGACATCAGGCGGCCGGTGGAGTTTGCCTCGTAGAAGGCGGAGTCCTGGTGGAGGAGGCGCTCGAAGATGGTTTGGCGCAAGTCAGTGACCGCGGAGAAGCCGACATGGTTCACCAGGTAGTTCCCGAAGTACTCGGCGATGCCTTTGACGACGAAGACGGCGAGGATGCCGGCGGCGACGGCGGTCCACACGTTGTGGATGGCGGCAGGCATGAGGTCCTGGAGGTAGAGCGAACGGCCGAGCACGCTGATGAGCAGGACGGGGGTTTCCGGGGAGGACGGGTCGAGCACACGGTCGAACACCGGGCGGATGAGCAGCGCGATGCCGGCATGCGCAGCTCCGGCGATAGCCATGAGAATGACGGACACGATGAGCGCCGGAAGGTGCGGCCGCGTATAGGAGAGAAGGCGCACCAGTTCTTTCATGCGCGCACCGGGAGGCGGGTGAGTGCGCCGAGGACGTCGCCGACCGAGATGGTGGAGACGTGTCCTTGGCCGACGAGGACTTGGGCCGGGGTTTTCCACGGAGCCCAGACTACGGGGTCGGATGAACCGAACAACACGACGACGGGCAGGCCGAAGGCGGCCGCCATATGCGCGGGTCCGGAGTCGTTACCGATAAACAATGTGGCCGATTTGAGAAGGGACTTGATGTCGTCGAGCGAGGCGCCTTTGCGCTGTTGAAAGTGGTCGAAGGGCGAAAGGTCGTCGGTAGCGGCGCCGATGAAGACCGGTTCGATGCCCATGCTCTGGAGCTGAAGCGCGACGGCGGCAAAGCGGTCCGCGGGCCAGGTTTTTTCGGGCGTGGAGGCGAGGGGGTGCAGGACGGCGTAGGGCTTGGTGAATTGGGTGGCCTGGGCGAATAGCGAGGCGCGGGGAATCTCGGTTCGCGGAACGCCGAGGAAGAACATCGCGGAGGCAACGTGCTCCGCGGTGTGAACGATGCGGTCTTCGCCGAGAATCTGCTGGGCGCGGGGAATCTTCACGTTGTAGGCCCAGTTGTGGCGGAAGTGGGCGAATCCGGCGCGATAGGCCGGATGGGAGGCGAGGGTGAGCAGCAGGCTGCGTGTGCCGCCATGCAGGTTGACGGTGAGCTTGGGCCGGAACCGCGCCACTTCGGTAACCGTAGGCGACAGCCGGGCGATGAGGTAGGGATTGCCACGGAAGACGGAACGGAAACGGTCTTCGACCACCACCGCGATTTCGAGGTCGGGCCGGCGCCGGCTCAGCAGTTCGATAGCAGGGGTAGTCAGAACGCAGTCGCCCAGAGAACGCAAGCGGACCAGCAGCACCCGCGAACCCGACGGGAGCTGGTCCAGTATGCTCACTACTCCTTTCGCGCCTCGTCGATCAACATGACGGGGATGTCGTCCCGGATGGGGTAGACCAGCCTGCACGCAGGGCAGCGGAGACCATTTTCGTCTTGGAGCAGTTCGACGGGAGTCTTACAGGCGGGACATACCAGGATTTCCAGCAGTTCTTTACTGATTGCCATAGGCAGGAAGTCACCAGTCTAGCAAGGGCGCGGAGTTTGTGTGGTGGCGTGTAGCGCTGTTTATCGATTCGTGGGGACACAAGGAATTGCATTTGGATCCTCACTACTGGTCGCCGCGGATGGAGAGGGATTCGGAGAAGGGTGAGGCTGTTCCCCAGATCACGTTTGTGCCCCAGACGACGTTGTAGCCGGCGGTGCTGGAAGTGCCCCAGACGACGTTGGAGCCCCAAACGACATTGGAGCCGGAGACGAGGGCCGTGCCCCAGATGACGTTCGTGCCCCAGGCGACGTTGGTGCCCCAGACGACGTTGGCGCCGGTGATGTTCGGGTAAGTAGTGGTGAGTACGGCTTCGCCGTTGGAGTTACGAGTAACTCGCGGGGACAGGGCGCGCGCGGTGGATGAAATGGAATCGGTATTGGCGAGGGCGGATTCGAGGTCGAGATAGCCGGCTCCGATGGTGAACAGGTCGTGCTGGACGTAGAAGTACTGATTAGTGGTGGAGTCGTAGTGTGTGATGGCCGGCATGAAACCTTTCCAGGCGGTCTTCATGAGGCGGGCCTTCACTTGGTTTGGGGTGAGGCTGGGCGATTTCTGGAGGAGCAAGGCTACCGAGCCGCTGACGACGGGCGCGGCCATACTGGTTCCGCTCAGCAGGAAGATATTGGGGACATTTGGACCGCCGGCCATGCTGACGCCAACCAAGTTGGCTTGGTAGGTAGCGGCGAGATAAGCGGTGGGGGACATACGGGCGTAGACGATGTTGCCGGGGGCGACGAGGTCGGGTTTGACGACCTGGTCGAGGAGGGAGGGTCCTTTGGAGCTGTAGGAGCTGACGGCATCGTCTTCGCGGCCGGTATTGCCGAGCATGCGCGTGGCGCCGACGGTGATGACGAACGGATCGTTGCCGGGGGAGGTGATGGTGGAGTAGCCCTGGGTGCCCATGCTGTAGTCGCGGCCGTTGTTACCGGCGGCGACAACGACGACGATGCCGCTCTTCCAAGCTTTCTCGACGGCTTGGCAGAGAGGATCGAGTTTGAAGGATTCCTGGACGACCCGGCCGAGCGAGAGGTTGAGGACTCGAATGTTGTAGGTAGACTTCAGGGCGATAGCGCGGTCGATGGCTGCGATGACGTCGCTGTCGCGGCCTTGTCCGCGAGCATTGAGCGCGCGGAGGCTGACGATTTTCGCTTCGCGGGCGATTCCGGACATGTCGACGTTTGCGCCCGGGAGGCAGAGGCCCGTGCCGGCGAGGATGCCGGCGACGTGGGTGCCGTGGCCGTAGCCGTCGTCGACAGTAGTTTCGCCGGTGACGAAGTTCTGGCGGTAGACCAGACGAGAAGAGGCGCAGGCGCTGTCCTTGAAGTAATCGTCAACGGAGACACCGGAATCGACGATGGCGATGCCGATGCCTTTGCCTGTTTGCACGGGACGTTCGGGTACGGCCATGGCGGCGAAGCGGTAGCCGATGGCTTCCTTGAGCATCCATGGGGGGAAGTGGGCGAGGGAGACCTCGCGGTCAGGAGACACGTATTTGACGTCCTGGTCGTTAAGGAGTTCTTCGATCTGAGCGCGGCGCAAATGGCCGTGTCCGAAAGGGGAGTGGCGCATCTGGCGGAGGCCGTGGCGGCGGGCGTGATCTTGGCGGCGAGTGTCTTGAGCGTCGTCGTTGTACTGCACGATGACGCCGGCGGCATCGGAGTCGCGATCGAGGTCGGGCGCGGCCTTGACGTGGTGGAAAGCGCGGGGGTTCTGGGCGAGAGCGACAGAGTTGGAAAGAAGAGTTAGCAAAGCCGCTTGGAGCAGATGAGGAAACAACGCCGATCGGAGTGTCATCACGGAAGTGGAGTGGCAGTTCGGTGACCAGATCTGTGGCTAATGTTTTGAATGGGTTACGTATAGACGAGCGCCAACTTGTCAGGTGTGATCCGACATGTTGTCAGGTTGGGGGTGGAAGTTGGGGGACACTCATGCCGATTGGCGCGGTTTTCGGGAGGGACTTGGCGAATCGGGGCGCAGGTGGCTGGTGCACCTGCACCCCCTCAGGGGACAGGGTAGTGGCAATCAGAACTTGTACTGAATGACGAAGTAAGCGCCACGTTTGGGTCCGGAGCGGTAGCGAAGGTCCGCTTCGATGGCGGCGAGATCCGCTACCTTCTGCCCCTCCTTGAGGTCTTGAAGGTCCTTGATCCAGCCGAACATGGCTCCCCCACCGATGGCGACGTGTCCCGAACCGAGGCCCCATAGGCGGAGGCCGCCGCCCAGCAGGATTGCCGGAAGAGTCTTCGAAGTGGCGGCGCCGATCTGGAACATGGGCGCGACGGGTCCTAGTTCGCAACGGCAGACGAAGTTCAGCATAACCGCGGGATTGATTGAGACGGTTGAGTCAGGCAATCGAGTGACGATAGTTTGACCGGCGGAGTTGGTGCCGGTGGTGTATTTGGGCTGTTTGAAGCTGCCAAAGACAGCGCCGACTCCGGGCTCGACGGCGAAACGGGAGTAGTTGCGCACGGTTAGCTTGCGGTCGACAGGAGTAGCGGGAATCAACGAAATGGCTCCGGTCTGGCTATCGGCGTCATAATCGAGCGGCGTGAGGGTGATGGAAACGTTCTGCATGTTTTCGCGAGTCACCTTAGCGTCGTTGAGGAGGACATAGTCGTTCGCGATGCCGCCGTGATCGATGGCTCTCCAATGGCTATCCGCGGACATGGCGGTCAACTGTTTGGAGATGTCTTCGGCGAACTTCACGATGGCATTGAGTTCGGCGATGCGGCGGGCGGGGTTCACGAGTAGGACTAGGATGGCTAAGCGGCGGTTCTCGGCGAGGGTGAGATCCAGTTGATACTTCTCCCAGGCTTCGCTCTTCTTTTTAGCCAGGTCCCATTTGTGAATGGCGACGATCTGCTCGACATACTGTTTTGGATCCGTCTTCTCCAACTCGGCAGGCGGGTCATCAGGGCGGGTGCCTGCGGGTTCCTCGGCTTTCTCTGCAGGAGTTGGGACGATCGGGTCGGTCCCGGCGCACTTTGTAATGGCGGCGAGAGCCTTGTTGGCATTTTTGATCGACTCTGTCCACGCGATTTTGTCGGTCTTTAACATTGTGTTGCCGGCCTCGAGCGCCTTCGGACCGCTTTCGGGAAATGTGTCCTGAATCGCCTTGCGCCAATCTGCGATCTTCTTGAGAATCTCCTCTTTCGAGAAGTTGTCATTGTAAAGGGCATCCTTCAAGTCCTTCACTTCCGGATGGAAGTTGGCGCAGGCGTGTGCAGGCGTTGAAGATTCCCCACCTGTCGTTAAGGCCAGGAATTTGTTCTTTGCGGCCTCGCTTTGCTTTAACACCGCACTAATATCCGGGGCACCCGGCGCAACCTGCGACACGACGGTGAGAATACTTGTGATCAGGGTGCCAATCAGAGCGGCGTTGGGGTCGGCGGCGGCTTTGGCGCTTACGGATGCCTTCACCTTCAGAGGATTGAATAGCGGATACGCGACGCTTACGGAGCCGGGGGCGACGAAGATCTGGTTATCGGTTAGGGTGTGGTAACTGGTGTCGCCTTGCGCTGGAACATTCCATTCCATCGATTTGTCGTCGGCGGACAAGCGCACGCGAATGTAGGGTTTGGCAAAGGGTGCGGATAGCAGGTCGTCTACAGGTTGTGGCCAAGCGGCAAATGGGATAGCCGCCAGCAGAAGTGGCATTAGAATTAGACGGATTTTGCTCATAGGCGTTCCATACTGTAAAGCGGAGTTTGCCAAGAGAAGGGGACAGGGTGAGGCGATTTCGCGGAAAAAGACGAACGAGGTTACCAGACTTTGACGCGGTTTTCGGGGGATAGGAAGAGTTTTTGGGCGGGAGTTACGTTAAAGGCAGGGTACCAGGGGTCGAGGTTGCGGACGGTGGCGAGGCGGTAGCGGTCTGGGGCGTGGCCGTCGGTAATGATCTGGCGGCGGAGGTCGGCTTCGCGTTCGTTGGAGCGCCAGCTTTGGGCGTAACTCAGAAAGAAACGCTGATCGCCGGTTAGTCCGTCTTTCGTAACATCGGGGTTGCCGTTGAGGGACAACTGATAAGCGTCGTAGGCGGCAAGTAATCCGGCTAAGTCGGCGATGTTTTCGCTGAGGGGCTGCCGGCCGTTGACGGCTAAGTCGGGGAAGGGGCGATAGGCGTTGTACTGGGCGACTAAAGCTTCTCCCGCCGATTTGAAATGCTCGAAATCGGCGGGAGTCCACCAATTAGCCAGGCGGCCATCGGCATCGAACTGGGCGCCCTGGTCGTCGAAGCTGTGACTGATTTCGTGTCCGATGGTGGCGCCGAGGGAGCCGTAGTTATAGGCGGCGTCGGCTTCGGGAATGAAGTAAGGGGGCTGGAGATAGCCGGCGGGGAAATTGAGGGCGTTCTGGAGGGGCAGGTTGACGGCGTTGACGGTTTGGGGGGACATCCACCACTCGCCACGGTCGGGTGATTGACGGAGCTTGGCTAGTTGCTGCTGGTAATAGAAAAGCCCGGCACGTTCGGCATTGCCGAGCGGGTCGCCTTTGGCAATGCTGAGGGCGGAGTCGTCGATCCAACGGTCGGGGTAGCCGACGCCGACCTTCAGGGTTTCGAGCTTGCGGCGGGCCTTGGCTTTGGTTTCCGGCGACATCCAGGCGAGTTGATCGATCCGTTGACCGAAGGCTTTCAGGAGCCCGTCGACGAGTGCCTGGACCTGGGCTTTGGCCTGGGGCGGGAACAGGCGGCGGACGTAAACCTTGCCGATGGAGCCGGTGAGGGCGGCACTGGTGATATCGACGGCGCGTTGCCAGCGCGGACGCTGCTCGGGGATACCGCTCAGAGCCTTGCCGTGGAAATGGAAGCGTTCGTCGACAAAGGTTTTGGTCAGGAATGGGGCGGCCTCTTCGATGGCGTGAAAGGTAAGCCAGTCTTTCCAGGCGTCGATTGGTTCGGAAGCGGCAAGGGCAGAGATGCCGGCGACGGCTTTGGGATGCCAAACGATGAACGTGGGTGCGTCGTTGAGGCGGGCGGCAGTAAGCAGGGCGCTCCAATCGAGGCCGGGCGCTTTGGCGGTGAGTTCCGTGCGCTTCCAGGCGGCTGCATTCTGGACCTCGGCCGATTCAACGCGGGTGGCGTGGATTTTGGCGATTTTGGTTTCGAGAGCGAAAACGCGTTGGGCGCGCAGTTCGGGCCTGGCGATTCCGGCGAGCTTGAGCATGGTCTCGATGTGAACCCGATACTGACTGCGGAGCGCGGCCATCTTGGGGGAACGCGAGATGTAGTAGTCGCGATCGGGCATGTCGAGGCCGCCCTGAAGGAGATAGGGGTAGTGGCGCGATGGATCGGTGAGGCCTTGCGCGATCCAGACGCCGAACAGGTTGCCGGTTTGGAAATTGGTGTTGTTGAGCGGGTCGACGTCGGCACGGAGGGTAGAGCCGATGGCGCGAGCGAGGTGCTGACGGGTGGAGATGCGGGCGATGGTATCGAGCCGGGGCTTGAGCGGTTCGATGCCTTTGGCTTCAATGGCGGGCTCGTCCATGAAACTGGTGTAGAAATTGCCGATCTTCTGAACGTCGTCCGAGACGCCGGTGGGGGCTCCGGCCGCTTCCTGGATAATGGCGCGGACCTGCTCGCGAGTACGGTCCTCTACGATGGCGAATACGCCGTAGCTGGCTTTGTCGGCGGGAATGGGATTGTTCTTGCGCCAGGCGCCGTTGGCATAAGCGTCGAAGTCGTCGCCGGGCTGGACGGACTTGTCCATGCCGGCGAGGTCGAGGAATGAGGCAGCGGCAGCGTTGTTCGAGGTGGCGGCCGGACGGTTGCAGTTCCAGGTCAGCGATACGATGGCCACCAGGACGGCGGTGGGTTTGAGACAGGTCATGGCAATCGTCCAGTTGACACACATGGTACACCGGGCGTGACCGGAGGAGCGCGTTTTGGGGGCGTGCGAGCGCGAGCGGTTACGAGCCGGGAAGACCGTGAACTACGCGGCCGGGCGCCGATTAGTTTTTTCGGCCGATTACTGCGTAATCGAGGGAGCCGAACATTCTGTTTCGAAACTCCTGAGGGAGAGATGCCAGCTCGGGAATGGAATCAACGGCAGGAGCGAAGCGGCGGGTGAGACGTTCGCGGAAGCCGTTCTCTTCGAAATAGAACTCCATAAGAACCGGCGGGATGGGCCGCGTGTGAGTGGGATCGATAAAGAAATGGCTCGAGAAAATAGCAAGACATTCAGGATTTGGCGTTTCAATGACGAGCACACCGCGCGGAGTAAGACGCGAATAAGCAAGGCGGATCAATTCCCAAACGCGCGGGGGTGGGAGGTGTTCGACGACCTGCGCGCAGAACAGACCGTCCACCGATTCTTCGGGCAGCGCGCCGAGGTAAGCGAATATATCGCCGTGGTCGACGTGGAGGCCTTTGCTGCGGCCGTATTGAACGAGTTCCTGGCTGAGTTCGACGCCGCGCGCGGGGATCTGGTGTTCCTTGAGAAGGAAGAGGAATTCGCCGCGACCGCAACCGAGGTCGACCACGTTGCGGCAATCGCGGAAGTGGTCGAGATAGAACTCGTGGTTACGGCGGACATACTCTTCGGGGCCGCGGAATTTGTCGGCGAACAGCCACCAGTCGAGTTCCGCGAAGTCGGCCATGCCGGCGCTGGTTGAAGAGGCGCTGCCGCCGCCGGCGGAGAGCCCGGGAGAAAACATCCATGCCTTTTGGCGAAGACGGCGCAGTTCCTCATGGACAAGAACGAAGAACTCGTCGCGGGCACGCTCGATATCGGCCCAGAGCCGCTGCTGGATTTCGTTGTTGGAGCGGGCGAGTGCGCCCTCGAAGTCGGCGTGCTGTGATTTGACAAGGTCGCGGTAGTTCGCCTCCAACTGAGTGAGGCGGCGATGAAAGTCGTTCTGCAGGTCGGCCAAGCCGCGCAGAAACTGTACTTCGTTGATTTCGAGCTTGCGGACCCAATCGGCGCGCCAGGCGATCCAATGGCTGCGCAGATCGTTGAAGTCGCGCACGGCAGGTTCGACGGATTCCCGAATTCCTATTTCAATTTTGGTGTCGACCGCGGCAATGCGCGAAGCGAGTTCCTTGAGCGCGCGGTTGTTTTCTTCCAGCGCGGCGAGCACGGCCTCGATGGAAGTGATGGCGCTCTGATTGAAATCCACCTGGTCGCGCACAAACCAGCCGAGCGAGCGCGAAACCGTACGCTTGACCGATTGGATGATCGAGTTGACGACGCCGCCGGGGCGGGGGTTGACGCGTCCGATGGCCGCGACTTTGCCGTAAGCGGCGTCGCGTGCGTGGAGGATGGGTAACAGGTCCGGCAGGGTGATGTGCGCCGGGGTTTGTTGGGCGTGCCGTTCGCGCACGCGCGCACGCACCTCGTCCAGTAACTCAGTGAGTTCGGCTAACTTGGGATCGATTGCGTTACCGCCGGCCACGGGTAACCTTTTGGGGACGGTTGTAAGTGGCGGAGATACGCGAAGTAAGTCCGCCGCGCGCGGCGAAATCGCCCATGACCGTGGCGGAAATGGGATCGCACGCCTTGACGACATCGGCCAGGAAACGGTTGACGATGTTTTCCTGAAAGATCCCGAGGTTGCGATACGCGAGTAAGTACATCTTGAGCGACTTCAGTTCCAGGCAGAGTTTGTCCGGAATGTAGGTCAGCGTGATGGCGCCATGGTCAGGCAAGCCGGTTTTGGGGCAGACGGAGGTGAATTCAGGAGTCTCGATGGCGATTTCGTAGCCGGGAAACTGATTCTCCCAGCATTCGATTTCCGGCAGCGGGGCATTGAGGCCGGCGCGGGCGTGTTCGTCCGTATAACTAACCGACTTCTTCATGCAGGCACCATTGAACGAGCGAGTAAGTCGAGGAACAGGCCGACGTCGGTAACCACACCTACCGCCTGTCCAGTACCGCGGTCACTTACCTTGGTGGCTACGGCGGGGTTGATATCGACGCAGACGATTTTGACCCAACTGGGTAACATGTTCCCGGTAGCAATAGAATGAAGCATCGAGCCGAGACAAAGGACGAGGCCGGCTCCGCGGAGTTGTGCGGCATAAGCGTCCTGGGCCTTATTCATATCCGTGATCGTGTCGGGGAGCGGACCGTCGTCGCGAAGGCTGCCGGCCAGCACGAAGGGAACGTTCGCTTTCACGCACTCAAAGAAGATGCCGCTGGGAAGGCGGCCGCTTTCGACGGCTTGGCGAATGCCGCCGGCGTGATAGATAGCGTTGATGGCCCGCATGTGATTGCGATGACCGTGCTCTTCCTGGCGGCCGTCGGCCTGGCGAATGCCGAGTGAGGTGCCGAGGAGGGCGGATTCGATATCGTGGACCGCGACCGCGTTGCCACCGAGCAGTGCGTCGACATATCCACGGCGGATTAGCTCAGCGAGCGGTTTCTGCCCACCGGTGTGGACGACAACGGGCCCGGCAACGACGACAATGCGGAGATTTTGTTCGCGGGTCTGTTTGAGCAGCGATACAGTCTGGCGGACGGCGGTTTCCACTTGCCGTTCCGAGGAGATGCCGTTCGACATGAACGCGAAATGGAGACGGTCGCGCTCTTTAGATTCAGGAACGACGCGAATGCCGCGCATGCCGACAACGACGCGATCGCCGGCGCGCAAATCTCGCAGGCGGCGGCAGTAAGCACCGGAATCGGTAACAACTACCATGGCGTCCATGCGTTGGTTTTCAACAGCGATCCACTGGCTGTTGTGGCGGATCATGGTGCGGTGGTTGGTAGTGGAATAGAAATCGTCGGGCGCGCAGCAATCCTTGGCGACAGTTTCCAGTTGAACGTCGCCGCTTTCGACGGGGGTGCAGCCAAGGCCGAGTAACTGCGCAAGCATGCGTTGCATGGCTCCCGGGTCGGGCGCTTCGATGCGCAAACGCAGATGCGAAGGGTCGCTATTGGTTTTACCGATGTAAAAGCGCTCCACCTCGAAGCGGCCGTTATACTCCACGACCGTATCGAAGATCTGCTCCATGATGTGGGAGTCGATCAGGTGGCCTTCGGCTTCGACGACCTCACTAACGGCCGTCTGCACGGGGGTCGATTCAGCCAAGTAAACTCCAGTCAGTCCGGGCCTCGCGGGGCCTGGCACAAGGTGTGTAACTACTTCTTGAACAGGTTATCAAACGCGGCGCGAGCATCCTGCGGGGTACGCGGCGCGTTGACCACAGGACCGTTGGAAACGGGTGTGGTGGCTTCGCGCGCGACGGTGACACGGGGCGAGAAGAGTTCGCATTCGTTCGCCTGATCCTTATACGCGATGCGAACGGGAATGGGCTTCAAGCACTGATATCGAGTGGAGGATTCGAAGTGGGCGCACTGTTTGCAGCAATGCAATGGAGAAGCGCACTTCGGGCAGGCGCCACGAAAATCAACGCCGGCGGGCAGCGTCGTGGCGCAGTTCCAGCAACGCGAGGCCGTCACGTTCTGGACGAGGCGCGGGAGGCGCGGACCGGTGATGTCGAGCGGAGGTCGAGGCCCTTGCTGACGCGGCCGCTCGCCGCGGTCACGATCCATGCCGTTCGCCGGTCTATCGTTATCCTGATAGCCGCGTTGTCTGTACTTGCGATCGCCTTCCATTGGCAGCTTTCTCTACTCCTATGTGCAACCGTAGTGCCAATGCATCGCCGTCTGAACGAAAGAGGGAGATGAGTGGACTTTGGATGGGGGAACCAGCCAGATAAACTCGGGAACGGACCCTGCACCACGCGGAGTCTGTACCGTCACTTCTTATCTAGCATGGAATGCGTCGAGAATCCAGTGAAAAATGTGAGAGGCCCCCAACTACCCACATTCATTGTAGCAAATGACCGGCCATACCCAGTGGCGGCGGACAGGAATAGAGTAGACTCTGCAGTATGCGCTTGTTGCTTGGATTTCTGACGCTTGCGTCCGCATTCGCAGCGGACCTGACAAAAGATGTTACGTTCCGCGCGACCTTCGATGGCGGAACGGACGCCACGATCGCACAGGGTGACAAAAGAATCTACAGCGCGCCGAGCTACAAAGAGCAGGCAAAGGCCCAGCCTGGCCTGGCCGGAACCGATGTGGAGATCGCCAAGGGTGCTGGACGTAAGGGTGACGCACTGCGTTTCCGGAAGAAGAACGACCGCGCGGTGTTCTATCAAGCGGCCGGAAACGTCCACTTCGATCCGAAGGGCTGGACGGGCACGGTTTCATTTTGGTTAAGCCTTGATCCCGAAACGGACCTGGAACCCGGCTACTGCGATCCGATTCAGGTAACGGACAAGGCTTACAACGATTCCGCGATCTGGACTGACTTCACCAAAGACGACAAGCCGCGCCATTACCGCCTAGGTGTGTTTGGGGCATTGAAGAGCTGGAATCCGAATAACGTGGCGGCGGACAAGAATCCCGATTTTCTGAACCGGCTGGTGGTGATGAAAAAGACGCCATTCGCCAAGGGCAAATGGACGCACATCGCTGTGGTCCACGAAGCGCTGGGAAGCGGGAAGGGCAAAGCGCGCCTGTATGTGAATGGCCAATTGCAGGGAGAGGCGGCGAATATCAAAGAGCCGTTCGAATGGGACATGAACAAAGGGGCCATCCGGCTGGGCGTCGCATATGTAGGTTTGATGGACGACGTCGCGCTATTTCAGCGGACATTATCCGGAAATGAAGTGGCGCAGATCGCGAAGGGCCGGTTCTAGCCCTCATTTGGGGTTGTACTAACACCAACGGAGTACTCGCGCATCAACCCTGCGACACACTCCTCTGGCATACTAGGGTTTGTGTTTCCGCAACGGTGGGCCTAATCGCAGGTGATGTGTGCTTAATCGACTAGTACCACCGACCGTCCTGGCACTGCTAATCTCCGAACTGACGATCCTGATCAGCGCGTTCGTCATTCCGGCGTATTTTCTGCTGCCGATCGACCCGATGGTATGGTTCCTGTACGAAGACGGATTCCTGCGAATCGGGCTGCTGGTGTCGAGCCTGGTGCTGGGGTTCTATTTTCAGGACCTTTATTCGGACTTGCGGGTTACAAGCCGGTTTACCTTGGTGCAACAGGTGTGTATGGTGATCGGCATTGGATTTCTGTTCCAGGCACTGATCAGCTACTTTTCCCCGGCGTTGCAACTGCCCCGGTGGATCATGATGTTCGGCAGCCTGGGGTTGCTCCTTATTCTGCCGGTGTGGCGGATGTTTTACGCATCGCTAGTGATGCAGGCGTTCACGGGCGAGAAGGTGCTGTTTCTAGGGGCGAGCGATTTGTCGCGGCGCATTGCGCAGCGAATCGCGGAACGGCCGGAACTCGGGTGGCGCGTGGTGGGCTTTGTGGCCGATCCGGCTGAGACGGAGTCGTTGACGGAAGGGGAAGTGGTCGCGCCGCTCGCCGAGTTTCACGCCGGAGTGCAGCGGATTCGGCCCGATCGTGTGGTGGTGGGGCTGACGGAGCGGCGGCAACGCATGCCGGTGCACGACCTGCTGGACCTGAACTTCTCGGGCGTAATCGTGGAGGAAGCGGCAACGACGTTTGAGCGCGTGTTCCAACGGGTTTGCATCCCCGAGTTGCGGCCGTCGCAGTTGATCTTCTCGAACGAACTGGGTCCGCGGCCGTTCATCCTGACGGTGCAGAATCTATATTCGTTCATACTGGCGCTGATCGGTGTCATCGTCGCGCTGCCGATTATGCTGATTGTGGCGGTGCTCGTGCGGTTGACCTCGAAGGGACCGGCATTCTACAGCCAGAAGCGCGTGGGGCGTCACGGAGAGGTGTTTACGCTGTACAAGTTCCGGTCGATGCGCGTAGATGCAGAGGCCAAGAGCGGAGCAGTGTGGGCGCAACGCCACGATCCGCGGATTACGAGATTCGGAAAGTTCTTGCGCCGGTCGCGGTTGGATGAACTGCCGCAATTGTTTAATGTGCTGCGCGGCGAGATGTCGCTGGTGGGGCCGCGGCCGGAGCGTCCGGAATTCGTGGCGACACTGAGCCAGCAGATTCCGTTCTATCGCCAGCGGCACTTCGTGAAGCCGGGATTGACGGGGTGGGCGCAGATTAACCACAAGTATGGCGACACGATCCAGGACACGATCACGAAGCTCGAGTACGACCTGTACTACATCAAGAACTTGTCGCCGATGCTCGATCTGTACACGATCTTCAACACGGTGAAGGTGATGCTGTTAAGCCGCGGGGCGCAGTAGCAGAGCGGCGGGGTGTTGCTACAATAGCAGAGAGCGTTCCTGGAAGGGCGGGAGTAACTCAATGGTAGAGTCACAGCCTTCCAAGCTGTTGGTTGCGAGTTCGATTCTCGTCTCCCGCTCCAAGACTCCAAGAACTTGTCGGCCTTGAGACATTAGCGTTTACCCCGCTGTGGGGGCCGGTGCACATCACAATGTTGCTCGCCTCCGTTCCACAGGTCACCCGAAAAATGCCACGTTCGCACAGGTGAGACTTGGGCATCGCCAAATCGAAAATCCTATCGCCTCTTGAGTTGGGTCAGTCATTCCCGGACAGGGTTGTTGGCCAGTGCGCTGGTGATGCCTACGACCCAAGCGAAGATCAGCAGATTTGCAGGGACGTACAGACTGAAATCGACAACGGAGTGAAGCAGAATCGACGCGCACGCTCCGGCGCATGCGATTGAAAGCGTGAGTGGCTCAGTCGAGTTGTCGTGAGGACGTCGAAGCGCGAGCCAGAGCATACGAAGCAAAAACATGAGCTGCAAGGTGAAAACGAGGGGACCGGCTTCCACCAAA
Source organism: Bryobacterales bacterium (assembly GCA_020846745.1). Taxonomy (GTDB): domain Bacteria; phylum Acidobacteriota; class Terriglobia; order Bryobacterales; family Bryobacteraceae; genus JADLDI01. Next base: position 26,069 of record JADLDI010000059.1, on the reverse strand, counting down.
ACCTGAAGATAGTCGTTGTGGGCATAATCAACCGTATTCATGGGTGCTACTGTTTTGAAGCGCAAAAACGTGTACTGGTAAGCGCCCCATCCGGCGCCGGTCCACATGTAGGGTTTGATCATTGCGGCCGTGTCGCGCCAGATTTGTGCCCTGGTGTCGGCGGAGATGTCGTCTGTTTGCGCGAACTCCGAGAATCGTGAGATAAGCGAGTCCGGTGGCAGGTAAATGAAGGCCAGGATTAAGATGAGCAGAGCTAGCGCGGCAGGAATCAGTCTCCAAAAGGCGGGCCGGGGTTGTTTAACGGGGCCATCGCGGAGGCCGATTGCAATCATCCCGCAGACAAGCAGGCTGCCGAGGGTTGAGAGGAATCCTCCACGCGAAAGCGAGTGAATAATGGCTGTAATCAATATACCGGCGACAACGAGCGGAACGCAGGCCTTGAGTGCGACCGCGGCGGGGAATGTGTAACGCGCCTTCGCACTGCGGACTATCGCGAATGGATAGAGCAGCGCGAATGGGAAAACAATCTCCAACAGGGCGGCGTAATGGTCGCGATTGGCATACGTTCCCCGGGCGAGCCCTTCGCCTCCATCCATATAGGCCTGCATAATCCCGAGAATTCCTTCAATCGTCCCGATCGCCAGCAACGGCCAGGTTATTACCCAGGCGCTCCGGTCCAGACTGAGGGTGATCGAGCGGACAAGTAGAAAGGTCGTCAAGGCGCCGCCTAGAGTGAGCAGATACTGGACTGTTTCCTGGGGCGCCGAGGAGATTGGAGCAAGGTTCGGGAGCCACCCAAATTGCCGGAGCGCCTGAAGGTCCTCATAACGCAGGGGAGAGAGGAAGCGAATCCAGGCCACAGGGATGGGAACAACCTGCGCGGCCGATAGTAGCACGACCAGCACGAGTAGAATGCTTGTAATGCGGTCGAGCGGAACTCGCCTGTACTTGGGATTCAGGAAATAGATTGTTCCCGTCAATCCGATCAGTACAAGGCACGTGTTCCAGGACTCGTGGAGGGTTCCACCTGCGTTGAACACGGCGTAGGCCAGAGCGGCCGACAAGCAGGTGAGGATGAAGTAAGTCATCAATGCAAAAAGAAAAAGGGGCCAGCAAGGATAACCCCTGCCGGCCCGGTATCGAGTCGATATTTAGATGTCGATTAGCGTTGGCGCCTGCGAACGATTAGTAGTGAACCAGCACCCAATAGAAGCAGCGCGAAGGTCGAGGGCTCAGGCACACCGGAAATCTCGACGTTGATGTCGGACTCCTTGTCCCACAGCGCATCAGTTAAGGAGTTGTAGCCGCCGAGAAAGTCGCCATTGGACGTGTCGAAGACTAAGAAGAATCCATCCGGCCCGTCCTGCTGCGAGACGCTCAGGGCGGCGTTGGAACCGGCCAGGGACAAATCGAATCCGGCGGTTGGGCTGATGGGAGTGCCCAAGATACCGAAGTTGTAAAGCGAGTTGCCCAACACGGGGTAGGCTAAGTTATCGAACGTGATCTTGAAGATTGGCTGGTTGATGCCGCGAACGTCATTGAAGTACAAAAACGGGCCCGGGGAAAAGGAGTAAGTATTGGAGACGAATGAGACAGAGGAAGGATCCGGTGACTGATCCTGGCCTATATAGAGGCTAAGATCCTTCATTTCCTGATTGGGGTTGGTGGTCGAGGTTTCATTGGCAACCATCCAGACGGACAGGCTGGTGACAAGGAAGTCGTCGTTCAGGAAGAAGTCATCCCCGAGAAAGGTCGCGCCGCCAGAAGACGGCTCCCACTTGATGTTTGAGCGGTTTGGGCCGGCGGCGTTGACATTCGGACCCGTGGGCATGGCGCGCTGGAAGATTGGACCGGCGGACGCAAGCGAGGCAAGGGTCAGTGCAGATACAGCGATCCTCAAAAAGCTTTGAAGCTTCATCATTAAGTTCCTCCGAGGGGTAAGTATTTATCGTGTGCTAGTTGGTTTTGGAACGGACGGCGGGGGGGGCGGCGGAACCCGCCTAACGGCTGACTGTGCAGAACTGGAATTACCGAACGTTACGGTGACTTCCTCCGAAGGCCGCACTCGGAGAGACGAGGTCCCGTTGTAGAAAGCTGTTGTGGATGTGGCGGTGGCGCGGACCGTCATATCGCCAGCCAGTAACCGGAATAGGATCTGACCTCGTGCCGACTGCTCAATCCGAGCTTTGCTCCGCGTCGCAATGGTGGCCTGCGATCCGTCAGTGAAGGTGACCATCAAAGAGGAGTCACCCGCGGTTATCTCATCTCCAGGTAATGCACTCCAGGATGGGACGCCGGCGACTTGCACGAGTTTCCCGCGGAGGTAGAACGACTCAGAACTTGTGATTTGTCCGACAGAGGAAGCGGCGGATAACCCGAAGGCTAGTGCCAGAGTTGCAGCAGCAGCGCGCAAAGGAAGCGACATCGTCCACCTCGATAAGATTCTAGGAGCAATAGGTCCGTAAAGCAATCCCATACAGCCTGGTAAGTCCATTTTCTTGTATGACATAGCCTACATTCCGGACCTAGTACCGAGACGGTGTAGGACAAGGCGATCAATCCACAAAGTACCAGCAATCTTGCTGTCGAATCTGACGGACGGATAGCGGACGATTCGTGCCTGAATGAGACGGGTTGCGGAGGGGATCGAGAGGTTGAGGGTTAACGGCGACCATGTTCGGGTCCCGGTGATTGGAGGTGAAGCGACAGACAGCCTGGAAGGGTTTGCGGCATCGATGACTTCCAGTCTAGGGCCTTCGTCAGTAGTCAGGCCCTCGGAACGGACCCAGGCAGTTAGGGAATACAGGCCGGGAGATACTGGTACTGCCTGTGTGACGTGAGCGTAGGACAGGTTCTCGGTACCGGGGAAGGTCAGGCGCAGGGAGGCTGATCCGTGATGGGTGTGGGTCGAGTCGCGGGTAACCTGCACGGAGGCGAGGGGGGTAACCCGCCAGTCGAGGGCGCAGCCGGTGAAGGGTTGGTCGAAGGAGCCGTTGAAGAGGATGTTCGGGGTGGGGTAGTCGGCGCGGCGGGCACTGCCGAGCCAGTTGGACCAGATGGCGGTGGCGGTCTGGTAGTCCTTGGTTCTCAGAAGGGTATCGACGTACGTGGAAGCGAGCTGGTCGGAGGCGAAGTGGGAGGCGGTGAGGTGGTCCCAGACCAGGCGCGCGTCCGTGGGCAGGTTGGCGGCGAGCAGGTAGGTGAAGTAGCCTTGCGAGGACCGCTTGTGCCGGCCGATGTGGGAGAGGACGCGGGCTGGGGGGACCTCGAACCGGTCGAAGTAGGAGAAGAGGATGTCGTCGTAGTCGGGGATGCGGCGGAGGACTCGGGCGGCAGGTACGAGGGCCGCTTCGGGCTCATTCTGCGAGAAGAGGAAGTTGGCGTAGCGCAGGTAAATCTGGGGGACGTCGAGGGAGCGGCGGAGAGCGTGGTCGAAGGCGAGCCGGGCTTTGGGGATGTCGTGACGGGAGGCGTAAGCCTCCGCCAGGCCGGCCCAGTAGTGGGCGTGAGAGGGGGCGGAGCGCAGGGCGTCTTCTGGCGAGAGGGCGGTTAGCGGCGGGTGAGTGAGGGACCAGTAGGCTCCGACGGCGAGGGCGGCGGGGAGGAGGAAGCGCATGGGGGGAAGGAGACAGGAGACAGGAGACAGAAGACAGAAGACAGGAGACAGGAGACAGGAGACAGGAGACAGGAGACAGGAGACAGAAGACAGGAGGGATTACGGTCCTGCAACCTATTGATTGCAAATCGGTTATTGGTCGGTGGGTTCGTTTGGTAATTTTGGAAGTCAGGACTCAGAAGTCAGAGTCAGAAGTCAGTGCAGCTTCGCAACCTTTTGATTGCAAACGAGTTATTTGTCGGTGGGTTCGTTTTGTAGTTTTTGTTTCGGAGACTGGAGGGAAGAGAAGACAGGAGTCGGGGAAAGAAATGGCGAAAAGTTGTCGGTTGTTTGTTTTCAATAACTTCTCGGGTTCGTTTTCCGTATTTTTTCGTTGAGGGGCAGGAAGTGGTGCGCGGGGCGGCTGATTGGAGGACGGCAGGAATGCCGTCCCGGCAAACTAGAGTTTGCGCCAAGATGGGGGACTTAGCTGACATGGGCGAGACCGGCTAGGACGGCGGGAGGAGGGCAGAAGTGGTCGTCGTCGTTGGCGAAGATGGCATTTGCCAGTTCCTCGAGAGAAACGGCCAGAGATGAGAGCAGGTTGGAAGCAGTAATAGACACGAGTGAATCCTCCGCATAGTTGGGTCCGGGCGAGAGTTGCCCAGCCGGACACTATTGTGGAGTATCGAATCTGAAAACCGACTTGTTGGTTTTTGCAAACTCAAGAAAATAAGCCAAAAATAAATTTCAATTTGTTGTGAATGGAAAAAAGTGGGGAGGAGAAGTGGGGGAGACAGGAGACAGGAGACAGGAGACAAGACAGGAGACAGAAGACAGGAAACAGGAGACAGGAGACAGAAGACAGGAAACAGGAGACAGGAGACAGAAGACAGAAGACAGAAGACAGAAGACAGGAGACAGGAGACAGGAGACAGAAGACAGAAGACAGGAGACAGGAGACAGAAGACAGGAGACAGAAGAAACTGCGCATACCGCTTCCTTGCGGTCGCGGCTCGGTAGCGCGGCGGGAACGCAGGAGACAGGAGACAGGAGACAGGAGACAGAATGGGATCAGTCGCCGGTTTGGGCGGCCAGGGCTTGGGCTGGTTCGGGTTGTTGGGTGGGGAACTTGGCTCCTAGGGTGTAACGGATGGCGTCGGCGAAGGGGGAGATGAGACTGTCGTGACACTTGGGTCCAAAGGGGCGGGAGAGTTCGACGAAGTCGCGGCCGGAAATGGGAATGCGGATGTGCCAGTGGTTGAGCTGGTCGACGGTATCGGAATAAGAGAACAGATGACCGTTCATCCGGAGGGAGACGTGCTGGAACCCGAAGTCGCGTGCGGCGGAGTGGATGAGGGCCCAGGATTCTTCGAGGGAGACGGCTTGGTGGAGCTGATCCTCGAATGTCTTGAGGGCGATTTGGGAGTTGAGGGCGCGGCGGAAGGCTCCTTCGAGGAACATGCGGCGGGCGGTGCCGAACTCAACGTAACCGAGGTGTTGAACCCCGATCCACGTCATCACACAAAAAACAATGATGGCCAGGCCTGATAGAGAGTCATGCAAGGTGGCAAGCGACGCCATGGCTCCAAGAGCACAGCAGCCATAGAGAACCAGGGCGACTTTGCGGGGTGTAAGTCCGCGATCAAGGAGGCGGTGGTGGATGTGGCCGCGGTCGGCGGTGAAGATGGGCTGCTGGCGAAGGAAGCGGCGGGCGATGGCGAGAAGGGTATCGAGCAGGGGGATGGAAAGGGCCATCAAAGGCGCGGTCATCCCGAGAATGGTGGCGGACTTCTGCGACCAGAAGACGCCAAAACAGCCGAGAAGGAAACCGATCAGGAGAGAGCCGGAGTCGCCGAGGAAGATGGTGGCGGGGTTGAAGTTGAAGCGTAGAAAGCCGAGGAGAGCGCCGGCGAGGGGGACGGTGACCATGGCGAGGGCCGCATTGCCGGTAAGCAGGCCGGCGAAGAGAGAAGTGGAGGCAGCAAAGAGACCGACACCGGCGGCGAGTCCGTCGACACCGTCAATGAGATTGACAGCATTGGTGCACAGCAGCAGCCACAGGACGGTAACGGGGAAGTTCCACCAATCGGAAGTGTAGGGGAAGTGAATCTGTACGCCGGCGTGGAACGCGAGGAATGCGGCGACTAACTGACCGAGTATCTTCTGCCAAGGATGAAGCGAGCGCAGGTCGTCCCATAAACCAGTAGCAAAGATAACAATGGCGGCAGGAAGTAAGGCTAAGACGCGAGGTAACTCATCGCGGAAGATACCGGCACCGGCAGTATTGAGGATGAGTAGGAGGGAGCAGGAGAGAACGTAAGAGATAGCGATAGCCACGCCGCCAATGCGGGGGATGGGAGTGGCGTGGACCTTCCGACCAAAGTCCGGTTGATCGACAAGCCGGAACCGCCTGGCCATATTGCGGACCAGTGGCGTAAAGAGTAAGGCTAGTATGAAAGAGCTAATGGCGAGGATGGTTAGTGAGTACATCCGGAGTGAATTCTCCGCAGAGTGAATTCACTTGAGCTCGACGGGAGAAGGGAATCGGGAGTCAGAAGGAAGAATCCAGCAGTAGAAGTAGGGGAGCCCTGTCGCTTATCAGGACACTAGTTCGGATTTCCGAACGTTGGCTGTGGAGTCATGACTAGCTGACGTTCGGTTGGCGACCGGAATGAAACCTCGCGTTGAGAGTGGGACAAGGGAGGAGATGGCAGCCAGCATGTCGCGCGCTTGGCGTTCGCGGGACCAGCGAGGCGCGGCGGCAAGGCTGTTGGCAGCCAGAGAGGCAGTAACACTTGACGAACTAGCGAAGTTCCGAATAGCCGATGCGAGAGCAACAGGATTGGCAGGAGGAACGTGAACACCGGCTTGTTCGGAGAGGACGATGCGGCTGGCTTCCCCTTCGGGGGCAACGAGAAGGATGGGCTTACCCATACCCATCGCCTCGAAGATTTTAGAGGGGATCACCGTTTCGAACAGCGGTGTGTCTTTGAGATGGACCAGAGCGACATCACAAACACTCCAATAATTCGGCATGCAGTCTTTGGGCTGGGGCGGCACGAAGATCACGTTATCGAGGTCCAGACGTTGAGCGTGCGAAATGAGCTTGTCGCGCTCAGCGCCTGGACCGACAAAGAGGAAGCGAACAGATTCGTAACGGAGGGAGGCAGCGGCAGCAAGAACATTTTCGAGGTTATGCGCCATGCCGAGGGTGCCGATGTAGCCAACAACGAAGTGGTTAGGCGTAAGCCGAAGGCTCTTAGCCAAGGAGTGGTCGCGGCGGCGCGGGCAAAAGCGGCTGAGTTCGACACCGTTGGTTACAACGTTAATCTTGGAGGGCTCAATGCCGCGACGAATGAGATTGTCGCGGAACGACGGAGTGAGCGCGATGATAGCGCTGGATTGGCGGTAGAGAACCAACTCGAAGCGCTCGAGCAGTTTCAGGGCAAGAGACTGGCGCATGGCGCCAACGGCGACGATGGACTCGGGCCAAAGGTCGGAAAGTTCGAAAACGAAGTGCCGGCGGCGCAGTTTTGAGAGGGCCCAACCGGCAACGGCTGCAAAGAACTGCGGGGAGGTAGCGGCGATGACGTCGGGCGCGGGCTGAAAGAGTCCGGCAACGAACGCGGTGATCATAAAGGATAGGAAGTCGAGGATGCGGCGGTACTGACCAGCATTGGGTGCGATGTAGGTCTTGACGCGAACAACGCGGATGCCGGAAATCTCTTCAATCTGAAACCAGCGATTGGTGTACCCCGGGTAGACCTTGCCTTCAGGGAAGTTAGGAGCACAGGTAATGACGGTAACCTGATGCCCCCAGCGCACCCAATAGCAAGCGCGTTCGTAGACGCGAGAAGCCTGGGCATTCTTTTCAGGAGGAAAGTTATCGGCGAGGAACAGAATGTGCATCTGATAGGAGGCGAAGCACGCAGAGACGACGGGCAGTTATCAGCTAAAAATGAATAGTATTGGTAAAGCCAACCGGGCACGGACCGTGGTAAGAGGCACGTAGGGTTTGGTTCGGAACGCTTTTGTTGAACTCCGGATACCAACAGTTCGGCATGAGGGTAGCGGTAAGGGTAGGGTCGATGTCGATGCGCGGGTTGGCGTCGGGATGGAAATGGAAGTAGATTTCAACCTGATGAGGGCCGCGGGCTTCAATGTAGTCAGTAACGGTAAGCGAGTTAGAATGGAGCGCGAAGCGGCGGCGGTGGATAACGGGGTCGGACAAGCGCTGGTAGCCGTTGTGGGAAGCTTCAAGGAAGCTAGAGCGGTCGGTTTGAACGTTGAACGGACGGGCACGGCGCGCAACGCGAAAAGCGGCCCAAACCTCGGACTGGCTTTGCCGATCGACGGCGACGGTGTTGTGCGCAGAGGTAGAGCGCTGGCGATGGCGAAGCGCATTGTTGTCGTATGTGGATGTACCGGAATTAACGATTACTCTCTGATTGTCGAGCGATAACTCGAATGACAGGGCATCGGCGTGCGCGTGACCAGGCTGATAGTCAGGCCCGATGGGAGCAGCATCGATGAGAAGAACAGCTCGCTCGTTTTCGAGGCGGTAGTAACCAGACTCTTTGAGCGGCTGAGAAAGGGGCTGAACACCGAGAGAGCGGGCATACTGAAACAGCCTGTCCGGGCGAGGCGCAATTCCAAGGGCAGTGTCATTAAAGAAAGGAATGTCACCGTCGGGGTGGAGGATGGACTGGAGCCAGCCGAGCATGCGGGACGCGGCTTCGCGCCAAGCAGCGGCGGCAACGGGGATGGCGTCGAATGCGTTGGCGAGATTGATGAGGTCGAGGAGGTCTTCCAAGATGAGGCAGTGGTACATGGGGCTGCGCTCAAAATGACCGCCGTCAGCCAGGATCTGCTCGGAAATTTCGTGAGCGAGAACCTGTAGACCGCGGGATCGCCAGGCGGCGGCTTCAGGGCCAGTGAAGAAGGAACCGGCAAATGTAAGCGCTTTGGCATTCGCGAACAGGTGGTTGGCAAGCAGATGATATTCGAGCGAGCGATAGAGGTAGCGGCCTTGCTGGGCGAGGCTATCGAGAGCGGCAGTCGGCAGTGGGGTTCCGCCAAGGGCAAATTTGATCCAGTTAACAATGCGGAGCGAGAGTGGGTAGGGCTCCCAACCGTTGCCATGTCCGATAGGATTCTGGTCGATCCAGGCTTGGATCAGAGGAAGGGTGGGGTGATCGAAGTAGTGGAGATTGTAGAGCCAGAGTTTGGGCAGATGGGAGTCGTTCCAGGACGAAACTGTGTGCGACTCGTTGAGGAAGCGGAACCGGCGAGGGGCAATCTCCGGATCGGGCCGGTTGATTGACGGAAGCCATCCGCGAGTTAGCTCCGAGAGTGGTGTGGCGGAACGGTGAACGAGGCGCGGACGGCGGCGGGTGAAACGAGAGAGCACCTGCTCGGGTTTGAGGTGACGGACGGTGTGGAAGTAGAGCAACATGTCTGAGCTGTCAACTTTCCGCGTTCAGCCGTCAGCCCGGACTCCGGCTGCGCCGGATTACTCCTCGCGGGTTCTGTTTGGGGACGCCGCCCTGTCTGGCTCGACGGCTCGATTTGGCGCGGCGGCTGTAGCCGACTGTTCAACGAAAAGGCCAAGCTCGCTTCGAAAATAGCTGACATTGTGCAGCAGCGCCGATTTACTCAGGCGCAAGCAGCGGAGATTCTGGGATTGACACAGCCGAAGGTATCAGACCTGTTGAAAGGGAGATTCAGAGGCATTTCGGAACACCGGTTGCTGGAGTGTCTGACACGGTTGGGGCGAGATGTGCATATTGTGGTGAAGCCGGCGCCGAAGAGCAGAGATAGCGGACGGTTGACCTTGTCGGTGGCGTGAGAGCTTTTGGCTAACAGCTATCGATGGAAGATGGCTCGCGATCAGGATCGGGTGGCCGCTTGTAGGGTGGCTTGGGTTACTTCCAGTAGTTCGTCGAAGGGTATGGGGGAGGGTTTGCCCTCGCGGACGGCGGCCATGAAGGCTGCGGCCATCGCGTCGGCGCCTTTGTCCTGGCGCCAGAGGTTCATCTTTTTGAAGCCCGGCCAGCCGTGGCCACGCAAAGAGCGGAAGTTGTCGAGCAGCAAGATGCGGCCGGAGGCGAATACCTCAAGACGCTCCTTTGGGAAGCTCTTGTTGCCGTTGGCGAAGTAGTGTATGGAGCCGATGGAGCCATCGGCAAAGGTGAGAGAGATGGTTACCGTATCGGCGGCAAGCCGTGAGGTCTGGACAGAAGCAATAGGGGAGGCGGCGAGGAAACGTAAAAGGTCAATGAAGTGACAGGCCTCGCCGAGGATTCGGCCGCCGCCGATGGAAGAGTCCTGAGTCCAATGATCTGGCGGGATGACGCCGGCATTGACGGTGTAGATGAAGGACTTAGCTGCTGGGGAGGAAGCAAGTAACTGCTTGATGCGCTGGACGTGGGGTGCAAAGCGGCGGTTGAAGCCCACCATTAGCAGGCGAGGGACAGTTGTGGATGTGTAGGCGTTACGAACCGCCTCTAGCTGGTCTGCCGAGATAGCGAGCGGCTTTTCAACAAAGACGTGCTTGCCGGCCGTGAGTGCATCGCAGACAAGTTGAGCGTGGGAGTCGTGACGTGTGGCAATGACAATGGTGTCGATGCGCGGGTCAGACAACATCGAATGAATGTCGGTGGTGGCCTTTTTGAAGTGGAACCGCCGACCGGCAGTGGCCGCACTGAGTCCGGAGCGGGATGCGATGGAGATGAGATTGGCAGAGGCCTTAAGGAAGGCAGGGAGAAGGACCTTGCAGGCATAGCCGCCAGCACCAATCACGCCGACGTTGGGACACGAGGGAACAGTCTGCCGGGCTGGTGTGGGCGGATAGAGATTGATGGTGTGAGCGAGCAACTCGGTTGTTGGTTTGGTGGGGTATTCCAGGAGGATCCCCATGTGGGGTTTGCCCGAAAGGAGCAGTTCGTAAGCTTCAGTAGCCCGTTCGAACGGGAAGCGGTGAGAGATAAGCGGATCGACAACAAGCTTGCCTTCAGACAACAGCTGAAGAACGGCCTCGAAGTTGCGTTGCGCGGTCCAGCGGACGTAGGGGAGAGGATAGTCGTGCCCCTGGTCTTCGTAAGAAGGGTCGTACCGGCCGGGACCATAAGAACAGGAAACCTGAAAAGAAAGCTCCTTTTTATAGAAGTCGTCGCGAGAGAGTTGGAGCCCGGTAACACCTACGAGAACGATACGGCCGCGCTTGCGGCACATGAGAGCAGCCTTGGAAACGGGTTCGGAGGAGCGCGTGGAAGCGGTGATCAAGACGCCATCAACAATTTGACCTTCGGGGTAAGGTAGCACACCAAACTGCCGGGCAAACTCCACTTTTGACTGATCGGGATCTACACCAAAGACGCGACAACCGTGAGCACGCAAGATCTGGGCAGTGAGGATACCGATGAGTCCGAGTCCCATCACGGTGAACGTTTCGCCGAGGGTCGGCTGGGCGAGGCGAACCCCTTGAAGAGCGATCGCGCCAAGAACGGTGAAGGATGCCTGATCATCGCTGACGTTACAGGGAATTCTGGCACAAAGATTCTGAGGCACTGAGACCACTTCCGCATGAGGGCCGTTGGAAGCCACCCGGTCACCCCGCCCGAAACCCCATACTTCAGGGCCACAGTCTAACACCACTCCCACATTGCAGTAGCCCAGCGCGATCGGCTGTGCCAGCTTCGCCTGGACGCTGTCGATGGTCGCCAGCAAACCATCGGTTCGCACCTTGTCCAATACCATCCGTACCTTGTCGGGCTGCTGCCGCGCCCGCCCCACCCAACTCGCCCGCCCAAACTCCGCCAGCATCCGCTCGGTACCGGCGGAAAGCAGGGTACGGTCTGACCGTATCTGTACGGCCGAACGCATTAGTTGCACCGAAGGTCCCGCCGCTAACTCGGTACTTCCATCGCGTAGGCTCTGCGTGATTTGAAGCATCCGACTACTTCGAGAACTGCCCGTAGCAGCTGCCGGGTACCCCACCGAGACGCTTCGCAATCAGCATCGACAGCGCAGCGTACCGGCCAACGATCTGCTCCACGTGCCAGCCGCTCTCTCTGAGCACCGAACACCACTTCATTAAGCCATACCGCGTGGTCGACACCCGCAGATACTCCCGATACGGGCTGAGCCTGCTGCCATCCGGATGAATGCGACGGTCCACCCGTGCAACCAATGCCTCAGCCCAGCGGCAAGGGTGCCTCGTGTTCGGCGCGGTGGCGAACAGCCAAGCCCCGTCGCGGCACACCTCATTTAGTTGCCGGAGCAGAACGGCAGGGACTTGTACATACTCGAGCACGCTCGATAACACGACACCGTCAAACCGATTCCGGCCGAACTGCGAGGCGACTTCGTCATCGGAACAACGAACGCGCTCGAACCTTACATCTTGCCGCTGACTCCTAATCTGAGCAGCCTCGATCATTTTGGAGGCTCTATCGACGCCGAGCACTCGATATCCAAAGTCCCCCAACGCGAATGAAATATCCCCGGTACCGCACCCGTAATCAAGAAGTTGAGCACCTCTTGGAAGCACTTCCCCAACTGAGCCTGTGAATCTCGCGAGGCGATGTCCCATCGAGCCGGATGGGAAGTATTTTGCCTGCCAGCGATCCGCGATTCGATCAAAATGCCGGACAACTTCAGTTGACATCACTTCTTCTCGCTCAAGCAATCAACTCTTACGACCACTCCTCGCTTCAGATGATGCACGTTGCATCTCTATGTATCGAGCATCCACAAGTAGCGGGAACCACAGCCCCTGCAAAAAATGGAAAATCAGCGCCTCACGCCCATCGAGAAAGCCTGCCCTAAAAAAATATCGGTAGACAAAGTAAAGGAGCGGGCGAACGAGTGGTGGAAGCCGATTGTACACACGATATCTTAGCCACCGCTTACGTTCCGCCTGACTTCCGAATAGGTCCGCTTGAATTTCACACTCACTTCTTCCCTTTACAAGCTCCGCCGCCTCCCTTTCTGCGTACGCAAGATGTTTCCGAATCCACGACACAAGTGGCTTCCTGTCTTCATGAACGAAATCACTCGACAAATACCCCAACTGTCCTGATACAATCAGGTGTTCGTTGACTCCCCTCGCTTCACAAGATCCAGTGCCTCTCCGAAACAGACGCAAAATCCAGGTCGGATAGTACCCGCGCCGAATCCACTTCCCCATCCATATCATTTGCCACTTAAGGTAGAATCCATTTTCAACAGGATTTGAGGCCACCATTGAAGAAATCTCGTCTTTAAGCTCAGGCGGGAGCCACTCATCCGCGTCCAGGAACAGAATCCATTCCGCCGTAAACGGTAATTCCTGCAAGGCCCAATTCCGCTGCTTCGAATAGTCTTCAAACTCGTGCTTAAAGACACATCCTCCGGCCGTCTTTGCCACCGCCTCTGTGCCATCCGCGCTAAAAGAGTCGACGACGAATACTTCTTTCGCCCACCCTTGTATCGAACTAAGCGCCTGCGGAAGATTCACTTCCTCGTTGTACGTCAGGATAACAACGGCGACGTCAGCCGCGGAGCTAATCTCTCCCATAGTTGACTGCCTCCGTACACACACGCATGAGTTGATCAAGGTAGACTGCCCAATCCGTGCCGACCTGCTCATACCGTTGAAGGGCGCGACTTCGGAACTCAGCGTTGACGTAAGGATCAGCTAGCTGAAGAAGGCGAGAAGCCAAATCGGCAGGATCTGCAGGATCGAAATAGAGAGCTGCATCGCCGCAGATCTCACGATTGGGTTCAATGTCGGACGCCAGGAGTGCAGCCCCGAACGCCATCGCCTCAAGAGCAACAAAACCGAAAGATTCGACTATCGAAGGGTTCACAACAACGTCAACGGTACGAAACAGTTCGCCGATCTCGCTTTGCCCGACATTTCCAAGTAGAACGACTCGATCCTCGATCGTGAGCCGCCGAGCTTGTTCGAGCAGAGATTGGCGAAGGGTGAGGTCTTCTTCACCGATGGTTAAGTATAGTTTTATGCATTTTTCCCTAGGGATAAGTTTGATCCCTCGGAGTACCACTCCGAGGTTTTTATGTGGCGCGCCCAGGCCAACGAATAGTACCTTGATCGAACTGTGGTCAAAGCGAGCGGCGATGTCAGAGTTTAGGGGGGATAAGTATTCCCTCCGCTCAAACGCATGCGGCACGACCCGCCCTCGTCCGTCGAGAGAAATGCATCTTGAAACGTAGTCCAACATGACTCGCGAAGGACACACAACGAGGCGGGCGCTACGACATGCTAGCAGAGCCAGCGATCTTTGTACGTCAAACTTCCATCGTCGTTTCCATCCTTTATAGAGAGCATTGCGAAGTGGGTGAAATAGCAATGCGTTACGCTGAAGAACAACAGACGGATGGCGGTAGGTCAGGATACCGTGGTTGGCAAGGATAACCAGACAGTCGAAATCCCCGACTTTGACATAAAGACGCCAAAGCACGATGTCAAAAAGCATTCGTCCCCAAAGAGTGCGTTGAACCCATCGCGGTACGCGGATTAGGGAGTGATCAAAGACTCTTAGATGGGTCGCAAGCTCCTCGCGAAGCAACCAGGACACCGAAAGGTCAGACCGACTCGCAACCGCCTGCTGCAACCCAGATAAATGGCGTACTCCCCCACCCATCTCTAGACCGAGGGCGTGGATTAGGAGGCGCACGCCCGCAGAGCCTCACAATTCGGCACACCCTCTGACTGGAGGTAATGACGAAGCACCCTAAGACTCCACTCTCGATATCCGGTTCGTCTTCCTTCCGCTGAACCGCACGGGTCAAACTCAGGAATCGAGAAACCCGTCTTCCGCCGAACATGCACCGATCGCGGTAGTGTGTTGAAAGCGCCTCCGAGAAGTGCATTCTTTCCAGGCCAGCCCAGCCCTTTCGTTCGTCCCTCCGTTATCTTTTTCAGGAGTTGAAAGTCCACAAGCGGAGTCCGTACCTCAACCGACCAGTGCATACCCGCCCAATCCGCATCGCGGAGGAGTTGATTACGCATATACATCTGAGACTCCAACGCGGCAACCTGCAGTCTCTTATCACCGATACCCGAGGTCAGACGCTCCAAAGACTCGAACCAGCCCAACCGCTCCAGGCCCAGCGCGGCCGCGTCCGCGCGCATCACATGAGAAAGTTCCCACGGCATGAAAACACCACGTTTTAGTAAGTAGGCACCACTCATGGTGCCACCCAAAGCAAAAACACTGGCTGCCTTCGATGATAGCTGCTTGGTCAAAAGCCTTCGGACACGATCCCCGCCCAGCCATCGACGCACGAGGTGGCTACCGCAGAACCGAACCAAGGCCGGGATACTACGAAATGTACTGTAGCCCATAAGTAGTTCGTCGCCGCCCAGTCCGGAAAGTGCAACCTTTCCACCACTTTGGTGAAGCGCATGCGAGACATAAAAAGTATTCAGTCCATCTATAGTTGGCTGATCCATAGCCCGCAGAAACTCCCCGACCAACGTCTTTCTATCATGGAGAGATAAGGTTACCTCTCGGTGGTCTAGACAAAGTCGCTTTGCTACCTCACTCGAAACCGGCCGCTCGTCCATAGGCGTTCCCACAAATTCGGGGAACCCAACCGTTAGCGACTTCACATCCCTCCTCATCTTGCTAGCGAGGGCGGCGATCGCCGTCGAATCCTTACCAGCTGAGAGGAACACATGCGTGTCGACATCCGCCACCATATGACATTCGATCGTTTCACGAAATACCTCTGTGTAACGATCGCATGGCTGATTGACCACGCGTCCGGCACCCTCGTGAACTGAAGCCAGTACCTTACTGACACTACAGTACAGAACCGGAGCACTCAACTGACCTTCGCGCAGAACCATGTAGTGGCCGGCAGGAACGCTTCGTATCTCCTCAAACATGGTGTAGGGCTCAGGCACACTACCATAGAGCAGAAACCCAACTACACCCGCCACACTCACGGTTAGCTTTCCGAGGACCCTCCGAAGCGGCCGCACCTGGCTGCAAAACCGCACAATTCCGTTGACCGATGACACATAAAGAGGCTTTATTCCGTATGGATCGCGGACCAGTAACAGAGAATTACTATGTGTGTCATAGATAGCGAACGCATACATTCCGCGCAGCTGCTCGAACATCGCCGTACCGTAGCGTTCATACAGAGCCAGCAGAACTTCGGTATCGGAAGTACTTCTAAAGACGACACCCTCCTGCTCCAGCCTCGCGCGCAGTGTCTGGTAGTTATATATCTCTCCGTTGAAGGTGATTATGAACCGCCCCGAGGCGCTGCTCATTGGCTGGCGTCCACTCTCGGTCAGGTCGATAATCGCTAGCCTTCTGTGACCAAGGATTGCATTGCCAGTTGTCGATTGCCATAACCCCTGCCCGTCTGGACCACGTCTTTCCATGGCCGCGGTCATCAGATCGACCTCCCGTGGACTTACCTGGCCTTCGGAGCCGATTAGGCTCACACTACCAGCTATCCCGCACAAGGCTAATTCCTCCAGTAACCACAAGCTGACATAGAGCCAGACATCCCACACATTCCACACACGATATCATCCTAGCGTGCCCTTTCACACCCTTTTCGAACAGAAGCATTCGTAACGCAATCAGATTACGCTCGCCAAACTGAGCCCCTATGATGCCGCTCGCTTCTTTCACAAATAGCAGCATGAAACTGAGACGCAATGACCTCGGGCCTAGCAGCCTCGAACATGCGCAGAGATTCTTCCCGCTCACTCTTAGGAATCGGGCCGCAATAGTCGAGAAGTGACTCAATAAGGGCCGTCAACGAGCCACTTTCAAACACACGACCGTTGTGGCCATGTCTTACCAAATGATCTGCTGCGCCAACCGAATTCGACACAATGATCGGCAAACCGGAACCGCAGGCTTCATTCACAACGACGCCCCAGCCTTCACGCCGGCTTGGCAACACGAATACGTCACATGAAGAGTACACTTCTCCGATCTCAGCACAGGGAACAGACCCTAGTGCAAGTAAGCGCCCCTTCCGTAGCAAAAAGCGGGCGGTTTCGGAGTCAAGAATGGGTTCAACGCTCGGACCTGACAGTACCACTTTGACGTCGCACCCAAGGCGAACAACTTCTCGCACGGCAGCGAGTAGAATGTCGCTACCCTTTCGGCGGCACAAACTCCCGACTGAAGCGAACGTCCGCGACGATCCCCGGAACGCCCGAATCCGCGTCGCCAGCGTCCCAATACCGAGTGAAGGCGCCTGTGCAACGTAAGGAAGATATCCAATTAGCTCCCTCTTTACACCCCATTCTTGAAACTCAGTCATTGCTCGCTGGCCGACCCCAAACGCACCGAGTGAGTAACGATTAATAAGATTTGCGTATACCTTTTTCGGGAGAGCTCCGACAATACGCTTCCAGCCAGGATGGCTCACTTCACTCCAGTGCATCCACCGAACATTACCATGTATGGCGCTTCGTATTACACTCCTGAGAACACACGACCTAAAACCAGGAATGATGTGAAGTGCCGCTGAGTGTTCGTTGATAATTGCTCGTACTTCGTCAGGCCTAGATACGACGATGCCTTCGCCCGACTGTATAGTAAGGTCCCATCCCATCTCCGCCCGGTCCTTCTGGTAACAGCGGAAGAAGACCGGAGTTACGGAATTTCCGCAGGCTTTGAGGGCATGAACAAATGCCCGAATGTAAGTGTTTGGGATCTCAGTCCACAATACATAAGATGACACGCCTTCAAACATGGGAAGCGTTCAGCTCAGGTTCACACAATCGCTATCCGAAAGCATCGCCGCAGCAAATAACAGTCCCAATGCGATGCTCCACATGAAGTACCCCCCATGAATCAGACACTGCAAGAGCACGACAGTTCCCACAAATGCCAGCCCGCGCCGATATGTATCCCTACAACCCGTCTGCAATACGCTGACACCAGGTGCTACCGTCAGCAACAATAGGACTAACCCCACAATCCCTACATTGCATATCCATCCCAATAGGCCATTGTTTGGAAACAGAATGTACTCAGACGCAAAGGGAAGCTCCTGCGCTATGTAGAATGACATACCGCCGAGGCCAACACCGAACACAGTCTTCCAGTAGTCGCTACGGAGGACCGAAAGGGCGTATTGTTCAGGTAGATCTTCAAGCACGCCCGAATCCTCGATGCGCGATACAGTTCGCTCGACTATGACATCGGAGACTGTGATAGAGTCGGCCACTCGATAGGCTCCCACTATGTCGAAGCTCCCGCTTGTCATAAGAAGCCCCCACATTATGCCGCCCCAGATGAACACCTGAGTTCGACGCTGTGGTGGAACTGCGTAGACAAAGACCAACATGGAAACCAGGGCAGCTCCCCAGGCAGACGTAGAAGCGGTCAGAAATAGTGTTAGAATAAAAAGTCCGATCGAACATAGTCCAATACCGGTCACGCGGCCCGTGAAGGCGCGACCTAACGCAAATGCGATCCAAGTGATGCACGCCCCGCCCAGCGTCTTCGGTTCGCCCAGAAGCGAGCCTGGGCGATATATCGTCTGTCCCTGGACCACGAACGCGGCTTGTTGTTCACCGGTCGTAGATGCGGAGATGCCCGCGATCGGTCTTCTTATTCCGGTAGAGGGCCAACCTCGCGGTATAGCGGCGGCCTGATAGATTCCGTACGCGCACAGAATAATCGCCGCCGCATTTACGACGCGACACGCCTGGAGAAACTCCCGTGCGGCCGCGGCCGCATAGCAGATTTCGTATGCTACGCCGAACATTAACGCCCAGTTAACGATCTGAACGATCCCTCGGAGGCTGCTGTATACTGCTCTCTGTCCCGCAAGCTGCTCGACGGGCCAGAGGCACATCCCGCAGACGGTGACCATAATTCCATAACCAAACAGTAGTACTGCCCGGTCCCTTGTACGTGCTGGTAGAAAGACTCGACTCCGCCTAAATAGCGGGATTGCGATTAGAACCAAGCCACAGAGCCGATCCAGGGTCCACGTTGTTCCCGCCCAAACGGAAAAGTAGTTGAGCCATCCCACGATCAGATAACACACGACGCCTCGCAATCGGCTCGTGTATGACATATACACCTGAATCGCCGTAGCGACACTCATGATCGTAACGATAGTAATCTCGTTCATTACTCTGTGCTGCCCGACGGCCCGAGCGCAAGTTTTGCGCAGACTTCCAGGGCGATCGCTGAGGCGAGCCCTGAAACGTCACATTCACCTGTGGGGCTTTTCGCTTTTGAGAATGTGGCGAATCTCATTTATATCAACCTCGGCGCGTTTCTCCCATGAATAGCCATGTAACTCGCGCCACTCTCTGGCACCGCGAGAGAGACTCCGTTGTTCTTCCTCGCTACTTAAAATGTGGGCTAAAGCTTCGGCAGCAGCTGGCACACAATTATCTAAGCTCACAAGGTATCCGTTCCACTTATGCCTGATCACCGTACCCGTCCCGCCAACATCCAGAGCCACTACCGGTCGTTCCAAACTCAGAGCTTCAAGGAGCGTGTTTGAAAGATTCGTATAGTCCTGCAAGAGCAGGATTACGTCAGCAGCATACAGGAAACGAGGCATTTCCGAATGTGGAGTATGTCTGATAATCTTCACTCTGTCGGCCAGCCGGGCGTCATCGATCCTCCGGACCAAATCGGAGTCCTCCGGGCCGCTTCCTAAGATTGCTACGTTGACGTGAACACCTCGATTCCTGAGTTGCGAAGCAACATCGACCACACGGTCAAACCGCTTCCACTTCATCAAGCGCCCAGCTGTCACAATCGTCGGGGCATCCATAGCAAAAGTCGTCTTCCAGACTGTCGCGGTTCGTTCCGTAGATAGCCATGCGTGCCAGTCGATATCAATTCCGTTGCGGGGAAACACCAGAGTTTGTGCCGTGGGTCTCACTGCGCGAAATAGGCGCTCGCCCAATGTACCGTCGTTAGTGATGATGTAACGCGAAGCGGGAGCAACGATAGCCGCGAGATCCTCCCAGGCATAACATAATCCTATCAGTTTCTCCAGATGACTCTTCGGATAGTGAGGGCTCATTCCGAGGTGGTAGGGGGCAAGAGTTCCATACAGACGGGTTATGTTCGGCCGACGCACGGCGCGGGCTAAAAGGCTCGCCAGCACGGCTCCATACGCGGTGTGGCCGTATATTATTGCGCGATCAACGCCATCAAGATGACGCTTGAGTATTCTGTATGTACGAAAGAACCCTAATAACGCATACGTAATAAGATTTAAAGCTTTACCAACGCTTCTCCAGAGCAGCCCCGACTGCGGCAGTCCTGGAACCTCAATCCCGATAGTTTCAACACCATGACATGGTGCAACGAGCGTAGTACCCTGACCAACCTGAAAGTACTTAACAATGTATCCACGCCGCGCAAGCTCCCGATGGATTGCCAATACGGATGGCATTCCTACTCCCGACACGTTCTCCATGCTGATTAGCGCATGAGGAGATATGGACACAACCACGGTCTTTTTGTCCTGATCGTGGCAGCCGGATCGAGACGATTTTAGGTTCTGAACCATTTCAATCTCTCCGTGCGACATATACTCCAAGGAGACCAACGCTCGACAGGCGCGACATCCAACGAGTTGGACGATATTTGTCACAAGCGGACTCGAAGTATAGTGGTTCGTCGATTATTGTGAAGCCGGATTGAACGAGGTGTCTGCGGAACTGCCGCCTGGACCACGTCTGCGGCTGCATTGAGGTGAATGTGCCTTTACCAGTGATGTGCACATATGCGCGCCAGACGCTGAATTTGTTGGCGAAACTAATTATCAGTACTCCATTCGGGCGCAGAAGCGACCGAATGGTGAGCAGAAAGGCGCCAGTATCTCGAGCGTACTCTATAACGCTTGAGCACACGATTCCATCGAATGCCTGACATTTCATTTGCACAATCAATTCGTCCGTCGTCAAGTGGCTGTTGCGCTGAGTTGCTACTAACTTGTCCCGTGAGGAACCCGTAGTCTCCAATACCAGAAAAGTCAGGTCCAAGCCGTCGCGCCGTTGTGCGATTGCATGGGCAATCATTGCAGGCGAGGGATCTACCCCTGTTACGCGGAAACCTTCGCTGGCCAGTCGATGCGCGATGCGTCCTGGACCGCAACCGTAGTCGAGGACTCGCGAGCCGTGCGCGAGATACCTCTTTGTGAGATCCGTAAACAGTTCAGGGCGTTTGTTGATCCCCAATCTGCTGGCCTTGTCACATGTGCTGGTGAATGAGTCCGCCTCGGTTTCAAAAACATTATGTGTCATAAAACACATGCAGCCGTGAGTTGGGATATTTTCCACAGACCTTCAGGAGCGAATGAGACGCAGTGAAGGTGGAGGATTGTGAATCGTCTTGGCATGTTTAGATTGATAACAATCGAGTAAATAGCGGTTCAAATCGGGCAGCCCAGCTATTGGCTTCGGCGAGGGCACGACAACTTTGCGGGTCATTCTCATCGCGAAGCTTGATACATGCATCAGCGAAAGCGCGTGGCTCTTTTGCGAGCTCAAGCACCCCCGGGCTTACGTATGAACTCAATTCGGGGAGAGGCGTTGCGACGACAGGAACACCCGCGGCGAGGTATTCATATACCTTTATCGGATTTGTAGCCATGGTCAACGGATTGATGCAGAATGGAATCATCCCAACGTCGAAGGTTGCGATAGTGTCCGGCACACGGTAGTACGGGATCTCACCGTGGAAGTGGATATTCGGCCTCTTTAGAAGGCGCTGCTGCTCGACAGTCAAGCTCGTTGGCCCATACAGATGAATCTGCCAGTTTGGGAGTGTATCCGCGACAGTCCTTGTGAGGCGTGCATCGAACCACGGCGCAATGGCTCCTACATAGCCAAGAATTGGTTTACCCGTGAATGAAGCACGCATCCTAAATAGCGCAGGGTTCACGCCGTTTGGAACGTAAAGCACCGGTTTCAAAGTATATGAGCCGAGGCGACCCACAAGGGCCTTACTACTGGCCCAGATCTCGTCAGCGGAAAGGCAGATGTTGCGTTCTTGCTCAAGGATCTCTTCGCGTGCGGCTCCTGGGAAGGCAGCATGGTCGTCAACGCAGTCGTAAATAAGGTATCCTTCTGGCGGACGCCGAAAGAATCGGGGCAAGACTTGCACGATTTTGATGAATGAGCAGTCCGCGAGAAATTGACGTGTAGTTAGGCGCTCGACTGAGCAATTGTAGCGTCTCACTCCTGGGAGGCGTTCGAACCGACGTGGAAGCGCGGTGTTCGCGTGAAGGAAAACATCTTTCCGCGTCATTTGGCGTGTTAGAACCCATGATGCGGGTCGGATTGAGTGAATATGTGTTCTCACATCGCAGGCCGCTGCGACCTCTACCATGTGGTGAGGGCGTTGAGTTGGAATGTACCACTGGGTCAAGAGTGACACTGACGGGCTTGGTTCTTTCATTGCTTGGCCCTTAGGTCAATCGCCGCCCTTAACGCCCCTGAGGTGAGGCGTGTAACATGCAACGCCGCCCCGATGGTTCCGTGGGTGGGCGGACGTGCTTGGCAGGGTATGATCGGCTCAGATTTGGATCCCAAATAATCCCTATCAAAGGATTTGATCCGGGAGGCATGTAATGGAATGATAGCGACTGGAGTTCGTACGCCCACTTGGATCGAGATGATGACAAACGAACAGCTCACAATTGAGAATCGACGCGAGTAGGTTCTTGTTGAGATGACGATGCAGTCTGCGTGAGAAGGGCTCGCTTTTGAAGGGAACCGCCGAACGTAGATAACAGGAGTCTACCCGAGGGAGGCTCAGCGAGTCCAAGGGAGTTGCACAGGACACGGATTCGCCGTTTGAGCGATCGCGTTAGCCTTCGGGATAGAGACATGCGCTGATAGGCTGGATACAGACTGTTTTCTGAGGTTAGGATCCGCAGTGGATGCGTGACTCGCTCGGGGTAAACTGGAGAGAATCTGTAATCTAGAACCCCTCGAAGCCGTGAGAATGCATCTGGACCGAGTTCGAAATTGCCGTTGAGGTCTATGTCAAAGGTGAGTAGGAACAGGCCCGATGGTCGCAGAATCCTGTGAGCTTCAGCGACGACGCTTTCGAAATCCGGTATATGTTCCAGGACGCTGATGCAGTAGACGCAGTCAACGGATTCGCTTTCAAGATCGATTGCGCGAGCATCAGACTCCAGAGTACGAACAGAGCCGGGTGCTGTCGACAATTCGACAATGGCGCGGTCCATCGAAGAAGTGGCCCGGCGATCCGCATCGACGGTGATTACGTCCCAGCCGAGGCGGGCAACCGCGAACGGAAAAAACGTGGCACCGGAGCCAAGATCAACTACCTTCGGCGGAATACCGGCAACTGCCTTGGCAAATTGAGCTTTTAGGTGATTGTAGACAAAAGGATATTCCCATACCCTTATGAAGTTGTGTAACGGGTCTCGAGGCCACGGATAACCTGGAGTGTGAGGCTGAACCGCGAGGAACTCTTTCTGGATAGATTCGAGATGACTGAATAGAGATTTCCACGTGGCAGTCGATAGGTCGTCGATTGACGCGAGGCCGGAGCGTTCAAAAGGGTTGCTCATCGATGTCGGAGGGTGCGGTGGAGGACCCAGAGTTATTGTCCCCCTGTCTGAGAAGAGACGCAGCGAACCAGAACGTCCACATAGCATGCAGAGCATACGCTGTCAGGTATGCTGAGGCGAGGGCGTTGGCTCCCCAGCCGAGCGCAAGGAGTATGTGCGCGGTGACGAGGAAACAGGCGGCCCAGCCCATATTCATGAGGAGGCCCAGCCACATTCTTCCGTACGCAGTGATAACGTTCCCGATCGGAGTTTGGATTGCAAGCAGGGCAGCAGAAAGGAGCGAGACTTGAAAGACGGCGGTCGATTTAGAGAAGCCCTCTCCATAGAATGACATTATCCAGCTACCACAAGGGAGCAGGATCAGGACCAACGGGATGGCGCAGCAAGCACTAGTCAATGTCGAGCCGGCGAGTATCTTACGACCTCGATGCGTTTCACCTTTTGCCTGCATTGCGGAGAGCAGCGGTACGGATACTTGACCGACGAGACCTGGAAGAAACAGGACAGCAGTGCGCCATTGGTTAGCGGCATTAAAGACGCCCATTTCTGCGTAGCCGTTAGGGCGATTTACTAGCATCGCGTGGGCAACCCAAGTGACAGGCCCAACGAAGGTGCCGCTCAGGAAGGCTGGTAGCGAAAAATGCCAGAGGACACGAAGCTGAGAGTTTGCTGCTGCATAGCGGATTGGTATCGCTGCACGACGGCATTCATCGCTGACAATGTACTGGGTTATCAAGCAGCCGATCGCTGCGGCGAGCACGAGTCCCCACACCACGCCTAGCAAGCGGCCGAGCAGCAACCCGCCCACGACCACGGGGAGAGACAAAAGGCTACGGAGAATGTTGGCCCGGGCGATGCCCTGGAAGGCTTCCAAGCCGGAGAGGATTCCTATTTGCACCCCATTGACGGCGTTGAAGAGTAGGAGCAGTGCGGCAACGCGCAGTTCGGGAACGAGATGAGGAGCCGCCAGAATATGGGAAGCAAGTACGGGAGCAAAGAGGATGAGCAGGAGCGAGATGAACCCACTGGCTAGGAGTGCAACAATCGATGAAAGAGCGATAATATGCCCCGCCCCGACCGGGTCCTTTACTCGGAATTCAGCTACGTACTTCGTGGCGGTCATTCCGAGAGCGAACCCCGTAAACGCTCCCAACATTCCAATCGTACTGTTGATTATGCCGAGCTGACCGAACCCAGCTTGTCCCAGAACGCGTCCAGCTACCACTGAACTGCCGATAGCGGACAACTGCGTCGTAAGTGCGGCAAGCAAAGACCAGAAGGTGCCAGAAGCCAAACGGCCGCGTACTGAATCTGCGGGGAAGACTCTCAAAAGTCGTGTCCTTGCGGCAACCCCGAGGGCCAGTAGCATGCGGATTGATGGAGTGGGAGTGAGGGTCACCATCGCTCTGACCTGAACCGCAATTGTGACTTGAGACTTACTCTCGACTATTGAATCGCCCGGGCACATGGCCTGCGGCGGGGAGGTTGGAGCCAAGTGGAGCCTTGGGCAAGCGCCTCGGGACCGCTGAGGAGCGACCTATCTTGGTTTACTGTGGACCAAGAGAATGTCAGTGAATGCGTATTCTGTGAGGCCTTTTACTAAGTCGTCAATTGCTTGGACCGGGATAAGGCCTTCAGTATTACTGTCCAGCGGAAGAAAGTACGTGAAGTGCTGATTACAGAGGCTCACAAACCGCTCGACACCACCGTGACACCGAAGCCCCCGCGGCCAGACTTCAACCCAGAGGCAGGCTCCCTTTCGCCATAGAGAACCACCTGATGCGATCACCTGAGATTCAAAACCCTGTGTGTCCGAGCAGACCAAACGGATGTGTGACAGGGGGATTTGGAGTTGGGCGACTAGATCGTCCAACCTGACGGTTTCAATGCTTGTGAGCTCGAGGCCGGTATCCAGACCATCGAATCCACAACTCCCCCCCGCGTCGAATACTTCTGAGTTGCCGGGATCAGTTGTCATCACGAAGGATCGCAGAGAACCTTCTTCCGCGATTCCGACCTGAGCGCAACTTATTCTATGCTCGAGTTGGTTCGATTCGACGTTCTTACGAAGCCGAGTGAAAGTCCGAGGGTTCGGCTCTATGGCGAGCACGCGAGTGGCATACCTAGTCATGGGGATCGCGATGTCGCCCATATTCGCTCCCACATTGACGAACACAGGTATCGTGTCACCTGGAGGACTTAGCCATCGCATGACCTTTGGAATTAGCCCGTCCTGGTGGTGTCCTGAAAGGAAAAGGTTCTTGGTGATCGAGCACTTTGTGGAACCGGTCCAGACGAATCCACTGCGTTTGAAAGAGACTTCTCGATCCGTTCGCGAGAGGGCATCCCATTGAATCCGATGAGCAAGTGACTTCAATGTCTGCGTATCTCCGGCAAGTATTCGCGCGCCAACTCTCACCAGTCGAGCTAGCGGGCCGGATCGAACGGAAGCGACGGAGGTTGTATCAATGCGCGAGTGACGGAGGAGAGGATCGTGCGAGTAGGACATGAATACCGGACAAGAGTGTTAAGAGTGGGAGAGGATTCGCATTGTCAGATCAAGAGTAAGGACACAGAACCAGGAGACAGGAGTCAGTACTAAGAATGACCAAAGCCGTCAGCGTTGAACTATCAGCGGTGAATTTGATGGTAGTAGGAGCCGTATTGCTGAGCCAGAAGTCAGCCCTGCCTCCGGTGGGGACCGGATTGAATAGGGTGTGACTCGGGGTGGTGAGAAGCGGTATGGTGCAAGAGGACATCGGTCGCAGTTAAGGCCCTTAGTTCATTCGTGCGAATGCCGCATAGTCAGCATGGCTCCAGGAAGGCGATTGAACATTGGCGAGGCCTTTTTGGCACTCCCCTAGGCTAGATTCCGTAGATGGCCGACCTGGGCGACGGG
>JADLDI010000058.1 GCA_020846745.1 Bryobacterales bacterium | reverse complement strand
GCGGCGGGACGGTGGTGGCGGAGACACTGCCGCTGCCGACGGAGTTAGCGGGAGTATCGGTTAGCTTCAACGGGCACGCGGGGCGGATACTTTCGATCTCGTCGACCAGCGAAGGGGATCAGATCAATGTGCAGGTGCCTGCCAGATGTACTCTGGGAGGTAGAAGAGGAAATGGAGGGATATCGATGGACGATCCCGAGCGGCGGTGGTGGTGAGCCGGGAGGGAGTGGCGTCGTATGTGACCTATGTGGTGAACCAGTTTCAGAAGCCAGAAGTGTTTCGGACGGCCACTGGAGAAGCGTTGGTGATTCACGCGACGGATTTTACGTTAGTGACGCGGGAGCGACCCGCCCGGGCCGGGGAGTTACTGGTGCTGTATGCGACCGGGTTGGGGTGGGTGGACCCGCCGGTTAGGGACGGTGACGCCTCGCCCGCATCACCTCTTTCGCTGACAAGGTACGACAACATGGTAGTTACCGTGAATGGTCGTTTTGTAACTCCACTGTTTTCGGGCTTGGCGCCCGGGTTAGTAGGAATTTTCCAGGTAAATTTCATGCTTCCGGCGGATACGCCGCACGGAGAGAACATGATCGGCATTCGGTTTGGGACCCCGCTACGATGTGGGTCCAATAACAAAACAGCTTCGCGAAGATTTGGAGAGTCTGAAGTGAAACGCTATTCGTGTGTGTATTCGGGACTGCTGGTAGTAATGGGTGCGGTGTATTGCGGGTCGCCAGCGAGGGCAAGCGGGGTTAGGCCTGCACTGCTGGAGATCAATCTTGGGGTTGTGCCAATCGACAAGTACTTTGGTGCTAACAACGACGGTGAGACTTGAATTCAGGTGGGTGAGAAAGGTTGGGCGCGCGGCACATGCCGGTTGGTGGAAACCCCTGCGCTATACTGCGACGAAACCGAGGGTTCGCAGGCGGGCGCACCCTCGCGCATTGGCGCGACTGGAAAGGAGAACACACTTGCGAGTTGGATTGATCGGCACCGGCGCGATCTCGAATATGCACGCGCGCGCTTATAAGAATATCGGGTACGAAATTGTCTGCTGTACCGATATCAACGAGGAGGCAGGCAAAGCGTTTGCCGAACGAAATGGCGCTGAATTCGTCAGGACTTACGAGGAAGTGTGCCGGCATCCCAAGGTGGATTATGTCGACGTGTGCACCTTTCCCGACTTCCGCCTCCAACCGCTCACCATCTGCGCGGAAACTAAGAAGCACATCCTCGTCCAAAAGCCGATCTCGACCAACCTCGAGACCGCTCGCCAGATGATCGACACCGCCAAACGCGCCGGCATCACGCTCGGCGTTGTCAGCCAGCACCGGTTTGACGATTCGAGCGTCTTTTTAACGAAAGCCCTCAAAGCCGGCCGGCTCGGCAAGATCCTACAGGCCGACGCCTACGTCAAGTGGTACCGCTCCGCGGCTTATTACTCCCGTCCCATTAAAGGCAGTTGGGATGTCGAAGGCGGCGGCGCGCTCATCAATCAGGCCGTCCATCAGGTGGACGTGCTGCTGTGGTTGATCGGACCCGTCAAGGAAGTCTTCGGCCTGTGGCAATTGGGCTCGCTCCACAAGATCCAGTCGGAAGATGTGGTCACCGCCGCGTTCCGCTATGCCAACGGCGCCCAGGGTGTCATCCAGGCATCCACCGCGTTCTGGCCGGGCTACTCCGAGCGCATCGAGATCCACGGCACGAAGGGAACGGCCGTCCTGACGGGCGACAAACTCACCACCTGGGACGTCGAGAACGACGAAGGCGAACCCGCCCCGGTCGAGCAGATGGTGAAGTCCGGCGCGTCGGACCCCATGGCCATCCCGGTCACCCCGCTCGAACGCCAGTTCCAGAACTTTGGAGAAGCCATCAAGTCTGGCGCCGAGCCGCTGGTTTCGGGTGAAGAAGGCTACCGCGCGCTGGAATTCGTACAGGCCGTCTATCGCTCCTGCCGGGAGGGTCGGAAAGTCACGCTATCCGCATGACGTGGCGGCTGCGGGTGCCCGCCTCCAGCGCGAACCTCGGCCCGGGCTTCGATGCCCTGGGTCTCGCGCTCGGCGTGTACCTCGAATGCCACGTCGAGCCCGCCGGCAAGCTCGAAATCAAAGTCGAAGGCCGGGATGCCGCGCTTATCTCCACCGGCCCGGATAACCTCATCTGGAAAACGGCGGAGACCGTAGCGAACGACCGTCAGCAGGCCCTGCCGCCCATACGCCTGCACATTCACAACGACATCCCCCTTGGAAAGGGCTTGGGTTCCAGCGCCGCTGCCCTCACCGCCGGGGTCGTCATTGCCGAACAGCTGCTCGGCCTCAACTGGAAGCCCAATCGCGTATTGGACGAAGCGGCCCGCCTCGAAGGCCACCCCGACAACGTTGCGGCGTGCGTGCTCGGCTCGATCGTCGCCAGCGCCATCGACTCCGGGGGGACCGTCCGCGCCGTAAGGCTCGCCTTGCCCGAACGCTACCAGGTAGCGGTGGTCGTCCCCGACTTCACGCTGCCCACCTCCCATTCCCGTGCCGTGCTGCCTTCCGGCTACTCCCGCCAGGACACGATCCACAACGTCCAGCGGGTAGCCTTATTGATGGCCGCGATCGCCACCGGAACCACCAGCGCCTTCCCGGTCGCACTAGAAGACCGCCTGCATCAGCCCTACCGCACCGCCCTCGTCCCCGGTCTTGCCGAGATTCTCCGCCTGCGCGCCCCCGGCCTTTTAGGCTGTACTCTCAGCGGCGCCGGACCCTCCGTCCTCGTCTTCTACGAGCGTGGCTCCGAACAGGTCTGCGATCTCGTCCGCCAGGTCTTCGCGCTTCACCGTCGCGAGGCCGAAGTGGTTACCCGCAATGTCTCCGCCGACGGTTATCGTATCGAGAAGGACCCTACACACTCATGAGCATAGGCGACAAAGCACTTACTGAACTCCACCTGCCCCTCGAAGATCCCAAGAGCTGCCCCACGTCGGCGAAGCGCTTCCCAGACGGCGGCGAGTACCGCATCGAGATCCCTAGCACCGAAGGTCCGCGCGCCCTCGCGGCCGTCATCGAAGAAGCCGGCAAACGAAAGGTGCCTGTCCACCGCGTCTCACAAGGTTCGGGCATCATGCTTATGACCGACGACGAGATTATCGAGATGCTCGCCATCGGCCGCGAAGCCAAGATGGAGGTCAACCTCTTCGTCGGCCCGCGCGCCACTTTCGACGTCGGCGCCCAGGTCTTCTCCACGGCCGGCAAAGCCCTTGGCCTCAGCCTCCGCGGGTCAGACCAGTTCCGCTTCGCCCTGCTCGACGTCGCCCGTGGTTGCGAACTCGGCCTACGTAGCGTCCTGGTCTCCGATATCGGCTCGCTCCAGGTGATCGCCCGCATGAAGAAGACGGGCGAGCTGCCTTCCAACCTGGTCATCAAGACCTCCGTCATGATGTCGCCCGCAAACGCCGCCAGCGCCCGCATTCTCGAAGATCTGGGCGCCAACACCATCAACATCCCGTCCGACCTGTCGCTTCCGCAGATTGCTTCCATCCGCGCGGCCATCGACGCCCCCATCGACTTCTACGTCGAAGCTCCCGATAACCTCGGCGGCTTCATCCGCCACTTCGAAATCCCCGAACTGATCCGCGTCGCCGCCCCCATCTACCTCAAGTTCGGCCTGCGCAACGCGCCAGACATCTACCCCGCCGGCACCCACATCGAAGGCACCGCCCTGGCGCTGTCCCGCGAACGCGTCCGCCGCGCCCAGATCGCCAAAGAGATCATCCAGCGTTACGCCTGTTCCGCGGTCATGTCGCCGCTGGGGGCCGCCGACCTCGGCATCCCCGAGTAGCCCTTCACATCCGACGGCACACCCGCCGATATCGCACCCGCCAACATCGCACACCCCCGGCCCGAGCGGCCGCTCTAAAGAGGCGGGTGCTTGGTGACTTTAGTCATAGCCGCACCGCCGCAGCGGCCCTACGATAAGGCTGTGAGCGAACTGATCGACAACCGGGCCCACCGGGTACGCACTCTCAAAGACATCATCAAGCGCCTGCACGGCGGCGAATCGCCCGACACCGTACGCGGCGCCCTGCGGGACATCGTCCAACAGACCGACTACTCCGAAATCGTCGAGATGGAACAGCAGTTGATGGCCGAAGGGATGCCGGTGGAAGAGGTCCAGTGTATGTGCGACCTGCATTCCGAGGTCACCCGCGAGGTCCTCGTACCGGCGCCGGCCCCGCTGGTCGCGCCCGGCCATCCCGCCGATACGCTCAAACGCGAAAACGACGCCCTCCGGGGGGCGATTCTCCGCCTGCGCCGGGCCATCGGGGCGATCAAGGGCCTGGATGACGACGCTCCGGGTGGACCCGCCCTGCTCGAATGGCGCCAGGCGGTTAACGACCTGATGGACGTGGACAAGCACTTCCAGCGCAAAGAGAACGCCTTCTTCCCCTGCCTCGAGCGGCACGGCATCAACGGACCCTCAAAGGTGATGTGGGCCAAAGACGACGAAATCCGGCAACTCGTCAAAGCCCTTAACGAAGCGCTTACGCAAACCACGGCCACGGCCGGCGAATGGAAGGTGATCGCCGACACACTGGCCGCCACCGCCATCAAGCAGATGGAAGAGATGTTCTACAAGGAAGAGAACATCCTGCTGCCGATGTGCTTCGGTAATTTTACCGACCAGGAATGGTCCGAAATCTGGGCCGCCTCGCCGCGCTACGGCTGGTGCCTGGTCGAACCCGGCAAGGGCTTTAAGCCGGTGGAAGCGGTTCTGCGCGAGACGGTCCGCATCGAACGCTCGCAAGCGGTGCTGTTGCCCACCGGTCATCTCGATTTGAAGCAATTAATCGGTATCTTTTCGACGCTTCCCGTCGATCTAACCTTCGTGGATGCCGATGACCGTGTAGCCTTCTTCTCCGAAGGGCCCGACCGCATTTTCGCCCGCTCCCGCGCCATCCTCGGCCGCAAGGTGCAGAATTGCCACCCGCCCAAGAGCGTCGAAACGGTCGAGCGTATCCTCGAAGACTTCCGCGCCGGCACGCAGAGCGTGGCCGAGTTCTGGATCCAAATGCACGGTAAGTTCGTCCACGTCCGGTACTTCGCCGTGCGCGACGAAGGCGGGGACTATCTCGGCACACTCGAGGTTACTCAGGAAGTAAGCCGTATCCGGTCGCTCGAAGGTGAGCGGCGCTTACTCGAGTACGACCAGCCAGGAGTCGCCGTCTAATGAGCCTCACAATCACACCCGAAACCAAGGTCGGCGCGCTGCTCGATGCTTATCCCGGCATTGAGAATCAACTCGCCGCATGGGTGCCCGCCTTTCAGAAGCTGCATAACCCGGTCCTGCGCCGCACCGTGGCCAAGGTGGTTTCGCTCGAACAGGCGGCCAGCGTCGGCGGTATCGGCGTGGCTGAGTTGATCGCCCGGCTCCGCCGCCTCACCGGACAAGATGGGCAACCCGTTGCAGACAAGCCCGCCGTTCCCGAAGAAGCCCCCGCCTGGCTCACGGACGGGCGTGTCGTCGAAACCATCGATGCGATCCCGATGCTCGAACAGGGCATCCATCCCATCGGCAAGGTGCGGGAGGTCTGCGCGCGTCTCGAGCCCGGCGAGTTACTCCAGTTGCTGAGTCCCTTCCGCCCGCAGCCGCTGATCGACACTATGCGCCGCGGCGGACTCCAGGTGTTCTCCGCCGAAACCGCGCCTGGAGCGCACTCCACCTGGTTCGCGCGCTAAACGCTGTTAAATTCCCGAAATCGCGGCTGCAAATACGTCAGGACGTGATATGCTCCACGGTGTACCCGGTCTGTCGCGCCGGGCGTTACTCAGAGGAGCAAATCACATGCCTGAAGTCCCGAAGAAACTCGCAGACGTTGCTGCGTTCATCAAAGCCCACAAGGTTACCGAAACCAACCTGAAGACCCTCGAGACGCTGGCCAAGCTCTCGAAGGAATCGGCCGCCATTGCCGCCGTTAACGCCGCCAAGCAAAAGATGGGCAATTACCTCCAGGTCTACAATCAGCCGGCCAAAAAAGACGCCGCCACTAAGTTCGCCGGTGAGGTGTTCAAGCTCTACAATGCCGCGGTCGACGCGGTCGACAAAGCGCCACTGCCCACCGGCAAGTGGCAAGTCAAACTCAAGACCTACACTCGTCCCCAGTTCATGCACAACGCCACCGCGGCCGGCAAACTGCCCGAATGGACGTTCGAATGCTGGGACACCGGTCAACCGAACATGAAGAAGCAGTTCGTCATCAAGATGACTACCGGCATGTCCGGCGACGAGAACTCGCAAACCAAGCAGATGAACGAGGCGGCCAAGGCTCAGGTGAAGACGCTGACCAAAGCCTCCGACGTAACCGTCACCACTTAACGGTTCTTGCGCACGCGGTAGTCTTCCACGCCCCGCGTGGAGACTACCCGGCACATCTCGAACAACCGCGACCGTGCGCGGATGCCGATGCGCTCCGTCAAATACCACCGCGCCGTCGAATCCCCTCCAACGCCGGACGGCACAGCGGCATCGCCCGCTTCCGAGTCCCGTAAGTTGGTCGTGACAATGATCGGCTTGTTGTTGTTATACCGGTAAGTGATCAGCGATGTGACGGTATCTTCCACCCAATCCGTCACACGATGCGCGCCTAAGTCGTCGAGCAACAGCACCTCGCAATCGAGCGCCGTTCTGTACGCATCCCGCTGTGCCGCGCCCGATGCCGGGTCGTAACTCGACCTCAGTAACTCCAGTAAGTTCTGATAATCGAAGAACACGCACTCGAACCCGCGCGCCATCAGCCGCTTGGCCACCGCAATCGCCAGGTGCGTCTTGCCCGTGCCCGGGTCGCCGATGAACATCAACCCGAGCTTTTTCACGCCATAGGGATACTCGCGGGCGTACGACCTTGCCACGGTCACCGCCGTCGATAGCGCCCGGCTCGCGATCGGGTTCTCGGGCTGCGTGCTGAAGTTCTCAAACGACGCGTTCTCATAGAGCGGTGGTATCCGCGCCGCTTCCATCAGGCGCTTGCCGCGTTCCTGCGCATAGCAGTCACACCGCTCCACGCCCGACATGCCTTCGCGGTCTACCAACCTCCAACCGGTGCCGCCGCAGCGAGGGCATTCCGCCGTCTCGGTCATATTACTCCAGCTTACCTGTCTACTCGATCACGGCGAGCACTTCGCCGCCCGCCACCGCCTCGCCGGCCTTCACCCGAACCGAGGTCACGCGGCCCGCCTTTGCCGACTGCATCTCGTTCTGCATCTTCATGGCCTCCACCACCACGATGCCTTGGCCTACGGTAACCTCCTGCCCTTCTTCCACCAGTACCCGCACGACCTTCCCCGGCATCGGCGAAACCACCTCGTGCCGCGAACCGGCCGCGCTGCCGTGCCGCGTCGTGTCCACCTCGCGCGGATCCGACGCTTCCACCACGAAGTGCTCGGGACCTACGTCGACGACACCCTTCGACGACTCCCACAGGATCTTGGCCTCAAAGCTCGCGCCGTTCCACAGCACCGAATAGATGCCCGGCTCCACCTCCACCACCGAAGCGTCCCCATTCACCGTTTCGAGCCCTTCCCGCTCCAGCCGGAACCGCCAACGGCCGCCTTCCTGCTCGATCTCCAACTGCCCTTGCTGCTCGTCCACCCGCACCAGAAGCTTCATCGCAACAGCCGCGACCTCCCTTCCAGCACCCAACCGTTTGCACTCGCACCCGTCGCCGTACCGTTCGCCTCCGCCGGCTGCATGCGCTTGCGGTGAATCCCACTGATCAGCGCCGCGATGACCGCCAGGTCTTCCCGCCGCGCCCGTTGCGGATGCCGCTCAAAGAACTCCTCAATGAACCCCGTGTGCAACCGCCCCGCCCGGAACTCCGCATCCTGCAAAATCGCCCGGAAGAAGCTGATGTTCGTCTTGATGCCCTGCACGTAATACTCGTCCAGCACGCGGCGCATCCGATCGATGGCATCGTCCCTGGTTTCCGCCCACACGGCCATCTTCGCTAACAGCGGGTCGTACTCCAGCGGAACCGTCCAGCCCGCATACACGCCGGAGTCGAGGCGAATGCCCGGGCCCGACGGCCGGTCCAGTTGATGGATTTTGCCCGGTGACGGCAGAAAGTTGTTGTCCGGATCCTCGGCGCAGATACGGCACTCGACAGCCCATCCGCGCCATTGGGCATCTTCCTGTTTCAGCGTGAGCGGCAGCCCCGCGGCGATCCGCAATTGCCAGTGCACGAGATCGAGCCCGGTCACCAGTTCGGTCACCGGATGCTCTACCTGCAGCCGTGTGTTCATCTCCAGGAAGTAGAACCGCCGCTGCTCGTCCACCAGAAACTCGACGGTGCCGGCGTTCCAATATCCGGCCGCCTGCGCCGCGCGCACCGCCGCCGCGCCCATTTCCGCCCGCATCCCGGGATGTGCGGCCACCAGCGGCGACGGGCACTCTTCGATCACCTTCTGATGCCGCCGCTGCAGCGAACACTCGCGCTCGCCCAGGTGGATCAAATGGCCATGCTGATCGCCCAGCACCTGAATTTCGATATGCCGCGGCCGCAGGATCAACTTCTCCAGGTACACGGCGCCCGACTTGAAGGCCCGCTCCGCTTCCGACGACGCGTCGCGGAACGCCGCTTCCAACTCCGATTCGGAGAACACGCGCCGCATGCCTTTGCCACCCCCGCCCGCTGCGGCTTTCAGCATCACCGGATAGCCGATCTCAGCCGCGATCGTGCGAGCGTCGTCCAGTGTCGCCACCGGTTCTTCTGTCCCTGGCACTACCGGCACGCCCGCGTGCTTTGCCACCTGCCGCGCCTCGGTTTTCAATCCCATGGCGTGGATCGCCTTCGAGGGCGGCCCGACAAAGACGATGCCCGCCTGCTCGCAAGCGGCGGCGAACTCGGCGTTCTCTGATAGAAACCCGTACCCGGGGTGGATCGCCTCGGCTCCCGTCTGCCGCGCGGCCTCCAGAATCCCGTCGATCCGCAGGTAGCTTTCCGACGACGGCGCCGCACCGATCGCCACCGCTTCGTCCGCCATGCGCACGTGTAACGCCGCACGGTCCACATCGGAGTAGACGGCTACGCTGGCGATCCCCATCTCACGCAGTGCCCGAATTACCCGGACGGCGATTTCCCCGCGGTTGGCCACGAGTACCTTACGAAACATGAACCCCTCAGTGTACCAACGCGTCCATTTTCCAACATGGCGTCTCCGGCAAGGCCCATGGTAGATTCAAAGTGTTCCCCAAGGTGGTGGCCTGTTTTGCCGCCTGGGTGAGCTATTCGCGGAGTAACATTGGCCACCGAAGGCATTAAGGACTCGCTGAAAGAGCGCGGCATCCGGCTGACACGCCAGCGTCAGATCCTACTCGATCTCATCGATAAATCGGGCGAACATCTCGACGCCGAACGCCTCTATCAACTCGCCCGCCAGGCCGATCCCAAGCTGAATCGCGTTACGGTCTATCGCACGCTGAAACTCCTGAAGCAGGGCGGCCTTGTCGATGAACTCGACCTCATGCACATGGGCGGCGACCAGCACTACTACGAAACCCGCATGAAGCAGGAGCACGCCCACGTGATTTGCCTCCGCTGCGGCAAAGTGGAAGAGTTCTTCGGCGAGCCTTTGCAGCGGCTGCGCCGCCAGGTGGAAGACCACTTCGGCTTTAACGTCATCCTGGCCCGTACGGAAATCGGCGGTTACTGCTCGCACTGCCAGCGCCTGCGCGCCCGCGAAATGTCCGAGGCGGCGCACCTGCCGCCCGAAGAAGTTATCGAGAAACCTCGCAGGAAGCGCGCCGCGCACAAAGGCTGACGACGATGGGCGTTTCGAGCCTGGCGCTTTCTGCCTTCCCGGCCGCCGTCCTTACCGTCATTAACCCCAGCGGCCAGCGGAGCCGCTCGATCGTCGGCCAATCCCCATTCCACATTGGCCGCCAGTCCGATAATCAACTCGCGCTAAGGGACAACCGCGTTTCGCGCGTTCATGCCCGCATCCTCTTCGAAAACGGCGAATACTACCTCGAAGACATGAACAGCCGCCACGGACTGTACGTCAATGGCGACCGCATCGCCGGGCGTCAGAAGCTGTTCCATTCCGATTCCATCACCTTCGGCTTTGCCGACGGCTACCAGTTGGTGTTCCTGCAGGAAGAGCGGGAAATCGGCCGCCTGGTGGATCACGTCGCAAGTACCTCCAAAGCCACCAGCGGCGCCGGCGGCAACCTGGCCAAAGTCCGCGCCCTGGTGGAGGTGGCGCGCGCCCTGCAAAGCTCGTTGTCGATCCGTGAGGTACTGCAGTCCGTGGTGGACGCGGCGCTCACCGTGACAGGAACCCAGCGGGGCTTTCTGCTGCTGCGCCACGGCGCTGAACTTCGTGTGGAGGTGGCGCGAGACGACCAGGGAAGCGACCTGTCCGCTACTGAGTTGCGCGTACCAACCCAGGTGATCGATAAAGCCCTGCTGTCCCGCCGCGAACTCCTTTCGATGCACTTCGACAACAATATCGAAGGCTCCGTCGACCCCGATACCTCGATCGTTCAACTCGACCTCCGCAGCGTCGTCTGCATCCCGCTGGTCAAGATCCGCACCGAAGTAACCACCCAGACCATCATTGCCTCTCAGCACGAAACCGCCGGGCTGATCTACCTCGACTCGCGCAGCGACATGGCCGACCTTTCCGGCGGCAACCGCGAACTGCTGCAGACGCTCGCGCTCGAAGCCTCTACCGTTTTGGAGAACGCGCGCCTGCTCGAACAGGAGCGCGCCAAGCAACGCATGGAAGAGGAACTGCGCATCGCCCGGACCATCCAGCAGAGTCTTCTGCCGAAAAAACTGCCCGAAACCGGGTGGTTCCGCGTGGCCGGCGCGAGCCTTGCTTCGCAGCAGGTGGGCGGCGATTATTACGATGTAGCCCAGCGCTCGCCTGACGATTGGTCGTTAGTAGTGGCCGATGTGAGCGGTAAGGGAGTTAGTTCGGCCTTGCTCGCTTCGTTGTTACAAGGCGCCTTTCTGGTCGGAGCGGCCGCGCCGGAATCCATTCAGGCAATGTTCGAGCGCATCAACACTTACCTTTACGAACGCACTGAAGGCGAAAAGTACGCGACCCTCTTCTATTGTTCGGTTCACAAAGACGGCACGGCTTACTATGTGAACGCGGGCCACTGCTCACCGGTGGTGTTGCATCGTGATGCAACGTCGGAAAGCTGGCGGTCGACATCCATGCCGGTCGGTATGCTCGACGTTGCTTCATTCACCGTGAAGACGGCACGCCTGCAGCCCGGCGACCGCCTGATCGTCTACAGCGACGGTGTTACCGAAGCGCAGAATGCGGAGGGTAAGTTCTTCGAGTACTCGCGGATCAAGGGACTGCTTGAGGAAGGCGCCGCGATGAGCGCCAATGAATTGCACGCCCACATCGTCCATGCCGTGCGCGGATTTACCGGCAACACTCCGCAACGCGATGACATGACTCTCGTCGTGGCCGAATATAATCCCTAGGAATGGACAAACCGACACTCGCCCGTGAATTAGGGGCCGAATTCCTGGGCACGCTGGTCCTCATCCTGTTTGGTAACGGAGTAGTGGCACAGACGGTCCTGTTCCCGCAAAATAGCAGCGTTACCGACATTCACTTAGGCTGGGGGCTGGCGGTGGTGATGGGCATCTACGTCGCCGGGCGCATCAGCGGTGCTCACCTCAATCCGGCGGTCAGCCTCGCCTTCGCTGCTTTTGGCGACTTCCCTTGGCGCAAAGTCGTGCCTTACTCGCTCGCGCAGACAGCCGGAGCCTTTCTCGGCGCCGGCATCGTTTTCGGCGTTTACCGCAGGGCCTTTGAAAAGGTTGACCCCACGCTTGAAAGGACCGCCGGTGTGTTCGCAACGTTTCCCACGTTCCCTGAAACGTTGATGACCGGCCTGTTCGATCAGATCATCGGCACGGCCCTGCTGATCTTTCTTGTACTCGTTGTCGTCGATGCCCGAAATCAGCCTATTGCCGGACTCAACCCGCTGCTGATCGGTCTTATCGTAGTCGTCATCGGCATGAGCTTCGGATCGTTGCACGGCTACGCCATCAACCCCGCGCGCGACCTCGGCCCACGCTTGGTCACTGTTCTGGCGGGCTTTCCCAGGAACGGAATGACGGACGGGTCAGGCGTCTTCTGGGTGCCGATCATCGGTCCGCTAATCGGCGCTTTGCTCGGCGGCTTTGTCTACCGGCGCGCTCTCAGCCGGTGATCGGGCTTTCATTTGCAACTGCGCCCGGTGCGGCGGTAGCATCCAAGATGAGATGAGCCGCTTCTTCAACCGTCGCGATCTGTTTAAGTCTGCCAGCGTGCTGGCGCTCTTTGAAGGCCTTGGCTTCAAGCCGCGCGCCCAGGCTGAGTTGCAGATTGGCCCGAATATCTTCGAAAGCATTGGCGTCAAGCCGATCATCAACTGCAAGGGAACTTTCACGATCATCTCGGGTTCGCAGTCGCGGCCCGAAGTGAAACAGGCCATGTTGGAAGCGTCCAAACACTACGTGCACATGGACGAATTGATGGACCGCGTCGGCGCCCGCCTGGCTGAGTTGACCGGAGCCGAATGGGGCATGGTCAGCAACGGCTGCGCCTCCGCGCTCGCCCACGCCACCGCCGCGTGCATCGCCGGGGCCGATCCGGAAAAAGCGCAGCGCCTGCCCGATACTCGCGGACTGAAGAATGAAGTCATCGCCCCCAACTACTCGCGCAACGTCTACGACCATGCGGTTCGCATGACCGGCGCCCACTTTATCGATGTCGATTCGGTCGAAGCCTATCAGAAGGCTTTCAGCCCGCGAACCGCGATGGTGATGGTGCTTGCCTCGAAGCCCGATCGCGGACCCCTCGGGCTGCACGTGCTCGCGCCGATCGCCAAAGAGCGCGGCGTCCCGGTCCTGGTTGACGCGGCCGCCGAACGCCTCACCATCCCCAATATCCACCTGCAGCGCGGAGCGACTCTGGTCGCCTATTCGGGCGGTAAGTGCCTTCGGGGACCGCAGGCCGCCGGTCTGTTGCTTGGCCGCAAAGATCTGATTCAAGCCGCCTGGATGCACAGCGCTCCCCACCACGCCTTCGGCCGTCCGATGAAAGCCGCCAAGGAAGAAACCATGGGCATGCTGGCCGCCGTGGAAGCCTGGGTGAAGCGCGACCATAAGGCCGAGTGGGCCGAGTGGGAAGGCTGGCTCGAAACCATTGCAAAGTCGGTTACCAGGGTGAACGGTGTTACCACGCAGGTGCTGGAACCGGAAGATCTTTCCAATAACTCTCCTCAACTCCGGATTAAGTGGGATGGCGAACAGTTAGGCGTGTCCGGCCAGGACGTCGAACGGGCCTGCTTCAACGGCGAACCACGCATGATTCTCGCCGGCTCGAGCGGAAACGCTCGCCTGGGCATCAAGAACAGTTCCGTCACCATCATGCCGTATATGATGATGCCCGGCGATGCCGAAAAGGCCGCCGCCCGGTTACACCAACTGCTTGCCAACCCCACTAAGACCACCCCCGTGACCAGGAACCAACCCGCCGGCGACATCTCCGGCCAGTGGGATGTTCAGATGGATTATCTGCTCGGCAAAGCCAAGCACTCGCTCGTGTTCGAACAGAAGGGCGGGGAAGTGATGGGGACCCACATGGGCGAGTTCCTCGCGAGCGACCTCCGCGGCTCCGTCAGCGGCGACGAAGTCTGGTTCCGCTCATCGCACCGCTACGAAGGCACGCGGATTGGCTACGACTTTTTGGGCAAGCTGAACGGCGACACCATCACCGGCGAAGTCGACCTCGGCGAGTACGGCAAGGCTAAGTTCATCGCCCAGCGCCATCAATACGGCCGCCCCGGCGGTGTTGTCCGCCCGGTGAAGAACGTATAATTAGCCCGACATGGATCTCCGGCGGCGCGCCCTTCAACTGATCGACAAAGTAATCGCGTTGCTCGAGCGCTCCGGCACCGAAGAAGATACTCTCGCGAGCTTGCGGGAGTTTCGCCAGCGTTTCGAACACCGCCAAATCCTGGAACCGCCGGTCGAGTTGATCGAGCGCGTCGAGGCTCTGCTCCACGGCCTTACACCCATGCAGGCGTTAGAGGTGCAACTGCTTGGCGAAGCCGCCATTCGTCTCTGCCGCCAGTTGGCCGGCTTCAAAAGCGCTAAACCGCCGCGCCGGCCGGAGCCGCCGGCGGATTACGGTTTGGAATCGTTGGAACGGCCCACCCGGTCGGACGCTCCGCGCGCCTCTGCCATCTACGTGCCGCACCCGCCGGAGGCCGAGCCGCCGCCGCCGCAATCCGACCTTGTCCATTTCAGCATTACCGCGCCTGACAAGGTAATACCCGGAGAAACATTCGAGTTACTGGTGTGGGCGCACCTTAACGAACAGCGCGACGAGATGCTCCGGCTCGCGCGCGAAGCACAAGGTGACGGCCTCACGGTAAAATCCAAGGGCCCCACCAAGGTCGAGCGCGGCGCCGAGCTACGCATTGCGCTGTCGATCGACAAAGCCGATGTCGACCCGGCTGAAGACACCCTGCTTTGGGCCGGCGAGATCGCCAACACGGCTTTCCTGGTAACCGCTCATGCGGGAATCGCGAAATTGGCCGGCAAGGTAGGTGTATTCGTCGGTCCGGTCCGCATCGCGCTGCTTGTGTTCACGCTCGATGTCAACGGCCTCGATCAGCGGGAACAACTGCACAAGTCCGCCTTCGCCTCGTATGCCTCAGCCGATCGCGACGAGGTGCTGCGAGTGATTCAGGGCCTCGAGAAGGCCGCGCCGCAACTGGATATCTTCCTCGATGTCGCCACTCTTCGCGCCGGTGACAAGTGGGAGCAGCGCCTGTGGGACGAGATACCGGCCCGCGATGTTTTCTACCTGTTCTGGTCTCACAACGCGCAAAAGTCCGAGTGGGTGGAGAAGGAATGGCGTTGTGCGCTAAAAGCTCGCGGAACCGACTTTATCGATCCGGTTCCTCTGGAAGGGCCCGACCTCGCGCCGCCGCCGAAAGAACTGAGCGACCGTCACTTCAACGATTGGACGCTCGCGTTCCGCAAGAAAGCCGCTGATACCAAGTCATGACATCTCTGCAGTGGATGGCGATCCCGTGGATTGCTTTTTTGACACCCTTCGTCTGGAACCACTTGCGCGTCAGGCGCACGCGGCAAGTGGAAAGCACGGTGGAGCGGCGTGTCGGCTTCGCGCCGGCTGCTAACTTAGGGTTGCTGTTACAGGCGCTCGGTATCGGAGTCTGTGTCGCCACGGCATCCGCCGATCGGGAGTGGCTGCTGCCGTGGGCGTATGCGCTTGCGGCTATCTCCATCTGGATCAGCGCCGCGGCGCTCATGCACTTAGGCCGTGAATGGAGGATTCAGGCGGTTGTTACCGACGACCACCGGTTGGTTACTACCGGACCGTATGCCCGCCTGCGCCATCCCGTGTATGCGGCGTTGTTGCTCATGGTACTCGCCACTATGCTGGTGGGCGCAACCGGGATCACCGCGGCGATAGCGGCCGGCTTGTATGTTTTGGGTACTGAAATACGTGTCAGGGCGGAGGAGTCGTTACTAAGACGCCAGTTCGGGGAAGCTTATGACGAGTACTCCCGCCGTACGTCCGCTTATCTACCGTTTTTGCGCTAACCGTCCTCGGGTGAGCAACAACAGCAGCGACGCGAATACAACGCCGCTTCCGGCTATGAGTCCGTTCACGGAAACGGAAACGTGCAATCCCGTGCCGCGCATCATAAGTTCCAACGCTTTCCAAAAAGCGTTCTGATTGCTCATCGGCACGTTTTGGAACATGCCCGCGAGATACTGCCCGACCGTGTTGAACGCCGCGTGGCCGAGGATGGCGGGAATAACCGCAAACCGAGCGACATTCGCGCCAAAGGCGAGGAAAACACTAAGTGCGGTGACAAGTAGCAGGTAGATAACTGCCGAAGGATGGTTCCACTGGGCGGCGAACCACAAGGGCAGATGCCAGAAAGCCCAAAATAGGCCGAGTACCAGCGCCGCTCGCGTGGGACCGAGCCACTGCTGAAGGCGCGGCAGCGCGTATCCCCGCCAACCCGGTTCCTCGCCAATCGGCCCACCGAGCAGAGTTGTGTAGTTGTGAATCGATACCGAACCAAGAATCGCCCAGTTCAACTTGCCAGGGTCGTCTGTCAGTAACAAGCTCGGTACGATTACGAATGCAACTAAAGTCAACCCAACGGCTGTTACGCATCCCGCAATAAGGCGTTGCCAGCCGGCATACCAGTAGAATGGGCGACCAGTGCCGCCGCCGAGCCGGTGCGTAACTACCGCCGCTATTGTCGGACCGAAGCTGGCAGGTATGGCGGCTTCGATCGGGATGGGCAAAAAAAACAGCGGTGTGATGAGCAGCCACGCCCATGTGTATGCGATCGCAAAGAATACGAATAGGGGCCGCTCGGCGGCCAAGGTCCGAAGCCTCATGGCTGCGGCTGTTCGTCGACGGCGGGGGAATCGAGACGCATGCCAACTATCAAAACACAAGTGATACGGTAGAGGGTGCTTATGACGTTTTCCGTACTCTTCATAGCGGCTGTCACTGTGGTGGGCGACCTCTCGGGCATGTTGGACACTTGGCTGAGCCGTATCGCCGAACGCCACTTCGCGGAGCGGCGCCAGACACTCGCGGCCATTCAGACGCCGGAGCAGGTCCGCGCACGCCAGGAGTATGTGCGGCGGACGATCCTGGAGTCGCTGGGCGGCTTTCCGGAGAAGACCCCGTTGAATCCTAAGATTACCGGGACGCTCGAACGCGAAGACT
This sequence comes from Bryobacterales bacterium, assembly GCA_020846745.1. Taxonomy (GTDB): domain Bacteria; phylum Acidobacteriota; class Terriglobia; order Bryobacterales; family Bryobacteraceae; genus JADLDI01. The sequence goes on along the minus strand of JADLDI010000058.1, from coordinate 37,750 downwards.
ACCGCATTGAGAAGTTGGTATTCGAAAGCCTGCCCGGCTTCCGCGTCACCGCGAACGTCTATGTCCCCAAGGGAACCGGACCGTTCCCCGCGATCCTGGGCGTAGCCGGCCATTCGAACGAAGGCAAGGCCATCGACACTTACCAGCGCGCGTGGATCGGCTTCGTCAAACGCGGCTGGCTGGTGATCGCCTTCGACCCGCCAGGCCAAGGCGAGCGTAGCGAATATTGGGACGCGGCGGCGGGGAAATCCAAGGTCGGCATCGGGACACGTGAGCATACGATGGCCGGATTGCAGGCATTGCTCACCGGAACGAACGTGGCCCGGTACGAGATATGGGACGGCATTCGCGCTTTCGATTATCTCCTTACCCGTCCGGAGGTCGACCCCAAACGGATCGCAGTGGCGGGTAACTCCGGTGGCGGTACCCAATCGGCTTACCTATCCGTCATGGAGCCGCGTCTCGCCGCCGCCGCTCCTTCCTGCTACATAACGTCGTGGACCAAACTCTGGTACAAACCGGGTCCACAGGATGCCGAGCAGGACTTCCATAACTTCATTGGCGCCGGCCTCGACTTTGGCGACTTCCTGCTGGCGTTCGCTCCCAAGCCTATCAAGATGATGACGGCCATCCGCGATTTCTTCCCCATCGAAGGCGCCCGCGCCACCTACCAGGAAACAGCGCGGCTCTTCGAGATACTCGGCGCGCGGGACAAGATCGACTTCTTCGAATACGATGATGTCCACGGCTGGAGCAAACCGCGGCGGGAAGCGACCTATCGGTGGTTTGAGAAGCACTTAAACAATCGTGAGGACGACGGGTTGGAGCCTGAGTTCTCGGTAGAGAAGCCCGATGTCCTGAATGTAACCCCCACGGGGCAGTTAGCGACGTCGTTTGGCTCCGAAACGGTGTTTTCGCTAAATAAGAAACTGGCGGAGCAGATGTATCCGCAACGGGCAGCCGCTAAGAGCGGAGCCGACATCGTGAGCCTGGTTAAGCGCCGCCTGGTGGTTGACCTACCGTCGACCCCGCTAACCCTGCGGGCGTTTGGCGAGACGGGTCGCGATGGATACCGCATCGAGAAGTACACGCTTGAGACAGAGGCGGGTATCACGGTTCCCGCGCTACTTTATCTCCCGGCCAAACGTGGAACCGCCAAGATGGCCGCCACTCTGTGCTTCGATGCCCAAGGCAAACAGGTATGTGATTCAACGCTCGCGAAAGTGGCGCTCGACGGCAAGATCGGCTTGGCGATCGATCCGCGAGGGTGGGGCGAATCGGCCGCGCCCACCGGACAGCGCGGCGGCTACGGGCCGGCATATCAATCGTTTATGCGTGCCCTCCTGCTGGGCCGGACGATGCTGGGCATCCAGGTAGTGGATGTACTACGCGCAGTCGAGTTCCTGGCCAAGCGCCCGGAAGTAGATGCGGCCCAGATACAGCTTGTAGCATCCGGCAATGCGGCCACGCTGGGGCTCTACGCCGCCGCGCTCGATAAGCGGATCGCACGGATCTCGGCGATCGGCCACTTACAGTCATATCTCTGGCTGGCAGAGCAACCGGTTCACGACGGCTATCTCGATGTGATCGTACCCGGCGTGTTAAAGGACTTCGACATACCTGACCTGACCAAGTACTTAGGAGCCCGCTATGCGCATTAAGAACCTGATCCTTCTTATCGCGGGAGTCGTGCCGTTACATGCGCAACTGCCCGGCAATGCGCAACCGCTGACCCGGTCCGGCGACCTGACCATGCAGATGATCGGCGATATTGACACGTGGCTCTCACGGCGCCTGGCATCCTCCCCGCAGCGAAGGATCAAGCCGACCCCGTCCATGCGGACCGAACTTCGCAACATCATCGGTGCGGTGGACCCCCGCCTTCCGTTCTCGTCGCCTACACTGGACGCCACTCTGGACAGGCCCCCTGTGCTGGCCTCGACGCGCACTTATGAAGCTTTGGCGATCCGATGGCCGGTGCTCGACGGGGTGGAAGGCGAAGGATTGCTGCTGCGTCCCCGTAGCACACCCAAAGCCTATGTTGTGGCGGTTCCCGATGCCGATCAGTCACCGGAAGCGTTTGTGGCGCAAAATTTGCCTAGAAGGCTTGTCGAAGCCGGCGCGCTCGTCGTTATCCCGCTGCTTATCGATCGTTCAGATACGCTTTCAGGCAATCCGGCCTACCGGTTTACCAACCAACCGCACCGGGAATTCCTGTACCGGATGAGTTATGAGATGGGCCGGCACATAGTAGGTTACGAAGTACAAAAGGTACTGGCGCTCGTGGACTGGTTCGCCAAAAGCCCCAAGCAGCCCATCGGCCTCTATGGATACGGAGAGGGCGGAATGGTGGCGCTGTTCGCCGCGGCGCTCGATACACGCATCGATTCCACCGTCGTGTCGGGTTACTTCCAGCCACGGGAAAAGGTCGTCTGGTCGGAGCCGATTTACCGGAATATCTGGGCGCAGTTAGAACACTTCGGGGACGCCGAGTTAGCCGGATTGATCGCACCCCGAACTCTGGTAATCGAAGCGAGTGACCATCCGGCTGTAACGGGTCCACCGGCTGAGCGCGGCACCAGGCGCGGGGCGGCGCCGGGCGCTATCAAGACGCCGCCCAAAGAACTCGTACAGCAGGAAGTAACCCGCGCGCGTCAATACCATCCCTCGATCCGGCTGGAGAATAACGCTTTGGCGACGTTCGCGGAATCGCTGCGCGTGACACCGTCGGCGGAACCCGCGGCGCTCTCCGTGCGACACTACGACCCCGCCCTAAGGCTCCAGCGGCAGTTCAATCAAATGGTGGACTTCACGCAGCGCGTGATGCGGCTATCTGAGTTCGAGCGCAAGAAGTACTTCGCCCAATTCGATCCGAACAATACCGAGCCGTACCGCAGAAAGTTCTGGGAAGATGCAATCGGTCGAATGCCCGCACCGAATAAGCCGCTCCAGGCGGAGGCGAAACAGACTTATGATACACCGAAATACAGCGGGTTCGACGTCGTGATTCCCGTCTGGGATGAAATCTACGCTTACGGCATTCTGCTGATGCCGAAAGATATGAAGCCCGGCGAGAAGCGGCCGGTCGTAGTCTGCCAGCACGGGCTCGAAGGCCGTCCGCAGGATGTTGTCTCAGCCTCCGACGAGCGCACGCGCGGCATCTACGCGGACTTCGCCTCCGCGCTGGCCAATCAGGGCTTTATCGTATTCGCGCCTCAGAATCCTTACATCGGCCAGCATGCATTCCGCGTGCTGCAGCGCAAAGCAAACCCGCAGAAGCTGTCGCTGTTCAGCTTCATCGTCGGCCAGCACTCGCGCATTATCGACTGGTTGGAGACGCTGCCACAGGTGGATAAGTCGAGAATCGGCTTCTACGGCCTGTCCTACGGCGGCAAGACGGCTATGCGAGTTCCAGCCATCGAGACGCGCTATGCACTCTCGATCTGTTCCGGCGACTTCAACGAGTGGATTTGGAAGAACGTCTCGGTGGACTATCCCTTTACTTACATGTTCACGCCCGAATACGAGATGCCGGAGTTCAACCTGGGGCAGACATTTAATTACGCCGAAATGGCGTATTTGATCGCGCCGCGCCCGTTTATGGTGGAACGCGGGCATCGCGACGGAGTGGGCATCGACGAGTGGGTGAACTTGGAATATGCCAAGGTGCGGCGCCACTTTGTGAACCTCGGCAAGGGCGGCTTGACCGAAATCGAACATTTCCAGGGGCCGCACCAGATCCACGGTGTCGGCACATACGAGTTCCTCCGTAAGCACCTCAACTGGAGGCAATAAAAGGCGGGGGACTGGACACAGGCGATAAGCAAGTCCATAATTCTGTTTAACGCCATGTTTGCCCTACTACCTTCCTTTCTCTTCGCAGCCTCGCTGTTCGGAGCCGCCGCGCCCGCCGACCCGCCGCCGATGGCCAAACCGGCCTGGCTCGGTCAGGAACCGCTCATCATCATCGGCAATTGGGACAGCATGCCCATCTTCCGGCGCCGCGTCGGCGGCAACACGATTCAGCAGGAAGAGGACTACGCCCGCGAACACTCGGAAGAAGCGGTTATCAAGTTGAAGGAACTGGGCGTGACCATGGCCGTCATCCACTTCTACAAGGGCTTCGGGCTCGAAGCGGAACGCGAGCACATGGCCGATGCGCGGAGGTTGGCGGATCTGTGCAAGAAACATGGCCTTCGGGTGGGTGTTTATCTCGGGTCAACCATCGCCTATGAAACCTTCCTGCGCGAGAAGCCGGACATAACGGACTGGTTCGTGCCGCCATTTCTCGGTCACCCGGTCGTGTATGGCGACCAGACATTCCGCAAGCGCGTCTACTTCATGCACAACGGCTATCGCGAGTACATGAAGCGCGTCTTGCGGATCGCGATTGAAGATTTCAAAGTCGACCTCATCCACTTCGATAACACCAGCATGCAGGCGCAGCCGCCCATCTTCTTCCATCCGCAGGCAATTGCCGACTTCCGCGAGTTTCTCCGGGCTAAGTACTCGCCAGAGATGCTAACGAAGCGGCTGGGGTTTGCCGACGTGACTTATGTTGAGCCGCCGCCCGTTGAGCGCGTCGGAAGCGCCATCAACGATCCACTGGTACAGGAATGGGCCGATTTCCGCTGTAAGCAACTGGCGGACTATTACGGCGAGATGGAGCGCTACATCCGCGGGCTGAATCCGCAGGTAGCTGTGGAGAACAACCCGCACTCGGGTATCTCCGGCCGGAACACCGTCTGGGAACAGGGGGTGGACTATCCGCGGCTGTTGCGGCATACCGACGTGGTCTGGACCGAGGAAGGTAACGCGGCCGGCGTGAGCGCCGATGGAGTGCTGGTATCGAAAATCCGGTCGTTCAAAATGGCTTCCAAGCTGAACAATAGCGTCTTCACTTATACGGGCGGCGCACAGGGCGGCGTCCTGCAGATGGGCGAGGCGATGGCGTATAACCGCCAGAACCTCGGGATGGTCGGCGGCGCGCTAGCTGGCTATGAGACACCGGCCATTCAACGCAGGTACATTCAGTTCTATCGCGCTAACTTCGATAAGTACCGCGGCGTGGAAAGCCGGGCGGAAGTGGCGGTGCTGCATTCGTTCGCAACCATGGCTTATAACAACGACCTGCCGTGGCAAAGTTCGATGCTGGTGGAACAGGCGCTGATTCAGGCGAAGGTGCCTTTTGACATCGTGTTCGACGAAGATCTAAAGAACCTGACCAGATATAAGGTGCTCGTATTACCCGATCAGGACGCATTGAGCGATGAGCAGGCCGCGCTGATCCGAGCGTTCGTGAATCGCGGGGGAGGATTACTAGCCACCGAGCAGACATCGCTCTACACCGAATGGCGGCTGCGCCGGCGTGACCTGGCATTGAAGGACCTATTCCATCCCACATTGCCGGTACGGCGGCAGGTTGGCAGTGGTCGTGTGGCCTACATAGCCTCGGTCGATGCCGTCAAGCCAAAACCGCCCGCAACAGGGATGACCAGCGCATATTGGGTGCTGCCGGCCAACTGGCGGCACGTCGTCGATTCGGTGCGCTGGGCTGCTGGCGGGACGATGCCGTTGGAGGTCCGCGCCCCGCTTACCGTCACCGCGGAGTTACTAGGCCAACCGAAACGGCTGCTGGTGCACTTATTGAACTTCGACTACCGTCGAACGCCTGCCGTGGACAGTATCGGAGTTAGCCTGCGCGTCCCGCCGGGAGGCGCCATTGAACAAGTAAGCTGGCTTTCACCCGACGAACCAACTGCCAAAACGCTGCCATTTACGGTTGCCGGCGGAATGGCGGCGATCACCGTTCCAAGGCTCGCCACCTACGGGATGGTTGTCGCCCAACTCCGCTAATTATCGGCTGCGGGCGGACACCCCCGCTTCCCATCGGGCTCCGGCACGCCTACAATGGCAGCCATGACCCACCGAGAAAGGGTTCTCGCCGCCCTTGATCACAACGAACCGGACCGTCTTCCCATCGACGTTGGTAGCTCCCGTGTTACGGGGATGGTCCTCAAAGCCTACGACAACCTGCGCGCCCACCTTGGCTTTGGCGAGCCGGGTGTCGTTATTGACCGGATGCAACAAATCGTCCAGATGGACGAACGCGTCCTTGAGTATCTCGACGTCGACGTTCGTGCGTTCGCGCACGCTGCACCCGATAAGGGCGGCGACGTAGAACTCGATGAGATCCGCTACCGAGACGAGTGGGGCGTCATCCGCCGCAAGCCGCCCGGATGTCATTACTACGAACTCGCGGACAGCCCGCTCAAGGGTGAAATCAGCGCGAGCGACATTGCTAACTTCGCCTGGCCGGACCCGACGGATGCGGGCCGGTTCCGCGGCTTGCGTGCGCAAGCGGAGCGCCTGCGGAAAACCGATTACGCGGTGATGTTCAATGCGCGGTTCTTCCCCGTGCACCTCACTCAATATTTGCGTGGCTTCGAGGATTGGTATTCCGACTTGGGGCAGGATCACGAGCGCTTCCGCTGCCTCATGGATGCCGCCATGGACGTGCTGGTGGAGTTGAATGCCCGGGCCTTGCGCGAAGTCGGTGACCTGGTCGACATCGTTTCTTTCGGCGACGACGTCGGCATGCAGGACCGCGCCGTCTGCGCGCTGCCCGTCTACCGCAAGTTGATCCGACCCATCCATGAACGTGTCGTGGCCACAATTCGGGAGCATACGCGAGCTAAGATCTTCTATCACACCTGCGGTTCGGTCTACGCCTATATCAACGATCTGATCGACATCGGCATCGATGCCCTCAACCCGGTGCAAGTGTCGGCCAAGAACATGGAGCCGGCGCGGCTGAAACGCGAATTCGGCGATCGCATCACGTTCTGGGGCGCCATGGACAGCCAGCGCATCATGCCCACCGGAACTCCGGATGAAGTACGGGCGGAAGTGCGGCGGCTGTTTGAAGTTCTCGGCACGGGCGGCGGGTATGTCCTGTCGAACGTCCACAACATACAGCCGGACGTGCCGACGGAAAACGTGCTGGCGCTGTTTGAGGCGGGCCGTGACTGCCGTTATGAGGCGGCGGTCTGCCGTTAAAGCGCGATGGGGATCGCTTGACCATGGACACGAAACTAGTTCGGCGGCGGGATGTCGTGAAAGGCGCCGCGCTGGCCACCGGGGCGGGTCTGATACCGGCTTTCGCCGAAGCCGCGGCGCAGAGTGGTAGTAACTCGCACTGGACCGCGAACACTTACCGCCACTTACATATCGACGCGCACTTATCCGAGTGCAAAGAAGCGTATGCCGGGTTTGATGCGGAACGCGCCGCGCAGATGTTCGAAGCGGCCGGCTTCCAGATGGTATGTTACTTCGGGGCCTGCCACGGCGGGTATTCTTACTATCCGACCAGAATCGGCGTTGTCCATCCGGGTCTACAGCACGACTTCACGGGCGAGATGACCAAAGCAAGGCCCTGAAGAAGCGCGGCATCCGCACGCTCATTTATATGAAAGCCGGGTTCGACCGGAAGCGCCACCGGACTCATCCGGAATGGCTGTGCGTCCACGACCCGAAACAGCAGATCGCCACGCCAACAGGCGACAGCGGCGAGATGTGCCTGAATTCGCCCTGGGTGGACGAGGTGCAGATTCCTCAGGTGAAGGAGGTGCTGTCGCTGTACGATCCGGACGGTTTCTTCTTCGACATTGCCGTCCACCAGTTCATCACCGCGAACTGCTATTGCCGGTACTGCCGCGAGTCGTTCGCGCGCGAAGTTGGCGGCGAGATGCCTGCGTCGGACACTCATCCTTCGGCGTTCGCCTATCGCAAATGGGCGAATCGACGGCTGGTGGCGCATATGGACAAACTCCAGGCGGCGCTAAGTGCTAACAAGCCCGATATAGTTTTAGTTACCAACTGGGCCTGGTTGACCCGGTTGCCGCTCAATCCGCCGGCCTACGTGAAACTGATCAACTGGGACCCGCCCCCGCCCGCCATGAGCGTCTACACGCTCAATTTCTCGCTGGAGGCGCGTTACCTGTCGAGCCTCCAGGGCGATCGTTCCTGGTGTTTGCACAACACGCGCGGCAACAACTGGGGCGATTACTCCCTACGTGACGAAGCGGCGTTTCGCGAAGAGGTCGCCACCGAGTTAGCCGCCTGCGGACGGTCTCTTCTAAGTGACGATGCTTATCCGTCCGGTAATCCCGACCCCGCGGTGTACCACCTATACGGCCGGGTCAACCAGCGGACCCGCGAACTGGAGCCTTGGTTGAAGAACTGCCGCCCCGTAAGGGATGTCGCCATTCTGCATTCGGCCGACTCCATCGGATCGAAAACGCCCATGAACCTGAGTCCGGATTGGAAGCCGTCGCCTGCATATTATCCGGTCACCGGCGCGCATAAAGCTCTGGTAGAGGGTCATGTTCAGTTCGCCATCCTGAATAGCGACGTGCTTGTCGAGACGCTCGGCCGGTACAGGTTGCTGATCCTGCCGGACCAGTGCATCCTGAACGACAAAGAGATCGCGGCCATCAAACGGTTCGTGAGGGAGGGCGGTTCGCTCGTTGCGACCTATTCCACCGCAACGCGCGATGCAAACAACCGCGAACTCGCCGACTTCGCGCTGGCCGGCGTATTTGGTGTTAGGTACGAGGGCCGCGGACCCGCCGGCCGGTCCTTCCTCCGGATCGCAGAGCCTATACCGGAGTTCGGCATCCCATCAATGGACGTCCAGTTTTCGGGTGGCTACACGCGAGTGAAAACGACCACTGCGCGGACCATTGCAGCATTGGTGGAAGGCGAGGGTCCGAAAAGAGCCCCCTCGGCGCAACCGGCGGGCCCAGGCATCACGGTGAACACCTACGGCAAGGGAAAGGCGATCTACTGTGCGGCTCCGATCTTCTCAACCTATTACGCTGAAGGTCCGGCGCTGCTGCGCAAAATCGCCATGTGGATGCTCAGCACGGTCCACCCGCGTGCGGCACGGTCGATCAACCTCGACGACGCCCCGCCGAGCGTCGAGGTGTTCCATAACCACCGCGGCACCGAACGAGTTGTTCACCTGGTGAACTACTCCGGCGACAAGCGCGAAAGCGGTACATCGCAATCGCAAGATAGGGCCCGTGTGCATGGCGTGCGAGTAAACGTTCGAGCCGAGCGGCGCCCATCAAGCGTGATGGCGGTTCCCGACAAGCGGCCGGTGGATTTTCAATGGCAGGACGGTTGGGTATCCTTCGAGGCTCGTCCGTTTGCGATTCACGATGTCTACGTGATTACCGGCTAAATCCCACGGCATAGTCACCACCCAGATGTTGGTGTTCTGTCAGATTGACGATACGTGGGTGACGATACGTGGGTTGCGGCCGCGATTGTTTTGAGGCAGAGCGGGAGGCGACTGATGAGTCGCGGGTAGTTCCGTCAATAACGATCTATACTGTAGGTGGTAATTCCATGCGAACCGTCGAACTGAAGCTGAAACAGGCAAGCGCCGTTCTTGGTGTCTCCCCCAAAGACCTCCAGAATCTGGTTCAACTCAACGTATTGAAGCCGTCTCGCAAGGACGCTTACTATTGGTTCGACACCCGCCGCTTATTAGAAGCGAAGGTGACTTTCTATCTGAAGGAATCCCTCGGCGCCTCAACCGGCGTTCTTGCCCGTTTTGCGCGCGCGCTTGCAAACGACGTCAGCGATGAGGACTGGACCAGACTCCGTTATTTGAAATTGAGTTCCCGTCCGGTTCGCGGACGAGAGGCTATTGAGGTCCGCATCCCATTACGGAACCTTGCGAAGGAGCTCGACGAACAACTTCCTCGCGCACAGTTTTTTCGGGATCTTCCGCGCGGGCGGAAGCGTCCTGGCTGGAAGCGCGAACTAATGCGCAACATGGAAGCGGCGGCGGACGATCTCGCCGGTATCACCGCTGACGAAATTCGGTCAGCCATTCGCGGCTACCGCGCTGGCAAGAAGAGTCTTCCGGAGATCACCGTTGGCGGCGAAAAGCGCCCGGCGTAAAGGAGTCGTAGACACCTCTGTCGTCGTTGCAGGAATCGCTGCGTTCATTGTCACCCTCAATCCACGGGACTTCCCGCAACGTAAGCTCCGGGCTCGGGTGATCAGTCCAAGCGATCCATTGCCAACAACCGCGCGCCTTCGATCCCGCACCTGACGATCTCTTCCACTCCTTACCGATACCCCTGCCCCCAAATCCAACACTCCTGTTGGCCAAATCGCCACCACCCCTGTAATTCCAGACATTCTGATGCTAAATTATGATTGATATGGATCAGGCGTTCATCGACCAGGTGATCGCGAGCCGCAACTGCCGCCCCGGCGCACTGCTCGGCATTCTGGAAACCATCCAGGATCACCACCCCCGCAAATACCTTCCCGAAGAGACGCTCCGTTACGTTGCCCGGAAATTGAACATTCCGCTCGCGCGTATCTATAGCGTTGCCACTTTCTACGCGCTCTTTAACCTCCAGCCCCAGGGGGACCATACGATCTGCATCTGTCGCGGCACCGCCTGCCACGCTCGTGGCTCGCGGGGCCTGCTTGAGAGCATCCGGCTCGAACTCGGCCTCACCGGCGCCGCCGACGGTGAACCCGAATCGCTCACCTCACCCGACGGCAGATTTACGGTCCGCACCGTAGCCTGCTTTGGACAGTGCGCCCTGGCGCCCGTGGTCGAGGTCGATCACCACGTCTGCAGCCACGTCAACGAACGCACGCTCGAACGCGAAATCGCCGCCATCTCTAAGGACGGTGAGAAATGACGAAGATCCTCGACATCAACGCCTTCAACGATGTCCGCGAGCGCGGCTTGGCCAAGATCGTTCCCTCCGTACCGCGCATCGCCGTCGGCATGGGCACCTGCGGCCGCGGCAACGGGGCGGAAGGTGTTTATCACGCCTTCGCCGAGTTGACCGATCGCTCCGGCGCCGAAGTAGTACTCGCCAACGTCGGCTGTTTCGGCCCTTGCTCGGAAGAGCCGCTGGTCAACATTCGCATTCCCGGCCGCCCGATGGTGATCCTTCGCCGTGTCCAGGCCGCCGACGCGGAACGCATCCTGCACGACCTCGCTACGGGCAACATCACTCCCGACCTCGCCTACGCCAAAATCGAGGAGTGGGACCACATCACCGCCCACATCCGCTACGGCGCCGGCTACCCCGAACTGCCCCACTGGAACGAGGTGCCCTTCTTCCGCGCGCAGAAGAAAATCGTCTTACGCAATTGCGGTCTGATCAACCCCGACGACATCGAAGAGTACATCGGCGTCGGCGGTTATCAAGCCCTTTACAAGGTACTGATCGACGGCCGGCCCGAGATGGTCATCGAACAAATCAAAGCCTCGAAACTCCGCGGCCGCGGCGGAGCCGGCTATCTCACCGGCAATAAGTGGGAGTTTCTCGCGAAAGCTAAGGCTGATCGCAAGTTCGTCATCTGCAATGCCGACGAAGGCGACCCCGGCGCCTACATGAATCGCAACGAGATTGAAAGCGATCCACACTCGTTGCTCGAAGGCATGATCGTCGGCGCCTACGTCATGGGAGCCACCGAAGGCATCATCTATGTCCGTGCCGAATATCCGCTCGCCGTCCACCGGCTCGAGCGCGCCCTCGACCAGGCTCGCGAATACGGCCTGCTCGGCGACAACATCCTCGGCCGCGGCTTCAAGTTCGACGTGCAACTGGTCGAAGGCGCCGGAGCGTTCGTGTGCGGCGAAGAAACTGCCCTGATCGCTTCCCTGGAAGGCTTCGCCGGCCGGCCCCGCCCCCGCCCGCCGTTTCCCGCCCAGAAAGGTCTCTGGGGCATGCCCACCAACATCAACAACGTTGAGACCTGGTACAACATCGCTCCCATCGTCACCAAAGGCGCTGCCTGGTTTACCGAAACCGGCAGCACCAAGAGTTCCGGCACCAAGGTCTTCTCCCTCGTCGGCAAGATCACGAACTCCGGGCTTGTCGAAATGCCGCTCGGAACTCCGCTCAAGAACTTCATCTACGACATCGGCGAGGGCGGCATCAACGGCAAGGGTATTAAGTCCGTCCAAACCGGCGGACCCTCCGGCGGCTGCATCCCGCAGGATATGTTCGACACCAACGTCGACTACGAAAGCCTTGCCCAGATCGGCTCTATCATGGGCTCCGGCGGCATGGTCGTCATGGACGAAGACAACTGCATGGTCGACGTCGCCCGTTACTTCGTCGAGTTCACACACTCGGAATCGTGCGGCAAGTGCGTTCCCTGCCGCGTCGGCCTCGACAAAGCGCTCAAGATTCTGAACGCGTTCACGGAAGGCACGGCCACCCAGGAACACTTCGAAGTCCTCGACGAACTTAGCCGCGCGATTCGCGACTCGTCCTTGTGCGGTCTCGGCCAGTCCGCGCCCAACCCCGTGCTCACCACGATGCGGCATTTCCGGCACGAGTTTGAAGATCACATCGTCGCCCACCGTTGCCGTGCGGGCGTTTGCGCCGAACTCGCCCTCTCGCCCTGCGAGAACAGTTGTCCGCTGCACATGAACATTCCCCGCTTCCTCCAGCTATATAAGGAAGGGCGCATCGACGACGCCTTCATTTCGGTGGTGATCGATAATCCGCTCCCCGCCTCCACCGGCCGTGTCTGCCAGCACCCGTGCGACAATCGCTGCCGCCGCCAATCGCTCGACGAACCGGTCAACATGCGCGACGTCCATCGCCTGATTGCCGACACCGTCTTTGCTTCCAACCGTCATGGCGAACTGATGGACCGCATTGCCGCCCGCCGCTTCACACCCACTGGACGCAAAGTCGCCATCGCCGGGGCCGGACCTACCGGTTTAGCCGCGGCCTTCTACCTCGCCCTGCTCGGTCACGACGTGACGGTATACGAAAGCAAGCCCGAAGCCGGCGGCATGCTGCGCTATGCGCTGCCGGACTATCGCCTGCCCAAGTCGGTCCTCAGTAAGGAACTCGAGTTGATCGAACGCCTCGGCGTCAAGTTCGTATTCAACACCCGCATCGGCTTCGACATCACGCTCAACGAACTCGACGATCAGTTCGATGCCGTCTTCGTTTCCATCGGCACGTGGAAGGAATCCTGGGTTTACCTGCCCGGCACGGAACTGAAAGGCGTCTGGCCCGCGCTGCACTTCCTCGAAGCCGTTTCCCGCGGCGAGGAAGTCAATCTGGGCCGCCGGGTCGCCGTCATCGGCGGCGGCAACGCCGCCATCGACTCTGCCCGCACCGCCCTCCGCCGCGGCGCGGAGGTCACCATTCTCTACCGGCGCGAACGCAAAGACATGCCCGCCATTGAAGAGGAGACGCTGGCCGCCGAAGAAGAAGGCGCCCGGATCCTGTTCCTTGCCGCCCCTCACCGCATTCTCGGTTCGCCCGACGGGCAGGTCAAAGCCATCGAGGTGGTTAAAACCAAGCTCGGCGAATACGACTCCTCCGGTCGCCGCAAACCCGTGCCCACTCCCGAAATCCTTCGCTACGAGTGCGACAGCGTCATCCTCGCGGTCGGCGAAACCGTCGACATCGACTTCATGAAGGCCGCCGGCCTCAAGATCAGCGAAAAAGGAACCATCGACGTCGACCGCTACTCGATGGAAACCAGCCGGCCCCGCTTCTTCGCCGGAGGCGACGCCATCAGCGGAGCCTCCAACGTCTCAAACGCCATGGGCTACGGCAAGAAAGCCGCCCGCAACATCGACAAGCGGTTGATGGGCGTTCGCCGCTGGGCTCAACTGTTCCCCGACTTCGACTACGACCACGACATCCCTGAACAGCCCAGTGAATGCCGCCGTCATCACCCCCGCGAGCTTCCACCTCTCGTCCGAGTAAAAGGTGTAGACGAAGTTGTGCTTGGCCTCACCCCCGAACAGGGCCGCGAGGAGGCCGGGCGCTGCTTGCGTTGCGAAGTCAAGGCAGGAAACGGGAGATAGCGATGCCGCAAAGAAAACTATCCATTCGAATCGACGGCGAGTTAGTCAACGCCTCAGACGGGACGACCATTCTTGAGGCCGCGCGTGCCGCCAACAAGCAGATCCCCACTCTCTGCTACATGCCCGGACTAAGCGCGTTCGGCGGCTGCCGCCTCTGTCTCGTTGAAGTATCCGGTGTCGGCCGCCTCTTGCCCGCCTGCACCACGCCGGCACAGGACGGCATGTCGGTCACCACCACCTCCCCCAAGCTCACGCGCTATCGCCGGATGATCGTCGAACTGCTGCTCGTCGAGCGTAACCACGTCTGTTCGGTCTGCGTGTCCAACAGCCATTGCGAACTTCAGAACCTCGCCAGGTCGCTGGGCGTCACCAACGTTCGCTATCCCTACAACTACCCGCGCCTGCCGGTCGACCTTTCGCACAGCCGTTTCGTCCTCGACCACAACCGCTGTGTCCTCTGTACCCGCTGTGTCCGCGTCTGCGCCGAAGTCGAGGGCGCTCACGTCTGGGAGGTGACCGATCGCGGCATCCGCTCGCGCCTCTCCTGCGAACTGAATCAGCCCTGGGCATCCGCGGCCAGTTGCACCAACTGCGGCAAGTGCGTCCAGGCTTGCCCCACCGGCGCCCTCACGGAAAAGGGCTTCGCTGTCGAGGAACTGATTAAGCGGAACGAACACATCAGTGCCCTCGCCCTTTCGAAAGGAGGAGCCCAGGCATGAACCGCGTCAGGCTAGCCACCGTTTGGCTCGACGGCTGTTCCGGCTGTCACATGTCCCTGCTCGATATCGACGCGGCCATCATCGACGTCGCCGGCCAAGTGGACCTCGTTTATGGTCCCTTGGTCGACGCGCAGGAATTCCCTGAAGGCGTGGACGTCACGCTCGTCGAAGGCGCGGTCAGCAGCCAGGATGACCTCAAGAAACTGCAGAAGATCCGCGGCCGCACGCGCCTCCTCGTGGCGCTCGGCGATTGCGCCGTCACCAGTAACGTATCGGCGATGCGCAACGGCGTGCCCGTTTCCAAACTACTCCAGCGTGTCTATGTCGACGGCGCACAGGAGGCGCGCGGCGTTCCCATCGACGGCGTACCCGCCCTCTTCAAGCAGGCGCGGCCTGTACATGAGTTCGTAAAGGTCGACCTGCACGTCCCAGGCTGCCCGCCGCCTTCGAAAGCCATTCTCGGCGTGCTCAGCGACCTTCTGGCCGGCCGCAAGCCGGATGCCAATGCCAAGTTGAAATTCGGTTAGGAGCCTTGCCGCCATGAAACGCATCGTCATCGATCCAGTTACCCGCATCGAAGGCCACGCTAGAATCACCATCCAATTGGATGACAACGGCAAGGTGGCCGGTACGCAGTTCCACGTCACCCAGGTCCGCGGCTTCGAAAAGTTCACCGAAGGCCGCCCGTTCTACGAGATGCCCGGCATCACCGCACGCATCTGCGGCATCTGCCCCATCAGCCATCTGCTGGCCGCTTCTAAGGCTTGCGACGCCATCATGGCGGTCCGCATTCCCAAGGCCGGAGCCATGCTCCGCGAACTCGTCCACTGCGCCCAGATCGTACAATCGCACGCCCTCAGCTTCTTCTATCTCTCCTCGCCCGACCTCCTGCTCGGCTTCGATTCCGACCCCGCCAGGCGCAACGTCATGGGCCTCATCGAGAAGCACCCTGAACTCGCGCGCGACGGTATCGAACTCCGTAAGTTCGGCCAGCACGTCATCGAGCTGCTCGCCAAAGAACGCGTCCACCCCTCCTGGATCGTTCCCGGCGGCGTCAACGAACCGCTCGACGAGAGCCTCTCCGCCCGCCTCCAAGCCGGCATCCCGCAAGCGCTCGCCATCGCGCGCCGCACACTCGCCTTCTTTAAAGGTGTGCTCGACCGGTTTGACGAAGAGATCCGCAACTTCGGCACCGCCCCTACCATGTATGCCGGCTTGACGGATCGCCGCGGAGCCCTCCAGCTCTACGACGGCACGCTCCGCTTCCGCGACTCCGCCGGCCATCTCGTCGAAGACCAGGTCCCCTCCGACGACTACGCCCAATACATCGGCGAGGCCTCCTGCAAAGACTCCTACATGAAGGCGCCCTACTTCAAGCCGCTCGGTCATCCCGGCGGACTCTATCGCGTCGGCCCCCTGGCTCGCTTGAATGTCATCGACCGCTGCGGCGCCCCCGAAGCCGACAAGGAACTCGATGAGTTCCGCCAACGCTTCGGAACCATCGCCCACAGTTCGTTCCTCTATCACTACGCGAGGCTGATCGAAATCCTCTACGGCATTGAACGGATCGAGCAATTGCTCAACGATCCTAATATTCTCGACAAACATGTCCGCGCCCGCGCCGGCGTCAATTCGCTCGAAGGCGTCGGCATGATCGAAGCCCCCCGCGGTACCCTGATCCATCACTACAAGGTGAACGAGGACGGCGGCATCGTCTGGGCCAACCTCATCGTCGCCACCGGTCACAACAACCTCGCCATCGCAAAGAGCGTGGAGCAGGTCGGCAAACATTTCATCGACGGCGAAAAGTTGCACGAAGGAATGCTGAACCGCGTCTCGGCCGTGGTCAGAGCCTATGACCCGTGCCTGAGTTGCTCCACCCACGCCGGCGGCGACTGGCCCGTAGAAGTCCAACTGATCAACTCCGCCGGAGTGCTCTTAGATGTCATCCGGACTCCCTAGCCTACTGATAATCGGCTACGGCAACCCCCTTCGCGGCGACGATGGCGTAGGTCCCTACGTCGCCGCGCAACTGGACGGCGTAGTAGCCCACCAGTTAGTCCCCGAAATGGCCGAGCAAATAGCCAAGACCGAATCGGTAATCTTCGTAGACGCCAATTGCGCCCTCCCCCCCGGCCAAGTGGAAGTGCTGCCCCTACAAGAGGAAGCAATCCTCACCCACAAATCCACCCCCGGCGCGCTATTGAAACTAGCCAGAGAAGTCTACGGCCAAGCCCCGAAAGCCACCCTGATCGCCATCGGCGTCAGCTCGTTCCACCTGGGAGATCAACTAACCGCCGAAGCCCAAAAAGGCGCCGCCGCCGCCATCTCCCAAATCCGCCAACTGCGCAGCCAAGAAAATCCTTAGCCACCCGCCCGAACTCGTGGTTCACCCCACATGCTGTCGACACTCCTGTGGACACCTGCCGGCTACCCTTAGTTCGCCGCCCGACCTCCTCTTGGTCGGCCACCCACCGTCGCGCTACCATCGAAGCTTCACCCCTTCGTACATGACAATACAGATGGTCAACTTCGGCGCCCTCCTGGCCGCCACCAAATCCGCCTGGGAACAACACCTCTCCCGCCTCTTCGAAAAGCAGCAGTTCATCCTCGGTGAACAAGTCGCCGGTTTCGAACAGGAGTTCAGCCGAACTCTTGAAGCCCGCCACACCATTGCCGTCGGCAACGGCACCGCTGCCATCGAACTTGCCCTGCGCGACGCAGGCATCAACTCCCCCAAGCAGGAAGTGATCACTTCCGCCCTCACCGCGCCTTTCACCGGCATCGGCATCGTCACCCCGGGCGCATCCATCCGCTTTGCGGACGTTGACCCCAACACTCTCCTCATCGACCTCAACAGCCTCCAGGAGCGCATCACCAGGCGCACCGCCGCCATCGTCCCCGTCCACCTCTACGGCCAGCCCTGCAACGCGCGCCTGCTCAAATCCATCGCCGCCAAAGCCGGCGCCGTGTTGATTCAGGACGCCTGTCAGGCCCACGGCGCTCGCTTCGAAGGCAAACCTTTAACCGCCTACTCCCCCTATGTCGCCTACAGCTTCTATCCCACCAAGAACCTCGGCGCCCTGGGCGATGGTGGCGCAATCCTCACGAATGTAAAAACCATCGACGCTCGCCTCCGCATGCTCCGCGATGGTGGCCGCCGCGGCGGCCAGGTCGCCTTCGTCAAAGGCATCAACTCACGCCTCGATGAAATGCAGGCCTGCTATCTCCGCGCCTTCCTCCCGCATCTCGCACAGTGGAACGCCAATCGCGCCCGCCTCGCCGCCCTCTATCTCGATGCCCTCCAAGGTATCGACGGCGTTCAGCCTCTTGAAACCAGCAACGAATCCGTCTGGCACCTCTTCGTCGTCCGCGCCAAAAAGCGCGACAAACTCCGCCACCACCTCACCAGCCACGGCGTGGCCACCGGCATCCACTATCCTGTGCCCTTACACCTAATGCCAGCCTATAAAGAGGCCGGCCTCAAAAAGGGTGACCTGCCCGTTGCCGAAAAAGCCGCCCGCGAAATCGTCAGCCTTCCCCTGTGGCCCCTCATGCCCGACAGTTCTGTAGACGAGGTCGTCACGCGCATCCGGGCGTTTTACCGTCAGTAAGCGTATATTGGCAGAATGATGCGCTTTCTTAGTGCTTTTCTGTTCGTTTCGCTCATCGTGTGCGCCCAGGACGATCGGATGACCAGCTTCGCCATCAAAAAGGACGTTGCCCTCTCCGCCGACCCCGCCAAGTCCCATTGGAAAAAGGTCAAAGGCGTGGTCACCACCACCGACCGCTTCGGCAAGCCCGTCCCCGGCGGTTCCCGCACCGAGATCCGCTCCATCTGGTCGCCCGAAAACCTCTACTTCCTCTTCATCAACAAATACGAGAATCAGTACCTCAAGTCCAACCCGTCCAAGACCGACGAGACCTGGGGCCTCTGGGACTACGACGTCTCCGAAATCTTCATCGGCGAAGACCTGCAAAACATCAACCTCTACAAGGAATTCGAAATCTCCCCGCAAGGCGAATGGATCGACCTCGATGTCATCCACGACAAAAAGCCTCAGCCCGTCGACTGGAAATGGAACTCCGGCTTCAAGACTGAAAACCGCGTCGACTCCGCCAATAAAATCTGGTACTGCGAAGTACAGATCCCCTGGAAATCTATCGCCAAGGCCGCACCCACGCCCGGCAAGGAATTCCGTCTCAACCTCTACCGCATCGAAGGTTCCGGCCAAGGCCGCAAGTACATGGCTTGGCGCCCGATCATGAACCCGTCCTATCACACGCCCGAGAAATTCGGCCGCATGGTCCTCAGCGCCAAATCGAAGTAGCACGCCGCCTGAAGGCTACAATTGAAGAGATATGCGTCTCATTGCCGCAACCGCGGTAATCCTCGCTTGCGCTGTTTCTACGGTAACCGCCCAAAAACTGCCCTTTGATATCAACGCAATGATGCGTCTCAAGCGCATCACGGAATTTCATCTCTCGCCCGACGGCTCGCAAGTCGCCTACACGCTCCAGTCGATCGACCTCGACAACAACACCAAGCCCCGCCAGATCTGGACTGTCGACCTCAACGGCGGCACACCCCGCCCCATCGCCACCGAAGGCGCCGCTAACTCGCGGGCCCGCTACTCGCCCGACGGCAAGCAGATCGCCTTTCTATCCAATCGCGGCGGCGCCCAGCAGATCTGGCTCATGAATCGCGACGGCAGCGGCGCCCGCCAGTTAACCGCCATCGCCACCGAAGCCGACGGAGTCGTCTGGTCGCCCGATGGCAAAAACCTGGTATTCGTCTCCGAGGTCTACCCGGACTGCCCCGACGAAGCCTGTAACAAACGCAAGATCGACGAAGAGAAAGCTAGTAAGGTCAAGGCGCGTGTACTTACTTCCCTCCTCTACCGCCATTGGGACCAGTGGCAGGGTCCGCGCCGCAAGCACCTTTTCGTCGTCCCCGTCGAAGGCGGCGCGCCCCGCGATCTTACACCCGGCCCTCGCGACGTACCTCCTTTCTCCTTGGGCGGTCCCGACGACTACGCCATCTCCCCGGACGGCAACGAAGTCTGCTTCGCCATGAATGCCGACCCCGATCAGGCCACCAGCACCAATTCCGACCTCTATGTCGTCCCCATCACTGGCGGCGAAACCCGCAAGGTGTCCGACAACCCCGCCGCCGACAACTCCCCCGCTTACTCCTCCGATGGACGCTACATCGCCTACCGCTCCCAAACCAAACCCGGCTTCGAAAGCGACCGCTGGCGTCTCATGCTGCTCGACCGTTCCACGGGACGCAGCAGTCCGCTCACCGAAGGCTTCGCCCGCTCCATCAGCGGCTTCACCTGGTCGGCCGACGCCAAGCGTCTCTTCTTCACCGCCGAAGACCGCGGACGCCAGGCCGTCCACATGATCCCCGTCGCCGGTGGCGCCAGCCGCGCCGTCGTCTCCGGCAGTTCCCACATCGACGATCCGCAACTCTCTGCCGACGGCAAATCGATGGTCTACACCGAAATGAGCGGATCGAAGCCAATCGAAATCTACAAGGCAAACTCCGCCGGCGGCACTCCCGTCCCTTTGACCCACGTCAACGATCAGGTCCTCTCCGAGTACCACCTCTCCCCCCTCGAAGAGTTCTGGGTCGAAGGAGCCGAAAAGGCGCAGGTCCATGCCTTCGTCGTCAAGCCGCCCAACTTCAAACAAACCCAGAAGTATCCAACCCTTTTCCTGATCCACGGCGGTCCCCAAGGCGCCTGGGGCGAAAGCTGGTCCTATCGTTGGAACCCGCAAGTCTTCGCCGCCGCCGGCTTCGTCGTCGTCATGCCCAACCCGCGCGGCTCCACCGGCTACGGCCAGAAGTTCACCGACGAGGTTTCGACCGACTGGGGCGGCAAGGCGTTCGAAGACATCATGGCCGTAGTCGAGAAGGCCGAGAGGTTCCCCTACGTCGATGCCGACCGCATGGCCGCCGCCGGCGGTTCCTACGGCGGCTATATGGTCAACTGGCTGCTCGGCCACTCCAACAAGTTCAAAGCCTTCGTCTCCCACGCCGGCGTCTACGACCTGCCCAGCATGGGCGGCGAAACCGAAGAACTCTGGTTTACCAAATGGGAATTCGGCGGCATGCCTTGGGAAAACCCCGAAGTCTACGAAAAGTGGTCCCCCTCCCGCGCCGCCAAGGAATTCAAAACCCCCACCCTGGTCATCCACGGCGAACAGGACTTCCGCGTCCCCTTCGGCCAGGGCCTCCAACTCTTCACTGCCTTGCAAATGCAAAAGGTCCCCTCGAAACTCCTGCTCTACCCCGACGAAGGCCACTGGATCCAAAAACCCCAAAACTCCGTCCTCTGGTACCGCACCTTCATCGACTGGATCACCGAGTGGACCCGCAAACCCGCTCCTCCATCCGCACCCCCCGCTCAATAAGCGTTCACAAACCAAACCAGGTGATCGCGATACTGCTGTGATACGATGCTCGGAATTTCACTATGCGACTCGCAGCCTGTTTGTTGTCGATGGCGGCGCTCGCCGCCCGCGCCCAAGCCCAGCCGGAGTTCGATCTGTTGTTGCGCGGAGGGCATGTCATCGACCCGGCGAACGCGATCGACCAAATCCTCGATGTGGCTGTCAAAGGCGGGCGGATCGCTAAAGTTGCCGGGGCGATTCCGCGTTCAAGCGCGACGCGGGTGGTGGATGTTTCCGGATCTTATGTTGTTCCGGGTTTGATCGACCTTCACGCCCACGCCTACGGAACAGACCTGGCCATATCGCAGGACGATACGGCTTTGCCGACCGGCGTGACGACAGCGGTCGACTGCGGCGGCGCCAGCTGGCGGACCTTTGAAGACTTCAAGGAAACCGTGATCGACCACTCCGTGACGCGCATCCTCGTGTTCCTGAACATCGTGGGTGCGGGCATGGTGGGCCACGCGGCAGAGGACAACGTGGACGATATGGATCCGGTTGCGACTGCTGACAAGATTAAGCAGTATCCCGGCCTGATTGTCGGCATCAAGAACGCGCATTTCGGAAAGCCCGGCTGGGAATCGGTGAGGCGCTCGGTGGAAGCCGGCCGGCTCTCAAATACTCCCGTGATTCTCGACAACCACATCCTGACGAAGATGCAGCGGAACACGCGTGAGAAACTGATCGAGATTCTGCGGCCGGGCGATATGCATACGCATTTCTATAACGACCGGCAGGTGGAGGTCGTCGATCGCTTCACCGGCAAGGTGCAGCCGTGGATGTTCGAGGCGCGCAAACGCGGCGTGCTGTTCGATATGGGTCATGGCGCGGGGAGTTTCCTCTGGCCGGTTGCTACGAAAGCGATGGAGCAGGGATTCCCGCCCGACACCATCAGTACGGACCTTCATAAGATGAGCATTCTCGGATCGAAGGCCGATATGCCCAACTGCATTTCGAAGCTGATGCTGCTGGGCATGACGCTCCAGGATGCGGTGGCGCGGTCCACCGTGAATCCGGCGAAAGCTATAGGACAGTTTCCCGCGCTCGGCACGCTGGGAGAAGGGAAGGGCGCGGATATTGCGGTGCTCAAGACGCGCACCGGAGTTTTCGCGTTCCGGGATGCGCTCAATAAGAAACGGATGGGGCGCGAGAAGATCGAGTGCGTGTTGACCGTGCGTGATGGCCGCATCGTATGGGATCGCGACGGCATCGCCTTCCCCGACTGGCGACAGGCCGGGGACTACGGAGTGAAGCAATGAGACGCCGCGAAGCGCTGTTGCTGGTTGGCGCCGGGCCCGTGCTCTCAGCGCAGGAGCAGATTTTCGATCTGCTCATCAAGCACGGCGAAGTGCTCGATCCGGCGTCGAATCGCCGCGGCCGGTTCGACATCGGAATTATCGGAAAGAAGATCGCGCGGATCGCTCCGTCATTGCCGGCCTCACGCTCGCGGTTAACGCTCGACGCCGGCGAATACATGGTGACTCCGGGCCTGATCGACCTGCGTGCCCGCTGCGATACGCGCATTGCGGGTGGAGTTCACCCGGACCATCATGCGATCCGAAGCGGAGTGACAACGGTCATCGATTCCGGCAGTGCCGTTGCGGAAACATTTAAAGAAGCCTATGCGCGGATGCTGGTGCAAACACACGCACGCGTTCTATGCTGGCTTCGGGCAGCCGAGAGCAGCAACTCCGATGCGATCACACGCGTGGCAAAGGAACACAGCGAAGCGATTGCCGGTATCTGGGCGCCGGCGCCGAGCGACCTGTCGCGCGGCAGAAGCCTGGCCTCGGCAATCGGCAAGCCGCTCCTCACGGCCAGTCCCGATACGAACTCGCTCCGCGCGGGCGAGATACAGACGCAAGTCTTCGCGCCGGACGCATCGGCTGTCGATGCTAAACGAAAGCTCCGTGCAGACCTCGCAACGGCGCGGAGGCGAGGCGTGTTGTTCGACTCGGGCGACGTGTGGTTCCGCGTGGCGGGCCCCGCAATCGAACAAGGCTTTCTACCCGACACCATTTCGACCAATCTCACGATGCAGTCGGCACAATTGCCTCGCGGCGACATGATGACCACTCTTTCCAAGCTCATCAACCTGGGCGCCGCCGTGCCGGACGTCATCGCCAGGGTGACCTCGCGCGCGGCAGCCGCCATCCGCCGTCCGGAGTTGGGAACACTGCGGGAAGGCGGTCCAGCCGACCTCGCGCTGATCTCCCTCGAGACCGGTCCCTGCGGATTCCTCGACCACGGTCATACCCGTCTGTCCGGAACCAAGACCCTGCGGTGCGCACTGACGATGCGCGACGGCGAGGTGGTTTGGGATCTCGATGGCCTCGTTTCGGCGGACTGGCAGCACACGGGGCCGTACTCCAACTTCCGGTAGGGTTGCGTCACCATTAAGAAACATTGTGTTTCGAGGTGCGCCTGTGATATTGATGTTGCCCTGGAGGCGGCAACATGGCATTCCTCGGATGTTGGATCACTTCGCGCCTGTCGCGGATGGCGGCCCCGCTCGCCGCGGTTCTGCTTCTCGCTAATCTGTCCGGCTTGCTGGCGCAATCCGTGACGCAAACCATACAGGGATTGGTAACTGACTCGAGCGGCGCCGCCGTCGAGGGCGCGCAGGTGATGATTCGCAACGTCGATACCGGTGTCGAGCGCACGCAGATGTCGAATCAGGCGGGTCTTTACAGTTTCCCCCTCGTCGAAGTGGGCAACTACCAGGTCCGATGCGAGCAGCGTGGCTTTCGCAGCGCTGTCGTAAATGGGTTGCGTGTCGAAACGGCGGCGCAGGTGCGGCAGGACTTCGCCCTCGAAGTGGGTGCGGTCACCGAGACCGTTAGCGTCTCCGCGGCGGCGGTGACGCTGAACACGGAAAACGCGACCGTCGGAAGTGTGGTGGAGAACAAGCGAATTGTCGAACTGCCGCTTAACGGACGCAACATCGTCCAGTTAGCCGTATTGACGCCGGGGGTGCAGTTTGGCAACCGCTCGGGTTTGAACAACGGCGAGGGCGGATACATTCCGAATGGCGCGTTCTCAGTGAGCGCGAACGGTGTGCGCGAACTGCACCAGGTGGTCAGTATCGACGGCACCAACGCAGCCGATCCGCGCCGCGCCATCACGCCGTTCATTCCCTCCATCGAGGCGGTGGAGGAGTTCAAGATTCAAACCAGCAGTTTCTCCGCGGAGTATGGTTTCGGCGGGGGCGCCGTGGTGAACATGACCATGAAGAGCGGCACGAACGCCCTGCATGGCACGCTGTTCGAGTTTGTGCGTAACGACAAATTCGACGCCGAAAACTACTTCCTGAACTTCCAGAACCCGCCCGGCCGCCCGCGGGCAAGCAAAGACGCGCGGCGTCTCAATCAGTTCGGTTTCGTCTTGAGCGGTCCCATCGTTAAGAACAAGACGTTCTGGTCGGCTAACTGGGAGGCTCGACGCGAGCTAACCACCGGTATCGGCGAGGCCAACTATTTCACTGACCGGATGCGCAATGGCGACTTCGGCGAGCTTCTCACGCAAACGATCAACCCCGCGACCGGACGGCTGATCCGGCCGCCGGTGATCGTGTTCGACCCGTTCACGGGCGAGCCGTTTCCCAATAACGTGATACCGGCCAGCCGCCTCCATCCGGGGATTGTAAAGAGTATTCTTCCCATCGTTCCTAAGGCGCAGTTCCAAACTGCCGACCCGCTGGATATCAACTACCGCCGGCCGCTCGCCAATCCCCTTGGTGTCGACCAGATCTTCGGGCGCGTCGATCATCATTTCAGCGAGCGGGACCGGATCTTCGGGCGGTTGGCGTGGAACCAAAGCTCGCAGATCTCGCCGCGAACCAATCCCAATTTCGATCACACCACTGACACCAAGACCGTCAACCTGGCCTCGCAGTGGGTTCACATGCTGCGGCCGAATATGATCAACGAATTCCGCTTCGGATTCCAGTTCTTCGATTACGGGGTGTCGAGCCCGCGATCCGGCGACGCAACCTTCTCTATGGACGCGCTCGGCATCGGCCAGTATCGTGTCTACAACGACGGCAACCGGCCGCTGTCCCCGGTTGAACATGGCTATCCGAACCTCTCGCTGTTCAGCATCGACGATCGCCGCGAATTCAACAACCCGGACCGTTATGAGTTCGGTAATCACCTGTCGTGGATGAAGGGCCGTCACAACCTGAAGGTCGGCTTCGAGCTGAACCGCATCAAGATGAACGATGCGGGCGCCAATCTGCCGACGGGGCGCGTGAATTGGAGCGCTAATGAGGCGGGACACGCCTTCGCCTCGTTCCTGCTGGGTGTCCCTTCCACCACGGAAACAGCCGAAGGCCTGCCGCTCACCATTCCGGTTTCTACACGCTGGGGCACTTACATTAACGACGACTTCAAGATCCACCCGCGGCTGACGCTGAATTTCGGACTCCGTTTCGACTACAGCGGCAATCCGCGCGATTCGAAAGGTCTTTGGCGAACGTTGAACTTCCCCGGCGAAGGGAGAGGACTGGAGTTCCGGAACCCGGCGACCGGCCTGCTGATTCCCACCATGGGGCCGGAGTTCGTCGATGAGCGGGGCGCGGTCAAGCTTTGGGACCAGGATGTCCGCTTCTTCATGCCGCGGCTTGGCATCGCGTTCCGGCCGACCGACAAATGGGTGATCCGTACCGGTGCGGGATGGTTTTCGAACCTCATGCATTGGAACGCGTTCACGATCCTGAATCTGAATCCGCCGAAGTCCGGGAGCCTGTTGTTCCAGCAAATAACCGATCCGGTGCGAACCGTGCCGGTGCAGGGTGCGGACAATGTTGCCTACAACGTTCCCCTGCGCCGGCTGCGGCCGGGAGTTACTCCGCTCACTCTGAATGATCCGTTCCTCTCGTCAGGCGGTGGGCAGGCAGTGTCGCGGCCGGTGTCGGTAGTGCACATCCGCCCCGACCTTAACGACGGCGATATCTGGAAGTGGAGCTTCGATATTCAGCGTGAGTTGGGGTGGGGCGCCGCCCTTACGGTGGGATATGTGGGCAGCAAGGGGACATTTGTCGGCAATAGCATGACACCTTACAACGATGCGGATCCGTCGCCTAACACGAACGTTCAGGCGCGCCGTCCGTTCCCGTTCTTCTATGACCCTGCTACGCCACAGTTAGGAGTCCAGTCGCTGGCGAACATCCGCTACCTGGACGCCACGGGTAACTCGTTCTATCACGGTCTGCAATCCAAGCTTGAGAAACGCTTCGCACGGGGACTGGCCACCGGTGTCTCGTACGTCTTCAGCAAGTCGCACGGCGACGGCGAAGCGGGCGGCAACGAGGAGGGCGGCTATCAGCAACCCCGCATCGACCGCAGCGACGGCCGCGGCCGCTACCGCTTCGACCAGACGCATAACTTCGTCGCTCACTGGGTTTGGGAGATGCCCGGCAAAAGGTTGCCCGGAGTGCTCAAACATGTGCTGGGCGGGTGGCAATCGAACGGCATCCTTTCGCTCCGGTCGGGGTTCCCGTTCAATATTGGGCAAGGGAATGACCTGAATACGGGCGCGGCCCCGATTCGTCCGGACCGAATCGCCGACGGACGCCTCGACAATCCGACGCGCGACCTATGGTTCGACCCGCAGGCGTTTCGCCGCGT
Source organism: Bryobacterales bacterium (assembly GCA_020846745.1). Taxonomy (GTDB): domain Bacteria; phylum Acidobacteriota; class Terriglobia; order Bryobacterales; family Bryobacteraceae; genus JADLDI01. The sequence goes on along the minus strand of JADLDI010000058.1, from coordinate 11,054 downwards.
AACCTGCAACATTCCTGCGCGGCAGGACCTTTGCCGGTTCGGCAACGCCGGATACAACGTTCTGACATCGCCGGGTCAAAAGAATCTGGATTTCGGGTTGTTCCGGAATTTCGATTTTAAGGAGCACTACCGTGTGCAGTTCCGTTCGGAGTTTTTCAATGCGACCAACACGCCGTACTTCGGCACGCCGAACGGCATTGGGTTCGCGACGATCAATTCGCTGATTCCGGACGGTACCCGCATGGGTGAGATCCGCAACCTTCGCAATCCGATGCGAATCATTCAGTTCGGCCTGAAACTGTCGTTCTGACTTGAAACTCCCTTTTCGGGTGCGAGATGATAAACCTTCCGAAGGGAGGTTACCAGCAGCGATGCTGACGCGTAGTCTGGTTTCACTTTTCGCTGCTGCGTTGCTTGCCGGCGATTCGTCAACAGCAAGGCTGGCAAAGGAGATAGCCACCAAAGGCTGGATCCTCTTCAGCGGAAAGACGGCGGCGGGCGATTGGGACCTGTTTGTGATGCGGCCCGACGGCTCGCATAAACGCAACCTAACGAATACGCCAAACATGAATGAAATAGGAGCCCGGCTCTCTCCCGATGGCCTGAAGGTCCTGTATCGGCGTGTGCCCCTTACTGTCAAGATTCGACACGATGCGTGGGGAGTGTTAGGCACTCCCGTCCTCGCCAATGGGGATGGCACGAATGCCCAGGTGCTTGGAGCGTCAGGAGATTTCGCCTGGGCTGTATGGAGCCCTGACAGCAAGCAGTTCGCCTGCCTCACGAAGACGGGAATCGAGATAAGGGATGTGGCGACGAAGCAGGTTGTTCGGAAGCTCGACAGGAAAGGAATCTTCCAGCAACTCTCCTGGTCGCCCGATGGAAAATGGTTTCTTGGTACCGCGAATGCCTTCGGTGAAAGCTGGACCGTTGTCCGCTTGAACGCGGAAACTGGCGAGGCCAACCCAATCGCGAAGTTTCAGAATTGTACGCCGGCCTGGTTTCCGGACTCTCGCCGGGTCGTTAACTCGTACCGGCCGGCGAATCAGGAGAATATAGGAAAGTCGGGGGAAGCGGTGGGCCAAAAGCCGGGCTACGGATGGACTCAGGCGTGGCTGACCGATGCGGACGGGCGGAATCGTAGACTGTTATTGGGAGAAGACGGAAAGCATATCTACGGTACCGAAATCTCACCCGACTCCAATTATGTTATGTTTACGCGTGCAGATACAGACGGCGGTCTCGATACCGCTGTCATGGGAGTAATGCGTCTGGCCGGCGCTCCTGCCGTTAGAGGCGAAAGTGTAGCGCTTCGAAAACTGCATCCGGATGCGAAAGATACCGTGATTCTGGATTTGGGGCACGGCTGGGAGCCGCAGTGGACTTCTGTGAAGTCGGGCGCGAAATGAGGCGCCGCGCGTTGCTCGCGATCGCCGGCCTGGCCTTTACGATCGCATCTTGTTCGAAATCGCCGGCGAATGAAATCGACCGCGAGGTTACGACACTCGGAACGGCCGAAGTTACCGCTCAACTGGTCGAGATCCCCGGCCCGTTTCCACCCAATGACTTGTATAACTACGCTTATATCTTCAAGTACAAGGTCCTGAAGACTCACCGCGGCAGTGTGCCCGAGGGCGACATTTTTGTCGCGCAGTACAACCCGTTGAAGGCGCGCCCTGAGGCGCAGGATGACGTTTCCGGCAAGGTCGGCGGCCATGTGAAATCGTTCCGCGCCGGCGACATCCATCGAATGGCTTTGGAATCGCCCGTGGACCACTTCTGGATGGGCGGCATCGTCGACAAGTATTTCGACAAGACGGGCACACGATACTGGGCGGTTTGGACGAATCCGGGGGCGAACTGATCTGGTTTTCACCTCCCACATCTTCCTGTTCTACTTCCTGCCGATAACGCTCGCAATTTACTACCTGCTGCGGCGGTCGCGGAATGGGTTCCTTACGCTCGCGAGTTACGTCTTCTACGGCTGGTGGGAGCCCTGGTTTGTTCTGTTGATGCTGTTCTCGACGGTGCTGGATTTCGTGTGCGGCCGCATTATCGGAGCGCCCGGCGCCTCAAACAGGCAGCGGAGAGCCGCATTAATTACAGCCATCTGCGGCGATCTCGGCCTGCTTGCGTATTTCAAGTACTACACGTTCGCCGCGGGCAATATCAACCAGTTACTTTCGCTGTTCGGCTCTCATTCACTACCGCTGCTCAACGTCCTACTGCCCATCGGTATCTCGTTTTACACGTTCGAGAGCATGAGTTACACGATCGATGTCTATCGCGGAGCAGCCAAACCGGCCCGGCGGTTTTCTGACATCGCCTGTTTCGTCAGTCTGTTCCCTCACCTGGTAGCCGGGCCGATCGTACGGTATAACATTCTGGCCGAGCAGATCCAGCGCCGCACCCACACACTCGATAAGTTCACGGCCGGCGTAGCCATGTTCATTCTTGGATTCGCCAAGAAAATTCTACTCGCGAATCCGATGGGGCAGGTGGCTGATGCGGTATTCGGGGCCGCTACGCCCTTACCCCTCGACGCGTGGGTGGGAGTTATCGCCTATGCCTTCCAGATTTACTTCGATTTCTCCGGTTACTCCGATATGGCCATCGGATTGGGACGGATGTTTGGATTCGTCATTCCGGAGAACTTCCGCTCGCCGTACCTTTCTGAAAGCATTACCGATTTCTGGCGCCGTTGGCACATTTCACTCTCGACATGGTTGCGGGATTACCTGTATCTGCCGCTCGGCGGGAACCGTTTGGGTCCACGGCGGACTTACCTCAACCTTGCGTTAGTCATGTTACTGGGGGGCCTCTGGCATGGCGCGGCGTGGCAGTTTCTCGCGTGGGGCGCCTACCACGGATCGTTACTGGCATTTGAACGCTGGATCGGCAAGAAGAGTCCCTACGAGTGGCTTCCGCGTCCCGGCCGCATCGCGGTCACCTTCGTTTTGGTGTTGTTTTCGTGGGTCCTGTTCCGTTCGCCGAACCTCAGCTATGCGGTGCGGTATTGGGCAGCGATGCTGGGCTTCAACGCGTCGTTCGGAGTTCCTGCTCTGGTCGCTGCGGAAATCTACACGGCTCTACCGATGACGGTGCTCTGCGTGTGCATCCTCGTCTCGTTTCAACGGCTGGAGGTCCGCGATTGGATCGCGGCACTAACGTGGCGTCGGGCGCTGGTGCTGGCGCCGCTGTTTCTCGCGAGTATCGGAACCATGTTCACCCAGGCCTTCAACCCGTTTCTGTATTTTCAGTTTTAGCCCCTATGACGAGAAGACAACAGTGGTGCGTCGTTATCGCATTTCTGGGTGTGATCTACGCCGTTCCGCTGACGCAGACCGTGGTTGAAATCACACGCGGCCAAGTCCCTCAATTTTTCGATGTCTTTCGCCATTTCCCCACTCGCCCGACCTTACGCGCCTACGAGACGGAAGTCGAACAACAGTCTCTGGTGGCCGGCGCCACCCGGCCGTCAATCCAGTATGCCCGATTCCTGCTGTTTGGAGAAGCCGGTGAGAAGGTGCTCATCGGCAAGCGCGGGTGGCTGTTCTATCGGCCCGACGTACGATATCTCGTCGAAGCAGGTGGCCAATCCGAAGACCCCTTCTTCGCGATCAAAAACTTCTCCGATCAGCTTGGCTCGCGTGGTATTCGACTGATGGTGGTTCCGGTTCCAGGCAAACCTTCCTTGCACGGCGAGATGCTGACAAGCCGGCTCAATAGCGTCGATCGGGTCGACTCGCCCACCCTGGCCCTATTGGCGCGTTTGCGGGCGGCGGGAATTGAAACGATAGATCTGTTTGGGTTGTTCGCACGCAACAAGTCCCAAATCGAGTACCTGGCCCGAGACACGCATTGGTCAGCCGAAGCTGCGGAGTTCGCTGCAACAGCCGTGGCGACCCGCCTGAAGGATCTCGGATGGGTTCAGCCTGGCGCTGTGGACTTCGATGTCCGCGCAGTGACCGTGCCCCGGCGCAGCGACATTGCCCGGATGACACGCGTTCCGCTGATCGAAGCCGCTTATCCGGCCGAGGAGGTGATCGTCCATCAGGTCCGGGAACGAGCAACGGGCGCGCTGTATCGCGACGACCCGGCGGCATCGGTGCTCGTCTTAGGCGACAGTTTCCTTCGTATCTATCAAACCGACGAGCCGAAAGCCGCCGGATTTATCGCACATCTGGCGCGCAACTTGCGCCAGCCCGTAACATCGGTCGTCAACGACGGGGGAGCCTCTACACTAGTACGGCAGGAGCTTGCGCGGCGTCCACAACTGCTCAAGGGGAAGAAAGTAGTGTTGTGGGAATTTGTGGAGCGCGATATCCGCTATGGAACGGAAGGGTGGAAGGCCATACCACTTCCACCCGCGGCCGGCGTGACTGGGCAGGCGCGTTGAGATCTCATCCTTTCCGCCGGCAGCCCGGCAAGTCAGTCTGATTGGGTAACGCCGGCGGAACTAACTGACTTAATTAATGCCCGGCATTACTTCGTGTTGCGTGACTTATAGAACGACTTCCACTCCACGCCGGCGCGGCCGTTCAGGTCCCAGACTACCTGGCCGCCTTTTACCGTTAGTTCGCCTACCAGAAGTTGGGTGCCGTCTAATCGTGCGTTGCGGGAGTCGAGAAAGCCGTAGTGGCCTTTGTCGAGCCGCAACACGGCCACGTCGGCTTCGGCGCCTTCGGTTAGGTGGCCGTGCTGCGGACGTTTGATTTGGTTAGCAGGATTGATCGTGGAAAGGCGGATTACTTCGTAGATTGGCACGCCCAAATTCAGGATCTTCGACATGACGTTGAGCATGTCTTTCATGCCGGCGTTCATGCTGCTCTGGTGGAGATCGGTGGAGATGGAATCGGGCCAGAAGCCTTGCGAGATCACCGGCACCGCGTTCTTCCAGGAGAAACTGCCGGCGCCGTGGCCGACATCGAACTTTACGCCGCGCTTACGGGCTTCGTAGAGGAACGGAAGGATCTTACCCTGCGCGTCGAGCAGAGGCGCCGGACCGGTGAAGAAGTGCGTGTACATGTCCCCTGGCCGCAGATGTTTGGTTACGAGTTCGGCGAAGGGCCGCTCGGGGCGGAAAGAACCAAAGTCGACCATGACAGGGATGTTGGCGAGCGTTGCGGCTTTGACGGCGTTGTCGACCGGGGTCCATTCGGGGCCCGCGTAGTGGGCCGTCTTCACTCCGACGATCTCCTGTGGGAATTGTTTGGCAACTCTCGCTGTGTCCTCGGCGCTCATATCGGCAAGGTTCTGTTCTACCTTCTCCCGCCCGGCCATTCCGCTGCCGACGATGTTGAGCATGGCGTATACACGGGTTTTTGATTGCGCGATGACGCGTTCCTTGAACTCGGGGAAGTTCCGCCAACCGGAACTGCCCACGTCCACCGCGGTGGTGACGCCGGTGCGGAACGTGTATCCATCGGGGTGCACGGCGCGGAAACCGGCGTAGCTTGACGGATCGCCATGAAGGTTGGACTGGAGCGCTGTCGAGAAGTAGAGGTGAACGTGGATGTCGACAAGGCCGGGCGTGACATAGAGGCCGTCGCAGGCGATAGTCTTCTTCGCTTGTGATGCGTCGATGACCGGAGCGACCTTGGCGATCTTGTTGCCCTGGATGGCGACATCCATCTTGCGATTGATGTTGTTTTTAGGATCGAGGACGTGTCCGCCTTTGAGCAGCAGGTCATACGGCTGGGCCGCAAGCAGGGCGGGGAGGGCGAGCCAGAGAACGGGGAACTTCATCGTGACATTCTACTTCGTCAGAGCGGCGGTGCCGCTTGCGATCGCGAGCACACGGTTTTGGAACTCAAGAACTCTACAAGGTTTCCAGATAATCAGGACTTGAGACCTGACCTGACCTGCCTGTTCAATAGAACGGCCGGTCGAGCACGCGCGGCGGAATCGAGATAGAGTTTATAGCATGGCGCGCGTGCTCCTAACCGCATTGCTGCTGTGCGTTTACGCACTGGGCGAAGAAGCGGCGGCAATCAAGATACTCGAGAAGCGTTGCAGCGGGTGTCACAACTCCAGTACGAAACAGTCGGGGCTCGATCTGACCAGCCGTGCGATGGCGGTTCGCGGCGGCGATCGTGGTCCTGCCATCCAGCCTGGAAGCGCGAAAGACAGCATGCTATACCAAGTGGCGACGCATGCCGCCAAACCGCATATGCCGTATGGGTCGGCAAAGCTCTCGGACGAAGAGCTGAAGATACTCGCCACATGGATTGACCACGGGGCCGATTGGGAGGGCAAGGTGGCGCCCGCGGCTGTTGCCGTGAGAGTACCAAAGCAGGACCATTGGGCGTTCCGCCTACCCAAACGCGTCGAACCGCCTCACGTAACGAATGCCGCTTGGGTACGCAACCCGATCGACGCCTTTGTCGCTGCCGAGCATGACAAACGCGGTCTCCAGCCTGTTGCGGAGGCTGATCGTACGACCCTGCTGCGGCGGGTGTACCTGGATGTGGTGGGCGTACCGCCAACGCCGGAAGAAACTGCCCGATTCGAATTGGACAAGTCTGCGAAAGCCTATGAAGCGTTGGTAGACCGGCTGTTAGACGATCCGCGATATGGCGAGCGCTGGGGCCGCCACTGGATGGACATCTGGCGCTACAGCGACTGGTATGGCTGGCGGCGAGGCAACGACGTCCGCAACAGCCACAAACATATGTGGCGTTTCCGCGATTGGATTGTCGAGTCGCTGAACCAGGACAAGGGTTATGACCGCATGATGGTTGAGATGCTCGCCGGCGACGAGATCGCGCCAAACGATCCGAAGACGGTCAGGGCGACCGGGTTTTTGGCGCGGAACTTCTCGAAGTACGACCGCAACGGCTGGATGCAGGATGCAGTGGACCACACTGCGCTCGGTCTGCTCGGCGTCACCGTGAAGTGCGCACGCTGCCACGACCATAAATACGATCAGATCTCGCAGGAAGAATACTATAAATTCCGGGCATTTTTTGAACCTTATGAGGTCCGCATCGACAGAGTGCCCGGGCAGGTGGATACGGATAAGGAAGGGCTTTCACGCATCTTCGATGCGGAACTGGACCGCCCTACCTACCTCCTGGTAAGAGGTGACATCCAGAACCCGGTGAAGGACAAAGCGCTGGCTCCGGCGGTTCCCGCGCTTTTCGGAGGCAAGCTCTCAGCGATACAGCCTGTGACGTTGCCCGTGAGTTCGTACTATCCGGACCATCGCGAGTTTGTACATAAGGATTTGCGAGCGCAGGCGAAAGCGGAGGTCGAACGCGCGCAGGCTGAAGTGACGAAGCAGAAAGAGGCACATGCGGCCGCAAAGAAAGAAGCTGAATCCGAGACAGGGGATGCCGCTTACCAGAAACTGCGCGGAGCATCGGACGCTCTGACGTTAACGGAAAAATCGCTCGCCGCCGCCGAAGCGGCGCTTCCAGCGCTCGAAGCGCGTATTGCTGCCGACAGTGCCAAGTACTCCGATCCGCCAGATCCGAAGTACGAGGAACTGGCCGATGCGGCGCGCAAGGCGGAACGCAAGGCCGGCATTTTGAAAGCGGATGAGAACGTCTTTCGGGCGCAGTTGGAATTTACGCAGGCGCTGAAGTCAGAGAAGACGGCAGAGAAGATGGATGACAAGAAAGTCGCTGAGGCGCAGAAGCGAGTGGCGGCAGCGCAGGCGGCGCTGACACAGGTTGCTGAAGGCTACACACCCGTCGGCAAGGTGTACCCGACTAAGAGCACCGGGCGGCGGTTAGCGCTGGCAAACTGGATCGCCTCCACAAACAATCCGCTCACTGCGCGCGTTGCGGTGAATCATATGTGGCTGCGGCACTTTGGACAGGCGCTCGTGCCGACAGTGTTCGAATTTGGCAAGAACGGAAAAGCGCCGACGCATCCCGAGTTACTCGACTGGATGGCAACCCGGTTTATGGACAGTAAGTGGAGCATGAAGGCGATCCACCGTTTGATACTTACCAGTAGTACGTACCGCATGCGTTCAACCGCGGGGACGGCGAAGAATGGGAGTGCGGACATCGATCCCGATAACGTGTACTTGTGGCGCATGAACCCGCGCCGCATGGAAGCCGAAGCCGTACGCGACAGTATCCTGTCCGTATCGGGACAATTAGACTCTACGATGGGCGGTCCGGAGTTAGACGAGACAAAGGGATTTGAGACGAAGCGCCGCAGCATCTATTTCAGCCATTCGCCCGATACGCAGATGGAGTTTCTCAAAACCTTTGACGGGGCGAATCCGACAGAGTGCTACATGCGCAACGTAAGTGTGGTTCCACAGCAGGCGCTTGCGTTGGCAAATAGCGAATTGAGCCAGCGCCAGGCACGGATCCTGGCTGACCGGCTGAGTGCAGCCGGCCAGGCGTTTGTTCCGCTCGCCTTCCAAACAGTGCTGGGCAGACCTGCCTCTACGCAAGAGGCGGCTGCGGCCGAACGCTTCCTGGCTGCAAACGATCCACAGGCCCGCGCGAATCTTATTCACGTGCTGTTCAACCATAACGATTTCGTAACCATCCGCTGAGGCGCCGACGCAAATGAAACGACATACTCCACGCCGCAACTTCCTGGCCGATGTTGGTATGGGATTCACCGGCCTGGCTTTAGGGGCCATGCTGAATCGCGACGGCGTCGCCCGTGCCGCCACCACCGGGGCGTTTCAGCTCCCGAATGGAAAGCCGCATTTTGCGCCGAAAGCCAAGCGCGTAATCTGGCTGTTTATGATCGGCGGGGTGAGCCATATCGACACCTTCGACCCCAAACCCGCGTTGAATAAGTATGGCGGCCGGTTTGTAGAAGACACACCCTATAAGGATGCGCTCGACAATCCGCTGGTGAAGAAGAACCTGCGCGAAGTCATCGCCGGTTTGCACCACAACCACCCATTGTTGTACCCGATGCAGGTGGGTTATTCCAAGCGCGGCCAGAGCGGGATTGAAGTAAGCGAGTGGTGGCCGCATGTTTCGGAGATAGTTGACGACATCGCCGTCGTCCGGTCAATGTGGACCACCGACAACAACCACGGTGCGCAGATGCAGTTCCATACGGGCCGGCATGTGTTGGAAGGCCAGTTTCCAACGATCGGATCGTGGGTGCATTATGGCCTGGGCTCTTTGAACGATAACCTGCCTCAGTTTGTCGTGTTAGGCGAACCGATTGACACCTGCTGCGGCGGGTTAGGTGCGCACGGCGCAGCCTATCTCGGGCCGGAGCACAACGGCGTGCAGTTACAGACGAAACCTGACAATCCGCTGCCATACGCGAAACCGGCAATGGCCATTAGTAAGCAGGATCAGCAGCGCGAGTTTGAACTGATCGGCGAATTGAATCGCCTGTCGAGCGTCGAGTATCCCGATGACGTCAACATGCGCGCGCGCATAAAGTCCTACGAACTTGCGTTTCGGATGCAAACGGCGGTTCCGGAAGTGATGAAGTTCAGCACCGAGAACGAAGCGACACGCAAAATGTACGGGCTGGATCAGGACGCGACGAAACCATTCGGCGAAATGTGCCTGGCGGCGCGCCGGCTGGCCGAGTCGGGTGTGCGGTTTGTGCAGGTGTTCCACGGGCAAAACGGCGGGGCAGGGAAGTGGGACGCTCACAGCAATCTGAAGAAGGGACACACCGAACTGTGCCGGCAAGTGGATAAACCCATCGCCGGCCTGGTTCGCGACCTGAAGCAACGTGGCATGTTCGACGACACATTAGTCGTGTTTGCCACCGAATTCGGCCGCACGCCGAGCGCCCAAGGCACAAATGGCCGCGACCATCATCCTTACGGGTTTTCGGTGTGGCTCGCCGGCGGGGGCATCAAAGGCGGCGTGGTACACGGAGCGACCGATGAAATCGGGTTTCACGCGATTGAAGAGCGCCATTATGTCACCGACATCCACGCCACCGTGCTGCACCAGTTGGGCCTCGATCCACGGAAGTTGGAGGTGCCGGGACGCAAGCGGTTGGATATCGACTTCGGCGAACCGATCCACAAGATCCTCGCGTAAGATCAGTATTCGTACTGAGCGCGGAAGCGTTCGAGTTCCCGGCGGTCGCGCTTGGAGGGGCGGCCGAACGTTGGGCCTTCCAGTTCGCGCATCGCTTTCCGTTCTGCCGCCATGCGTTCGCGGCGCTCGCGGCTGGCCTCCGTTTCGCGGTACAGCGTCTGCGCTACCGAGGCAGGGCCGCGCATCGCACTCACAACGAGAACTTCAACCTCAAACTCCGATGCTTCGCTGCGGATGTGCAGCATGTCGGCCACGCGAACCTCGCGCGAGGCTTTTGCAGGCTGGCCGTTGACCTGAATGCGCCCAAGTTCGCAAGCATGCGAAGCGAGCGACCGGGTCTTGAAGAATCGGGCTGCCCAGAGATACTTGTCGAGGCGAACGCGGTCCATACCCCCATTTTCCCCTACGCACTGCTCCCGAAACGGAGCCCGAGCGTCAGCGATGGGTCTCGACCACCGCCACCGCATGAAAGGCGCGGCACCCGTTCCGTTGCAATCCCTCTTGTATTCCGCTGGCACCCGTGGTACACTTGACCCGTGGTCGTGGACGTGTGTCCACCCACCAAACAAATCGAAAAGGACCGCCATCGCGCGGTCTTTTTTTGTCCTACCTCCGGTCGGAAGCCGCCGCGCCCCCGACCCCATCGGCGTTCATCCGCGTTACTCGGCGGCCGATTCAAAAATCCCTCCAGAAGGAGTGCTACTCAGATGTCTGCAAACCTCAGGACCGGCCCCCGCACCGAAGAAGGCAAAGCCAAATCCTCCCAAAATGCTAAAAAACATGGGCTCACGGCCGAGTCCATCCCAGCCGATCTCCGTCCTGTTTTCAACACTTTGCGAAACGAACTCCACGCCCAGTGCCGCCCCGATGGCCCCTTGGAAGAGATCTTCTTCGACAAACTCGTCACCGCCCGCTGGAACATGCTCCGTGCGCTAGATTTCCAAAACGAACTCTACGACCGCTCCGATGGCCGCGACCCCATCACCCACCCCGCCACCCAAAAAGAGGCCGAACTCTACTCGCGCTACTACATCCGCTTCGAAGGTTCGTTCAACCGCG
>JADLDI010000057.1 GCA_020846745.1 Bryobacterales bacterium | reverse complement strand
GCTGGCGTCGCTGAAGGCGAAGGCTAAGACGTTTGGGTATGAGTTAGTGCAGAGCGCTGAAACCGCATGCTAAGCACAGATCCACGCGGAGTTACTGCAGGAGGGAGAGAAAGAGTCACAGGCTAGGAGACAGGAGGCAGCAAACGAGAATACAGAAGTCAGGCGTCAGAATGGGTAACGCAGAAGACTGAACCCTGTTAGTTGTTAGCTTTAGGTGGACTTGTAGTATCCGGTGTATTTGCCGGCGTAATAGTAGTTGCTGCCACCGTAGTTGCTGGACATTGAGCGGTCCCAATCATTCATTACTACGCCGAGTACTCTGGTTCCGTCCTCTTGGAAACGCTGTCTTGCCGCCAGGCCGGCATCTCTAGTCGTCCTGCCGGCGCGGGTGACCAGGATGACGGCATCGGCTTGGCGGGAGAGAATCCTCGCGTCGGGCATTTGGAGCATGGGGGGGGAGTCGAGTAAGACCATGTCGTAGCTCTCGGAGGCCTGGGTGAGGATTTGCGATAAGTTGCGGGAGTGGAGGAGGTTGGCAGCGGCGTGGGTTTCGGGTCCCGAGGGGAGGATAGAGAGGTTGGGAATGGCGGTTTGCTGGATGGAGGAGCGAATGAAGTCGGGCGAGAATTCGCCATTGGCAGCTAGCAGGGAGCTGAGTCCCGCTTCATTTTGTAATTGGAACAGAGAATGGAGGCGGGGGCGGCGCATGTCGCCATCTATTAAGAGGACGCGCTGATTGACTTCGGCGAGGGCGATGGCGAGGTTGGCGGCGACGGTGGTTTTGCCTTCGGCGGGGGAGGGACTGGTGATGACCAGGCTGCGCGGGTGGGCGCCGCTGGGGGTGGAAAAGAGGATAGAAGTCAGGGTGGCGCGGAACGCTTCGGCGATGGTGGAGCTGGGGTGCTGGATGGTGGTGAGTTCGACGCCGGGGGCGAACTCGGCTGCCGGCTGGGAGATTGGGAGCATTGACGTATTGGCGGTGGCGGTGTCCAAGGCAGCAGCGGCGCGGGCGGACTGGCGCCGTTTGTAGTAGTAACTGAGGCGGGACTTATTGGAGTGGGCGGAAGGGATGAGACCGAGTTGGGGGAGGTTGAGATAGAAGTCGACGTCCGAGGGGTCGCGGAGGGTACGGTCGGCCCGTTCGCGCATAACGACGAGAACAACGCCCAGGAAAAGACCGGAGAGGAGGCCGAGGGCGGAACTGGTCTTGAGGTCGGGCTTGTAGGGGAAGCGTGGTTTTTCGGCGGGGTCGACGATGCGGATGTTGGAGGCGCGGAGGGCGGAGGCGAGGGAAGCCTCTTTGACGCGCTGGAGCATGGATTCGTAGAGCTGGCGGTAAGTATCGACTTCGCGTTTCAGGATGTGGTATTGGACGGAGCGTTCGGCCTGTTCGGTGACCTGGCCGGTTTGGGAGCGGTAGTCGGCGGAGAGGAGGGATTCGCGGCGCTGGGCTTCGTCGAAGTCGTTCTGGATGCGCTTGAGGATGGCTTCGCGTTCGCGGGAGGCGGCGAGCTGGAGTTCGGCGATTTGGGAGTCGAGCGACTGGAGCTTGGGATAGGTGGGTTCGTAGCGGGTGGCGAGTTCGGCGCGCTGGCGGCGAAGGTCGGTGAGTTTGGTCTGGTATTCGCGGAGGGAGGAATCGTTGAGGACGTCGGGCAGGGCTTCGGGTGGGGAGGACTTGGCCATTTCGAGGCGGGACTGCTTGGCGATACGGTCGGCACGGGCGGCGGTGAACTGGGATTGAACCTGCTTGAGGCGATCCTCTGAAACGTTGGAGTTTTGGGAGGTGAAGACGAGGCCGGCGCGGCGGGCGTGGGCCTGGAGGTTTTCTTCGGAGCGTTCGAGCTTGATGCGCATGTCGTCGAGCTGGCGGGAGAGCCAATCGCCGGTGCGCTGGGAGGCCTGCCAACGGGCTTCGACGTTCTGATCGATGAATTCGTTGGTGAGGGTGTTGATGAAGTTGGCGGCGAGCTGCGGGTCGGTGGAGTCGCAAAGGATCTCGATGAGGCGGGTTTGGCCGGCGGCGCGGACCTTGAGGTTTTTGGCGGCGAGTTGGACGGCGTCGTGATGCACGTCGGAGGAGGCGGGATCGGGGAGGTTGAGGAAACGGCGCCAGGCGGCGGGTCGCGAGGTTTGGTTGGCGAAGGCGCGGGCGTCAGGCAGGTCGAGCTTGCGGACGACACGCTTGATCATGGCTTCGCTTTGGAGGACGCGGACGTGGGTCTGGATGTCGATGAGGTCGGCGCCACCGGACTGGTCGACTGGGGAGACCTGCTTCATATTAATGAAGTTGTCGTTGAGGGCGAGGACTTCGACGGATCCACGGGCCTGGTAGATGGGGGTTTGGGGGAGGGTGATGAGGGTGGCGATGACGGCGCCGAGGACGGTAGTGAGGATGACGGCGCCGCGGCGGCGGCGGATGATGTTCCAGTATTCGAGGAGACCGGATTGAGAGGGGTCGAGGCGCGGGTCGTGTGAGTAGGGGGAGGAATAGGTGGGATAGAAAGGCTGGTGGTTGCCGGCCTGGGAGGAGGCAGTTGCCGGCGGGCTGGGGTAGATGGGGCGCCGGGCGGGGACGTGGATGTTGGAGCTATCAGCCATTAGCTACAGAAGTCAGAAGACAGGAGACAGGAGACAGAAGACACAGAAGACTGGAGACTAGGAGACAGGAGACAGGAGACAGGAGACAGGAGACAGAAGACTGGAGACAGGAGACGGAAGATATCGACAGGAGACAGGAGACTGGAGACAGGAGACTGGAGAAAGGAGAAAGGAGAAAGGAGAAAGGAGAAAGGAGACAGGAGACAGGAGACAGGAGATAGACGACAGGAGACAGCGACAGGAGACTGGACACAGAAGACAGAAGACGGCTCATCGGGGGTTGCCTACTCGCCAGATGGTGATCATGGAGGCTGCGCCGGCGGCCATTTCAATTGATCGCAAAGCGACTGCTTTGGCGGTGTTGTGGGGGATATACAAGATGTCTTCGGGTTTCATGCGGACGTCCTCGTCTTTGCCGTCGAGGACCTTTTTGAGGTCGATGGCGATTTCCTGGCGGGTGGCGGTGCCGGGTTGAAGGCGGAGGATGCGCGCCTTGCCGAGGTTACCCATTTTCTGGGGACCGCCGGCGAGGGAGAGGGCTTGGAGGAGGGTGACGGGTCCGCCATTGTCGAGTACGAAGCCGCCGGCTTTCACGACCTCGCCCATGACGTAGACGAGTTCGGCGCGAGGAATAGAGATGACGTCGTTGGGCTGGATGACGATGTTGGCGAGGGGGGAGCGGGCGGAGAGGAGGTCGCGGGCATTGACTTCACCGATCTGGAACTGGCCGGAATCGTCGAGGCGGGTGTTGGCGAGGGGGAGGGGTCCGGCGGACTTGGGCCGGGTAATGGTAATGGTGTCGCCGGCATCGGGGCGGAGGCCGCCGGCCTGGGAAAGGACTTCGTAGAGGGTTTTGCGGCCGCGGATCTGCTGGACGCCGGCCTGGTTGACGGAGCCGAGGATGGAGACAGGGGCAGAGCGGAAGGAGACGAGACGCACTTTGACGTGGGGCTGTTTCACGAAGCTGCGGAGGCGTTTCTCGAGGTCGGCTTCGAGGGCTTCGGTGGTGAGTCCGGTGGCGGGGACCTGGCCGAGGAGGGGAAGGTTGAGCTGGCCCTGGGCGTCGATGCGGGTGGGAGTAGGTTCAGAGAACTCTTCGACGTCGAGGACGCGGATGAGGAGCTGATCGTCGGGGCCGAGGGTGTAGTCGGGCGGGGAGTCGGAGGTGGGGTCGGCGGCGGCGACCTGGAAGGCGAGGAGGAGTATGTGGAACATACGGCAGGGTCCTCTGGCGAGGGAGTTAGAGGTTGGAGGGCGGAGGCGTGGGCCGGGAGCGGAGTTTGATGCGTTCGGCGAGGATTTCGAGTTCCTCTTTAAGGGTGTCGATCCGCTCGCGGAGGGAGTTCACGTCGTTTTGCAGGGCGAGGTCGGCGGCGGAGAGGGCCGGCGGGGGCGTTGTGACGCCGGGTGCGGACTCGATCCACTGGCGCATGGAGAAACGGGCGAGATCGGAGACGGAGGGCAGGTTACGGGTGCGGCAGGTTTCGAGAAAGCTGCGGTACTCCTCGGCGGAAACACGGATTGAGATTACCTTGGACTTGCGGGTGGACATGAGTACACGGGGTTTCGTGGACCTTAGTGGGAACGGATGCACTGGAGTCGGGTGGGACATGGCTTGAGGCATCACAGCAGGGGAGTTGCACATTCGGCCGGGGCTTGGAGGCCGTGAGTGAGGACGTCGACGCGCGATTCGAGCAAAGCGATTCTGGTGTAAAGGTCCATCAGTTGGGCGTGGACCGAGTCACCCGGGTTGCCGGAAATCACCCGTTGTATGGCAGAGCGGGCGAATTCGGAGACGTTTCGCGCACCGTGAGCATGATGCAGGGCTTTCAGGGCCTGATATTCGGTAACGGACAGGCGCAAGGTGAGGATTTTGCATTTCGGGTCGACGGGCGGCACTGAGGTCTCCACGAAAGGACGGTCACATGGGAGCAGGCGAGCGTGCGCGAAGCGGCGTTCGCAGAGTGTACTACCGAAATGGGTCGCACGAATAGCACCGGTTTGCCCGGAGAGGGTCTCAGATTGGTTCGATGCAGGAACGGTCCAGTTCGACGCTGAGGGCGCGTTGCAGGAGCGAAAGCCCAACGACAAGACGCAGAGATCCCTTGAACTGCTCGACGGGCCCTTCCAGACCGCGAAGGGGTCCGGCGATGACTCGAACCTTACGTCCCGATTGAAGGAACGGCCAAGGCTGCGCAGGGACTCCGGCGCGGCTGATCGCCTGAATTGCCGCCATCTCCTGATCGTCTACAGCCGTAGGCAGACCGTTGAACGACACGATCTGGAATACGCCGGGAGTGACCAGAATCGGCTGGCGTCGATTGACGTCGAACCGGCAGAAGACGTAGCCGGAGAATAGCGGCAAGTTGACATCCCTGGTATGTCCAAAACTGGATCGACTCAGGCGATAGGTGGGCAGGTAGGAGTCGAAACCCTTGCCGACAAAACTGGCGTGGGTTACGAATTCACGATTCGATTTCGTACGAATCGCGTAGTACGGCCAAAGCTGGGCAGACGACGGCTCCGGGTTACTACTTAGTTCCGATTCCTGGATACGGCAAGCCAGGGACATTCTATCCTCCACAGCGGGAAGGTTGAACAAGCTACCGCCCTTTTGGCAGTTGGTTCAACTCCACCAACCAGTGCGTGACGAGGCAACCCTATGCAGAACAAACTTCGGACTAGCCGAGGTTTTGTCGGTGCATGACCGACTCTCCTCCAAGTCGGATGTAAAATTTTTACCACGACTCAAGAAAGCGGTCAACAGGAAAATGTAATGCAGATGTATTTCGTTCGAGTTAAAGAATTTAGAGTAACTTGTTGCTGCAAGATGCTGCGTTTACGAGCAGTTACGGATGCTTTGATCGGATTCTGATGGTACTTTTTTGAATCCGCGGAGGTAGTACGCACAGGACGTACTAGAGCCGTTCTGGCCGTGAATGTGCGTCATACGGCGATTGTATTTCATATGCGTCGTGCATTAGATACTAGACTTACGCGGACTGGAAGTTGACCGCTCTGGCGGGCATCGCTGTCCGAAGTGAGGGCGAACCCGAAATTCCGCGGATTATTTCTCAGAACCGTCCGGAGGCGAACGACACGAACTGCGCGGCGACATCGGCGCAGTCGATCTTTTTCAAGTCGTGACCGCTGCCTTCGACGGTCCGCAACAAGTGACGCGCCGGCAGTGAATCGAGATGAGGTTTCAACTCGTCGATGCCGCCGAAGGGATCGCGTGTACCGTGGACAAACAGGCAGGGAGTTTGGACTTGCGGCAGGTGGGCGACGCGAAGCCCGCCGGGCTTATTTGGTGGGTGAAGAGGATAGGAAAGGACGAGCAGGGCGTCGCAGGCCGATGAATCTTCGGCGGCGAGCATAGTGAGCTGACGGCCGCCGTAGGAATGACCGCCGGCGTAGACAGGACCATTGTGTTGGCGCCGCAGCCCGGCGAGGACTTCCAAGAGGCCGGCCCGGTCGCGCTCCGCATCTCCCCGCCGCGGAGGGCCTGAGACGCGCGCCCGCCGGAACGAGAGGGTATGCCGCACGACGGTTAAGCCAAGGGCGGCGAACGCCTCATCGAAACGAAGGAGCAGGGGCGCATCCGCGTTCGCCCCCGCGCCATGCGTGAGAAGAATGGCTGCGGTCAGGCCAGATCTCCGTCGTGGTGCGGACGGAAGTCCCTGGCGCCGGCTTCGGGTTTCTTGTACTTCTCGACGGAACTGCCGAATTTGCCTTTACGGGTGCGGCCGAGCATGCTGCTGATTTCCTGCTTCGTCATCTTCTTATGGGTTTTGCAGGCGAGGACGTTTTGCTCAAGTTGTTCGACAGTCTCAACGCCGGAAACGAGGGTATCGATGTCCTGGGACCAGGCAAATCGCAGACAGTCCTGAATAGTAGCCACATTCTGCTGAGTGATCTGGCCGATGGCATTCGATTTCATACCGATTCTGCCGAGGCCTTTTTTTCCGACATTCGGGAGAAAGTTGTTGATGAAACTCAAGTAGTGGGGATCGATCAGGTTTACGGGATGCTGCACGGTTTCCCAGCCGTCGAACCCATCGAGCAGACGCTGGTGGACCGTGTAGTCGTGATGGCCGGTAAAGCCGATGTGGCGCACTTTGCCTTGTTTCTTCGCTAATACAAACGCTTCGAGGGAACCGCCGGGGCCGAAGATTTTGTCGACCTCTTCGTGCTTGGCGACTTCATGACACTGCCACAGATCGAGGTAATCGGTTTTCATGCGTTTCAGCGTCATTTCGAGTTGCTTCATCGCCTCGTCTTTGGTGCGCAGGTGGGCTTTAGACATCAGGAGCACCTTTTGGCGCATGCTGGGCGTGAGCGCTTTTCCATAGACCTCGTCGCTGCCGCCGTCGTGATATTTGGCGGCGGAATCGAAGAAGTTGACCCCAAGGTCGATGGCGCGATGGATGATCTTGATGCCGGTATCGTGGCCCAGTTTGGCCATGTGAAAGCCGCCGAGGCAGAACTTGGAAACTTTGAGGCCGCTCTTGCCAAGGGTTGACATGGGCATGGGCGCGTCGGCTAAGGCGCCGGCGGAGGCGCCGAGGGCAGCAGAGGTCGCTCGAAGAAAGGTGCGGCGTTGCATGCTCCTAATTTATAACGTCTGGGTTACACTTGTTGGATAATTCGAAACATGCGCCCGTCTGCACCCGTGAGGATCCTGCTTGTGGAAGATAACCCAGGGGATGTACGCCTGTTGCAGGAAGCGTTACGGTTTGCAGCAGTCGATCACGAATTTATTGTGGCCGAAGACGGGGAGGAAGCGCTTCGTCTGGTGGACAAGGGGGTCGCCGAAGGGACACCGCTACCGAGGCTGGCGATTCTTGACGTAAACGTGCCTCGCGTGGACGGCCCGCGCGTGCTGGCGCACATGCGGGCAACGGAAGAGTGGCGCGATATTCCGGCGATAGTGATGAGTTCCGCGGAGTCGCCCGAAGTGTTGCGGGAAGTGGTGTCGGTCGGGAACGCAGTTTTCTACGTGAAACCATCGCGGTTGGATGAGTTTCTTGCGTTGGGGGAAAAGATCAAGGCCGTGCTTACGAACGGCATCAAGGCAGAGTGACGGAAACGTTATACCGTCACGCCCTGGAGCAAGCGCGCGCCGGCGCCGGTAAAGAACAAGCGCAACCGTTCCATCGCCGGTTCTAATACCGAACGGTCTGCCGCATAGCAGATACGAACGGAGCCTTCGCCGCCTTCGCCAAAAGCAACCCCTGGCGCTATTCCGACATGCGTGGCTAATAACATCTCCTTGCAGAAGTTAAAGGAATCGGTGAGCCCGTCGACTTTCGGGAACAGGTAGAATGCGCCGTCGGGCTGCGGCACCGTCACACCTGGAATCGTGCGCAGAACGCTCATGCAGTAGTCGCGATTCTCTTTGAGCTTGGCGGCCTGTTCTTTGATGAAAGGTTCGCCGTCGCGCAAGGCGGTTTGAGCCGCGCGCTGGGCAAAGCTGGGCGCGTGCGAAATGATGAACTCGTTCAGCTCTGTGGCGCGGCCCGCCAGGTCTGCACGCGAGACCAGCCAGCCCACCCGCCAGCCGGTCATGCAGTAGCTTTTTGAGAAAGACTGCACGACGATAACAGCGTCGTCCGGCTGAGCTAAGCGAAGCAGAGATGGAACCGGGCCACCGGGCTCGCCTACGTAGTAGAGCCGCTCGTAGACTTCGTCAGCCATGATCCAAAGCTGGTGGCGGCGGGCGAATTCCAGCAATTGTTTTTGCTCTTCGACCGTTGCCACCCAACCCAGCGGATTAGACGGCGAGGTGTAGAGCAGTAACCGCGTTTTCGGCGTGACGGCGCGTTCCAACCGCTGGAAGTCGATTCCATAGCGCCCGTTGCTAAGAGGCTGGGCGATCTGCCTTGGAATCGCATTGCACATTTGGACGATAGAAGTGCCGTTGGGCCATGCGGGAGTGAGGATTAGCGCTTCGTCGCCGGGGTTGAGCACACAACGGATGCCAACGTTAAGAGCCTGAACGCCTGAAGTGGTGACGACAATCCGCTTTCCCGCTTCGAGCGGCACTCCGTGTACACGGGCATAGTAAGCCGCCAGGTCCGCGCGGAGCTCCGGCAATCCGGCGTTCGAAGTGTAATAGGTGAAGCCATCATGCAACGCCTGAATGGCGGCATTTTTGATGAACTCGGGCGTCGGCAGGTTCGATTCGCCGAAATAGAGCCGGTAGACCTCCGGCATGCCCATCGCGATTTCAGCCAACTCCCGGATTCGCGAATACTGAACCGCTGCCGCTGAACTGGAAATCTGTGCCATGCCTGATCCTTCTACGTAGGGTAACCTCTTCCACTTCATGCCGCGTTGAGGCAAGGTCGGGACAGTGGATAAGCGCCTCCAGGTAGCCGCCCATGCCGCCAAACATCATAGGAGCCGTGCCAAGTGCGCCGGTGGCGTGTGCCCCGGAAGTTGCCTGCCACAGCAGGTTCCGGCACCGGCTCGCACGGTTCGGATAAATTGAGGGAGATGACTTCCGGAGAACTCACGCAGTTGCTGGTGGACTACAGCAATGGCAAACGCGAAGCCCTCGACGTGCTCACGCCAATGGTTTACAAGGAATTGCGCAACCTTGCCGCCCGGTATCTGCGCCGCGAACGGTCAGACCATACGCTACAGAGCACGGCGCTGGTACACGAGGCGTACCTGCGCCTGATCGATCAAAACCAGGTCCAGTGGCAGAATCGGGCACACTTTTTCGGTGTCGCGGCCCAGATGATCCGCCGCATTCTAGTGGATCATGCCCGTACGCGCCATGCACAGAAGCGGGGTGGCAATGCGCAAAAGCTGTCGCTCGATGAGGCGATCGGACTGCCGGAGCAGCGCGACCTTGACATTATCGCGCTCGACGATGCACTGAAACTGCTGGCCGAGTTGGATCCGCAGCAAAGCAAGGTGATCGAGTTGCGGTTCTTCGGCGGCCTCTCCATTGAGGAAACAGCGGAAGCGCTGGGCATTTCGCCCGCAACGGTGAAGCGCGAATGGGTGACGGCTCGCGCCTGGCTGTTGCGGCAGCTAACACGGACGTAGACGCCATGACGAGATTTGCGCTTATGGCGTTGACGGCAGCCCTGGGGGCCGCGTTCGCGCAACCTTCGGCCGACCCCTGGGCCTGGCGCGCCATTGTTCGCGGGACCAATGGCGTGGTTGCAGCTGAGCATCCGATGCAGGCGCGCGCGGCTGTTCGCGTTCTGGAGGCGGGCGGCAATGCGGTGGACGCCGCGGCCGCGCTGTTCTACATGACCGGAGTGACAGAGCAGCACCAGGCAGGGATTGGGGGCGACGCCTATATTCTGGCTTACATTGCGAAGCTGAATCGGGTCGTGTTTATCAACGGCACGGGTCCGGCGCCGCGGTTAGCTACACCGGAGTTTTACCGGCAGAGATTCAACGGCATCCCGCCGAATGGTCCGTTCTCTACGAATGTACCGGGCGCGGTTTCGGCATTCGATCTGTTTCTGCGATCCTACGGCACGAAAGCGCACGCGTCACTGGTCGCCGATGCGATCGAAGCCGCCGAAAAGGGCCATCCACTTTCGGAGTTCGCCGCGCGCACTCATGGCGAAGCCATGCCGATGTTGCTGCGCTATCCCAGTTCCGCCAAAGCATTATTGAAGAATGGATCGCCATACAGTCCAGGCGATCTGTTCGTTCAGCCTGACCTCGCGCGATCGCTCAAGCGGCTTGCGGACGCGGGTCCGCGGGATTTCTATGCGGGGTCGCTCGCCAAATTAACTGCCGCGACTTACCGCAAATACGACGGGTTGCTTCGCGAGAGCGACCTGGCGGCGTTCCAGGCGGAGGAATCGACGCCGGTCCGGAGCGAATACAAGGGGTACACGATTTATCAGGCCGGCGGCAACTCGCAAGGCATCGTCCAACTGATGGCCTTGAACATCCTGAAGGGCTACGACTTGAAGGCGCTGGGGTTTAACTCGCCCGACTACCTACATGTAATTGTGGAGGCCCTGAAGCTCGCCTTCGCCGACCGTGACCAGTATATTTCCGACCCGGAGCGGACCGTGATCCCGACGGCGGCCCTGCTGTCGGACGATTACGCGGCGAAGCGCCGTCAACTGATCCGGAAAGACCGGGCTATTCACGGAAACCCTCCACCAGGAGATCCAAGAAACGGGAAGGCATTGCTCGATGGAGCGGCGATCGAATACGAAGATGGTCCTTCGTCGATCACGGTGACCAGCGTTAAGCCGGATGCGGGCGAAACGTCGTCGTTCTCCATCGCCGACCGGTTCGGCAATGTTGTGTCAGTCACCCACAGCGTGAATGGCACGTTCGGGTCGGGTTTGGTGGTGGAAGGCGGCGGTTACGTGCTGAATAACAGGCTGCCGTACTTCAGCCTCGATCCGAAACACGTGAATATCCTGGCGCCGGGTAAGCGGACGCTGCACACAATTTGCCCGGCGATCGCACTGAAGGACGGCAAGCCGGTGATGGCCTGGAATACGCCGGGAGGCGATAACCAGCCGCAGGCCCTGCTGCAAGCATTTCTTAACGTGGTCGAGTTCGGCATGAACCCGCAGATCGCCCTGGAGCAGCCTTCGGTGACCACTATGGCTTTGCATCCGACGATGTACCCGCATGTTCCGGGAGACAAGTTGGTGATACCCGAGACGCTGGCGAAGAAGGTGGCCGCCGGGCTTGCCGAGAGGGGCCACAAGCTGCAGGTGCAGCGGTTGCAGCAGCCCTACTTTCAGCAGCTTGCCGGCGTGGGGGCAGTGAAGATGGTGACGATCGACCAACGAACCGGGGTGATGTTGGCAGCGGTGAGTCCCGCCAAAGACGACTACGCGATGGGCTGGTAGGAGTGCGGCTTTCGCTCGGCTGGGCTTGCGTTGAGCGGGGCGTTGAGCGGGGCGTTGAGCAGGGCATCGAGTGCCAGCAGATCGGTCATCGTTCGCAGGCACTGCACCAGTTGGTTGGTCTCGGCGTGTTGCGGCGACCGCAGCAATGCGTGGGTGGCGCCTTCCTCGATAATTCTGCCGCCGGCCAATACGGCCAGACGCCGGCACGATGCTGCCAACGCAGGAAGATCGTGGGAGATGTGGAGCATGGCCATCGAACGTTCACGATTCAGGCGGTTGAGCAGTGCGAGGATTTCTCCTCGGGTGACGAGGTCGAGAGCGCTCGTCGGTTCGTCGGCGATCAGGAGCGCGGGGGAGTGCAGAATGGCGAGCCCTATCAGGACCCGTTGCGCGAGTCCTACGCTCAACTGGCGCGGATAGAGTTTCAAAAAGTCCTCCCGGGCCGGGAGGGAGACGGCGTCGAGCGTTTGTAACGTGGTGGTCTTCCAGTCGGATGTTGAGGGCTGATGAACGTACCAGGCTTCTTTGTAATGCCGGCCGACCGTCAGCACCGGGTTTAACGATGCCAATGGACTTTGCGGGACGAATCCGATTCTCCGTCCGCGCACGCGCCGCAAATCGCGCTCTTTGAGCCTCAGCAGGTCTTCCCCTTCAAACTGAATCGATCCGGAAACGTTCGTGCGCCTGCTGTCGTGTAAGCCGAGAATAGCGAGGGCAATGGTGCTCTTGCCCGCGCCGCTGCGGCCGGCCAGGCCGACGCTTTCGCCGGCGTCAATGGCAAGCCGCAGATCATCTAAGACGGCAGCGCGTCCAGCGTGGGCCACCGTAAGAGCAACAGTCAATAGTGTGCTCATCGGCGGCTCGTCAGCGTGCCGGGAGAGATCCACAGGCGTTCGGCGTTCCAAAGAAGGCTTGGGAAGAGGACGGTTGGCGCAGCGTTTTGCACGGCAGGACTCACCGCGGCAAGCACGTTTTTGTGCACCAGGTAGATGATGGGCGCTTGTTCATAGATCAGTTGCTGCACCCGGTCAAACGCCTTCTTGCGATTCGCGTACACACCGTCAGAGCCGATTGTGGCCATCAGCTTATCGATTTCCGCTTCCCAAGGGGTGGCCGGCGTCTTCTGGCCAGGGTTCCAGGCATGCATCACAGAAGAACTGAGAAAAGTGTTCATCTGACCTGTGGGATCGACCTCAACGTTGGTCATTCCGAGCAAACAGGCCTCGTAATTGAACGTCTTCATCAGCCGTTCGACGATGCTGGGGAAGTCCAGGGTGAGGACGTTCACCTTGATCCCGATCGTCTTCAGATCCTCTTGGATGAGAGTGGCCATGCGTTCGCGAGTCTTATTGCCCGCGTTGGTGATAATCGTGAACTCGACAGGATTCCCTTGAGCGTCGCTGAGCGCAGCGCCATTCATACGGAAACCGGCAGTTTGTAGCAGTTGACGCGCCTTATCGCGCGAGAATCCGTTCCCGTTGAGGTCGGCACGATACCAGCGGATGTTGGCAGGGGACGCTGGTCCATAAGCAGGCTGCGCCCGGCCGCGCAACACCACCTTACAAAGATCCTGCCGGTTGATGCTCATGCTGATCGCCTGCCGAAACGCCTGATTCTGAAACCATGTCTTTTTATGCGAGGCGAGCGGCGATGCCGGATTCTGATTGAACCAAACCTGCTCAAAATCGAGCGACGGACCCGCGTCTTTGGCGCTTTCCTTGGATTTTGCTAGCAGCCGGTCGTAAGTTTCGGCTTCGAGCGCCGGGATAAGGTGCAGTTCCCCGCGTTGAAACCGCAGGAATTCCATGTCCCGGTTCTGGAGGATCGCGAACCGGATTGCATCGAGATAGGGCAGAGGACGGCCGTCTTTGTCTCGCTTCCAATAGTGCGGGTTCCGCTTCAACGTAAGCGTTGTTCCAGGCTTGTGCTCGGCGACTATGAATGGTCCGGTGGTTGCGGTGCGCGGTTCCGTAGCCGGTTGGATGGGAATCTCGTCAAAGTATTTTTCCGGATCGACCACGTTCTTGGTGCCGGTGATGCTGACGGTTTGGGGACCGGTTTGTTGCACTGTTACCGTTCCAAACGCGGCTCGGAAGGTGTCTGGCGTCGGAGCGTGCAGGTTGGGATCCAGCAGGCGCTTGATTGTGGCCACCACATCCGCGGCGGTTACCTCGCGTCCATCGGAAAACCGGACGCCTTTCCTGATTTGGAAATCGAGACGGCGACCCACGATCTGCCATTTCTCGGCGATCTCACCCTCCGGCTTTTGCGCGGCCCGATTGATGCGGATCAGCATGCCCCCGGTGAGGTAGCGGACGGTTTGGCCGCCCTCTTCAGAAACCAGCAAGGGGTCGAATGTCTTTGGGTCGGCCCGAAGCGAGAGCCGCAATTCGCCACCTGGCTGCTGCCCGAGCGCAACCGTGCAGACGAGGGCGGCGCTGAATAACACTGCGGTCTTTATCAGGTTCATGCCTGGTTCTCCTGTGGCTGCGCAGCGACAATGCGGCACCCCGCCGCGACGGCGATCAACACCACCGCGGGCAGTAACTTGACAGGGTGCTCCATCACAGAGTCAACGTTTTCGATTTCGCGAATCAGGGTTCCGAGGGAGGCCGCGGGAGGACTCACGCCCAAACCGACGATGCCCAGGTTGGCTTCACTCAACAGGTACGCCGGAGCGAGAATCCAGAATTGGCCCTTCAATACTGACACGACGTTTGGCAGAATGTGGCGGCTGACGACGCGCCACCCACTCGAACCCGCCGCTCTGGCTCGAAGGATGCAATCCGAGCGGACGAGTTTGAAAGTCGCGGCCCGGACAATCCGCGCCGGCGCCGCCCACCCAAGCACCGCGAGCAGTCCAAACGTGATGGCCATCGAAACGCTGGATTCGATGTTCATCGGTAGCGCTGCCCTGACTGCGATCAGCAGAAACAGCCATGGGACGGACAGCATAAGGTCCGTGGTTGAACTGACTGCCCAATCCACGGCTCCCCCGACGTAACCCGCGAGAAGCCCGAACATTCCGGCAATAGCTAATGACAAAAAGGCAGCGGCTGGAGCAAGGACTAGAGAGGTGCGCGCGCCGAACAGGAGTCGCGAGAAACGGTCGCGCCCGAGTTCGTCGGTCCCTAACCAGTACTGCGCGGAGGGCATAGCTAGCACAGCATCACGGTGCTGAGTTTCGAAGCTTTCGCGGCAGATCCACGGGGCCGCCAATACGGCCAGGGCAATGAGCAGCAGCATGACGAGGACGGCGCGGCGGAAGAGGTTCATGCGGTGGCGGCCTCTCCGGCGAGATCCGCTAACGTGTTCGACACGAGCGTGATGGCGCCAACCAGGAACGTAATCGCGAGTAGCAGCGGGACGTCGCGCCCTAAAGCCGCTTTCCAGGCCAACTGACCGAGACCGGGCGAATCTGTGATCATTTCAATCGGCACCGCCGCCCCAAATGCCGCGGAGAAGGTCAGGCCGGCCACGGCTGCAAGGGGCGCCGCGACAGAAGGCGCCCAGTACACGATCCACAGTCGTAATGCGCCAATGCCGCGTGCTCGCGCGGCGAGCATTGAAGCGCTGCCCGAGGTAGATTGCAGCAGCCGCAGGAACATCTCGAAGCAGCGGGGCGCTACGTAGACCGCAATCGCCAACCATGGCCGCAAACTCAGGAGCAACGTCGCCAGGCCCAGCAGTGCGGCAGGGATGCCGAGCCCTGCGGTAGAAAGCACTGTGCCTAACTCCTCTAAATGCCGTGACCGGAATGACAAAGCGGTTACAACGAACAATACTGCCGAGGATAGTCCTATGGTCCAGCCGGAGATAACCGTCGTTAGCGTGGTGGGTATGCGTTGGCGCAGCAGGTCGGTGACTGGAGTTTCAAAGGTCTGCGACTGCCCTAAGTTCCCCGTTATGACCCCGCGGAGATAGTGGAGATAGAAGACTAAGACGTTTGATTGCTCCAGTCTTGCTGTGCGAATGACGTCGATGCTGCCGGCGTTTAAGCGCGAATCCCATTCGCGTTCGTCTACATCGAAGCCTGGCGCAAACCGGGTTAGGGCCACGCACACGAAGCCAATGACCAGCAGCAACAGGATACGTCCGGCGAGCAATCGAAAGCCGCGCACGTTCTATCCATCGGCCGTCTGAAGGGGAACCTTTAGGAATCTTGAAGTTAGCCGGAAGACCGGCGTTCGTATTCAGTTGATTTACGCAATTCCTCTAAGGTGTTTTCCGAAGGTACTTCTGCCTACGGGAAATGTTGTAATCAGCCGAGAGTGATGTAGAGCTAAGTTTTTGAGGCAAATCGGACCCACGCATACCAATTCGGTACGCGAGTCTCATTTTGGGATCGTTAATGGGGCGCGAGTGACCGTTGGCGCGTGGGTGATGACGCGGCTGGCTGGACTGGGGATTGTTGGTCTGCCATGTAAGTCTAAACGAATCTTCAACTTGTAATGCGCTAGCGGGGCTGGGCGAGGTTTGGCGCCACTTTTTCGATGTTTCGTTTCGCCTGGCGGAGCGCGTGCATTCCTATAGACGTCGACCGAAGCAAAGAGAGTGACGAGATAGCCCGAAACGGTCCTCGTACCCCGGTCGCCAGAATCGAAAGCCCACAAGAGAACAGGAGCGGGTATGTCCACAACTCAGCGTGTCGTTAAATCATCTGTGCGCAAGAATGCCCGGCGCGATCAGGTTATCCTGGAGCATCTTCCGCTGGTGAAAGCTATCGCCGTGCGCGTTCACGAAAACCTGCCGGTGCACGTCGACCTCGACGATCTGGTTCACGCTGGGATTATCGGCCTGTTCGATGCGGTTAACAAGTTCGACACTGGCAAGCAAGTGGCTTTCTCCGCCTACGCGAAACACAGGATCAAGGGAGCTATCTTAGATAGCCTCCGCCAACTGGACTGGGCATCACGCGACCTCCGCCGGCGCCACAAGCAGGTGGAAGCCGCAACTCGCGATCTGACGGCGACGCTGCAACGGACGCCTACGGAATCGGAAGTGGCCGAGCACATGGGCCTGCAGCAACAGCGCTGGCATCAGATCATGCTCGACCTCCGCAACGTGGGTTTGGTGTCCGCTTCGACGCGTGGAGCGGATGGTGACGACCTGCCCCCGCCCGACTTCCCGGGCGACCCCGATTCGCAACCGGATGCCATGTGTGCGCGTGAGCAATTGCGGTCGGTGCTGGGCGATGCGATGCGGTCGCTGCCGGAGCGGTACCGCAAGGTGGTGGTGATGTACTACGCCAACGAGATGACCATGAAGGAGATCGGCGGATTGCTCGGCATCAATGAGAGCCGCGTATCGCAGATCCACAAGACGGCGCTCGCGAAGATGATGGTCACACTACAGTCGAACGGCATCACTTCGGCGGCGGCGTTGGCTTAACTTAACGGAAATCGATTTGATACGGAGCGATACGGAAGTAGCCGCTGTGACCCCAGAGGCCTAAATCGATGTCGGGCAGACCCGCGGAATGCAGCAACTTCCGCGCCTGTCGATGAACCAGCGTTTCGACATTACTGTCTTCCGAAGAGCGCATCAATTGCTCCAGCAGCGAGCGCTTCCGGGGATATAGGACGAAGCGAAGCTTTTCGTCCTTGCCGAGTTTGGCGCGCTCACGGAGTAGTTCCACGGCGCGGTCGATGCCGCCAATCTCGTCCACCAAACCATTGCCCTTGGCTTGCGTTCCCATCCAGGCGCGACCTTCCGCCAGGGGGCGGATCTGATCGACGGGTTTCCGGCGGCCCTCCGACACGCGCGAAAGAAAGCTGTTATAGACGAAATCTATGCCCTCGCGCAGCTTTTGGCGTTCGGGTTCCGTCATCGGTTTGTATGCGGCGTCGATTTCCGCGAAACGGCCTCGAGTGATTACGTCCGTATCGATGCCCAGTTTGTCGTAAAGTCCCTTGACGTTCGCCTTGCCGTAAATGACGCCAATCGAACCGGTGATGGTGTTGCCATAGGCAACGACGGGATCGCCGGACATTGCCATGTAGTAGCCGCCGGATGCGGCCAGGTCCGACATGGAAATGATGGTTGGTTTCTTTTTGCTTAGCTCGCGGACCCCATGGAGAATCTCGTCAGACGCGATGGCGTCGCCGCCAGGCGAATTGATGCGGAGGATGACTGCCTTCACCGTCTTGTCTTCACCGACCTCGCGCAGCAGTTTGGTGAAGGGGGTGGAGCGGATGCCCTCCTCATCGGAAAAAGGCTGGATCGAGCCGCCGCGGCTGATCGTACCTTCGCCAACGACAACCGCTACGGTTGCGCCGGAGCGGTCGCCGGCCGCGCCCAGCGCACGCAGGTAGTCCCGATGGGAGATCCGCTTGAGGTCCTTCGTCTTGAGCCGCGTGTTCAGCCGGTCGAACACCTCTTCTTCGTAGATCAGTTCATCGATCAGATGCGCTTCCACCGCCTTTGGCGCGAGGAACGGACCGTTGTCGATGAGCGCCCGGATCTCATCCGGCGGCCGGTTTCGGCCCTTCGCAATTGTGTCTACGAGGTTGCCGAACAGGATGTCCAGCATCGAGTTGAGGACCTCGCGGGTTTCGGGCGACATGTTGGTGCGCGTAAACATGTCGCCGGCGTCTTTGTATTTGCCGGCATGCTCGATTTCGAGCTGTACGCCGAGCTTATCGAGCGTGCGGCGGTAATAGCTGATCTCGGCGCGCATGCCTTTGAGATCGAGCAGATCTTCGCGGGTGAAGTAGATCTGATCGGCAACGGTGGCGAGGTAATACTCACGGGCGCGGGGATGCCGCAGGTACGCGAAGACAGGTTTGCCCGACTTCTTGAAGCGGACGACCGAATCGCGGAGTTCTTGCAGGCGCGCCCAACCGAAGTCGAGTTCCTTAATGTCGAGAACCAATGCCTGTACACGATCGTCGGTTTGGGCTTGGCGCAGCAGATTCCACATCTCGAACATGGCCGGCGGAGTCTGGGATTGAAACCAGGGGATCGGCAGGGCGACAGGGGCACGTTCCGGCATGTCGCCTTCGAGTTTCATCACGAGGACGCCTTTGGCCGGCAAAGCCGGTGTCCGGTCGCCGACTTTGACGGCGGCGAACACCAGAATCACAACGGCCAAGGCGGCAAAAGCAAATCCGCAGAGCAATCCGAGAAGAAACTTGCGCACGGTTTACCTCTTAGGCGCCTTCAAGAATGAGATCGACCCGACGGCTGACCTCGGTCAGGTATTCACGGTCGCCGCCCGGGAGTTCGACGGTGCAGTAGCCGTGATACTTGATCTCGGCCATGGCGTTGTAGACTTCCTTCCAGTCGATCTCCCCTTCGCGCAGCGGGACCCACGTCGCCTGGCGGTTGTTGAACTTAAAGTCTTTGAAGTGCAGTTTGACGATGCGATCGCCCAGGGTGCGAATCCAATCTTGCGGATAAGACCAGATCAGGATATTGCCGACGTCAAAGTACGCTTTTACCCAAGGGCTCTTGAACTCGTCGACGTAGTGTGCAAACTCGAGGGGGCTGACCAGAAACTTGTTCCAGACCTCTTCCACCGCGATGATGACCTTGAGCTTCTCGGCAAGGGGGATCAATTCACGGATGCGTTGCTGTGAGCGCTCCCACGCCGTCTTGTAACTAACGGTTGGATTAACCACGGCGGGAACCAGCAGAACGGCATCGGCGCCCCAGAGCTTGGCGTTGTTGAGGCTGGTGCGCATGGCTTTCATGCTGCGCTCGACGACTTCAGGCTCGTTGGCGGTGAGCGGGAACTTCCAGTGGTCGCCGTTCATTACGGAGTGGATGCGAATTTTGGCATCGTCCGCAGCCCGCTTGATCTTCTCGGCTTCGGCCTGATCGTCTGTTTGAGGACATTCCAGGGCTTCGAAGCCAACCTCTTTGGCAAGCTGACAGCGTTCCCGCAAGCTGAGCGAGCGCGGCAGCATGCCTAGCAGAATTGCCTTTTTTATGGGCAATTTGCCGGATGCCGCAAAAGCCGGGAGGGCGGCGGCGGATAAGGAGGCGAGGAGTTCGCGACGTCGGATCACGAACCGATTGTAACGCGCGCCAAAGGGGCGCGATTACGCCATATTTGGTATTTTGATGATCTTCTTCTGAATGGCGTATTGCACAAGCTGGGCCTTGTTGTGGATGTCGAGCTTGCGCATGAGGTTGAACTTATGGGCTTCAACGGTTTTGACACTCAGATTCAGATCGCAGGCGATCTCCTTGACGGAGTTGCCTTCGGCCAGCATTTTGAGGACTTCGCGTTCGCGGCTGGTCAGAGTCGCGAAGCGAGGCATGCGGTTGGCGGTCTTGATCCGGCTGCGGAAGTCATCCACTAATTGGGAGAGCATGCGGGGGCTGAGATAGCTGCCGCCACGCTGGGCATCACGAATGGCCGAGACCAACTGAGCGGAGGGGCTGTCTTTGAGCACGTAGCCGCTGGCGCCGACCTCCATCCCTTCGACGAGATAATCCTCATCGTCGTACATCGTCAGGAAGAGGACCTTGGTTTCCGGCCTGTTCTTCCGGATCTGGCGGGTAGCCTCAAAGCTGGAAAGCCCAGGCATGCCAATATCCATCAAAACGATATCGGGGCGGAGTTCCGCGGCGCGTTCCGCGGCGTCGCCTCCGTTAGAGGCCTCCCCCACCACGTCCATATCGGCCTCAGCACTGATCAGCGTGCGAATGCCCTGCCGGAACAGGGTGTGATCATCGGCCAGCAGTATACGAATCTTAGCCATCGAACAACCTCTCTTCGACCGTTCATACCTCTTATCGGTTCACGAACTCCCTTTGCTTAGGCCGATCGGGTTGGTCGGCCAAATATCTTTCTGGTTGTCTCAGGAGTTCATCCGCTCCTGTACCAGTTTTTAGCGGTAGATCGATTCGCACCTGGGTACCGGTGTTTTGGCGACCCTGGCGCGAGGGATCTGCGCGGCGGCTACGGACGTTACACTGGCCGCCCATTAGGGCTACGCGTTCGCGGATACCGGAAAGCCCGAACGAACCGGTCTTTTTCAATGCTTCGTCGGGACAAAACCCGACACCATCGTCGTGGACTTCGAGACTTAGCCACTCGTCCGTCGCACCCACCGAGATGCTTACGGTAGCGCAGGAAGAATGCTTGGCCACGTTGTTCAAGCACTCCTGGACAAGACGGTAGACGAGCACTTCGGTCTTCTTGGTAAGGTGCCCGAGCCGGCCGACGTGGAGCTTAACCTTAGCGGGATAGGCCGAGCGGAAGCGCGTGACTAGTTGGCGCAAAGCCGGCGCTAATCCGAGTTGCTCCAACACGGCCGGGGACAGCGCCGCGATAAGGCGGCGGATCTCAACGATAGTCCGCTCGGTCATGTCACGGATCTCACCCGCGCGGGAGCGCCAGCGGTTCCCGGTGTCGGGCAGTTCGTTTTCGAGCATCTCCATTTGCAGGCGAATCCACAGAAGGTCTTGCCCGGTTTGATCGTGCAACTCGCGGCTAACGCGGCGACGCTCGGCTTCCTCCACCGTCATCATGGTTTCAGCGAGGGCGCGGATCTGTTTTTCCTGAGTGGCCAGGTGCTCCATCAATTGCGCTTTCTCGATGGCGAGGGCACAGCGTTCGGCGGCAGCCGCCAGCAGGTCGTGCTCGCGGGGCAGCCAGTGGTAGGGCCGTTTGAAGGCAAACTGCAGAACGCCGACGAGGGCGCCC
This sequence comes from Bryobacterales bacterium, assembly GCA_020846745.1. Lineage (GTDB taxonomy): Bacteria > Acidobacteriota > Terriglobia > Bryobacterales > Bryobacteraceae > JADLDI01. The sequence goes on along the minus strand of JADLDI010000057.1, from coordinate 75,586 downwards.
GCTTTCTTCAACGGAACCGACCAGCAGGTGACGAACTTCGACTTCCAGTGAGCGTTGAGAACGTAAGGCGCCGCATCGGCGTCGAGTTCGAAGCTCCTGGGTTCATCGAGTACAGCCGGCTCGAGGGGCGGGCTGGGGTTCTTACGCCGCGGGACTTCGACAGGCGCACCGTAGCGTGCGCGCAGATTGAAGCCCGCGTGTTCGTCCAGCAGGTAGAGCAACGCACAATCCGAGCGGCAGAAGCGCGCGAGGATTTCCAGGAATCCATTGAGGACCTCATCCAGAGTCGTGGCTTTCAACTCTGCCCAAAACATCTCATAGAACGCCTGGGTTTCTTCTTCGCGAACCTGATAGTAGGCGTTGTTGAGCGTGAGCATCACAAAGAACTGAGCCTGCTCGCGTACCCACCCGTACCGATCGGGACCGGGAGAAAGGAGTTTTGCGAGTGCCGGTCGCAAAAGGCGGTCGTATTCGCGCAGAGCCTTCGCCACCGCCGTGGGCGGCAGGTTCAATTTGGCGAGGCGGCGACCGTTGTATTCAACTTCCTCAAAGAACTCATCGAGGGAGCACCCCTGACAGAGGAAGCGGCTGGCGCTGCCGAGGGTGACGGCGGCTAACGCCCTACGCTGGCGCGCATCGTATTTGAGGCGTCGAAGGCGGGACACGAATTTGGCTTCCAACCGGTCTGCCTCCGGGTGGAGGACCTCGGCCAGTGTTGCTAAAGCCGATCGTAATTCTGCCCCCAAGGCTCCGGCAGCCTGCGCCAGAGCGGGAGAAGCTTCCTTCCTCACTACACGTTAATCGTTTGGAAGGCGGATGAACTTTAGGGTGTTCGGGTACTAATCGACAACCTGTCTGAACACGCGTAAGAGATTCTCACCGAGGAACTTGCGGATACGCTGCTCGGTCCAGCCGCGGCGCAGCATCGAGGCGGTCAGTTCCGGAAGGTCGGAGATGTCCTTCATTCCTTTGGGGAGGGTGGGTCCGCCGTCCCAATCGCTGCCGAGTATGACATGGTCTTCGCCGACGATGGAGGAAGCACGTTCCACAACGGCAATCCAATCGTCAACGGACATGAGCAGATTCTCGGGCGGGTTCATGCCAACCATGGGGAATCGGGGGGCCACCAGGCGATCGATGGCCTCGATGGTCATCTTTTCCTCTTTCTTTCCAATCGCGGTGGTATCCCAGAACGCTTTGCCGGCCTGGGCGGTGCGCCAGTCGAACATCTTGCGATTGTGGAACTCGTTACCGATGTGGAAGCCGATCAAGCCACCCTTGGCGGCGATCTTCTTCATGAGGTCGTCCGGCAGATTACGGGGGATGTTGTTCAGGGCCCGCATGCCGTGATGGGTGCACACGATGGGATCGGTGGAGACGGCGAGGGTCTGTTCGATGGTGGCATCGGAAGCATGGGACACGTTGATGAGCATGCCGAGACGGTTCATCTCGCGGACGACATCGCGGCCGCGATCGTTCAGTCCATTCCACTTTGCCTTGGCGCAGCAGGAATCGGCGAACTCGTTGGCCCAGTTGTGGGCGGGAAGTTGAGCGACACGAAGGCCGAGGCGGTGCATGGCGCGGAGCACCATCAGGTCGCCATCAAGATCGCAGCCGCCTTCCAGATCGAGGACAGCCGCCATCTTGCCGGACTTGCGGATGCGGTCGAGATCGCGGGCGTTTAGGGCGAGTTCGATCTGGCGGGAGTTGCTGGCGATCTGCTCGCGCGCCAATTCGATTAACCGGACAGCCTGCTTCGACTCGTACCGGGGAGGGTAATACTCCTCCGGGATGAATAGGGAGAAGAACAGGGCGTCGACCCCTCCCTGTTTGGCACGGGGGAGGTCGACCTGGCCGCCTTTGAGAGGCTGGCCTATGTCGGTGCCGTCATGCAACTGCCGATTGATGACATGGACGTGAGCGTCGAAGACATAGGCGTCGGCATGGAGACGCCTGGCCTGCTCGGGAACGGCGGCTATGGCGAGAGCGGAAAGGCAAATAAGAGGGAGGTACTTCATTATTTAAAGTTGCTGTAGGCGCCGGCTTTAGAAATGTCTGTGGAGGAAAGCCCTTCACTATCCCAAACAACGCGACCGTTGCGGACGGTAAGGACCGCCCGGATCCGTTTGTCGGCGGTGAGCTTACCGTGACCGGAATCGAGGAACGCGAACTGTCCGCGGTCGACCGATAGGATAGCGATATCGGCGACGCCACCCTCGTTGAGGTTGCCAAGCTCGGGCCGGTGGATCGCTTTGGCAGGGTTGACGGTGCTCCGCTCGACGATCTGTTCGAGGGTCATGCCGATGTTCAGGAGTTTCGACATGACATTCGTCATGGTTGCGTGCGGCAGCATGATGGAACCCTTGTGGATATCGGTGGAGATGGTGTCGGGCAGGAAACCTTGCTGAATAGCGGGCACAGCAATGCGGAACCAGAAGCTGCCGCCGCCGTGGCCGACATCGAACAGCACACCACGTTTGCGGGCCTGGAGCATGTAGGGCTGAATTTTCTTATTGGAATCGAGTTGCGGGGTGAGGCTGCCGTAGAAATGGGTATGAATGTCGCCTGGCCGCATGTGCTTCAGAATCAGGTCGCTGTAGGTGCGGCCGGGCTTCTCGTGGAAGTCAACCATGCAGACTGTTTTGGTGAGGTCGGCGGCTTTGACGGCATTGTCGACGGCGATCCAATCAGGCGGCTGATAGTGAGCGGTTTTAATGCCGACGATCAGGTCGCGATTCTTGTTGATGGTTGCGACAGCCTTTTCAACGTCCATCTGTTTGGGATCGTTCTCAACCTGGGGACCGTACATGCCGGCCGCCACGATATTGAGAAACGCGAGGACACGGGTGCGGGAAGTTCCGATCACCAGCCTGCGAAAGTTGTCGAAGTTGTCCGCGCCGGATGACCCTGCGTCGACGGCAGTGGTAACGCCGTTACGGAGAGCGTTGTGGTCGGGGTTGAGGTTGAGGTCGGCGCCTTGGGCGTCGAAGTGGGTATGCAGATCGATAAGGCCTGGGGTGACGTAAAACTCACCGGCCTCGATCACCTGACGGGCTTGGGATGCCGGCAAGTTGGGCGCAACCTTTGTGATCTTGCTGCCGTTGATGGCGATGTCCATGCGGCCGTTGCGGTGGTTGGCCGGATCAATCACGTGGCCGTTCTTAATAATGATGTCGTAAATCTGCGCATGGGCAGCGTAAGCGGCGAGTAAAGCGAAGAGGACAAAGCGGTTCATCGGATCACCTCGTATTGGCCAGCCGTGGTCCATTCGGGGAACGCGCGGCCTTCCGCGTCGTACACCAGGCGGCCGTTTCGAATCGTCATGACAGCTTCGAGCTTCTTGGCGCCCAGCCGTTTTACATTCCAGGAGTCTTTGTAAGCGAAGACGCCATCCCGCAGATTCAGGACGGCAATGTCGGCCACTTTGCCTTCAGAAAGGGTGCCAATCTCCGGGAATTTTTTGATGACCTGAGCAGGACGCATGGTGGACCGTGCAATGGCGTCGTCGAGCGGCATGCCGAGCAGCATCATCTTAGAGATGCAGTTGGGCATGTCGGATTCCTGGATCATGATGCTGGCGGAATGCAGGTCAGTGGAGATTGTGTCGGGCCAGAAACCCTGCCGGGCAGCGGGTTGAGCAACGGTCCAGAGAAAGCTGCCGGCTCCGTGGCCAAGGTCGAAGAGAACGCCGCGGACGCGGGCCTGTTGAGCGAACTCAAGGACCCGGCCGTTGAACCGGGAGACAACCTCAACCTGACGGTCGTTATACATGTGTGTGTGCATGTCGCCGGGGCGCATGATGTCGAGCAGCTTTTCCCGCGAGGTCCGGCCGGAGTTAGTGAAGATCTTGTCGTCGATCATGACGGGGACTTCGGCGAGACGGCCGGCTTCGATGGCGCGCTTAATGGCATCCCAACCGGGCTTGCCGAAGTGCGCGCACTTAATGCCGACGATAACGTCCCGATTGGCCTTGATGACTTCGGCGGTCTTGTCGGGCAGCATGTCGGCGACGTTATCTTCGGACTTGGCGCCGATCATGCCGTTGCCCGCGATATTGATGAGCGCGAGCACGCGGGTTTGCGATTTGTCGATGATCTTCCTTTTGAAATCGGTGTAGGTGCGGTAGCCGCAGCCACCCGCGTCGACGATGGTGGTAGTACCCGCGAGCAGAGAGGTATCGTCCGGGAAGATCGAACCGGAGTAGCCGTAAACGTGAGCGTGGAGGTCGATCAAGCCGGGGGTGACATAGCGCCCTTTAACGTCGATTACCTTCTTCGCCTCAGAATCAGGGATGTTTTCAGCGACGCGGGCGATTGTTGTGCCGGTGACGGCGACATCGCGGATGCCGTTGATCTTGTTGGCAGGGTCGATGACATGACCGCCTTTAAGGACAATGTCGTAGCGTTGGGCGAAGGCAGACAACGCCGTTATCAGAAGAATTGGTCCTACCAAACGACAGGGAGACCGTTTGAGCATGAGTGACAGTATAGTGCGCACGGTGCATGCAATGCGAGTTTGGACTGTCAGAAGAGCGATTGGAGGGCGGCGAAGCGGTCGACTATGCGAAGGCGATCGTGGGTGTCGGGAACGGATTCGTGTTCGAGGTGCCAGGTGCGGGGATGGGGGATGTAGACGGCTCCGAGACCGGCGGCGAGGGCGGGATTGATATCGGATTTGGGGGAGTTGCCGATCATCCAGCAATCCTCGGGGCGCGAGCCGTGTGCGGCCATGGTGGCGTGGTAGGTGGGGACGTCCTTTTCCTTCACGATTTGGACCCGGTGGAAGTAGGGCTTCAAACCACTACGGTCGACCTTGGCCTGTTGCTCGACCGGGTTACCTTTGGTGAACAGCATTAAGGTATGCCGGGCAGACAGGTGTTCGAGGGTTTCTACGACGCCTGGAATGATGTCGATGGGGTGGTTTGCCAGTTGCTCGCCAAAGCGGCGGATGCGTGCGCGGTCGGCATCGCAGACAGGGCGTTCGCAGAGTTTGTCGAAGCACTGGGAGAGATTACGGGCGAAGTTGGCGGCTCCGTAGCCGTGAATACGGTTGTTGGCGTGCTCGATCTCGTCGAGAATTTCGCGGACCTGCGAGGCGTTGAGGCAGGAGTGGCTTAGAAGGTTGACGAATTCCTCAAATGCACGCTCAAAGAAGACGTTGTTCTCCCAAAGGGTATCGTCGGCATCGATCCAGAGTTCGTAGGGCATTAAGCTTCATCGAGGGGCACCGCAATATGGCTATGGCCATTTTTGGGCGCGACTTCGCGGGTGTGATTGATTTTGAGAAGACGGTCGGCGTAGCCGGGCAGGAAGGCGACGAGGCGGCGGACGCGGTCGGCTTCGCGGCGGCTGGTGAGGAGTTCCTGGCGCAGTGCGAGGTCGGTGATGGGGGCGGCGACGCGGAAGCTGAGTTCGCGGTCGGAGGCGTCGAACTGCGATTCGGGCCACATGCGGCCCGCGATATCGATGAGCTGGGTGCGGACGTTTTCGGGAGCGGAAGGGTCCTCGTCATCGAAGTATTCAACATTGCCGCGCAGAAAGTTCGCTTCGTTGTCGAGTGAGTGGATGCGAAAGCGGCGGCGCCCGATGGTGATGATGTCCAAGCGGCCATCGGGATAACGCTTGGTCACGTCCTGGATGGCGGCGGTGCAGCCGATCGCCGACACGCCTTGTCCGGAGGAGAGAACCACACCGAATTCGCTTTGGTTCTCAATCGATAGCCCGATCATTTCTTTGTACCGTTCCTCAAAGATATGGAGCGGCAATTCGCTATGGGGAAGCAACACCACGGCCAGCGGAAATAGCGGGAGCAGGTCGTGGGCCATGGTACTATTATGCCTTTGCTTTAAGCAGGATCACGCATGAAACTGAATGGCCGCGTGGCAGTCATCACGGGCGCCTCGACGGGGATTGGCGCGGCATGCGCGCGGGAGTTGAGCCGGCGGGGAGCGAAGGTGGTTTTAGCCGCACGGTCGGCGGAGAACCTGGCGGTGGTGGCGGATGAGACCGGAGGCATTGCAATCGCCGGCGACATCACGGATGCAGCGGTGCAACGGCAAGTGTTGGATACGGCGGTTGCGCGGTTTGGCAGGGTGGACATTCTGATCAATAACGCCGGCGTGGGGGTCTATTCACCATCGCATTCCGGATCGATGGCGGATATCCGTCAAATGTTCGAGTTGAACCTGTTCGCGGCACTGGCCCTGGTGCAACTGGCCGCGCCGGGGATGAAGCAGCAGCGCGACGGCATGATCGTGAACATCAGTTCGATAGCGGGACTGGCGCCGCTGCCGTGGTTCACGATGTATTCGGCTACGAAGTATGCGGTATGCGCGATGACGGACGGACAGCGGATGGAGCTGGCGCGGTACAACGTGCGAACCATGGCCGTGTGTCCCGGCTATGTTCGAACGGGCTTCTCGACGAATGTGCTGGCCGGGAAGCCGCCGGAAAAACTGTGGCGCAACAGGCGGTTCGCGATTACGGCGGAGGAATGCGCGCGGGCGACGGCGGATGGGATTGAGCGGGAGAAGCGGACGGTGGTGACCCCGAAGGCCGGCTGGGCGCTGGTTTGGGCGCGATTGGTGGCGCCGCGGATTGTCGATCATTATTTGCGCAATATATACGAAGGGTTGGATGAGGCGGGCGGGTAGGACGATTGCGTAGGACGATTGGCGGGGGCCGTGGTGACCGGCGAAACGGTAAAGTAGATACAACAAAGATGAACGCGCGGTTGATTCGGACACCGGGGCTCTACCTGGTGGGCTTTATGGGATCGGGCAAGACGACGATTGGGGCGGCATTGGCCGATGAATTGGGGTGGGGGTTTGCCGACCTGGACGACGATATAGAAGCGGCGGCGGGCACCACGATTTCGCGGATATTCGAAGCATCGGGCGAAGCCGAGTTCCGGCGGCAGGAGCATGCGGCGCTGGTGGCGCGGGTCCGGGCGATTCAGCGCGGCCGTCCCACGGTGCTGTCGCTGGGCGGGGGCGCATTCACGATGGGCGACAACGTCGCGCTGGTGCAGGACAACGGGATCTCGATCTGGCTCGATTGCGCGTTTGCGCGGATTCACGCGCGGATTGCGGGACACGAGCACCGTCCGCTGGCACGCGATCCGGAGAAGTTCGAAGCGCTCTATCACGCGCGCAAAGCCTGTTACGCCAAAGCCGATTACCGGGTGGAAGTTGCTTGCGACGATGCGAAGGTTGCGGTGGCGGCCATTCTCGACCTGCCGGTGTTCTGATATGAACCTACAAAAAGACGCGCTCGCGATGTTTCGCGCGGCCTTGCAAGCGGCCGATCCGGTGGAAGCGGTCCGCCGGTATTTGAAGCTGGATGGCGAATGGCTGCTGGCGGGGCGGAAACGGTATCGTCTTTCGACGTTTGAGAACATCTATGTGCTGGGCGCGGGCAAGGCGTCGGCGGCGATGGCGCAGGCGGTGGAATCGCTGCTGAAAGGCCGGATCCGCCAAGGATTCATCAACACCAAGTACGGCCACGGGTTGAAGCTCAAGCGCATTGCGGTGCATGAGGCGGGCCATCCGGTGCCGGATGAGAAGGGCGTGGCCGGGGCGCGGAGGCTGGTGGAACTGGCGCGGCAGGCGGGCAAGGCGGACCTGGTCATTTTTTTGGTGTCGGGCGGCGCCTCGGCGCTGACACCGCTGCCGGCGGCGCCGATCACGCTCGCGGAGAAGCAGGCGACGACAAAGCTGCTGCTCGAATGCGGTGCGAACATCCACGAGATGAACGCGCTACGGAAGCACCTGTCGCTGTTCAAAGGCGGCCAACTGGCGCGCGAAGCGGCACCGGCGGCGCTGATCACGCTGATGCTCAGCGACGTGATCGGCGATTCGATGGATGTGATCGGGTCGGGTCCAACGGTGCCGGACCATTCCACGTTCCAGACGGCGTGGGACATCTTGAAGAAATACGGCCTGACGGAGCGTGTCCCGGCCAGCGTACGCGAGCGGCTGGAAGCTGGTTTACGGGGCGAAATCGCGGATACGCCGAAAGAGGGCGATGCGGCGTTTGGGAAAGCGCAGAACCTGATTGTGGGCAGCAACCGGCTGGCGGTGGACGCGGCGGAAGCGAAAGCCCGCGAACTCGGCTACAAGACGCTGGTGATTTCGACGTTTATTGAAGGCGAGACGAAAGATGTAGCGCGCGTGCATGCGGCGATGGCGAAAGAGGTCCGCGCGTCCGGCCGTCCGGTGAAGGCGCCCGCGTGCATCATCAGCGGCGGAGAAACCACGGTGACGATCAAAGGAGATGGATTAGGCGGGCGCAGCCAGGAGTTTGCGCTGGCGGGCGCGATTGAGATCGCCGGCATGCGCGATGTGCTGATGCTGAGCGGCGGAACGGATGGGACGGACGGTCCGACGGATGCTGCCGGAGCTTTTGCCGATGGCAGCACGGTGAGCAAAGGATTGAGTAAGGGATTGGTCGCGATGGAGTACTTAAACCGCAACGATTCCTATCACTATTTTGAAGCGTTGGGCGGGTTGATCAAGACCGGGCCAACGCGCACGAATGTAATGGATGTCCGGCTGGTGCTGGTGGGCTAACGTGACAGTTCCTCGTACTCGAATAGAATCAGCGCTTCCCGTTGTAACGGCGGCAGCGACTGTATCGCGCCTGCCACCAGATCCGCGATCTCACCTTGCGCAGGGTCGATGGGCTCAGATCTGAAGTTCTCTTCGTCCAGCAGTGCCCAGCGTTGTTCCGTACGCCAGCGTTTTCGCGCGATGTTCCGAGCCATGCCTAGCAGGAACGCACGAGCAGGTGCTTTATCCGGGTTGTAGTTGCATCGATCGCGCAGGAGGGCGATAAAGCAATCCTGCAGGACATCTTCCGCCGCTGATGCAGAACCCGTCAGCCGCCAAACGAACCTGTAGATTGCATCCTTGTGGTGCAGGTACAACGTCCGGATGTCGGGCGGTTGAGAATTCATTCCGGTTCATACAGAATTGCCACCACTGCCCCGAAAAGATACGCCGCGGCATAGGCACGCGGAGAAACCTACCGCAAATACTCCATCGCCTTCCGGAATAGTGTCTGAAAATCTGTTGTCGCCCCAGCCGACCGTGCCTTCCGAATCGCCCCTTCCGCCTGCGGCTTCGCTGCTCCCAGATTCACCAGCGCCGACAGCACATCCTGATCGAGGTCCGATAAGGCGGGTTCGAGCGGCATTTTGCCGATAGCGGCGCCTGAAGGTGCTAGGGAGTCCAGCTTGTCTCGTAGTTCCACAATCAGGCGCTCTGCCGTCTTTTTGCCAATGCCGGGGACGCGGGTGAGGCGTTCGATGGAACCACCGCGGATGGCGGCGACGAGGTCCGCCGCGGCGAGTCCGGAGAGTACGGTGATGGCCAGTTTGGGGCCGATGCCCGAGACGGAGATCAGTTTTTCGAAGAGGGCCTTCTCTTCGACGGTGGCGAAGCCGAACAATTGGAGGGCATCCTCGCGGACGTGCGTGTACACGCGTAGGGTGGCGGTAGCGGGCGGATCGGGCAACACGGAGAAGGTGGACACGGGGATGGTGACGTCATACCCGACGCCGTGTGTCTCGATAATCACCTGGGTCGGATGTTTCTCGAGCAAAGAGCCTCTCAGGAAAGCGATCATGGGAACCTAGAGGATAGTATGGCGCGACGGCGCTTTTTTGTAGCAGAGGTTCGAAACCATAAAGCGGAGATCAAGGGCAAGGACGCCCAGCACCTGACGCGGGTGCTCCGTGTGGAGCGCGGCGAGAAGTACGAGATCTCGGACAATCGCCAGGTGTGGCTGGCGGAAGTGACGGAAGCGCACAAGGAGCGCGTGGTGTTTTCGGTGCTGGGGGAGGTGTCGCCGCGGCCCGCGCAGGTGCGGCTGACGCTGCTGGTTTCGCTGGTGAAGTTCGAGCGGATGGAATGGATTCTCGAAAAGGGCACGGAGCTTGGGGTGGAGCGGTTCATTCCGGTAATGGCGGACCGCAGCGAACGGGGACTCGACAAGGCGGTGGACAAGCGCCGGGAACGCTGGGAGAAAGTGCTGGTGGAATCGGCCCAGCAGGCGCGGCGCGACCGTGTGCCCGAACTGGGGGACTGGCTGAAGTTCGACCAGGCGGTGAAGATGGAAGCGCAGGTCCGGTGGCTGCTGGATGAGGAGGGTGGAACGCCCATCGTGAAGGCGGCGCCCGCGATGCGGCTGCCGTCCGACCGCGTACTGTTGCTGGTGGGTCCTGAAGGGGGCTGGACCGATCGCGAACGCAACTGCGGCTGGGATCGCGTGACGCTGGGCAATCAGATTTTGCGGACGGAAACTGCGTGCGTTGCCGCGGCGGCCATTGTCGATGCGCTGTGGGCGAGCTAACTAACTGAAATCCAAACTCAATTGATTGCCTGTGCCGGCCAGGCGAGGTGCGCCGCGATAGGGGACGCCGCGGATCCAGGAGAGTTCCCAGGCGCATTCGTCGGAGATTTGCCAGTCGGCTCTGCCGTCGGCGGCGTCGCGGAGGGCTACCAGCATTTCGACCGCTTCGGCGACACGGTGGTGGCGGCGGAGCAGGGCGGCAGCGCGCTTGGCGATATTGCAGGCTAGCTGCCAGTTGGCTTCGTTCGCGTATTGAAATGCGGGCAGGAGTTCGGGTACGTAGTCCTGATTGAGGTCAGGAGAATTGCCCGCTTGTTTGATTATTTCGAGGATCGTCTGGGCATGCTGCAGGCGTTCGCGTGTCAATGCGACTTCGCCGGCGGCGGCCATCGAGTGGGCGTTCAGGCGAACGAAGCGAGCGGCGGCATCGCAGGGGTCGAGCAGGCGCTGGGCGATCAGACGGCTACAGGCGGCGGATGCTTCCTTCTGGCTGAGGTTGGCGATGCGGACTGCCAGATCGATGGGAAATCCGGTGGGGTTGCAGACCGCACAGGCGCGCCATAGGCCGTGGTCGACCTCTTCTTCCGGTAACGTCGGGGACACGGTTCCGGCTGCCTCAACGCGCACCGTGGCGATGCCGCCCGCCGGCTTCGATCGGGTGGTGACGAGCAGGGATGCCCGGCCCGGCGGGGCTGAGGGAATAGCGAACTGATCGCGAAAATCGTCGAGGACCAGCAAGACCCGGTGGCGCCCGGCTGTTTCCAACATCTCGGCGAAGGCCTGGTTGGGATCGGGGCTAAAGTCGGAACCGCCTACGCGGCCGGCTAGTTCGGCGAGCACCGACGCAGCGGAGCGCGGGCCGCAGCCGATCCAGATCACATCGCGGAAGTTGGCGGCGGCCTGACGCGCGAATTCCTGGGCAAGGCTTGTCTTGCCGCTTGCCGGCGCGGGATTCACGAGGGCGGCAGCGCCGGAACGGTCGACCAACGCTTCCCATAGGTCGCTAAGTTCCTGCTCGCGTCCTTCAAACCAGAAGAGACGGGCGGGCGTGAAGGTGCGCTCAGCGGGAAGCTGGTGCAACTGCAGGACCCAACGTTCGAGGTCGCGGAGGACCTCGGGAGTGTTGGCGTTCCAGCGGAAGAAGTTCTTGCGATCGAGAATGCGGGGGTAGCCGCAATCTTTCAAGAGTACCGTCGCGACCGGCGGCTGGGTGTTACCGCCGGCATGATCGAGCAAGTCGCCCCAATGGTCGCGGCTGACACGGGGTGGAACGGAATCGGGCGAGAGCAGCAGCAGGATGGCGGCAGAAGAGAGCCCGCCTTCCCATTTCGAGGCGACGCTTTCGGCAGCGCCGTCGTCCACGGTGACGATGGCTTCCGCGCCATGCGACAGGCGTGCCGCAATAATGTCGGCTACCGGCCTGTCGGCGGGTGAACAACAGAGAAAAATCTCCAGAATCATGGGTGATGCAAAGGGGATCGGGCGCGCCTAGAACAGGTTCAGCTTGATAGAGAGATATTTCTTCGGATTCGACCGGAACGCTTTGAGGAACTCGTGGATTTCGCGCGAGGCCCCGTTGAGCGACTCGTACATCTGGGGGTTGACGACCAGTTGACCGAGGGTTCCCTGGCCGGAGTTGATCTTGTCGAACAGCGTGTCGACCCGGTTCATGGTGGCGAGGATCTGCTTGTGCAGGTCTTCGTCTTTCAAGAGCTTGCCGGCGGTGCCTTTGCCGGAATTGAGGTCCGCGGCAATTTTGCGGTATTCGGCCATTGTGCTGCGCAGTTCGGCGTACAGTTTCTCGTCTTTCAAGAGCTTCCCGGCGGTGCCTTTGCCCGCTTGCAGATCGTCGAGCAGGACGTTGAACCGGGCGATGGAGTTGCGGACATCGGTAACGATGGCATCGTCGTACATCAACTTGCCGATGGTGCCTTGGCCGCTGTTGATCTGGGCCATGAGGCGATTGGCTTCGCCGGCGGTGCGATTGAGGTTGTTGTAAAGCTGGGTGTCGAAGATGAGCTTGCCGATAGACCCTTCGCCGCTTTCGACGACGGCGACGATACGGTCGATGCGTTCGAGCGTGGCGCGCAGGCCGCCCAACAGGTTGTAGGAAGAGCGCAGCACCTCGTCGAACTCCGACGTGTCTTTCGCCTTCAGTTCAGCCCCTGGTTGTACCGGCACGGGGCTATCGCCCTTTTGGATGTTGATGTACTTCGATCCAAGCAGATTCTCAGCCGCCATGGCGGCGATGGAGTTGGACGGTATTTGCGGCAACAGCCGCCGTTCCACTTCGAGCGTTACCTTGACGACGCGATCCGGTTGCGTCGAGCCGGTGAGTTCCACGGAAGCGACGCGGCCGGCGAGGATGCCGTTGATGCGGACGTTCGCGCCGCTGGCGAGCGCCGCCGAGTCTTTCAAAAAGGTATAGAGGTTGGCTTTGGGGGCGAAGAAACTGGTCCGGCCGGTGATGAGCAACACCAGCGCGGCCAGCAGGATCATGGCGACCGCGGCGACGATGCCGACACGAAGCTGAGCCCAGGCAACCTTATTCGCGGACGGCATCTTCCCCTATTCTGACAAACGCTTGGCGAACTTGGAAATGTAGCTATCCGTGTTCGCTTCCAATTCCGCCTGCGTTCCCTCAAACACCAACTCACCGTCTTTCAGCACGATAAAGCGCGTGCGCAGATCGTCGCGAGCCGGGTCGACCGCCTGCAGGCCGGCGGTGTCGCCATTGTAGCGATAATTGGCCAGGAGTTGCCCGTCCTGGTAGCGGTGGGTGGCGATGGCGGTGGTGGTGCGGCGCAAATCGCGCTCCTTGGCGATCAAGGCCATGATGGTGTTGGCGGTGATCGGATCGAGGCCGGCGGTGGGCGAATCATATAGGAGAAGGGCGGGTTGCGTGACGATGGCGCGGGCGATGCCGACGCGGCGGCGCATGCCTCCGGAGAGTTCACTGGGAACTTTTTCGAGCGTATGGGCGAGTTCGACGAAGCGCAGCGCTTCCGTGACGCGCGGCAGCACATCTTCGGGCGGGCAGGCGAGCGATTTCTGGTTGAGCAGCGGATAGGCGACGTTTTCTTCGATTGTGAGCGAGTCGAAGAGGCCGCCTTCCTGGAAAAGGATACCGAGGCGCGAACGAAGCTCCACCATATCCTCCTCGCGCATGCCGTCGGTGCGGGTGCCGAACAGGTAGACGGAACCTTCGTCGGGGCGGATCAAGCCGAGCGCGGTTTTGAGCAGCACGGTTTTGCCGGAGCCGGCGCTGCCCAGGATCACCACCGTGTCGGCTTCTTCAAGAGTGAGGTTCAGGTTCTTGAGAACGGCGTTGTCCCCGAAACGAACCGTAACGTTCTCAAAGCGCAGAACGGAGCCGGTAGGGGTGCTGGCGGGGGCGGCGGTCATCGGGATTCTCACTCAGGTCAACGAGACGAAGATCTTTCCGATGAAGAAGGTGAGAACAATGATCCAGACGGAAGAGACGACTACGGCCTGTGTGGTGGCACGCCCGACGCCTTGCGTTCCGCCTGAGGTTTCGATGCCGTAATGGCAGCCGACCAGCGCGATGATCATGGCAAACGTAAATGGTTTGACAAGCCCTTGCAGCACGTCTGAAAAGCCAAGCGCCTGATAAGCGGAAGACCAGAACTGCGTCGGCGTGGTGAGCGTGAGCATCACGGAGGCTACCAGGTAGCCGCCGACCAGGCCCATAAAGTCGGCAATGATCGTGAGCAGCGGCAGCATCGTGGCCGTGGCGACAAGGCGCGGGGTGACCAGTTTCTTGACCGGATCGGTGCCGAGGGCGCGCATGGCGTCGATCTGCTCAGTCACTTTCATCGAGCCCAGTTCGCTGGCCATGCCGGAGGCGTTGCGGCCGGCAACCAGCAGCGCTGTCAGCACGGGGCCGAGTTCGCGGACGAGGGTAACAGCGACAATCGTGCCGACCTCGCCCTGGGCGCCGTACTGGTTGAGGGTTTTGGACATCTGCAACGTGATGACGGCGCCGGTGAACAGACCGGTGAGCAGGATGAGCGGCAGGCTGCCCACGCCGATAATGTCCATCTGGAGGAAGATGTCGTTCAGGTAGTGGGGCGAGCGAAGAATGTTCAAAAGCGCGCGGCCACTCAGCAGGACGAAACCCTGGATCGTGTAGAGAGGGCCTTTGAGGATGTCGAGCACGATGGGTTTCTAATGGCGATGCTAGCATACGGTTGGACTTGTAACTATGAAAGGGCTCACCGATATAGACGGGATTCTGGTGGGCCACGCGACCGACCTGCAGGGCGTAACCGGTTGTACGGCGATCCTGTGTCCGAACGGGGCGGTGGGCGGGATTGACATCAGAGGGTCGGCGACGGGGTCGACGGAATGGGATCTACTGACGCCGGGCCACGTGACGGAGCGGATTCACGCGATCGTGCTGACGGGCGGAAGCGCTTATGGTCTGGAGTCGGCGAGCGGTGTGCGCCGGGTGCTCGAGGCTCGCGGCATCGGGTACAAGATGCCATCGGCCGTGGTGCCGCTCGTGGCGGGCGCTGTGATTTACGACCTCGGCATCGGGAAGCCGAACGCGCGGCCTACGCGCGAGATGGGCGAAGCGGCGGCAGCGGCGGCGAGCGCGGATGCCGGGAAGGCAGGCGAGGAAGCCGTGAAGGAAGGCGCCGTCGGCGCGGGCACGGGCGCCACGGTGGGCAAAGTGATGGGGATGTCGCATGCCATGAAGTCCGGGTTGGGGACGGCGACGGTGGCGCTCGAGGGGAGTTACGCGGGTGTGCTGGTTTCGGCGCTGGCGGTGGTGAACGCGCTGGGGGATGTGCGCGAACCGGCGACGGGCAAGATCTTGGCGGGGACGCGGGTATCGGCAGCATCGCAGGAGTTTGCCGATTCGGCGGCCGTGCTGAAGCGGGGCACACGGGCACGGTCGCGGACCGGGGGCAACACGACACTGGTCGTTGTGGCGACGAACGCGCGGCTGAACAAGGTGGCCGCTTCGAAGCTGGCGGCGTTGGGGAGCATCGGGATGGCGCGGTCGATCTCGCCGGTGTGGACAACGGCGGATGGCGATGTCGTGTTCGCCCTCAGCGCCGGCACGAAGCAGGCGGATCTGATGGCATTAGGGGTGGCGGCGGCGGAAGCGGTGGAACAGGCGATCGTAAGAGCTGTCAAGCTTGCACCCACCGTTGGGGGCGTACCAGGGCTGGCCGGCTAAGGTTCGCGCGGCAAACCGTTTTGACAACGGTTACGAAGCAGTGTGAATATACTTGTACGACGTCTTTGCTTCCCAAAAAGACCAAGTCTAAGGGGTTATAGATCTATGAGCCTTGTCCGCCCCGGCGTACTGTGTTTCTACGCCTTCTCGGCCGTTCTATTCGGCCAGGCAACTTCACAAATCACCGGTAACATCACCGACAAGAGCGGTGCGGCGGTCGCTGACGCCGAAATCACGGTTATCAGCGCCTCGACGAATACCGAACGTAAAGTGAACAGCAACGAAGCGGGGAGTTTCACGGTTCCGTTCCTGTCGCCGGACACGTATAACATCAGCGTTTCCAAACTGGGTTTCCGGCAATCGCGCCGCGAGGGCGTACGACTGGAAGTCAACCAGGTAGCGCGTCTCGATTTCGGTCTCGAGGTGGGCGCGGTTTCCGAAACCGTAGAAGTGACCGGAGCGGCGCCGCTAATCGAATCCGATACATCGTCGATCGGCCAGGTAATCGAACAGAAGGCGATCGAAGACCTGCCGCTCAACGGCCGTAACTTCGTCCAACTCGCCATTCTCGGACCTGGCGTGGTGGGCGTCGGCTTCGGCGCACAGGGCACCATCATGAGCGGCACGCGCCCGGACGATCTCCGGCCCGGCTCCGAGTTGTTCTCCAACGGCAACCGCGAAAACTCCAATAACTTCCTGATGGACGGTGTGGACAACAACGAGCGGCTCACGTTGTCGATCACGTTGCGGCCTTCGGTCGAAGCGGTGCGCGAATTCAAGATCCAGACGAACATGTTTGCGGCCGACCAGGGCCGTAACTCGGGCGCTACCGTGAACGTGATCACCAAGTCGGGCTCGAACGATTGGCACGGCACCGCATACGAGTTCCTCCGCAACGACAAACTCGACGCCCGCAACTACTTCGCGCCTACTAACTTCAACAAGCCCGCGTTCCGGCAGAAGCAGTTCGGCGCGAATCTGGGCGGCAAGATAATTCCGAACAAGGTTTTCTTCTTCGCCAACTACGAAGGCTACCGGCGCCGGCAGGAACGTCCGTCCGTCGGCACGGTTCCGACCGCCGCGATGCGGCAAGGCGATTTCTCCGGTGTCCGCCCGATCTTCGACCCGGTCACTACGCGCGCCACCCCCGGAACGGCATCGGGGTACACACGCGACCGTTTCCCCGGCGACATTATTCCCCAGAGCCGTTGGGATCCGCTGTCTGTGAAGTTTATGAATGCCTACCCGTTGCCACAGACGAGCGCATTGACGAACAATTACACGGCCATCCTGAAGGATGTTCAGCGGTGGGATCAAGGCGACGGCCGCATCGACTGGAACTGGAACGAAAAGAACCAGGTGTTCGGCCGCTTCTCGCAGCAGAACACGATCACAACACGGCCTTCCACCTTCCCCAATGTGAACCTCGCCGGATTAAGCCAGCCGGTTAGCCTCGGCAACGAAGACACATTCGCCGGCGACTCTTACCTGCGGGCGTATAACGCGGTTGCCTCCTGGGTTCGCACGTTTACGCCGACGCTGATCATGGAAGCCAAAATGGGCTTCAACCGGTTTAACCTGGACTTCCGGCAGGAAGGCGCCGTGCCGGGTTCAAAGCTCGGCGAACAGGTTGGGTTCAAGAACGCGAACCAGGGTCCACAGGCGGACGGTATTCCGATCATCAGCCCCGGCGGCTACTTCGGAATCGGCCAAACGCGTTCGCTGCCGATTCTTCGCATCCAGAACACGTTCAACCCGCGCCTGGACTTCACCAAACTCCAGGGCAAACATTCCCTGAAGTTCGGCTTTGAGATACGGCGCCGCCAAATCACGCAGTTTCAAACCAACCGCGGCAACGGCCGGTTCAACTACGGCCGCACATTTTCCGACGATCCGAACAATGCCGCTTCGACGGGCGAAACCATGGCGGCATTCCTGTTGGGCGCGCCCAGCCTGATTGAGCAGGACTTTACGCTCGTCTTCCCGGGTTTCCGCTACACCGAGTGGGCCGGCTATATACAGGACGACTGGAAGGTCACGTCGAAGTTCACGCTGAACCTCGGGTTGCGCTACGAGTACGATTCGCCGATCACTGAGGTGGCCAACCGCATGACCAACTTCGATCCCGTATCGGCCAAGCTGCTGATAGCCGGCTTCAACACCGATGCGGCTACCGGCATTAAGGCGGATAAGAACAACTTCGGACCGCGGCTGGGCTTTGCGTACCAGGCACGGCCGAGCACGGTCGTCCGCGGCGGTTACGGCGTGTTCTACAACCCGCCCAACAGTGAATCCGTGTATATGCGGCGCCACCGGCAGTTGCCGTTCGGGCCCATCGTGACGCCCGACATCAATCAGTTCAACCCGAACTTCCGGAAGATGAGCCAGGGCTTCGATCCCATACCGGTGCTCGACTTCAACATCGTGGCCAACAACCCGACGGGCGCCATGCTCGCGGTGGACCCGAACCTGCGGTCGGCCTACATCCAGCAGTACAACTTCCAGGTGCAGCAGCAGTTGCCGAAGGATTTGGTGGCCAAAATCGGGTACGTCGGCAATATCGGCCGCCGCCTCGACTTCAGTTGGAACTACAACCAGCCGGTACCGGGTCCGGGGGCGAACAACCCGCGGCGTCCGTTGTACGGTATCGCCCCGAACGTCACCGACGTTACCTACCTGACCTTCGACGGCAAAGCGAACTACAACTCGCTCCAGGCTTCGCTCGAACGGCGCTTCAAGGCGATCGGCTTCGTTTCCTCGTACACATGGTCACACGCGATTGATGATGTGGCGAATGCGTTCGGCGGAGCGGACAACGGTCCTATTCCGCAGGACCGGCGCTGCCGGCAGTGCGACCGTGGCGATTCCGGCTTCGACATCCGCCACCGCTTCACCACCTCTATGAACTGGGCGCTGCCTTTCGGCAAAGGACGCAAATGGAGTTCCGGAGCCCGCGCTCTCGACACGGCTTTCGGCGGCTGGGACACTAACTTCATCTTCACGGCACAGACTGGTCTGCCGTTCACTCCGGCGCTGAACAGCTCGGTATCGAACGCGGGCGGCAGCCGGCCCGACCGTTTGAAATCCGGCAAAATCGACAATCCCGATCCGTTCCTGTGGTTCGACACGTCGCTCGGTCCGAACGGCGCCTGGGGCGTGCCGGCCATTTACACGTTCGGCAACGGCGGCCGCAACATTCTGCGCGGACCGGGCCGCATCAACTTCGACTGGTCGCTGTTTAAGGACTTCTCTCCGTCTGAGAAGTGGCGGATGCAGTTCCGCGCCGAGATGTTCAACCTGTTCAACACGCCGCAGTTCGGTACGCCGAACGGCGCGGTGGGCAATCCGGCGGCCGGGCGGATCACGTCGACGGTGGGTCCCAACCGGCAGGTGCAACTAGGCTTGCGGTTCTCGTTCTAAACGAAGCGGCGTTTGGCCGATTATCGCCGGCGGTTTCCCTTGGCGGGGGGCTTGCACGCACGTACTCGTTTTCGCGTCATTATGTAATGAGGAACTGTATGAACAGGATTCAGCGCCGCCGCCGCGGCTTCTCCCTGATGGAACTACTGATTGTGGTGGCCATCCTGATGATCATCGGTGCGATTGCGATTCCGCGCATTAACGTCGCGATGATGAACGCCAAAGAGATGGCGGCCACGCGAGAGCTGCATAACCTGATCACCGCGCAAACGCAGTACATGTCGCAGTTCGGACGGTATGCGACGTCGATGCAGGAACTCGGGCCGCCCACTTCCGGTCAACCGAACCCTTCAGGCGCTGACCTGATCACCGGCGACATGGCCAAGGGAAGCAAGAACGGGTATAAGTACAACCTGCAAGGCTCACCCCAGGGCTTCTTCATCCAGGCGATTCCGCAGGCCTTCGGCAGCACGGGACGGCGAACGTTTTTCGCGGACCAGTCGGGTGTGATCCGGCAAAACTGGGGCCAGGAACCGGCAACGCCGACGAGCGAAGAACTGCGGTAACAGGCCTGATCGCCCAGCGGCCCGGCGCACCGAACCGCCCGAACGTGGCCGGTTATCTTGATTAACGTTTAGCCATATTAACGTTTAACGCAATCGTAATTGGGTTCGTTCCGCACGGATTCTTGCAGGGCGGTCTGGTAGCCGATTTTGGCGTACTGGCTGATGAGGAAGTTGACGGAGATGTCGAGGTTGGCAGCGTCGTCGCGGATTTCGGCGGCTACGGACGGGGGGAAGTGGGTGAGGATGTCTTCGGATGGCGCGGCGCTCGCGGACGGTCGCGGGTCGGATGGCGCGGCGCTCCCTGACGGTCGCGGCTCCGTTACGGAGGGGGGAGTTCGTTTCGCAAAGCGTTGAATTTTAAGGGCGTCGGCTAGGGGGAGCGACGGACGGGGGGCGTCCGGGTTGGTTTCTATTAGCTGGCAGATGCGGTTCGTTTGGGAATCTTTGAGTTGTTTGTAGGCGCGGTTGAACGAACCTTCGAACCGGATGTAGTAGCGCGAGTAGAGTTCGGCCTCTTTTTGGGTGGTGGGGTGGGTGATGGGGTCACGGCCATCGGAGCGGTCGTAGAGTTCGTTTTGAAAATCGAGCGCACGGAGCATGTTCCAGCGGGCGGTGACGAGTTTGTCGAAGAAGATTTCTTCCAAGGGGCCATCGGGGCGGCACTGGGAGTGGAGTTCGTTTCGCAAATGGTTGAAAACAGGACGGAGATCGGCTGGGATGGATTCGGCGGTCAAACCATGTTTTCTGGCATTTTGGGAGGATTTGGCTTTGCCTTCTTCGGTGCGAGGGCCTGTGCTGAGGTTTGCAGACATCTGAGTAATACTCCTTCTGGGGAAATTTTTGAATCGGCCGCCGATTAACGCGGATGAACGCCGAGGGGGTCGGGGGCGCGACGGCTTCCGACCGGAGGTAGTGCGAAAAAAAAAGACCGCGCGATGGCGGTCCTTTTTGGATTTGTTTGGTGGGTGGACACACGTCCACGACCACGGGTCAAGTGTACCAGCAATGCCAGCGGAATACAAGAGGCATTTCGTGAGGAACTCCCGCCGCTCCGGGGCCTCGTTCGAAAAGAATAAAAGGACCGCACGGGGGCGGTCCTTTTTCGCGTTTTGGGGTTAAGCGGATTTACTGGTAGTTCACCGCCGCGCTGTCGGAGTTGAAGTAGGTGGTGGACACGATGTCCAGACCGGGGCCGGTGGTGAACTTGGGGTTGCTGTACATCATGAGCGATAACTGACCGGTGGCAATGGTTATGCCGCCGCCACTGATCACCTCGCTCTGCACCATTTTCGAGAGGACGTCGGCGGGGATGGTGAAGCGGCCGGCCGCGGCATCGGCGGTGCAGACGAACGAGGTGGCGAGCGATGGAGGACCCGTGATGATGGAAACGCCGGCGATAACCATGTACGCGCTGGCGGGGCCGGGCGTCCAGGTCACGTCGAGCGAACTGGAGCGGTTGATGTTGGAGATGCTCGACTTGTTGGTCCAATTGATGGCGGGGAAGGCGGAGAGTCCGGCGCTGAAGGCTCCGACATCAGCGCCGCCGCCAATGTTATATGTGAAGTCGCCGCCGGAAGCAGGGATGAAGAGCGGGTTCCCGCCCAGGCTTACTCCGGAATAGGAATAGATGCCCTGCTGGCGAGCTAAGGTGCGGGTGCTGCTGTCAGGCAGGCGCAAGGTTACGGCGCCGGCATCGAGCAACTTGATGCCTGGTGAAGTGGGCGGAGCGCCGCTCGAACCGGTGTAGGTGCTGACCATACAGCTGCCGATAGAAGCCTGACCGCCGCTGGCGTTATTGGTGAAGTCGATGGGGGTGTAGCGTGCGAACATGGCGGTGGCGTTGTCGCTGGTGAGCGAGATGGGCCCTTGGGCCGCAGTCGCTTTACCCAATGAGAGGCTGCCGATGTTGATCTGCGAGAGGTTCTGGAGGCGAGAGATGTCGCCGCTCGAAAAACCGCTCGGGTCGGAGCAGATACGTCCACTGGCGGCAACGGGGATGGTCGTCATGTTGGAGACCCAGGTGGTTGATTTCGAGTAGGCGGCGACCGCACAACCGGAGACACCGTCGGGAACGACTACGTTGATCTGGTCGAGTCCGGGGTAAGGGGAGCGGCCGCGGTAGGTGACGTTGGCCCGCTTGCCGCCGATGTAAAACTCGAAGGGGATGGTGTCGAGGCTCTTGGCGCCCGTGATCAGGCGTGTCTCGTCGTTGGGGTCGGGGCCGAGGCCGGTTCCCCAGAAGATGATGGACTGGCCCGGGTTGGCGGCATTGGTGGGTGTGACGTACTGATAGTTCAGGTCGTAGACCGCGGCAGTGCCGGTGCCTGCGCCGTTTAGCGTGAGGATACCGAGATTGCTTTGTACGACACGGATGGGAATAGAAGCGCTGGTCTGGCCGTTGTAGGTGACGGTGAGCGTTCCGTTGCCGACCGGGGTAGCGGATGGGAGGATAGCTGCAATCTGGGTTGCGGAAACGTAATAAGGAATCGCTTCCGTGGTGGTGGCGGCAACGGTCACCTTGATGGAAACACCACCGAGGTTCTTGTCGAGCGCCGGGTTGAAGCCTTGCGACAGCAAGGTTGCGGGTCCCATGCCGGACCCGTAAATAACGATGATTGAACCCTGCGCCGCCGCGTAATGCGGAGTTTTGGGGAGGGTAAAGCTGTAGTTCATTTGCCAGGCGTCAACCTTAGGTTGGGCCAATGCCGAAGCGGCCAGACATAACAGTCCGGCGAAGCCTCCGTAAAATATCTTCATGTTCTCCGACCTCAGATTAATTGCGCGAGCACAACATACCTCGCGCAAGATTAGTGTACGAGAAACTGCAATCGTAGCGAAGAAAATCGCTACTTGAAGTTAACGCGTAGGATTTCGCTGGAGTAGCTGGAGGATTCGACGAAATCGAGGCCCTGGACGGTTTGGAAGTTGGGAATGCTGTAGAGCGTAAGGGTCAGTTGTCCGCTCTGGACGGGATCGCCGGCATCGTTTGCGGTGAGGCTTTTGAGCATGTGGGAAAGGATGTCGGCGGGGACGGTGAAGCGGCCGGTATCGCCGGGTGCGGTGCAATAGAAGGTACTCCAGAGGAATGGGTCCGGACCATTGGCGGCATAACCCGAGATGACGGCGTAGGTTTGCGGGGCGCCGATCCAGGTGAGGTCGAGTGGGCGGGTACGGTCGATTTCGGCGAGTTGGGACTTGTTGGTCCACTGGAGGGTGGGGAGGGCGGTGAGGGTGGTGGTGAAGGGAGCGCTACTGGTGCCGCCAACGGTGTCGATTTGGAAGAGTGCTCCGACGTTTGGGATGAGTGGTTCCGACCCAGCGGGTCCAAATTCGGAATAGGTGTACGGGTTGGGTCCAGTCATCGGCCGCGACGTTCCATCGGGGAGTTTCAGGGTAACGCCATCAACGGGGTGGAACACAACCCTTCCCGCCGAGGAGGGACGGTCATCTCCCGCACCCACTACGCAACTCCCAATGGACGGAGGTTGAAGCACAACGGGAGCCTGCCGGTCTTGATCTATCGTTATTTGAAATTCCAGCCTGGCTTCATCGTGAATGGTCCCGGGTGGGACGGTGAACCATGGGCCTCCCCGCCAGTTGGCGGTTCTGCCGACAGAGGCAGAGGCCGAAAGGATCCAGCCGGTCTGGGTCTCGAAGCGTGATATTTGTTCGGCGGAGAAGCCCTTGTTGTCGGAACAGATGTTGCCGGTTAGAGCGATGGGAACTGTTGTAATGTTGCTGACGAACGCGCCGGTTTTGGCATAAGCACTCACGGCGCAACCCGAAACTCCTTGCGGAACGATTACGTTAATCTGGTCGACGCCGGGATAGGTAGACCGGCCGCGGTAGGCGGCGGTCGCAAGTTTGCCGCCGATGTGGAACTCAAACGGGAGGTTCTCGAGATTGCGGACAGCCGAGATCAGACGCGTCTCATCAGTGGTTAAATCAGGGCCGACACCTGTGCCCCAGAACACTACCGTATCGCCTGGGTTGGCGGCATTGGTGCGGGTAATCAGGCGGCCGCTGGAATCATAGACCGCGGCCGGACCGACGCCGTAGCCGTTTCTGGTGAGCAGGCCGACGGCGCTCTGCACGATGCGAATGGGGAAGGTGGCGCTGGTGGCGCTGTTATAGGTGACGGTCAGGGTCCCATCACCGAGTGGGGTGGTGGACGGTACGATCGCTGCGATCTGCCTAGCGGACACGTAATACGGAATGGCCTGCGTGGTGGTTGTGCCGACGGTGATACGGACGGAGACACCTCCGAGATTCCGGTCGAGTGCGGGGTGGAAGCCTTGGGAGAGCAGTTGGGCCGGTCCGAGATTATCGCCGTAGATGACGATCAGCGATCCTTGTGCTGCGGCGTAGTGCGGGGTGCCGGGCAAGGTGAACGAGTAGTTGGGCTGCCACGCGGTGATGTTGGGTTGCGCGGTGAGGGTGGCGATGGATGAGAAGAGTACAGCGGTTAGAGGAGCGATCCTCATACAGGGGAGAGGATAGCTTACGGTTGGGTTGAGGAGAAGGGGTTACAGTCGACCTCTTTGTTTACAATTTGTAAATACCGCCTGATTGCGCGTGTCAACTTCCAGATGCAGAAGGCTTTCGTCCTGCACATCATGACGCATGAAGAGTATTCGAAAGGGGAATGGAAGTAATGCCGTCGAGAGTAAACCGGAAACGGATCAACCCCGAGAGATACGTGCAATTGATAGCGGCCGCATTGCCGATTCCGCCCAAAACGGAAGGTGACAATGAACGGTTGACGAAGATCCTACTGGCGCTCGATGAACGGGAGGAAGAGGCCGGGCTGACCCCCGAGGAAAGCGCTTTCGCCGAACTTCTGGGTATCGTCATATCCGATTTCGAAGAACGGCATTACCGGTTCCCGGCAGTCGCGCCGCATGAAGCGCTTAAAGCGCTGATGGAAGACCGAGGTCTCCGCCATAAGGATGTTTGGCCCGTCGTTGGCAATAAGGGGCTGACGACGGAGATCCTGAACGGGCGGCGCAAGATCAGTTGGGATTTGGCGCAGCGTTTGGCCGGACACTTCCGCGTTCCTGCGGAAATATTCATGGCGTGACGCATCAGCGGAAGGCAAAGCGCGGCCGGATAACCCATCCCGGCAATTTGGTCTTGGGCCACCTACGGCCAAGCGGCGATCAGGTTGTGGAGGGCGGTGAGGCGGGAATAGAGGCCTGGGAGCTTGTCCAGGTGGAGAGCGTTGGCGCCGTCGGATAGCGCTTTGGGTGGGTTTTCGTGGACTTCGACAAAAAGGCCATCGGCGCCGGCGGCTACCGCCGCGCGTGCCAGTGGTTCGATGAATTCGGGTTGGCCTGACGAAGCCTGTCCCGCCGCGCCCGGCAACTGGACGCTGTGGGTGGCGTCGAAGATTACGGGATAGCCGAAGCGCTTCATGATGACGAGGCCCCGCATGTCGACCACCAGGTTGTTGTAGCCAAACGTCGTGCCGCGTTCGGTAAGCCAGATGTTGGTGTTGCCGGTGGAGGCTACTTTGTCGGCGGCGTGGCCGATGTCGTGCGGGGCTACGAATTGTCCTTTCTTGATGTTGACGATGCGGCCTGTGCGGCCGGCGGCGACGAGCAGGTCCGTCTGGCGGCAGAGGAAGGCGGGGATTTGGAGGACATCGCAGACTTGGGCGGCGGGTTCGGCTTGGGCGGGCTCGTGAATGTCGGTGAGGATGCGGAAGCCTTGGTTCTTCAGGGTGGCGAGAATTCTCAGGCCCTCGGTGAGGCCGGGTCCGCGATAGGAGGAGACGCTGGAACGGTTGGCCTTATCGAATGACGCCTTGAAGTAGAAATGAGGCGCGACGGCTTTGAGACGTTCCGCTAGAAGATGGACGTGCTGTTCCGACTCGATGACGCAGGGTCCGGCGATCAGCAGCAGCTCGTCATCGGGCATGCGAGTACTGCGCGGCGGCTTCGGCGGCCGTTGCGGTGGGCGCCGCGCGCTGGCCGGATTTGCGGCGGTCGCGCTGTTCGGCGGAGGCTCCGACGAAGGCGCGGAAGAGCGGGTGCGGTTCGAGCGGCTTCGATTTGAATTCGGGATGGAACTGGCAGCCGAGGAACCACGGGTGATCTGGTATTTCGCAGATCTCGACATACACGCCATCGGGGGTTTGGCCGGTGAGCCGGAGACCGTGTTCGGTGAGGATCTTCTCGTATTCGCGATTGAACTCGAAGCGGTGGCGGTGGCGCTCGCTCACCATCTCGCGACCGTAGGCGGCGCGGGCGAACGAACCTTCCGCGAGGTGGCAGATATACGCGCCGAGGCGCATGGTGCCGCCCAACTCGTCGACACCTTTGAGTTCGCGGAGCTTATAAATGATGCGGTGTTTGGGGTCGGGATCGAACTCGGTGGAATCCGCGCCTTCCATGCCGCAGACGTTACGGGCGTACTCGATGACGAGAGTCTGCATGCCGAGGCAGATGCCGAAGTAGGGCACCTTGTATTCGCGCGCGTAGCGGATGGAGTTGAGCATGCCTTCGATGCCGCGCTTGCCGAACCCGCCCGGGACTAGGATACCGTCGTAGGGTTCGAGCCGGGCTACGCACTCCGGCCAGGTGAGTTCTTCGGCTTCGATCCAGGTGAGTTGGACCTTCTGGTTATGCGCTAAGCCGCCGTGGAGCAGTGCTTCCTTGAGGCTCTTGTAGGAATCTTCGTATTCGACGTACTTGCCGACGACACCGATCTGGACGACGCCTTGGGGATTCTTGAGATTGCGCAGCATCTCGGTCCAGCGGGAAAGGTCGCGGTCCGCCGTTTCGAGGTTGAGCATGCGGAGCAGGATCTCGTCGACCTTTTGGGCGGCGAACTCGATGGGGACTTCGTAGACGCTGGCCACGTCGCGCGCGGTGATGACGGCTTCGACATCGACGTCGCAGAAGAGGCCGATCTTTTCCTGGAGGTCGCGCGACAGGGGCTTTTCCGAGCGGCACACCAGCATGTCGGGCTGGATACCGATGGCGCGTAGTTCCTTGACGGAGTGCTGTGTAGGCTTCGTTTTCAGTTCGTGGGCGGCGGCGATCCAGGGGACTAGCGTGACGTGGACAAAGGCGGTGTTTTCGCGGCCGAGTTCGTGACGAAGCTGGCGGATCGCTTCGAGGAACGGGAGCGATTCGATATCGCCGACGGTTCCGCCGATCTCGACGATGACCACGTCGACATCGGTAGAGACCTTGCGGGCGGCAGCCTTGATTTCGTTGGTGACGTGCGGGATGACCTGGACGGTTTTCCCCAAGTAATCGCCGCGGCGTTCGCGGGCGATGATCTGTTCGTAGAGACGCCCGGAGGTGAGGTTGTTGGCCTGGGTGAGCGGCGCGTGGGTGAACCGCTCGTAGTGGCCGAGATCGAGGTCGGTTTCAGCGCCGTCGTCGGTGACGAAGACTTCGCCGTGCTGGAACGGACTCATGGTTCCGGGGTCGACGTTCAAGTAGGGGTCGAACTTCTGCAGTGTGACCCGTAATCCCCTGCTTTCGAGCAGGCATCCGATCGATGCAGCGGCAATTCCCTTCCCTAGAGAACTGACCACACCACCGGTTACGAAAATGTATTTCGCCATCCTTACGTTTCTTCCGCCCTATTCATTGCTTGGCGCAGCGACCTTGAAGAGCCGCGCTACGGTTTCGAGATCCTCGGGCGTATCCACACCCAGCGATTCGTAGCCGGTTTCGACGACCCGAATCGAATACCCATTTTCCAATGCTCGCATCTGTTCCAGGCACTCGATCTTTTCGAGTGGTCCGACCGGTAAAGACGAATAGCCCAGTAAAAATTCCCGCTGGTAAACGTACAGCCCGACGTGTTTAAAGTACTCCGCGCCACCCGACCGATTGTAGGGAATGGGGTTACGCGAGAAGTAGATTGCGTTGCCGCGGAGATCGCAAACGACCTTCACGACGTTGGGGTTGGTGATTTCGTCAACGAACTCAATCCGCTTCATGAGCGTGCTCATCGGGAGTTCGGGGTCGTCGAGCAGCGCCAGCACCGCGGCGTCGATCGCGGCGGGGTCGATCAGCGGTTCGTCCCCCTGAATATTAACCACCACGGAGGAGTGGTAAGCGGAGGCCACTTCGGCTACACGGTCGGTGCCGGAAGGGTGGTCAGGCCGGGTGAGGCGAACGTTCGCACCGAATTTACGACAGGCGTCGAAAATCCTATGGTCGTCGGTCGCGATTAAAACGTCAGAAAGGTATCTGGAATGCGACGCACGTTCAAAGACATGCTGAATAATCGGTTTTCCGGCAAGAAGGGCAAGGGCTTTTCCGGGGAAGCGCGACGACTGGAACCGGGCAGGAATGACACCCAGAACTCTGGCGGGCACGTTCAAGCATACCACAAAAAGGGCACATGTTATACTTGGGATGGCGCGGCCGGGAAGGTGACAATGAGGAAGGTCTGGGCACTCGTAGGAGCTTTCTTTCTCGTTGTAGGCAATGGACTTATTGCCGGAGACAATGAGAAAAAGCAAGCGGGACCACAGCCTCGTGTGAACATCGAGCCGCGGGCCAGGCCGGCGGATCCGGACGCTCCGAAAGACCGCAAATCCCCGAACATCCGAGTGGATACGACGCTGGTCCAAATCAACGTCACCGTGACCACTCCGCTCAACCAGGTAGTAACGGGGATGGAGCGCGAACATTTCCGGTTGTTCGAGGACAAGACCGAGCAACAGATCGTGTCGTTCACGTCGGAGGAAGCGCCGCTCTCGATCGGTCTCGTGTTCGACGTCAGCGGCAGCATGGGTAATAAATTGAACCGTTCGCGGCAGGCGGCGGCGCAGTTTTTCAAGACGGCGAACCCGGAGGACGAGTTTTTCCTGGTTCAGTTCAACGAACGGCCCGAACTGGTGATCCCCTGGACCACGAATACGGAAGAGATCCAGAACCGGTTGGCATTCACGCAGGCGAAGGGCCGAACCGCGCTGCTCGATGGCCTTTATCTTGCAATGAATCAGATGAAGAAGGCCCGCAACCCGCGGAAGGCGATTCTGGTGCTCTCAGACGGTGGCGACAATTCGAGCCGGTATACGGAAAGCGAAATCAAGAACCTGGTGCGCGAGGCTGACGTCCAAGTGTATGCGATCGGCATCTTTGAGCAGGTCGCCGGGCGTGGGCGGACCGCGGAAGAACTGGCCGGGCCGGGATTGTTGACCGAGATCGCCGAACAGACCGGCGGCCGGCACTTTCCGATCGACAATTTGAACGAGCTGCCGGACGTGGCGGCAAAGATTGGGGTGGAATTGAGAAGTCAGTACGTTCTGGGGTATTCGCCCTCGAACCTCCAGAAGGATGGCAAA
Organism: Bryobacterales bacterium; assembly: GCA_020846745.1. GTDB lineage: Bacteria > Acidobacteriota > Terriglobia > Bryobacterales > Bryobacteraceae > JADLDI01. The sequence continues at coordinate 46,723 of JADLDI010000057.1, read as the reverse complement.
TACCGCCGCGTGGAAGTGAAACTGGTGCAGCCGCGAGGGTTGCCGCCGCTTCGCGCGTATTATCGGACGGGGTACTATGCACCGACTCAATAAAGCGACCGCACTCGTTGTGCTGGCGGCCACCGCGGTGAGCCTCGGCGCACAAGAACAAGCAAAGCCCGCTGCGCCGGCGAAGCCTGGGGGAGAAGCGAAGCCTGGAGGAGAAGCCCCGAAACAAGACACCGAGCAAAGCGATGCCGTGTTCCGTACCGACACACGGCTGGTGCTGCTGCACGCGACGGTAGCCGACCGGAATGGCAAGTTGATTACCGATTTACCCAAGGACGCCTTTACCGTTCTCGAGAACGGCGCTCCGCAGCCGATCAAGGTCTTCCGTCGTGAAGACGTTCCGGTGTCGCTTGGATTGATTATCGATAACAGCGGCAGCATGCGCGACAAGCGCAAACAGGTGGCGACCGCGGCGTTGCGGCTGGTGAAAGAATCGAACCCGCAGGACGAGGTGTTCATCGTCAACTTCAACGACGAGGCTTTCCTCGATCAGCCGTTTACCTCGGACCAGAAGAAGCTGGAAGAGGCGCTGACGCGGATCGATTCGCGCGGCGGAACGGCGATGCGCGATGCCGTGTCGATGTCGATCGATTACCTGAAAGAGAAGGGTAAGAAGGATAAGAAGATTCTGCTGGTGGTGACCGACGGCGACGATAACACCAGTTCGGCCGTAAACACCCTGGAGAAGCTGGTGGCGAAGGCTCAGCAGACTGAAGTTCTGGTCTATACGATCGGGCTGCTGCATGAGGAAGAGCGCGGCAAGGCCAAGCGGGCGCAACGGGCGCTAAAGGCTCTGGCCGATGCATCGGGCGGCGCTTCGTACATCCCCAAAGAGGTCACGGACATGGACCAACTCGCTTCGCAGGTGGCCCATGAGATCCGGAACCAGTACATCCTGGCGTATTCGCCGAGCGAGCAGGCGCTCGACGGCAGCTACCGGCGGATCCAGGTGAACGCGAAAGGTCCGAACCGGCCGACGGTGCGGACACGGTCGGGCTATTACGCGACGAAAGATCAGAAGCCGCCGACGCAACTGGCGCCGGCGACGAATTCCCTGCGATAAGCGACTGTGATCGGTTTTTTGTGGCGTGCGACGAAGGGCTACCGGCTGAGGCCGTGGCGTAGTCCATATCTGCGATGGCGCATGGAGACGTATTGGGGCGTGCACGCCGACGGGATCGGCTTTCGGGAGTTTTGGGCGTTTGTCTGGGTGCACCGCGCGGACTTGTTCCGGTTTTTGCGATGGGCGGGGCGTATGCGGCACTTGGGGGCTTGACGGTCTAAGCACGCCGAGAACTCGGAGGCAACTGCGAACATCCTGGCGTCGATGCAGCATTGGGGGACGCAGCATTGGGGGATGCAGCATGGGGGGATGCAGCATTGGGGGGACGCAGCATTGGGGGATGCACGATGGGGCAGGCAGCGGACCTACAATGGTTTTCACCATGTCGATGAATCGCCGCCGACTTCTCGCCGCAGCCGGGTTCGGGACCGCCGCCCTGAGCTGCTCGTCTTCAAAAACCACCGCCAGCGCCAAGGCTGCCGCCGGACCGCCCGTCGAAGAACTGGATAAAGCGGCGTCACAACCGGTGTTGAAGCTCGACGGCATCACGTCGCCGGTCGTCATCGAGTCGATCAAGCTGCTCAAGAAGGACAAGGAGTTCTTTGTCCACGTGCGGTCAAAAGACGGGGCCGAGGGTTTGTCCCTGCCGAACCCGCCGCGGCCGGAGTATCTCGCGAAGATCCTGCAGGATCTGATCGTCCCCTTCTTCATCGGCAAAGATGCGCGGGACCTCGAGAATCTGCTGTGGGAGCTGTACCGCTATAAGGACAACTACAAGCTGTACGGGATCGCCTTGTGGTCGCCGCACGCGTGGGTGGAGTTCGCGATTCTGGACATGCTGGGGCGGATCGCGAAAAAGCCGATGGGCGCGCTGTTTGGCGATGTGCGACGCAAGGAGATCCCGATCTATACGGCCAGCGGAAGGCGCGATACGACGCCCGAGCAGGAGATTGAGCACCTGAAGAAGCTGGTGGCCGAGTCGGGTTCAAAAGCGCTGAAGTTCCGCGTAGGCGGACGGATGAGCCGCAACGCGGACGCGATGCCCGGCCGGACCGAGACGCTGATTCCGCTGGTGCGGAAGACGTTTGGCGACGACTTCGATATCCACGCGGATTCGAACAGCTCATACGATCCGCCACAAGCGATCAAGGTCGGCCGGATGCTCGAAGATATCAAAGCGGTCTACTTTGAGGAGCCCTGTCCATTCGACCATCTGGAAGATACGAAGGTGGTGGCCGATACGCTGACGATTCCCGTGGCCGGCGGCGAGCAGGAGTATTCGGACTGGCGGTTCCGTTGGATGATCGCGAATCGGGCGGTGGATATTGTTCAACCGGATTTGCACTACTACGGCGGCATGGTACGGTCTATGCGCGTGGCGAAGATGGCCGATGTGGCGAACATGCCGACGACGGTGCATATCTCGGGCGGGTTCGGGTACGTATACATGCTGCACTTTGCGAGCGTGATCCGCGACCCGGGCAAGTATCAGGAGTACAAGCTGGGACAGGAGAAGTACGCACAGTGGTTCGAACCGGCAATCACGGTGAAGGATGGAAAGATGTCGGTGCCGGCGGGTCCTGGCGTAGGGATCAAGGATATTGCCGCGGTGATTAAGGGAGCGAAGGAGGTTTAGCTTCGGTTTGGCTTCGGTTTAGCTTGGCCCGGTTCCGGGCAGGCCGCTGACGACAATCCTGCGCCCGTCCGGGAAAGTGCGTTCCAGTTCAATGCGGATGGTGTTCGGCGGAAAGAGTTGAGGGAAGCGCTCGCCCCATTCGATGAGGACTAGCGCATCGCGGTCGAAGATTTCGTCGAGGCCTAGGGTGGCGACCTCTTCCGCGGTGTCGAGACGGTAGAGGTCGATGTGATAGACCGACACCGGTTCGCCGTATTCGTGGATGAGGGTGTAGGTGGGGCTCGAGACGTCTTCCGTCGAGACAGCGCCGCGGGCTTCGGCGATTCCTTTGGTGAGTGTGGTTTTGCCTGCGCCAAGGTTGCCGATCAGCAGGACTACGCCTTGCGGCGGCAGGACTTCGCGCGCGAGGCGCCGGCCGAGTTCGATTGTCTCTTCTTCGCTGTTAGTGAGGAAGGTCATGGATGGCGTGTGGCAGGTAGCGAAGAATGTCGGTGGCGATGACGCAGGGCTCGGTTAGCTCGGCGGCGGCAAGGTCGCCCGCGCGGCCGTGCAGCCAGACGGCGGCAGCGACAGCGGTTCGCAGTTGATCGGGGAACTGTGCGATAAGGCCACCGATCAAGCCGGTGAGAATGTCGCCAGAGCCGCCTGTGCCGAGTGCGGGCCCGCCCGTTGGGTTGATGTACAGCTTGCCATCGGGGAACGCGATCAGCGTATTGCGTCCCTTGAGCACAAGGGTCACGCCATGTTCTGTGGCGAAGCGGCGGGCCCAAGTGAGGCGGTCCGATTGGATTTCGGCGGTGGAGACTCCACAGAGCCGCGCCATCTCACCGGGATGGGGAGTCAGGACGATGCTTTCGCGGGCCGGGAACGGGAGTCCGTTCATCGAGTTGAGTCCATCGGCGTCGACGACGACCGGCTGCCTGGCCCAGTCGAGCAAAGGCTTCACGACCGGCGAAACGCCGAGTCCGGGACCGATGGCGAGGACGGTCTTCGACTCAGCGGCCGCTTTGAGCCGATCGAGGCCGCCCAGAGGCTCGTGCATGAGTTCGAGCGTGGGAGGCGGCTCGGAGGAGCACACCGTCACCAAGCCCGCACCGGCGCGCAGAGCGGCCAAGCCGGACATCGACGCCGCGCCGGCTTTGCCGGGGGCGCCGCCGACAACGAGCACGTGGCCGAAGGTTCCCTTATGTCCCAGGAGCGGGCGCGGCTTGAATAGGTGAGCGAACAGCGTAGGCTCGATGACGATGGTATGGTCCGGCAGAATCGAGTCGGGCGAGCCGATCTGGCCGACGTGCAGTTCACCGCACGCGGAGGCGTTCGGTTGAAGCACCTGGCTGAGTTTGGGCGCCGTGAACGTGACGGTGTAGCCGGCGCGCGCGTGGGGCCAACCGGTTTCCGCGGTGTCGGACGCCAGGCCTGACGGGATGTCGACGGCTACGGCTTTCGCGAACGGGAACCGGGTGTTGATTGCGTCAATCAGTGTGGCGTAGGGCTCGCGCGGAGGGCCGGTGAGTCCGGTGCCGAGCAACGCATCGACAACGATGGTGGCGGTGCGCATCTCGGGTTCGATCTGCGCGTAGGTGCGGCAGCCGGTAACGGCGAAGGTAGCAAAGTTGGACGGCGGCGTATCGGCCAGCACGACCCACAACGCGGCAGGGCGGAACCGCGTAATCAGTTGGCGCGCGACCACCAAGCCATCGCCGCCGTTGTTGCCTTTGCCGCAGAGAATAAGAATGCGGTGCGACGAGAGTGGAGCGAACTTTTCGGCCAGGAGTTCAACCACGCGATGACCGGCGTTCTCCATCAGAAGCGGATCGGGCAGGCCGAGTTCGACGGTCTTGCGGTCCACCTCGCGCATCTCGGCCGCAGTGAGGACCTTCATACGCGCGTTCCGGAGGCGACAATCGTCTCAAGCTTCCTGACATCTTCAGCCGAGCCCATCACGATGAGGAAGTCGCCGGGATTGGGGACGGCTTCAGCGGCCGGGTTGAACTCCATCTGGCCGGAGCGGCGGCGGATAGCAAGGACGATAATGCCAAGCAGTGTCCGCAGTTTGAGTTCCGCAAGCGACTTGCCGGCCACCGAACTGGACGGCGTGATTTCAATCTGCTCAATACCCACGTTCATGCCGATGGCGGTTGCCGTGGAAGTAACGTCGAGGAATTCGAACACGTGCGGGCGCAGGATCGATTGGGCGAGGCGATAGCCGGCGGTGGAGTAGGGCATGTAAACCGCGTCGGCCCCGGCGCGGCGCATCTTTGTTTCCGACGCTTCTTCGCCGACGCGCGTCGAGACCCGAATGTTCGGATTGAGGTTTTTGGCGGAAAGGATCAGGAAGAGATTGTCGGCGTCGGTGGCCAGGGCGGCCACCAGTCCGCGGGCACGCTTAATGCCGACGTCGTTGAGGTGCTCGTCCTGAGTCGCATCCGCCAACACCGCCAGCATGCCGCCTCGCATCGCCCGTTCGACCCGGTCTTCATTGCGGTCCATTACGACAAACGGAACACCGCTGCGCTGCAGTTCAGCCGCGGCGCCGCGGCCGACACGTCCAAATCCGCAAAGAATGTAGTGGTTATTCAACTGATCGATCATCTTGCGAGTCCGCCGTTTGGCGAAAAAATCGGAGAACTGGGTTTCAAGCACCGTCTGCGTGATGACCCCGACGGAGTAGAACATGGCCGTGACGCCGATGAGGAGGAGGATGGAATTGAAGACACGCCCCGCCGTCGTGAGCGGGTGGACTTCGAGGTAGCCGACGGTCGTGATGGTGATGACCGACATGTAGAAGGCATCAAAGACAGGGTAGTCCGCAATGACGACAAAGCCAACCGTTCCTATCAGGAGAATGGCGGCAATGAGGAGCGCGATGGTGATTATGCGGCGATAGATGCGGTGCATGAGCGGGAAAGCTCTCGGGAAAGCTCTATGGATACGGTAGCTGAAACGGAGCGGGATATGCCAATTTCAATGTATGTACACTACAGTAAATACAGATGCGTTTCGAATGGGATGACGCCAAGAATGCAACGAACAAGGCAAAACATGGAATCGATTTCGAAACGGCACAACTCGTGTTCGAAGATCCGCACTGCGTCAGCTTCGTCGAAAGGGTAACCGACGGTGAGCAGCGATGGCATGCGATCGGGTCAATTGAAGGAATAGTTCTGATTGTTGTTGTGCACACATATCGTGAACAAGCAGCCGTTGAGGTGATCCGGATCATCTCTGCGCGTCAAGCTACACGCAATGAGAGGAGATTATATGAGCAAACTCACTGAGGAGAAGCGCAGGCAATTGAAGAAACTGGCAGCCCGGCCGGACCGCGAGATTGACCTTACGGACATACCGGAAATCCGGAGCATCCCCTCCGATGCGGTGATCGGAAAATTCTACCGGCCCAAAAAGACGGCAGTGACGATCAGGCTGGATGCGGATATCCTTGCGTGGTTAAAGGCCAGTGGAGAGGGGTATCAGACTCGGATTAACGCATTCCTGCGCGAAATGATGCAGAAGCGCCGGACCGGAACTTGAAATCTACGCCTTGTAAAACGCGATCCAATTCGCGCTTCATGGTCACCGTGAACGCGACGCCGCTCAGATCGCGAGTACCGCCGGTTAGGACAATCGGCAGTTTGCGCCAGGTCCGGTACAGAATCGCGGCATGACGAAGCCGCTCGGCGGTGTCGGTGTGTGGCGTGGCGGTAGGATGCTGTTCGTCGGGGCCGGCGACGTGTCCGGACAGCACAACAATGGCATCGGCCGGAACCTCCGCGCCGGGAATCGGAGCATAGCCGGAGTTGATGGCCCTTAACCCCAGGGCCGCAAGCGGGGGGAACATACAGAGGAATATTCCCATGAGGAGAGAGATCGTGACGATGCGGGGATAAATGCGGTGCATGAGCGGGGTGCAAGAACGGCACGGTCCTTTTTAAACATTTTCAGGATCGTGCCGGGCGCCGTGCCGGATATGTAGGATATGTACTGTGCGGCCCCTCACCTCAAAGTAAATACGATAGACGTGGCGCTTCCTGCCGAATAGGAGTTTCCTCACGGTCCGTGTAGGCGAGCACAACGCGGGCTCGACTACGCAACGTTCAGGAAAAACTGCAAGAGTCAGGACGGCGCGTTCAAGCCGTCGAAGCCACTTTGCTCCGGCTATTGGAGCTTGCCCGATGATGTGTTCGTGGAGGTCGTTGAGGTCCGATTGGGCGCGCGGCGTTATCTCAACGCGAAATTCCATACTTGGCCCGGAGTTCTGAGAATACCTCAGCCGCGGGCCGGCTTTCGCCACGCTCCGCCTGATCCAGCCCTACCTGGACCGCTCTACGGATTTCGTCGAACTCCGGATCTGAAGGAGTTAGCGCGGCTTCGCTCAGTTCAGTCCACGTCTCGTCTTCTCGTATCAGCCTTTCGACGTAGTCCTGAACGCTGAGGTTTTCCGCATCGGCACTCGTCCGAATCCGCTGTTCCAGTTCGGGTGGGATGGTTATTGTCATCGACGTCTGGTACCTGTGTCCATTGTATGAGTTTTTGCGGGCCGACCTGTTGATCGTTGAAGGAGATGTCGGCAACCCCTTTCTCAAAGTCGAGGCGAGCGTAGGCAGCGTCTACAACTGCCCCCGCGCCTTGTAAAACGCGATCCCTACCAGCTCGTGCGCGATGTGTTCATTGTGGAGTAGTGCCCCGTCGTTTGGGATGAACGAAGCCAAGCGGAGTTCGAAAGGCGGGATTCCCACGGGCGCGGGATAGACCTCGAAGCCCTGCTTCTTGAAACACATCTCGGTTCGCAGCATGTGGTAGCAACTGGTGACGACCACGGGCCGCTTCAGCCCTTTCGCGGCTAGCAGCTTTGCTGAAAAGAGTGCGTTTTCGTGCGTGTTGGTCGATTGCTCTTCGGTCCAGATATCCTCTTCGGGAACGCCCATGCGCACCAATTCGCGCTTCATGGTCACCGCGAACGCGACGCCGCTCAGATCGCGAGTGCCGCCGGTGACGATAATCGGCAGTTTGCGCCAGGTCCGGTACAGAGTCGCGGCATGACGAAGCCGCTCGGCGGTGTCGGTGTGTGGCGTGGCGGTAGGGTACTGTTCGTCGGGACCGGCGACGTGCCCGGACAGCACAACAATGGAGTCCGCGGGAACCTCCGCGCCGGGAATCGGAGCATAGCCGGAATTGATGGCTCGTAACCCCAGGGCCGCGAGCGGGGGGAACATACATAGGAATATTCCCGCCAGAGCGACGTAGGCGAAGGTCAATCGGCGACGGGGAAAAGGAATCCCGGCGAGTGCGACGAGGAACCAAAACGTTGGGATGAAGTGAAGATAGGTCAAGTGGAAGGCTGCCAACGCCGCGACGTCCGGCGGAGCCAATAGTCCATCATACGGGCGTAGTCGCGGGCCAGCGGAAGCGTGGTCAGCTCTTCGATGCTAAAACGCATCTTACGCCGCCAGTTGGGGTATTGCCAGGTTGTGCCCGGAAGGTTCTGCTGGCAGGTCTCTTTGGTGAGATCTTCCTGGTTCAGAGTCATCAAGAGGCACGGGGTGGAAGCGAGAAAGCCGGTAACCGCGGAATGCAGCTCACCCGAAAGTACCGGACCCTCGGCGGCTTCGCGCGGGTAGCCGGGCGGCAGAAGTCCTGCGACCGCAAGCGCATCGAACATGCTTCGCTTGTCTTCGCGGCGCTCGTCGAGAGACCGGCGGCGGCCCTCGTCATCGAGCACGCCGAGTTTGGCGCGCATTTCGATGTCTTCGCCGGACCAGAAGCCGGCCAGGGTCGGCAAATCGTGCGTTGTCGAAGATACCAGCGCTTGCTGGGGATATTCGGAGGGCTGCTTGAAGCGGCCGTCGCTGTGCTTTTCGAAAAAGAAAAGCCGGTATGACAGGATGCCGTGCCGGGCGAGAGCTTCGCGCATCGAGGGCTCGACCGTGCCGAGGTCTTCGCCGACAATCAGCACCTTGTTGCGATGGCTTTCAAGCGCCAAGACCTTCAACAGTTCGTCGGGATTGTCGCGGACGTAGGTGCCCTGGGTGGCATCGAACCGCTCGGGAATCCAGTAGAGGCGGAACAGCCGCATGACATGGTCGATACGGAGCGCTCCGCCATGGCGGCACGCTTTCGCAATCGACTCGGTAAACAGCCGGTAGCCGTCGCGCCGGTGCTGTTCGTGGTTGGGCGGCGGGAACGACCAATCCTGCCCCTTGGGCGAGAATCCGTCGGGCGGCGCGCCGACGCGGCACCCGGCGACGTAGAAGTCGCGATTGGCCCACAGTTCGAAGCCGCAGCGGTCCGTGGCGAGGGGCAGATCGTGGAAGAGGCCGATTTCCATGCCGCGCGATTCGGCATATTGCTGGGCGCGGCGGGCTTGGACGTCGAGGAGCCATTGGATGTACTTGTGGAAGAGCACGTCGCGGTCGTGCTCTTCGCGGAAGTGCTTGACGGCCGGAGAGGTGGGGTCGTGAAATTCCGTGGGCCAATCGGGCCACACCCAGCAATCGGGATTCTGTTCGTGGCACCAGGCATCGAGGACGTTGTAAAGCGCGAAGCGGTCGAGCAGGCCGCCTTCGGCGGCGACGAACTTGCGGAAGTCGCCGGCTCGAGAGTTGCCGCTCTGCTCCTCACTTAGGAACTGATCGAACAGAATCCGCAAGAATCGCAGCTTCAGCGCCGCCACACGCTCGTATTCGACAAAGTCCGATTCGTTGAGGGTGCGGATCTCTTCGAGCACCTCGGGCGAACGGCGTAACCCAGCAGCTTCTTGACTGGTGGACATCTCCGGAATAGCGTCGATGTCCAGGTAAATGAAGTTACGGTAGAGAATGCTGTTCGGCAGGTAGGGGCTGGTGTTGAACGGTTGGCGATTGTGGATAGCCTGCAAGGGGTTCAGCGCGATATATGCGCCGCCGATGTAATCGGAAACCCAGTCCACGATTTCGCCGAGGGCCGTAAAGTCGCCACAACCCCAGGTGCGCCGGGAGTGCACGCCATACAAGGAAACGGCGAGGCCGGCACGCCGCTGGCCGGAGACCAGGGCCGGAGGCAGGTAAGCCTTCTCGGGGCAGACGATGATGCGAGTGGAGCCGGCGGGGTCGCCACTAAGTTCCCAATCGATAGAGTGGTAGCCCAGCGGAAGCGGGAACGGGATCCCCACGCGCTTACGGATGTAGCGCGTGCCACGGACGGTACGGCTTTCCTCCGCGGGCCACTCGGAAAGGTCGAACCGTATGTGGGTGCGCGAGCCGTCCTCGCGAACCAGGGTTCCCATCACCCAACCCTCAGCACGCGGTTCGTCCACGTAGAGATTGACTTGAAGAGGTTCGCCTTGTGTGACGACGCGCACCGGTTCGCCGAGGCGGCCCCAGGTTTCAAGGAGCCGATCCTGGAGAGATCGTTCCAGGTCTGCAGGCGTTCCGGTGTTGATGCCGAGCGATTGGAGGATGGCTTCTCGTAACTCGGGGGTAGTCTCGTGCCACGCCCCTGAAATGTCCCAGTAACCTGGTTCAATTCCAAACAGTTCCGAGGCTTCGCGAAGTAGATCCTGACGGTCCAATTACCAATATACGGGGTCGGGGACTCGACCGGGGGACAGCGCATGGGGTGAAAGGAGAGACTCCGTGGGATAATGAAAGAGCATATGGACCTGCGGGAATATCGTCCACCACTCGACCCGGTGGAGGGGCTTTTCAGCAAGATCGACCAGGACTTGCCGGTTGAACTGGAAGAAAGCGTCATCACCACTACCGTCGACAAAGCGATCAACTGGGCGCGGAAGAACTCAATCTGGCCGATGACCTTTGGCTTGGCTTGCTGTGCGATCGAGATGATGGCTATGAGCGCTTCGCGCTTCGATATTTCCCGATTTGGCGCGGAAGTGTTTCGCGGTTCACCACGGCAATCGGACCTGATGATCATCGCGGGCCGCGTATCCCAGAAAATGGCGCCTGTCATCCGCAAACTGTACCAACAGATGCCGGAACCGCGCTGGGTAATCTCGATGGGCGCCTGCGCAACGTCGACCGGTGTGTTTTCGAACTACGCCTTGATCCCGGTGAACCAGATCATTCCCGTGGATGTGTACGTTCCTGGCTGCCCGCCTCGCCCTGAGCAGTTGATCTACTCCATTCTCATGCTGCAGAAGAAGATCGAGGACGAGAAGGGTACGCTGAAGCGGGTTCTGAACATCGACTAACCCGCGTCGGTTAGCGTTCAACAAATTTACTTGGCGGGAGGTTGGCGTGAGCGCTATAGCTTTACTTGGGTTCGCCCTATTCGCCGGTCCTGCTGCGTATCAGATCGAACCTGCCGACCATACCCATATTGTTCTTGAGGTGTATAAGACGGGGTTGATGAGCGGCAAGACTCATCACTTCGAGTTTGCACGCTACCACGGGACGCTTTGGTTCGATTCCGAATCGCCGGACCGGTCGAAAGTCGACCTGACGATTGAGGTCGACAGCATCGAATGCAAGGACACCTGGATCAACGAGAAAGATCAGCGGAAGGTGACCGAGGCGGCTCGCGACAAGAACATGCTCGATGTGGAGCATTTCCCCGAAATCCGGTTCGTCAGTAAGCGGGTCAACCCGAAGGGGCGGGACGCGTTTGAGGTGGAAGGCGTGTTGAGTATCCGCGAGATGCCGAAGCCCCTGACCATGCAGGTGCAGTTGAAGCATGAAGGCGGGCGCATGCGGCTGACGGGCGAAGCGGAAGTTAAACTGTCGGATTACGACCTGAAACCGCCCACGGCGCTGCTTGGGGCAGCCGGCACGAAGGACGAAATGAAGGTCCAGTTCAACGTGGTGGCGGAGCGCTAAACTTCACTGTCCAATGACTTTGAGGCCGGCGGCGGCTATTTGGGCGTCTTCGAACGACTGCACACCGCTCAAACATGTGATATCTTAGCGGCCAGCAGGCTCCTTTCCGTTATGACCCGCTGGCCAATTGCACTCCTCGTGTCGGTATGCGCCTATGCCGCCGGCCCGACGTACACCAAAGACGTCGCGCCGATCTTCTTTAAGCACTGCGTCTCATGCCACCGTCCCAATGACATCGCGCCGATGTCGCTTCTGGATTACAAAAGTACGCGTCCGTGGGCGAAGGCGATCCGGACCTCGGTAGTCGGCCGCAAGATGCCGCCCTGGTTCGCCGATCCTGGATACGGGCATTTCTCAAATGACGCGCGCTTGTCGGAGGCGGAGATTGCAACGGTAAAAACGTGGGTGGATGGCGGCGCGGCCGAAGGCGACGCCAAGGACATGCCGGCCCCGCCACCCATGATCGAAGGGTGGCAGTTAGGGAAACCGGACATCGTGATCGATATCGGCGAAACCTATAAGGTGACGCCGGGCGAAGATGCGTACGAGCATTTCGTGGTGCCGACCAATTTCACCGAAGGCCGATGGATCCGTGCAGCGGAGATCCATCCGGGTAATCGCAAAGTAGTCCATCACGCGCACGTGTTGATGGTCTCAAACAACCTAAAGGACATGGAGGTCGCCTCCACCGGCAACATGCCGTCACTATCCAAGTTCCTGATCAAGGAAGGCAAACTGTCGCGGATTCGCCAGGATGCTCCGGTTGTGAACGACGCATGCGCCCAGAATCTTCCCAATCTGCCATTCCTGACGGGGTTCCAGGAGGGCGCATTGGCTTCGTTTCTTCCGGGACGGCCGCCGGATGTGTTCCCTTCCGGTACGGCGAAGTGGATTCCGCCGGGCGGCAAGCTGGAATTCGTGATCCACTATGCCAAGGTGCCGAACCAGGGAGAGACGGACCGCACCTCCATCGGGTTGTATCTGGCTCCGGCGCCGCCGCAGCGGGTTTTGCGGCGAATGGACCTGCGGAACTTTTTCATGCAGATTCCGGCGGGCGCGCCGAATCATGAGGTGCGGCGGTGCTACGAATTCGAAAAAGACAAGCTGCTGCTATCGTTTACACCTCATATGCACTATCGGGGCAAGGACGTTACATATGAAGTGATCCGGCCGGACGGGAAGCGCGAGATCCTGCTGAAGGTGCCGCGGTATGACTTCAATTGGCAACTCGTATACCGGTTGAAGGAACCGGTTTTGGTCCCGAAAGGTAGCCGGATGATCGTCACAATTCACTACGACAACAGCCCCAACAACCGGTTCAATCCCGATCCGAAACAGACGCTCCGGTGGGGCGACCGGTCGGAAGAAGAGATGATGACCAGTTGGATCGAGTACCTGGACGCCAAACCCGATGGTCCGGCGGCGATGCAGACCAGTGAGGCGGCGTTACGGCGCTAACTGACGTAGAAGTGGGCGCGCACCTGGCGCTCTTCGCGTTGTCGAGCCCGCTCCATGACGTGGATGCCCTGGTCTTCGGACTGTAAATAGGTCCCGGCAGCCGCCGTAAATGCGCGGGGCTGCTGCTCGCGAACGTCCATCGCGCCGTAATGGTCAAGCAAGGCGACTGCTTCGTCGGCTCGTTCGTCGGAAACATCTAAGGTGACCAGTACATTCCCCCGGCCTACGGCTTCGGAGTAGTTCTGGGCATCGCCATCCGGCACTCCGCGGTCCTTCAGCGCGCCGGCAATGCCGCCTGCGGCCATGCCAACGCTGGCGCCGACTAACCCGGCGGCAAGAGGTCCGACGGCGAGAAGAGGACCCAAACCGGGAATCGCCAGGGCCACAATGCCGGCCGTGAAACCAGCCAATCCGCCAATGGCAGCGCCCGCGCCCGTTCCGCCTTCTGCGCCTATGGAGTCCTTCGGCCCGACGTCCGGAGTATCGTGACCGGATGATAAGAGACTGACATCCGCTCGCGAAAAGCCATTCGCCGTCAGGCCGTCGATAGCGCGCTCCGCTTCCGTGACGCTCGGGAAAACACCGATCACAGTGGTAGCCATAGCCTAAGCCGGGGCAATCGCCGGGCCACCTCCTGCATTTTTGGAATCAATCACTTGCGGTTGCTGGCAGAGCGAAGCAATTTCCAGGCGCGACGATATTTCCCGCTGCTCTAATCCAGTGCTTTACATGCTGACTCCAGGTTGGGATACATGCGGACTTTCCTGTCGAGCCGGACCAGATGGAAAAGGCCGGCCACGTCCTGATTGGCTCCACATACAACGATTTCTACTTTCGGGCGGGCGCGTTCCGCCACCGTCGCAATCGCGTGCAAGCCGTACCAGTCGATGCGCTTGACGTCGGAAAGGTCAAGCACAAGTAGCGAGTTCTCGATGCCGAGGAGGGGAGCGACGGCGTGTCCGATCTCATCGGCTTCACGAACGCCGAGGGAAGCGCCCTCGATCTTGATCTGGTAGCGGACTGGCTCGGGCTGATTCACAGCTTTTGGTGTCTCCTGGGATCGCTGAACAGCGGTTACTGCACTCTCCCTAATGTTTTTCGGCGGAAGAGTCGAAATACATTAGGCGGTTCACCTGACGAGCCGTTCGGACGTTTTCGGACACCACATGAGTTTGGGGATATTCCGAATACCGTTTCTGCTTCCGGCTCTGGCCTTTGGGGCCATGGCCGGAGAACAGCCGTTTGCGCGGACAGTGGCCGTGGTGTGGGACGGATCGGGGGCGAGCACACCTGAGCAGTCGTGGGCAGGCCAAATGCTCCGTCCGGTGCTGGTCCGGTTGGGTTTGCGGGCGCGGTACGTGAGCGTGCATCAACCTCTGCCTGACCTCCGGACGGACCGGGACGTGAGGGCGGTGGTCTCGTTTCTTGATCGCAATCGCATGCCGGACCCGCTTGGTTACACCGCATGGGTAGAAGGACTGGCGGCCAAGGGCAAATACTTCGTTTGTCTGGGCGATCCCGGTACCGACTACGACGAACAGGGTAAAGCCACGCCCGCGTCGGTAAGGGCAAGATTCTGGAAGCTGGTTGGATTGGTGGATACGGGGAGATGGGTGGCAGTCACCTACGACCAACGCGTCTTAACCGCAACAAATGGGTTGATCGGTTTTGAGCGTCCGATCGGGGCCGTCCTGCCGCCCTATCGAGTGACGGTACCCTCCAGTAGCGGAGTGCAATCGCATTTAGTTGTGGGTGCGCCAGGGCCGACGAAAGGTGCGGCTCCGAAGGCGCATTTAGTGGTAACCGGTCCGTTGGGTGGCTATGTGGCGGCCGGGTATTCACATGTCGAGCCTGCCCCCGGGCGCCGCCAGTGGTACATCGATCCAGTGGGATTTCTGGAGCGGGCGCTTCATGTTGCGGACGCCCCTAAGCCGGATCCATCGGTCATATCCGGCCGGCGGGTTCTTGTGGTGGTGGCGCAAGCGAACACGCAGCGTTCCGTTACAGCCGGAAGAGGACCGAGGTTCGAGACGAAGGTTCAACGACTCGCGGCCGAATTCCCTACGTTGCCGATTTCATTTGGCGCACCGTCACTAATGGACGGCATACAGACGATTGCGATCACGGCTGAGGATTTGGAGCGATCGGCACGGACGAGCCGCCTTGAAAAGTCCCTGCGGGAGGCGCAGACGGACCGTGTTTTGCCAACCCTGGCCGAGGACCACCGTGTTGACTCGGAACGGGCGGCCAGAGCATGGATCACGCAGGTGGACTCAATGATCTGGAAGGTCGGGCCGGGGCTCGCTACCCTCCGGTTTGATCATGCGGATCGGCTGCATGTGGACTTCGCGCATTCCACCGGCGTAATTGGAGCGAATCACCGAAGAGGAAGCCTTTATGTGGCGCTCGATCCGGAAGTGCGGGAGTCCCGCATTGCACTGTCGTCCGCGGGAACTCGTCAAAGCGCAGTGTTTCCGCTGCTCGTCGATGCACGGTGGCGCGTCAGTGGGGTACAGCGCTCGGCCGGCGAGGTGCGCTGCCGGGTGAAGGGGTACGGACCAGGAGAGATGACGTGGCAGGTACCGCAGGACGGCGAGTGGTGGGTGGAGGCGCCGGCGACCGGTAGAAGGTTTGCCGTCAAAGCGGGTCGCGATGGACTGCTGACAACGGCTATCCCGCTGTCGGCGGTGAAGGGGCTGGACATTGTTCTGCGGAGGCGCATGTGAAGCGGCGCCATGTTGTCAGCGCGGCTCTTTGGGCGTTGATGGCGCTGCTGGCCGGGGTCGCACTAATGCCGCGGCAAATGGAAATCGGCCTGATGCTGCTGCGCGATCGGAATTTCGACGGCGCGGCGGCCCTTTACCTGAGCCGCTGGCAACAAGGGGACCGCACATGGAGTGTCGCAACGGGTTTGGCGTCCGCCCTCGAGGGCACAGGCGATCCGACGGCGGCGGCTGAGGTGCTGGCCGAATTCGTTCGTATGAATCCCGAGCAGTTGGCAGCACGGCGCCAACTCGCCAATGCGTGGAAAGCGGCGGGCGAATCGAAGCGGTATCGGGAGGAATTGAACGCCCTGCTCAAGCTGCAGCGCGACGCGGCGACGTTGCGCGAACTTGCCGGGGCGTGCAATGTGGCGGGAGATCAGGAGTGCCAATTCAGATGCCTGGATCAATTGGCCGGGGCCGGGCAGGCGAGCGACGCCGAGGTGCTTCAATTAGCGCGCTGGCAGGCGGCAAACGGGCTGTTCCAGCCGGCCACCGCCACGTTGCGCAGGCTTCCCCGCAGCCGGATGACGCCAGAAACAATGGAGTTGCTGACCCGGCTGCACATTGAGACCGGCGGGTCGCGAGCGCTGGAAGCCGATCTGTTGCCGTGGCTGAAGGCCCGGCGCGATCTTGCGCTGGTCGCCAGATTCGGCCACATACTCTCCGTTCGGGGACACCTGAACGCGGCCCGGCGCGTGGTGGACTCGTTTGAAGGCGAAGTGGGCAACAATCCCGATTTGCTGCTGGTGTGGGTCGAGATATGCCGCGCGGCCGGAGACAACGGCAAAGCGCTGAAGCAGCTTCGAGCGATCGAGGCGCAGAAGCAACTGCCTCATCAGGCTTGGCCCACACTGGTGGACCTTGCTCTCGAAGCGGGCCGGATCGACGTTGCACGTGCCGCCATTTTCGGCGCCCCGCCCGACAGTTTGCCGGAATGGGCACTGGCATACTTCGTCGACAAAGCATTGGCAGCAGGTGACAAGGGTTCACTGTACAAGTTGCGGGAGAGCTTCGGCGACCACTTCCTGCACACAAAGCCACTACTGGCTTCGACATGGGCGTTGGCCGAAGGGAATAAAGCACGTGCCCTTCAGTGGGCCGAGCGAGCGGCGAAGCAACCCGCGGCGAAGCAACCAATGGACGCGCGAGATGCGATTACGCTGGCAGCGCTGTTTGCAAAGCTGGGCAAATCGAGCCGGGCGCTGCGCGTGCTGGAGCAGGTGCCCAACAAAGAGTTACCAGAGCCGGTGCAAGTCCAGTTGGCCTGGTTATATGTTGACCTCGACGAAGCAGCGCGGGGCCGGCAGCGGTTTGGGAACGGCGAACGTGGTCCGGCATGGGCGATTCTCGCCGCGGCAACAGGGTCTGGCGGTGAAGTGGCAGACTGGGTCGCCGGCTCCGCACCGGGGCCACGGCTGCTGCTCGACCTGTACTACCTCTGTGCGGAGCGTTCGGATCCGCGCTCACAGTGGGCGCTGGCCAAGGAGGTCAAGAAGCGCGGGTTGGCGGAAGCCGGGGAGATTTACTCCGCCGCACTAATCCGCGCGGCCTCGGACGGGGTTCCCGTTCGTGAAGAGCTTGAAGCGTTCGCGAGATCCCGGCTGAACGATTCCCGGGCAGCTCTGGAGGAACGAGAGGCGATCGTCCGTGCGCTGCTCAGACAGAAATCCTTTGGGCTCGCTTTGCCCCTGATGAAGCAGTGGGCCAAGGAGCGCCGTGAGACGTGGTTCTTCGCGTATATCGAAGCGGCTGCCGCAAGCGACCGTTCCGGATTGGTTAGCTTTCTTGAGCATGAACTTGGAAGAAAAGACCTGCCTGCCGGGGAAACGGACCAGGTTCTCTATGCGCTTGTAGAGCACGGCGGACCAGAACGGGCACTGCCGCATGTGAAGAAGCTGGCGGAACAGCGAAAAGGCGATTGGGCGGGCGTGTACGAATGGGTGCTGACGCTGCTCAAGAAAGACCGTGAGTTGATGGCCTGGTGGAAAGCGCGCGCGGCTGATCCGGGGTTGACCGAAGAGCAGCAGCGCGAGTTGGCCTACCGAATGTTGGCGGCGGGAGAAATACAGGTCGCAGAGCCGCTGTTTCGCGGCCTGGCGAGCACCGCAGGCGCAAACAGCAAGGAAGTCCGCCAACTCCGTTATCTCTGGGGTCCACGGCCGAACGCCATGGCGCTCGGATGGTTGGAGCAGCGAGCACGGAACGCTTCGGGCCGAGAGGCGGAGGAGTGGGTCACGGTATTGCTCGAAAGTGGCGACCCGGCTCGTGCGTTGAACGTAATGGCAGGTTGGCGCAATCCTCGCCCGGCGATCTATCTTCGCGCGTTGCAAGCCGCCGGACGGGTTAATTTGCTGGAGCGGGAACTGGAGCAACGGCTCATTACCGAACGCGATCCCGAGGAGGCCCGCCGCTTGGCGCGACTGGCGCTTGAGCAGTCGCTGCCGGTTATCGCCGATATAGGATTCCGGACGATTCTGGCGAAGCTCCCCAACGATCGTGAAGCCTTGGCCTGGCACGGCCGCATCGCTTTTGCGGCGCTCAGCTACAACCGCGCGCGAGAAGCTCTGGCCGGAGCCATCAATGCGGGCGAGAACGATCCCGAGGTCCTACTATTGTTTGGCGAATGCGTTGAGCGCGACGAAGGGAGCGCTCGTGCGTTGCTTTGGTATCAGCGAGGCCTGGCGGCGCTCGAAAGGCAGAAGCCGCCTGCACGGACGTATGCGCTGTTGAAAGCTCACCTGCTCAGCAGGGTGGGGCGCTGGGACGAGGGTCGACGGTTGTGGGAGCAACTGCTTGCGGCCGATCCGGCGGACCGGCAGGTAAGGGCGGACTACGCGGCACTGCTGATTCACCGCGGGCTGCTGGTTGAGGCAAAGCGGCTCTTGGACGCCGATCCGCGAAGCGCGCCTGCACGAACGGATAGTGTCCAA
This sequence comes from Bryobacterales bacterium, assembly GCA_020846745.1. GTDB lineage: Bacteria > Acidobacteriota > Terriglobia > Bryobacterales > Bryobacteraceae > JADLDI01. The sequence goes on along the minus strand of JADLDI010000057.1, from coordinate 28,013 downwards.
GCTCGCGTGGAATTGGCGTCTCCGTCGGTACAGCAGGCATACCGGACAGAGCGGGAATTCGCGATACGGATTGCCGGAAAGCTGCCGGAAGGAGTCGCTGAGTCACTGGAAAGACAGTTAAACGGCTGGGTCGAAGGAGTATCGGGGGGATACGATTCGCTGCTGATCCGAACGGTCCGTCCGGTCGATTTTGCGATTCACTCCGCAGGCGCACGTTTGGAAGTCACGCTCAAGGCCAAACCGCAGAAACCGAACCCATCAGAAGAGAAGGTTCTGGCGAGACGCTTAGAGGTGCTGCGTGCGCAGTTGGAACTTGCGCATGGAGAACTGGCGCGTTCTGGGCGGCGTTATGAACAACTGCTGCTCGAGTCGCGGCGGTTGGAACGGGGAAACGATTCGAACCTGCTGCTAGGCATGGCGATGGTGGAGGGCCAGATGGGCCGTTGGAAAACGGCCGACGCGTTGTATGGATCGGTGCTCAGCCACGACCCCGCTCATGCCGAAGCGGCACGGCTGCAACGGGACCTCTGGCGGGAACAACGCGACCAGGTGAAACTCGAGACGAAACAGCGGAGCGTGGGCAATCTGTGGCAGGACACGATTACGCAACTGGCCGGCCACCAGTTGCTAAGCCCATCGATTCGGGCCGGATATCTGGCGGAGTGGAACCGGTCGTCCATCAGCGGCTATCGCACGGGGCAAGGTGTGCGGACCGGCTTTTACGAATTGAGAAGCCGGTTTGAAGGATATTTGCAGCATGACTCCGCGGCAGGCGGCCGGGTGAAGGGACAGTTGTTCTGGGGCGCGGCGCCGGGCGCCGGCGGCGAATACTTCCGCAGCGACAACCATGGCGGAACGCGGCTGAGCGGTGAAGTTCGCCGGCCGTATTGGGAGTTTATGGAGGCCGTCGCACAGTACGGAACGCGAAGCCGGTTTGCGGCAGAGCGGATGCAAAGGATCGGACCGTTGTCGGCGTGGATCACGGCTGCGGCGAACCGGTATGGGCTGGCGGGCCTGCCGCGTGCCGCTGATACGGCGGGCGTGTCGGCGGGAGCGGCGTATCCGATTACACGCAGCCGAAATCCATTCTTTGCGGACTATAGCTTCGATATGGAGCGGGCGCGCTTTGTGGCTGGCGTCCGAGACCACAACCAGCAAACGTACCGGCCGCTGCCGTTCGCAGATCGGGAAGTCCATTCGGCGGGCCTGCGAAACGCGCGCCGGATAGGGCGCGACTGGCGGGCGGAGGGCGCGGCCGGCATGGCGGTAGATCGGCTGGGCGGCCGTGGACCTTACGTAGCTGGACGCATTGGATACGAAAGCCGCACTGGACTTGCTGTGGATGCGTGGTTCGACCGGCGCCTCAGCCGGTTCGACACATCGACGCGCCCGACGGTGCAGTTCGGCATATCCGTGACGTGGCGGTATGGCGTTCCATCAAGGCCTCCGGCTTCCACGGCGGCGAAAGCGCAGCAACCATGAGTTTAAAGACATTGCCGTCGAAAGCACAGGGAGCACCGGAGTCAGGCGCCGGCCAAGCGAGGCGAGTTGACTGGGCGCACGCCGAAGTTTGGGGACTGCGAGTGGCGGCGCTGTTCGAGATCGCCGCGATGCTTGCTGGAGCGCTGGGCGTGGACGCCTGGCTCGAAACGGGGCGGTTTAGCGGCGTGGAACCTCATCCGTTTCTGTTCGTGGTGCTGATAGCGGCCGCGCATTACGGCTTGGGCGAAGGTCTTATCGCCGCGGCTTTGGCCGCGGTGGCACTGCGCGCCGGCAATTTACCACCCGCCACCGGTGGCGACGCTTACGACTACTTGTGGGCCTGCGTTGTGCAGCCTTTTGGGTGGCTTGTATTAGCCGTAGTTGTGGGCGCTGTGCGCAACTATCATCGCGGGCGGCAGCGGAAGATTGAAGCAGACCTGGAGGAATCGCTGCGGCGCGAGCGCGAACTGAGCAGCGGATTCGATCATGTCCGCCGCGTCAAGCGACGTCTGGAAGAAGCAGTGGCAAGCCATCTGCGTTCAGCGGTTTCCTTGTACGGGGCGGCACAGCACATTGAACGCTCAGACCCCCTGGAGGTGATCGGCGGCGCGCGGGCGTTGATAGAAGCCGGCCTCGATCCGTCGCAGTACTCGCTGTATTTGCTGGATGGCGACCGGCTGGTGTGCGTGTTGAGTGAAGGGCATGAACCCGGTTGCGCAAGGTGGGTGTACGACCGTTCGACGCCGTTGTTCGCGCGGATTGTGGAGCAGCGTCTCACCGCGTGCGTGGCGCGTCCGGCCGAGGCCGGCATACTGGCTGAGGATGGCGTAATCGCCGGACCGCTCATCAGCGACCAGACTGGTGAGGTGGTGGGAATGCTCAAGATCGAGCAGATCGGGTTCATCTCGCTCAGCCTGGCGGCGGTTCAGAACTTTGAGGTGATATGCCGCTGGGTAGGTACGGCGTTTGCCAAAGCGCAACAGCACATGGACGGGCATGTCAGCGCTTATTTCAATGCCAACACACAGATCCTGTCGTTCGGCATGTTCGAGCAGCAATCGCTATTCGTCACACGCATCGCGCGGCGGCTGAACTTCGACCTTTCGCTTCTGGCCATCAGGCTGGAGGTGAAACGCAATCATACGGCAGGCGAGCGGTCGCAGATTGCGCAGGCCCTGGGTGGAGCGGTCCGGTCGGTGCTGCGCACGACAGATCTGGCGTTCGAGGCCGAACGGGTTGGCTATGGCTATACGATCCTGCTGCCGAACACATCGGAGGCGGGCGCGCAGGTGGTGGCAGGCAAACTGCTAAGCGAATTGGAGCGGAGACTCCCGTCCGCCTTCCGCACGAGGGATTTTCAGATTCGGGTGGAATCGCTGCACTCGCGCCGGGCGCTACAGGAACTACCCTCACTGGCGTCCGCTGTGTCGCGTTTGAGTGAGACCGTTTCCGGGGCAGCAAGCCTCGACAGGGTGCAGCGGCAAGAGGCGCCGAGTGTGTAACGCGAGATGCACCGCTCCGGCGGTGAACGAACTACTGGCGGCAGGCGCGTTGCTGCTGATCGAACTGATCGTCACGTGGATGGCATGGGCACACGTCTTCACAGCCGCCTTGGTAATCCACGTCGCGGGCTTGTGCGCGGCCGGGCTGCTCGTATATCGTTCGGTGCGGAACGGAAGCGGAGTTCGCATCCCGGGCCTGGTTCTGATCGGGACGGCCGGCGCAGGTGTGTTCGGATCGGCTGGAGCGCTGATCGCACTATGTGTCATGAAGGTGAGCCGGACAGAAGGAGGATCGGCGGAGTGGTTTGCCGCGTTGTTTCCACAATCGGCTCAGCACGACCTGGAAGTGTCGGCGTCTTCGGCTCGAAGGGCGACAAGCGGGGAGTTCGACGGCGAAGTGCTGCCGTTGGTGGATCTGCTCGAAAGCGGCGATGAGTTCCAGAAGCAGGCGGTGGTAGCCCTGGTAGCGCGATCGTTCCGGCCATCGCTGGCGCCGCTTCTTGAACGAGCGCTGCAGGATGCGAGCAACGCCGTGAGGGTGCAGGCGGCGACGGCACTGGCTCGCATTGAAGGCGAGTTCCTGGAGCGGGAAGTCGAGTTGCGCAGAGAATTTGAGGAAGCGTTTGGCGGCGATGACGGCTGCACGCTCAAGCTGGCGCGGTTGCTGGACGATTATGCGTTTACAGGGCTGCTCGATCCCGAGCGGGAACAACAGAATCGAACCGAAGCGCTCAACCTCTATCTGCAATACCTGATCCGGCGCCCGGAAGATGCGGCCGTGCGAACCGCGGTGGCCCGCTTGCTAATCCGCCGAGGAGACTATCAGGCAGCCGAACCGTGGCTCGAGACGGTTGGAAGCGGCGATGCTGGAACCGGCGAAGAAAGCACGCAAGGGACGATGTGGCGAATGGAAATTGCCTTTCGCCTGGGGCGTTGGGAGGAATTGCATCACCTCGCGGAAGTGCACGCCGGGCGCCTGGAGCAGGAAATGGAGTCGGCGCCGGCCTTACGTGACGTGATTGCGCTTTGGCAGGGAGCGAGCCGATGAGCGCGGGAATCGCGGATGTCTGCGTGATCGTGGAAGGCACGTACCCGCACGTGGTGGGCGGCGTGTCGCAATGGGTTCAGCAACTGATCGAAGCGCAGCCGGATCTGCGGTTTCACCTCGTATCGATCATGCCGCCGGGAAAACACGCGGTCCGCTACAAGGTGCCTGCAAATGTCATACGGCATACCGCCGTTCGGCTGCCCACACTACCGGATGGCAAAGCCGACGCGGCAGCTTACCGGCGCTTCGTGCATGCGCTCGCCAAGCCACTATTGGATTTGCAGCGCGGCCAGGGCCTCACGCCGATCGAGCAGATTCTGCAAGTGCTGGCGGCCGGCCAGGGAACGATCGATTCGCACGCGCTGCTCAATTCCCGCGCGGCATGGGACCTGTTGAAGACCATCTACCTGAAGACCCACCGGCTCACCCCATTTCTCTCGTATTTCTGGGGCTGGCGAACGCTATTGGCGGGGTTGTTCACCATGCTGACGATCGAATTGCCACGGGCGCGTGTGTATCACCCCATATGTACGGGATACGCCGGGCTGCTGGCGGCTCGAGCGTACATCGAGACAGGCCGCCCGGTGATGCTGACCGAGCACGGAATCTATACGAACGAGCGCCGGATTGAGATCGCGCTGGCAGACTGGATTGAAGAGCCGGCGGAACAGATGCTGTCGCTTGAGGGGAAATCCGCGGGTATAAGGGATTTGTGGGTGGATTGGTTTGTGGGCTATTCGCGCGCCTGTTACGAGTGCTGCTCAGAGATCATCACGCTTTATGAGGGCAACCAGTCGGCGCAGAAGCTGGATGGCGCACCACCCGACCGGTTACGCGTCATCCCGAACGGCATCGATTGCAGCGAGGTGGATGAGTTTAGCCCGCGGCGGCGGGCGGGCCGGCCCACCGTCGCGCTGATCGGTAGGGTAGTGCCGATCAAAGACGTGAAGACTCTGCTGCGGGCGTGCGCCAGTTTGCGAGCGCGCATGCCGGGACTACGCGCCTTGGTGCTCGGCCCAACGGAAGAGGATCCCGTCTACTACCGGCAATGCCTCGATCTGGTAGAGCATCTGAAACTCCAGGACACGGTCGAGTTCACCGGAAGGGTGAAGCTGGCGGAGTATTTCGGCCAGATCGATGTGCTGGTGTTGACCAGTATCAGCGAGGCGCAACCGCTCGTGATTCTGGAAGCCGGAGCGCACGGCATTCCGGTGGTAGCAACGAATGTGGGCGGATGCGCGGAGATGATTCACGGGCGCAGCGACGAACGGCCGAACCTGGGAACCGCCGGCGTGGTGACACCGCTCGCGAATCCGCTGGCGACGGCGGAAGCGCTCTGCCGGCTGCTCACGGATGAGGATTTCTATCAGCGGTGCAGCCGGACGATACGACAGCGGATCGTCCGCTATTACAACAAGACGAATTTGGACCATGCGTACTGGGAACTCTACGACCGGCTGCGCACAGCGCCTCGAAGCCGGGGCACGGCGGGCCAGGCTCCACCCCGGGTGGCGCGAACGGATGGAGAAGCGCTATGGCCGGCATAGGTTTTGAACTTCGAAAGCTGCTGTCGCAAGGAACGCTGACGAGCTTCGCGGCCGGTTATGGTCAATCGGCAATCGCGGCGGCCGGGCCGTGGCTCCTGACAGTGGTCACCATCGCCGCCATTCCTATCGCACTGGCGGGACGCGTGTCGCCCGAAGACCTGACGGCATTCCACCTGGTGGTGATGTACAACTTCGCATTTTCGCTGGTTTTGTCGGGGCCGCTGGTGGGGGTTGCAACCCGATTCCTGGCGGACGCGCTTTTTAAACGCGACCTGCGAGAGTGCCCGGGAATGCTGATTGGCGGACTGGCGATTCTGTTGGGTCTGCAACTGCTCTTCGCCGCGCCCTTTTATCTTCTTTATGTGGACGCGGAGCCGCGCGTGAGGCTGCTTGGGCTCGCGAACTACTTCCTGACATCAGGCATCTGGCTGGCAACGGTATTTGTCAGTTCAGTGAAGCGGCACAGGGCGGTGAGCGGCGCATTCGGCGCGGGCATGCTGACCGGTTTCCTCGCGATTTGCGTATTGGGTCCGCGGTTTGCCCTGGCGGGATTGCTGGCCGGGTTCAATACCGGATTAATGGTGGTATTGTTCGCGCTGCTTGGCCTCGCGCTGGCCGAATTCCCATACGAAGCACGCAACGTGTGGCGAATATGGGAATGGTTCAGGCGGCACCCGGAATTAGCGGCGAGCGGGTTGGTTTACAACGCAGCGCTCTGGATCGACAAATGGGTGTTCTGGAGCAGTCCGCAAGCAGAGTGGATCCCGATGGGATTGGTATCAATGCCGCTCTACGACAGCGCCATGTTTCTGGCGTTTCTCACGATGACACCGGCGCTTGCGCTGTTTCTGCTGCGAGCGGAAACCGGCTTCTTTGAACGGTACATGGCGTATTCGCGGGCGATTCTCGAACTTGGGACGTGGGAAGACATCGAAGCAAAGCACCGGGCGCTGATCGAGGAGATTTGGGTTGCGGGCAAATCGATTCTGCTGACGCAGGTCGGAATCGGGCTGGGCGTCATTCTGCTGGCGCCACGCATCTTCGGCTGGCTTCACCTCGAGTTTTCGCAATACGGCGCATTCCGGCTAGGCGTGCTCGGCGCCGTGTTTCACGTGCTGTTTCTGTTCATCACGATCGTGCTGGCGTACTTCGAGCTGCACCGGCCGGTGCTGGCGCTACAAGCGCTGTTTTTCCTGTTGAACCTGGGCGGGACATTGGTAACGGTACGCCTCGGATTCGCGTGGTACGGATTCGGCTACCTGACGGCTTCGGTGATCGCGTTTGTGGGAGCATTCCTTGTGCTCGCGCGAGCGTTGAACGAACTGCCCTACATCACGTTCATCGCGGCGAACCCTTCCGTGCAGCAGCAGGAGTCCTGAGCCTCAACCGGACAAAATGTCCGGACTAAGGGCGGCCTTACCGGACAGATTGTCGGAATTGCGATTGGGCAGCCCCGTCCACCCTAACGTTTTCTGGAACATTCCGCATCCCGGCCGGATGGCGGCGCGATTGCCCCGTCAGTGGTGAATGCGAATCCGAATACTGCTGACGGCCCTACTCGTGGCCATGCCGATGATGGCGGCCAAGAAGACAAAGTCCGATCCGATTGCGCCACCTGCTCCAACCGATCCGGTGGGCGGGTCGACACCGCTTGCGCCAGTGGCGACCCCTAGTACCCCAACAGTCGGTACTAACGCAACCAATCGCTGGACCCGGCCGGTGGACCTCAAGCTGCTCGTCCTCACCGGGAGCGGGAACGAACCGTCTTACCAGGCGATCCGCTTCTTCCTGGACCATATTGGAATTCCGTACGACACAGTAGCGATCAGCCAACAGGCATTGCCTGCATTGTCCGATTCAACGCGCGGCCTCTATCAGGGCATTGTTGTCGCCACGGGTAACCTCTATTACGTCAACAGCGCCGGACAACCATCGTCGCTTCCGGCCGATAGCTGGCTGGCAATCGATGAATATATGCGGAACTACGGCGTGCGCCTGCTCAGCTTTTATTCATGGCCCGAGCCGCGTTATGGACTGGCGCCGGTGTCGGCTGTCGGCGCAAGCCCTGGCGCCCTTCCGCTGCGCATCACCGCCGCGGGCAAGGCGATCTTCCCTTATCTCAACGCCGCCAACGCGATCCCGGCGAGCAATGCCGCAGCCTATCTGGCCAACCCCGCCGCCGCGGCCGGCGAGGTCACCACGCCGCTACTGACGCTGAACGGCTACACCGTTGGGGCGTATCACAAGAAGGCCGACGCCCGCGAATACCTCGCGCTTACGATCGACCACAACCCTTACCTGCTGCATTCGATGAGCCTCAATTACGGGCTATTCAATTGGGTCACGCGCGGTATCTTTCTCGGCTCGCGCCGCGTCTACCTGACGCCCCAGAATGACGACCTCTTCCTGGCGAGCGACCAGTTCGCGATCAACGATCCCAATTGCCAGCCTGTCGGGGCGGCCGCCGATCCGACGTTCGACCCGTCCAGCCACTGCACCGACGCGCGCATGACAGATGGCGATTTCCGGGGCCTGCGCGACTGGCAGGACAACCTGCAAAGGCAGTCACAGACCAAAGACTTCGCGGTTACGCACGCATTCAACGGTTTCGGCACCACGACAGAATCCGGCGCCGCCGCGAACGACCGGTTGACCGCTCAGGCGAAATCGCTTCGCGGCGAGTTCTTCTGGGTAAGTCACACGTACGATCACGAGAACCTCGATTGTTTCAATCCCGTACCGAACAGCGGCACATGCGTGGGCGCCACTTATGCCGAATCGGCCTGGGAGATTCAACAAAACATGAAGATCGCCGCCGGCATGGGCTTGCCGCTCGACAAGCTGAGCATGGTCACGCCCGGCATCTCCGGCCTGAAGAATGCCGCGTTTCTGCGTGCCGCAAAGGACAACGGCATTCGTTACCTCGTCAGCGACATGTCGCGGCCCGACTGGTTGCCGGCCAAGCCGAATACGGGCGTTTGGAGTCCCTATCAGCCGTCGATTCTCCTGATACCGCGCCGTGCGACCAATATCTTCTATAACGCTTCGACACCTGTAGCCGGGGCGTGGGGATCGGAGACGGACGAGTTCAATTTCCTGTTTGGACCCAGTGGTTACTTCAAGACGGGCAACGGCGATCCGTTCTTTCAGACCAATCTCAGCTATGAGCAGATCCTCGATTGGGAGAGCACGCAGATTGTTTCCTACATGCTACGCGGCGAGTTGTATCCGGTAATGTTCCATCAGGCAAACTACATCCGCTACAACGGCCGGAACATGTTGTTTACCGACCTGGTTGATGCCACGATCAAGAAGTTCGCGGCCATCTCGAACCTGCCGATTGCCAGCCTCCCGCAGGCCACCGTGGCGCAGAAGCTGATTGAACGGGCAAACTACTTCAACGCCGGCGTCAGCGCGCGCTACGTGCCCGGCATCGGTCTAACGATCACCTCACGGGGCACCGCAACCGTACCGGTGACCGGAGCTTGCTACGGCCGGTGCGAAACCTATGGAGGCCAGCAACAGAGCACCGTTCCGGTCCAGGCGGGCGGAACGGTGATCGTGCCGGTGTTCTAACCAAACAAACACAAGCGACCCCGCAGGGATCGATCTGGCGAAGCGCTAGGCGATCCCTGCTTCTTTTGCAACTTCCTCCCATTCGACAATTCGCTTCTGGTAAATCGCGCGGGTTCCCATGATGGGGACCAGAGTGGAAACCAAGGCGGACTCGACGTTGTTGACTGGCTTGCGATTCCCGGTCCGGATGTTTTCGGCGAACGCCGCGAGCGACATATAGGTAGAGTCCTCGCCGGCGTTGGGCACCTCCAGCTTGATGGGTTCGGACTTGCGGTCGCGCGGCTTCCAGGTGGCACTGACGAGGTCGACTGACCCGTTGGAACCGAACACGCGCTCCTGGTCTCCGCTGAATCCCGGCGGGTCGAAGTAGTGGTGGCTGAAGTTGACCCTTACGCCGTTCGGATACTCGAGGATCAGGCTGTAGTTATCCATCACCGTGCGGCCCTTCGGTTCGTCGACAAACAGATCGGTGCCGCCTGAGCCCATGGCCCGGATCGGGTGCGTACCGATCGCCCACGTGAACAGGTCGAGGATGTGTATGCCCTGGTCGATGACGATATCGCCGCACTTCGTCTTGTCGAAATACCAGGGGATGTTGCGCGGCAGGTCGCCGCCGTGGCGTATGCCATGGCACATCAGAACACGGCCGATACCGCCGCTCTGAATAAACTTTTCCGCCGCGTTGCGATTCGGGTCGTGCCGGAGCTGGAAACCAACCTGCATGATTCCTTTCGCTTGTTTCGCCGCCTGGAGAATGGCTCCGGTATCGCGGGTGTGCAGGGCCAGCGGCTTCTCGGCATACAGATTCTTACCGACCTCAAGGATGGCGATATCAAAATCCTTGTGCGTCCAGTCGGGCGTGGCGAGAACGACGGCGTCGATCTCTTTCTGTTCATCGAGCATCTTGCGGAAGTCGTTCCACACGCGAGCCTTTCCGCCCGCTTTGGCGACAACTTGGGCTGCGGCCTCGGCGCGTTCCGGCAGGATATCGCACACGGCGACAACCTGAATGCCGGGCACGCGGACACCGTGCTTCAGCAGGAACGATCCACGGTTTCCGACCCCAACAAAGGCGACACGGATCACGTCTCCTTTGTTCTGAGCGGAGAGCACTGCCGGGGCGGCGGCAGCCAGATGAATCAAATCTCGACGGGAAAGGTTGACGGGTTCCATTTGCGGATAAACATATCACATTTTTCGGAGAAACGGAACTTATTAGTACTGTAGCAATTCGAAGACCGGTCATTTCGTCTCGCACTCTGTTGAATAGAAGGGACTTGCTCGATCTTCTCCTTGTCTTCTCCCTGCGAGATCCGGCACTTTTCCCGTCCATCTGTCGTCTTCACGCCTATGATGGTCCTATGCCGCGTTATGCCGCCATCGACATCGGATCGAACTCGGTCCGCATGCTCGCCGCCGATGTGCTGCCGGGCGGACGGATCGAACAACTGGCGTCCGACCGGGAAGTGACGCGGCTGGGCACGAGCGTCTTTCGGAACGGTGCGATCAGCCGCGAAGCGATGGACTTCGTATGCACGGTCCTGGGGCGGATGTCGCAGGCGTACCGGAAGGTGGACGTCGTGGGCGTGAGGGCGGTCGCGACGGCCGCGGTGCGGGATGCGAGCAACCAGGCGGAGTTTATCGAACGTGCTTCGGCCGCGGCCGGCAGTCCGGTCGAAATTATTTCGGGCCAGGAAGAGGCGCGCCTCATTCACGTGGGCGTGCAAAGCCGCTGGCCGCATCCGAACAGCCGCGTGCTGGTGATCGATGTGGGCGGGGGAAGCGCGGAGATCATCCTGGCGGACAATGGCCGGTTGACCGATGCCTTCTCGAAGCCGCTGGGGGCCGTCCGGTTGACCGAGGCGTTCCTGGAGGACGATCCTCCTTCACCGGTTCAACTCGACCGTTTGCGCGAATTCATAGGCGAGCGTCTGAATCCCGCGGTTCGTAAGTTCGGGCCAAAGCCTTGCGACCGTGCGATTGCGACATCCGCGACGGCCGCCGCGCTTGTTTGCGCGGTGAACGGCATTCCGCGGGCCCGCCGCGAGGAAGCCGACCGCCGCCGCGCGTCCTCGGCCCAGGTGAAGGCGCTGTTTCGCCAACTATGCGCGAAAAAGACGTCAGGCCGGGCGAAGATCGCCGGCATCGGTCCGCGGCGCGCGCAGATTATCGTCGCGGGCGTGGCGGTGTTGCTTGAATGCCTGCAGCGGTTCGAACTGCCGGCGCTCTATCATTCCGCCGCCGGTGTGCGCGATGGCATTGTGGCGGACCTGGCCGCTCGCCGCGTCGGCGCGGACCAGACGTCTCTTACCAAAGAACAGCGCCGGGTGGCGGAACGGATGGCCGTCAAGTTCGCCGTGCCGATGAAGCACGCCCGCCACGTCACCGGGTTCTGCGAGGTTCTGTTCGATAGTTTGAAGGCGCTGCACAAGCTGCCGCCCGCGTGGGGGAAGATTCTCGAAGCCGCGGCCCTGCTCTACGACACGGGACACTTCGTCAGCGACACCGGCCATCACAAGCATTCGCAATACCTGGTGCAGAACTCCGATTTGCCCGGGTTCACCGCGCGCGAAAAGATGCTCACGGCTATGCTCTGCCGGTTTCACCGGAAATCGATGCCGACGGCCCGCCACACGGCATTTCAAACGCTGGCGGCGGACGATAAACGCGCGCTGATGCAGTTGATCCCGCTGTTGCGCCTGGCAAGCGCGCTCGATCAGGGCAAAGAGCAGCGTGTGAAGTCGATCGCCTGCGAAACGCGCGATGGCGTCGTGGTGCTGCAGGTGACGGGAACGGGCAAGGTGGACCTTGAATTATGGGCGGCTGAGCGCACAGGCGCTTCGTTCCTGCAGGCGTATGAAAAGCGTTTGGCGGTGGTGAGGGCAAGACGGTGAAGAATTACGTACGGCAGCAGACCGACCTGAAGATCGATCGCGTATTGGCGGAACTGGACCGCACGCGCGAGCAGCCAAACGAAGAGGCGATTCACGATCTGCGGGTCTCGATCCGGCGCCTGGCACAAGCGCTACGGCTGTTTGGCGAATTGCTGGGCGCGAAGCGTGCGCGAAAGCTGCGGAACCGGTTGCGGCCCGTGCTCAAGGCGGCGGGCGAAGCGCGCAACCGCGACGTCGCCCTGTTGATCCTCGGGGAAGCGCAGGTGCCGGACACACAAGACGTTGCGGCGGCGATTGAAGCGGAGCGAAAAAGATACGTCGGCACGCTGCTGACGCTGGTGCGGGCGCTCGAAGGGATCGAGTTGCACGTGGAGTGGAAGATCCCGAAAAGCGGCGAACTGTGGGACCCGGAACTGACTCCGGCCGAGAACGCGCGGGCCGTGCTTCCGAAGCTGACGAGGAAGTTTCTCAAAGCGGGTGAATGCGCCATCGATCCATCCACAACATGGACCGGTCTGCACCAGTTCCGGCTGCGTGGCAAACGCTTTCGCTACACGCTCGAATTGTTCGAACCGCTGTATTCCAAAGGGCTGGCGCAACGGCTGGCATCCATGCGCAAAGTGCAAACGGTTCTGGGCGATATCAACGATTACGAGACTATGCTCGCCATGCCGGCAGTCAAGAAGCATCGGGCGCTGGTGGAGTGGTTGAACGCCCATCGCGACGATAAGCGGAGCAAGTTTGTCGCGCTATGGAAGAAGGAGTTCGCCACTCCAGTCGCCGGGAAGCGCTGGGTGGAATACCTGAAGCGGTACGCACGCTAACCTTCCAGGTGAAAGACGATGACGCCGATTGTGCGTGTTTTAGTCCGTTTGCGTGAGCTGTAAGACTGTAAGGCACTGCAACGCACTAGAATCGAAGAGGCAATGAGATTTTTCGTCAGCTTGTGCGTGCTGGCGCCGGCCGCAACATTCGGCGCCGACGCTGTTTACTTCAATGGCAAGGTTGTCACGTTGAGCAGTTCCACCAAGATCGCGCAGGCGTTCCTGGTGGAAGGCAATCGCTTCGCCAAGGTCGGCGGCAATCAGGACGTGCTGAAGGCGGCCAAGCCTGGCACGGCAAGGATTGACCTGAAGGGCCGCACGGTTGTTCCGGGCCTCAACGATAGCCATACGCATCCGATCGGCGCGGCGATGGCGGAGCAGGAAGGCATCCTTCCGGTGATGACGTCCATTGATGACGTCAAAGAATACGTGAAGAAGATTGCAAACAGCACGCCGTCGGGCAAGCTGATCTTTGTGCCCAAGGTTTATTCCACGCGGCTGCGGGAACGCCGGTATCCCACGCGGCACGACCTGGACGCAGTGTCCGGAGAGCACGAGGCGATGACGGACAACAGTTACGCCTCGGTTTTGAATTCGAAGCTGCTGAAACGGCTCGGGATCGACCGCAACACGCCTCAGCCGTCGAACGGCAAAATCATTAAAGACGATAAGGGCGAGCCCACTGGATTGGTTCTCGGCGCCCAGCAACTGCTTGGGCCCTTGCGGGCGTCGCGTGCGTTCACCTACGACGAGCGGCTGAGCGGCTTGCGCAAGATGCAGGCGGCATATAACCGCGTGGGCATCACCTCCACGGGCGACCGGGGCCAGGGGCCCGATGGCTTCCGCTTGTATCAGGATCTGAAACAGCGGGGCCAAATGACGGTCCGTACCGCGGTGACGTATTTGATTCAGGCGAACGGGAAACCGGAAGACGTGGCCAAGCGGGTGGAGGCGATCCCGTTTACGACGGGATGGGGCGATGAGTGGCTGCGTGTCGGTCCGCTGAAGACGGTTGTGGATGGCGGCATTTTGATCGGCACCGCTTATCTGCGCGAACCGTATGGCATGAACACGCAGGTGTACGGTTACGTCGATCCGGATTATCGCGGCGTGGTAAACGTTCCTCGCGAGAACCTGATCGCGATGGCGCGTACCGCGAATAAACTCGGCTGGCAGATGACCTCGCACACAACCGGCGGCGGGGCCATCGATCTGCTGCTCGATGCCTACGACGAGGCAAACAAAGAGAAGCCGATCAAAGGCCGCCGCTTCACCGTTACCCATGGCAACTTCCCGAACGCCGACGCGATTGAGAAGGCCGCCCGATTGGGCGTGGTATTCGACTGCCAGCCGCAGTGGCATCACTTCGACGGTCCAGCGCTGGCTCCGGTGTTCGGCCCCGAACGGACGAAGTGGTTTCTACCGTTGCGGGCCATGCACGATGCGGGAATCGTCGTAGCAGGCGGTTCGGACCACATGATCAAGTACGATCCGCGATTGTCGATCAATGCCTATCACCCGTTTTATGCGATGTGGATGACTATTACGCGGAAGACTTCGGACGGCAATGTGCTCGGTCCGGAACAGCGCATCACGCGTGAAGAAGCACTGCGCATGTGGACCGTCAATGGCGCCTATCTCACGTTTGAGGAGAAGCTGAAGGGCACCATCGAGCCCGGCAAACTGGCCGATTTTGCGGTGATCGATAAAGACTTCTTCGCGGTCCCCGAAGACGAGATCAAGTCGATTGAGCCCGTGCGCACAGTGGTCGACGGCAAAGTTGTTTACGATACCGGCGCGCTTGCCGGGCAATAGTTCAGCGCGCAATCGTCATCCGCGGTGTGCGTTCGCGTAAGCGGACGTGTCGTAGAACGCCTCCCAATAGACAACCTTGCCGTCGCGCACGCGGAACAGCATCGCCCAGTTGGTCGACATCGTCTTGCCTGTGGCGCGAGAGCGGCATTCCTCGAAACCAAGCGCTACCACATCGTCGCCTTTGGTGAAGTATTCCCGGGGTTCAAAGCGGGTGAACTCCTCCGATCCGCCTAATCTCTGGAAAAACTCGCCCGCCCCAGCCGGCCCGACATACGCCCCCGCGGCCGGAATGCCCTGGCCGGGCGAGATCCACCGGCAATCGTCGGCAACATGGGCGATTACAAACGGAATATCGCCGCGGCCAAACGCCTCGTAAAGGCTCTGTACGAGTTCAACAGCAGTAGAAGTGGTTGTCATTTCCAAGTCCTTTCAGCAAGAGTTACGGACCTGGGTGGAAAATGGATTTCTTACGCCGCGGAAAATTCGTCTTTGGCGCAGGAAATCAGCAGGAGCAGGCAGCCGTTCTCCGTGTAGATGCGGCCATGGTGGCTTTGCGGATCGTTGCGGCTGTAGTCTCCCGGACCCATGGCGACGCCATCCTGGCGCACATCGCCTTCCAGCACCAGGCACTGTTCCATGGCAGTGTGCCGGTGCGGCGGAATGGAAGACTTTGGTTCCATCTTCAGAAGGTTGGTGACCATGAACGTCTGCTTGTCGAAGTGCAGGGTTTTCATGGTTACCCCGGGAAACGCGGTGGCCACCCAGCGGCCCTCTGTGTTGCGAACGATGTGCATGCCCTCCGGAAGCGGGGCAATCGCGTTCAACAGGCGGTCGCGAAGCGAGGCAGGCGGCTGCACCTCAGGCGCGGCGAACGCTAGCTGCAAAACCGCGGCATTGAGCGATTCCAGTTCCGCGCGGCACACGTCGCACCCTTCGGCCAGGTGCTTCTCGAACTCCACCGCCTCATCGGGCGGCAGCGCGCCCAGGCTGTAGAGCGAAGTGATGGTGCGTAGATCGTCGGTTATTTTGGTGTGCGGCATGGTTATGCTTTCCACCCCCCGATGAGTTCGCGCAGGCGAATCATCGCCAGGCGGACTCGAGTCTTCACCGTCCCGAGCGGCAGCTTGAGGTGTTCAGCCATTTCACTCTGCGACATGCCCCGGAAGTAAGCCAGTTCGATGACCTCGCGCTGTTCGGCGGAGAGCGCAGCCATGGCGGCGGATACGGCTCGCCGGTCCTGGCTCATGGCCGAGAGATCTTCGGGCGAAGGCACGTTCGATTGAATCTCGCATACAAGAGGTAAAGCTTCGCGTTTTTGCCGGGATTCGTGCGCCCGGATACGATCGAGCGCACGGCTGCGCGCAATGGTCACCAGCCAGGCGCCGACGCCGCCGCGGCTCGAATCGAACCGTTTGGCGTCGCGCCAGGCCTGTATGTAGACATCGAGTGTGACTTCTTCGGCATCGGCCGGATTGTTCAGGATTCGCAACACAAGTGAATAGACAAGCGAGGAAGTGGCGTCATAAAGCGCGGCAAACGCATCGCGGTCGCCTTCCGCCGCTTTGGTCAGAAAGCCGAACCATAACTGATCGCGATCGTGCAGGGGGCCCATGCGCACCGCCGCGGCAGCACTCATATCTGTTGGTACGGAACCCGGTGGTGGATTGGATTCATTCACGACGCGTAATTACCGGTTGAAAATTATGGTTTCGCGCTCGAACAAGCGCCTGGTCAAATGCAGGCAGATGGCGGCGGTGGCGATCGCAGTGGCCAATCCGGCGAGCAAGGCGGCGGGCGATGGAGTTTTACCGCTGATGACGTCAAGCGCGAGCGCGAACTGTCCGATGACGGGAACCGCAAGGGTCCATGTCCGGCCCGTAATCGGATAGAACGTATGCAACACCACCGGCATGGTGACCAGCAGCATCAGGTAGCTGACATAGCCCTGCGCTTCCTTAAAGGACCGTGCAAAGGTCGACAGGTACATCTGGAGAGCCGGGGCGACAAGCGACATGGGCAGGGCGGCGGCCATCAGCAGCAGGGCTTCGGGGACGCCGAACCGGAACCGGACGCCTAAGTCCTGCAAAGGAAGCCGGAACACCACGGTCGACACGATGACGAGCGTCAGCAGCATACAGCCGCAGGATGAGATGGCCGCTGCCAGCCATTTGCCTGTCACGAGTTCGAGGCGCGGCACCGGGTTGATCAGTAGCGATTCCAGCGACCCGCGCTCGCGTTCGCCCGCCGTGGCGTCTGTCGCGATGGACATCGCGGCGATGAATGCCGCGATCATAACCAGCATCGGGATCATGTTGAGAATCATGGCGGCACGCTGCTGTGCGCTCGATACCTCGACGTTTTCGACGTTAACGGCGCTGGCGATCACCGGGCTGACACCACGCGCAATCAGGCGCAGACCGCCGATCTCAGCTCCATATCGCTGAAGGAGCGTGCGGACGCGCTCCACTTTGAATCGTCCGCGGCTCGAAGTGGAATCGGATACCAGTTTCACCTTCGCCGGCTTCGAATCGCGGAATCGTTCCGCGAAATCTTTCGGGATGACAACGACCAGGTCTTCTTTCCGCTCGCGCACGGCGCCTTCCGCATCGGCCGGGCCGGGCACAACCTGAACGCCCGCCTGCTGCCCCAGCCAATCGAGCAGCACCGGAGCGTATTGCCGGCCCACAACGGGCACTTTGATCTCTTCCGCTCCGCGCCGGTCTTCGGCAATACGGTTGAACAGCAAGGCGATCAGCAGCGGACTGGCGAGCGATGCAACCAGGATCGAGACCAATTGGCGGCGGTCGCGAAATGCGTCTTTCAGTTCCTTACGCGTAACAGTTACGATTCGCCGCAGGTTCATGCGCGTTGCTCCGTTTCCACAAGCGACACAAAAGCGTCTTCCAGGTCAGCCTTGCCCGTGGCCGCGCGAAGATCGTCGGGCGTTCCGTCCGCAACCACGCGGCCGTGGGCGATGACGATAATACGGTCGCAGAGGGCAGACACTTCCTGCATGATGTGGCTCGAGAACAGGACGCAGCGGCCCTGGTCCCGCAGCCGGCGGATCAGGTCGCGAACGGCACGTGTGCTCATCACGTCGAGTCCGTTGGTGGGCTCGTCGAGCAGTATATTCTGCGGCTCGTGGATGAGCGCGCGGGCAAGCGCGACTTTGGTGCGTTCGCCGTGCGAAAAGCCGGCGACGCGGCGGTCAGCGAGGTCACGCATGTCGAGGGAATCGAGCCACTGTCCGGTGCGCTGGCGGATTTCGGCAGCGGGAAGGCCGCGCAACTCGCCATAGTATTCGATGTGCTCTCGTGTGGTGAGCCGCGGGTAAAGGCCGGAAACGTCCGGCAAAACGCCTAGGCGCGCCTGCGCGGCTTGCGGGTCGGCCAGCAGGTCGACCCCGTCTACCTCGATGCGGCCGGAATCCGGCTTCAGCAGACCGTAGATCATGCGCAGGCTGGTGGTCTTCCCGGCGCCGTTCGGGCCGAGCAGACCGGTCACCGCGCCATCGTGGGCAGTGAATGTGACTCTGTCGGCGGCAACCACCGGTCCAAAAGTCCGCCTAAGACCTTCTACGCGGATCATTGGGCGCCTCCTGCCGCTCTGGTAGCGGTTGGCGTTTCGGGGTTCGGTCCAGCGGGTCCGAGGAAGAACGGCGGCCGGTGGACACGGGCCAGGCACGACGTATCGATCGCGCCGAAAGTGCCCGCTTTGATAAACCGGGTCATGATTCGCATGACACAACCGCTGGTGACGGTGCCGTGTCCGACGCCTGGCACAACCAGGTGCTTTGAATTCTTCCATTGGCGGGCGATCTGCTCGCCCCAAACGGGCGGGGTGACGGGGTCGATCTCTCCGGAAAGAATCAGGGCGGGAACATCGCTCGCGAAAGGCTTGTAAAAGGCGGGGTCGACAGGGTTCCGCGGCCAGTATTCACAGGGCTTCAGCCGGAGTTTGGCCATCGCATCGCCCATGAAAGTTCCGCTGGTCTCTTTCGCAATTTCCGCGTTGTCCACCAGGGGAGCGTCTTCCGCGCATACAACAGAGAAATGCATGCCATGGCTCATCATCTCGCTGATCGATTCGCTTGTCGTGCCCAGGGCGAACAGTCCACGATAATCTCCGTTTTCGGCGCGTTCAAGCAGCAGCGGCAACAGAGACGTAGCCGGGCTGTTGTAGAACGCCGTGAACAGGATCGCCGCGATGTTCGGGGCCTTCACTTCAATCTCCTGTTCCTTGCCCGTGCGCGGGTGCGCGAGCTTTATCTTTTCGGGCTTCGCTTGCAGGCGGGTAAAGATCCTCCGCACACGGTCGCGCAGTTTCGGGAAGCGCTCGTTGCAGGCCTTGTCCTGTTCGCAATCGCGAATCAGCAGGTCCATCGCGCGCTGGCCGTCGCGAGCCATGTAGAGCGGCAATTTCATGTCCGGCGGGGCAACGCCATCCAGCACGATACTGCGAACGTGGCCGCCGTGACGGCGCACATACTCGATACCCGCCCGGGTTCCATACGACCCGCCGTAGATGTTGATCTTGCTATAGCCGAGATAAGCACGAACTTCGTCCAGATCGTCCATGGCGATGGAGGTGGTGTATTGCCGGACATCGGCCTTGTAGTCGTCGAGGCACTTCTTCAGCTTGTTCAGAAAGAAAGTCTCTTCCGCCGTTCCGGGTGCAATATCGTCGTCGAACTTGCAGGCCAAAGGGGCCGAATCGCCGGTACCGCGCTGGTCGACGAGCACAATGTCGCGTTCAGTTTGAATGTCACGGAACAGCTCTTTGATGTTCCGAGCCATTTTGGCGGCGCCCGTGCCCGGTCCGCCGGCAAGATAGAAGAGCGGGTCCGTTGTCGTGTTGCGGCTCAGGCCGGGCAGCAGTACGATCTTGAGGGCGATCTTCCGTCCGGTATTGCTTGCGCGGTTTTCAAACACCTCGAGCTTTCCGCAGTAGGCGTCGGTGGGACCTTCGTCGCTCGTGCAGGGCTTCAGCTTGTCGAGTGCGGTGGGCGGACGGCGCAATTGCGAGCACGCCACGACCCCCATCACAAGCATTGCGATCGGCAGTGGCTTCACAGAGCCTAGGATAGTACTGAATGAAACGGCAAAGATAAAGAGAAGATAATCTCTTACGGCTTCGGAAAGATTTTGCGAACTTGAGCGGCGCTCGCGCGTATTACTTTCCGACAAACCAATGGAGGCGATACTCCAGCAAGCGCAGAGTGGCGACCGGACGGCTTTCGGGCTGCTGGTGAAGCGGTACGAATCGATGGTGTACTCGCTGGCCTGCCATTTTTTGCGAAACGGCGCACTGGCCGAAGAACTATCGCAGGACGTTTTCCTTCACCTCTACCGGTCGCTGAGCGATATCGAATCGGAAGCGCACCTGGTGCGGTGGTTGCGGAAGACCACGACCCACCGTTGCGTGGACCAAAGCCGGCGGTTGAGAATCCGCCCGAGCGTGTATCTGGCGGATACGCCCGAACCGGCGGCACGCGATCGCGAGGCCGATCCGTTTCTGGGCGACTTGCTCCGCCGGATGGTGCGAGCGCTGCCCGAGCGCGCGCGGGCCGTGGTGTTGTTACGCTACCAGGAAGATCTGGAACCGGCAGAGATCGCTGAAGTGATGAACATGCCGGTGGGAACCGTAAAAAGCAGTCTGCACCGGGCCCTGGCGTCGTTGCGTACCCGCCTGGAGCGGCACGCCGTCAAGGGGGTGAGCCAATGAACGAATTTGACGGCCTTTTGAAATCCACCTTCAGGCGGCGAGAACCGCCCCCGGGCTTTGCGGATCGTGTGCTGAGCCGGTTGCCGTCGCCCGCACCGCGGCGGAGTGCCCCGCAACACTGGCCACGGCTATTGGCACTGGCGGCATCGCTGGTGGTGGTTACAGTCGGATCGGTCGAGGCGTACCGGTATCGGCAGGGGCAGCGGGCAAAACAGCAGTTGATGCTCGCCCTCGAGATCACCGCCGAAAAGTTGGACGTCGCACGAAACAAGGTTACTGAATTGAATCGAAGGAGTCTGCCATGAAATGGACCCAAGTCGTTCTTTCTGCGTTCGCTACAGTCACGATTACCGCTGCGCAGAGTATCCCGCTCGAGCAGTTGAACCGGCTGGCTCCGAAGGCCAAGGAAAAGGTAGAGGTGAACCTGGAGGGCGCGCTGCTCGATCTGGCCTCGCGCTTCCTGGACGACAACAAGGAAGATGAGGCGAACGTCCGCCAGTTGGTTTCCGGGATCAAGGGCATTTACGTCCGCAGCTACGAGTTTAATAAGCCGGGCGAGTACTCGGCCGACGACGTGAATCGCATCCGCAGCATCGTCTCCGCGCCGGCGTGGCAACGGCTGGTGAACGTCGAAGGGGAGCGCGAAAACGCGGGTGTGTATCTGAAGACGAACGGCAAACTGATTGAAGGATTGGTGGTGGTTGCCGCCGAGCCGAAGCAGTTGACGGTGGTGAACATCGTAGGCTCGATCGACCCGGCGCGATTGCGCGACTTGGGCGGCAAGTTCGGGATTCCGCAGATGAATTTCAGCAACGATCGCGCAAAGAAAGGCCCGGGGAAGAAGGATTGACCCCCCGGCTATCGCCGACCGCCTGCGCGACGTAGAATGACATCGGTTCTTGTATTCCACTGGCATTGCTGGTACACTTGACCGGTGGGTGGATGTGTGTCCACCCACCAAACAAATCAAAAAGGACCGCCATCGCGCGGTCCTTTTTTTTTCGCACTACCTCCGGTCGGAAGCCGTCGCGCCCCGGCCCATCGGCGTTAATCCGCGGCCGATTCCGAAATTTCGCCGGGCGTTTCGTTTTAAGTCGAAAGCCCTTGCCCTCTTCCACCAACCGGCATGTGCCGCGCGCCCAACCTTTCTCACCCACCTGAATTCGAGTCTCACCTGCCCGTAGCCGCCGGGTTCCCGCTCGCCAACCCATGTGGACCGCTCCACACATCCTTTTCCAAATTCAACCGATACGTCCCATTCCAACTATCGGCCCCGTATAACGTAAATCGGCCACTCGCCTGCGCTGCGCTCACCCTTGCCAGCACGCCCGCCTTGTACCCCCAACTGAACCATGCCCCGTCATAGCCGCCCTCTCCCGCCCAAATGCCGCCCCACTCGTCGATTCCCGCCACCCGGACCGTCTCCCCATACGCATCCGCTCCAGCGACAAGGTCCGCGCTCCATACCCCACCAATCTGCTTCCACGACCCAACGCCTTGGTCTTTGCCCAAAACCAGCATATAGCCAATCCCCAGGTTCGAACCATTGGCCCACGCACGCATTGCCACGTTGAACGTACCCGCCGGTGTCATTGCCACGGAAGGCTCGCCATTCACAATCCCACCCTGGCCAAACCACGTCCACGTAGATCCGTTCGTTAGCGTCCCCACCCAGATCCCGTTGTATGTATCCTTGATCGCCACCCTCACCTGGCTGCCATCCCCATTGCCCGCCGCGGCCGGATCGCCGGCCCACAAGCCCCCGCGATCAATCCAGTTCCCGAACCCCATTCCCGTTGAAAAGGAGATCGAAAACAGACCACTTCCACCCGTCACTCGGCGCGCGAACACCACCGCCTCCGTCGAACTCACCCCCACTATGCTCGGTTTGCCCGCCGTAAAACTCGTCGGCGCCATCCGCCACACATCCCACGATCGTGTCGCCCTCCGGTAAATATTCCCCCAAACCCGCCCAGTCTGATCCGCCACTGCTACAAACGTATCCCCATTTCTTGTCTGCGATGCCGAAGGCCAACTCCCATTCGTATCTAACGAAAACGGCACGGCCGTGAACGTATACTGGAGATCCCCTTCGTTCAGCGGACCGTAATCCCCTGCATAATACCCGTCATTCCACGCCGACTTAAACACCACCGTCGGGTCGCCTTCCACAAAACCGCGCCGCCCCCACTCCGTCGTCAACTGCCCGTCTGCCGTCCGCATGTGCACCGTCTTCGTCCCCCGGAAGTTCGCGCCAAACCAGTACGGAATCGTCAGGCTCAATTCGTTCCCGGAACCCGTTGCCTGCAGCCCGGCGCCGGTCACCATACACTGCGAATTGCTCACATTCCCCGCCGATCCCGGACTGATCGGCCCCAACCATCCGGTCCCCGTGTCGTTCCTCAAATAAAACATGTCCGTCGCCCGCGTGTACCGTACCCAGCAAGCCCCCGCGTCTGCCCGCTCTGCCCCTTGCGTAATGTTCACCTCCGCGCTCTGCATATCCGCGTACCCATCCGAGTCAATGAACCGAAACGTCAACGGCGCGTGCAAACTCTCCACCGGGCTTACCGACACCGCCGTCGGCGGACCTGTCGATGCATACGGCGTCAACGGATTCGGCGCTTCATAACATCCATCCTGCGACGATATATTCCCCCATGGCCGCATCACCGTCTTCGCGCCTGCGCTGCCCGGCCGGTTCTGATACAGGTTGCTCGCCAGAAATCCCTTCACATTCCAATACGCTTGCAAGGGAGTTGAATGATCGCAGTTCCTCGTCTGGTTCGTATTCGTTTCGCCGAACACTACATATGTGTCTGTCCGGCCTCGATCCGTGAGAAACTTCCAGACCGCGTTATACAAATTCTCCGGATAGCTCTGCGTCTTTAGAAATGTATCGTCGCAAGCGCCCAGCGCGTTCTCCACGCACACGTGCGAATGGATATCAATCACGTCTGGCGCCGGAAGCGACTCGGGGGCCGCAATCGTCGGCATGTCGCCATACCGGCATCCATCGTTACCCGGCTCGCAGGTGTTATCGCCCTTGCATGCCAACCCGTTCGGACGCTCAATGTACCTGGGCATCCCGAAATGCCGCCCGCCGATCGCTGCATCCAACGACGACAGATTCAGTAGCGTCGCCTTATCCTTCGGCCCCCCGGGGTACAGTTCAAAATCCGTATCGCAGTCGACGGCCTCCACCTTGGAAGGCCGGTCCGCCACCACCGAGACGCCCACCCGTCCTGCACCAAATCCCCATTTCGTCATCATCTCCCGGAGTTTGCCGTACAGGTGTACGCCGGCTTTGTTGTCGTAATACAGTCTCGCCAACACCGTTCCGCGTGACATCATCACTTCGTTTTCGATGTCCAGGTCGGCCACTATTAGATTCTCCTGGCTCGCCTCATACAGCACCGTATTAATCACCCCTAACAAGTACTTCTGCTGCAGATTCCCGAAACCTAGCGTCGCATCGTCGTACCACCCCCAGAAGTTCGGGTTTGCTGGTGAACTGTTGTAAGCTTGATTCGACTCCAGGCCGTCCCACAACCAATCGTCACAACGTGCTTGTCCCTGGCAATACTGGCCATCGATGAATCCGAAATTTAACCACTTCACAAACTTCAAACGGTGTCCTAACGTCCCGATAATAACCGGATTACTGGCGTGATCGACAAAGTTTGGGTGCTGGCTTTCATTTACGCCCCAACCCACAAGCGCCATCGGCGACGGACTTACTCGCTCAATCCCATAGCTCTTCAAGTCATGCAGAAACTGTTTCATGTTCGTTCGCCAACCCGACCTCACCAGCCCGTTATCGTCAAACGCTGTGCTGAAAAATCCGCCCCCAAGTGTGTACATGAATCGCACGCCAGTCACCCCCTGCGACCGGTAATTCCCCACTTTGCCGTTCTCCGAGATGATCCACGCGTAGCATTCCTGAATCGTCCACTTGGTCTGCGTCACTCCGTTGTTATCGCGGCACGCTGGTAATATCGGATTACCCCGGTCATTGTTAGCATCAAAGTACTTATCGATGGGCACGACCCCTAAATTGATCTCCAGCAGTGCCGGCCCTACCCCGCTCGCCGTCACTGGCAACGGGAAATAGACCGCGCCCATTCCTGCCAGCAATACCGAACAGATACACGAATAGCGTTTCACTGAGATTCTCCGATCCTTGGAAGAGCTTTCTGTTACTGGACCCAGATTTTCGCGGGGGTCCCGAACCGCATACCAATCTCGTTCTCGCCCTTTGGAATATCCGCGGGCAAAATGAAATTTACTTGAAAAATCCCTATCAACCCGGGTGCAAGCCCGATAAACAGCGGGGTGACTATTCTCCCATTCACCGTAACCACGTTATCCGGGATTGTCGGCAGCGAAAGAGGGCTGAGCGGCGATGGAGCGCCGTCTGCCACTGCTGGCGAGACTGGCCCTAGCCCCGTCGCGTAAAGGACCAGCACCTCCCCTCCGGCGGCTGGACGCTGTTGAGTTACTAACGAGTAATCTGCGGCTCGAAACACCAGTGCCTCGCTTCCGTTCATGCGAAACACCTCCGGGAGCCGAAACCGGTTTGTCACATAGGTCACATACGATGCGACTCCCTCCCGGCTCACCACCACCGCCGCTCGGGAGCGTCCATCAATATCCCACGGCACCTGTACATTGATCTGATCCCATTCGCTGGTCGACGAGATCGAAAGTATCCGCCCCGCGTGCCCGTTGAAGCTAACCGATACTCCCGCTAGTTCCGTCGGCAGCGGCAGCGTCTCGGCCAATACCGTCCCGCCCCGCGGCAGAAAGTTGCGCCCGTATATCGATACCCACGAGCCACGCATCACGCTCGGCGCCCCGCTCGGCGCCATCACCACGCTCTCCCGCGTAAACACCGGCGGAATCGCGTTCGCTTGCACCTCGCCCACGCTCTCCATCCGCGTCACAAATGTCGCGCCAGTATTCGTTCCGAACGCACCAACCGCTGGAAACGGGCCGAGAGCATACCCGGTCGCAAAGACGGCTCCATTCGGCCCCAGCGCCAACCCGCGCACATAGTCGAACTGGTTGCCTTTCTCCGTCCAGCCCCTATCGTTACCAGGCCCGTAAACGCCCACAAACGTTGAGAAAACCAGCCTGCCCAAGTCGGGACGAATCCGCGCGAAATATCCCCCGAGGCATGGCGACTCAAGGCGCGATGTCAGCCTGCAACTCCCCGCCCGGAACGACGGTTGCGGCGCCTCCACCACCGGCAAGTCCGAACTTTCCGTGGACCCGCCAAGGTACACACTCCCGTCCCGCCCCAGCATCACCGTGCTGGCCTCCGTCCCTTGCCACGGTCCAAAAAACGTCGAGAACTCCAGCCGCCCTGCCGCGTCTACGATCGTCAGAAACGCTTTCGGATCGGGCGCAGGTCCTCCAGCCGACCAAAACGGCTCATTCTGCATCTCATTTTTCAGCGGAAACTCCGGTGAACTGGTGTACCCCACCAGATGTGCTCGCCCCGCCCCGTCCACCGCCACCCCGCGCACCTCGTCCGGAGACGCCCCGCCTACCAGCGTCCCATACTCCAATCTGCGCCCATCCGGGCTCAGCTTCACCAAAAACCCGTCCCGATACGGTTCCGGGTGATCGGCAGTCGAGCTGAACACCGTCCGTAGCGCCCCAGCCGTCACCGGAAAGTTCGCCGACGTCGTGTAGCCCCCCACGTACACCGCCCCTGCCTTGTCCACAGCCAATGATTTGACGCCATCCAACCTGCTGCCTCCCAAATACGTCCCCCACACCAGTCCCGTCCCGGCCGCATTGATCTTTGCCACAACCCCGTTCGTGCACTCCCCCGGCCCATTCGTATAGCATGTGCCCTCCTCCGGCCGCGACGCCTGATACGCCCCCGGCGTCGTCGCAATCCCTCTCATCGTGACTCCCCCTACATATGCGTTCCCCTCCGCATCTACCGCGATCGCATTTCCTCCTTCAGTAGTGTATAGATTGGCGCCGCTGCTGGACCGGAACGGCGTCGTACTCAACAGCAACGAATACACCGTCCGCCCTGCCGCATCCAACTTCACCACAAATATCCCGTCTAAGTCCCCGTCCTCTCCTCCCGGCAACCGCGTCGTCGCCTTAAACCCGCCGCGCATCCATGCCAACCCCGTCACATATGCGTTCCCCTGTGCGTCCAGCGCAATCGCCCCCATC
This sequence comes from Bryobacterales bacterium, assembly GCA_020846745.1. Taxonomy (GTDB): domain Bacteria; phylum Acidobacteriota; class Terriglobia; order Bryobacterales; family Bryobacteraceae; genus JADLDI01. The sequence continues at coordinate 1,400 of JADLDI010000057.1, read as the reverse complement.
TCATACGCCCCCGGAATATACGTCGTGTACAGCGCCGCATTCCCCGCCACATTCATCTTCATTACCGCCGACGACTGAAACAAAACATGCGCCTGCCCCAACCCGTCCACCGCAATCCCCCCACCCGTGACGTCATACCTCGTCCGCGGCCCTCCTCCCCCCGGCCGCACCGAATACGTAAACTTCCGCTCCGCCCCTTCCACACCAAACGATACGGCCAGCAAGCAACCGAGCAGCCGACAACTCGCAATCCTCATCGCGACACCAAATCGATAATCCGCTCCGCACCGTCCCCGGAGTCAATCTGGAACGCAACCCTATTTGAACCGGGCCGAGCACCTGATGAAGTCCTCTCAAATCCAGACCGTGACGCGTCTTCTACTGGTAACTTCACCATTCATGCCACCTGCTTCTGAACACTACCCTCCTTCATCAAGGACTATCAACTCTGTTAATCTAAAATTAATCTCTTCCCCATTTCTGCGAAATACTCCTGCGAACAACTTTTTCACGCAATCCCTCTTGTATTCCGCTTGGATCGTTGGTACACTTGACCCGTGGTCGTGGACGTGTGTCCACCCACCAAACAAACCAAAAAGGACCGCCATCGCGCGGTCTTTTTTTTCGCACTACCTCCGGTCGCTGGCCGCCGCGCCCCCGACCCATCGGCGTTAAATCCGCGTTAATCGGCGGCCGATTCAAAGATTTCCCCACAAGGAGTACTACTCAGATGTCTGCAAACCTCAGCACAGGACCCCGCACCGAAGAAGGCAAAGCCAAATCCTCCCAAAATGCGCGCAAGCATGGACTGTCGGCCGAGTCCATCCCCGCCGACCTCCGTCCTGTTTTCAACAGTTTGCGAAACGAACTCCACGCCCAGTGCCACCCCGATGGCCCCTTGGAAGAAATCTTCTTCGACAAACTCGTCACCGCCCGCTGTAACATGCTCCGTGCGCTCGATTTCCAAAACGAACTCTACGACCGCTCCGATGGCCGCGACCCCATCACCCACCCCCCCACCCCAAAAGAGGCCGAACTCTACTCGCGCTACTACATCCGCTTCGAAGGTTCGTTCAACCGCGCCTACAAACAACTCAAAGATTCCCAAACGAACCGCATCTGCCAGCTAATAGAAGCCCATCCGGACGCCCCCCGTCCGTCGCTCCCCCTCGCCGACGCCCTTAAAATTCAACGCTTTGCGAAACGAACTCCCCCACCTCGCACCTCTCCGGAAACGGAACCGCGACCGCAAGCGAGTGCCGCGCCCTCCGAAGACATCCTCACCCACTTCCCCCCGTCCGTAGCCGCCGAAATCCGCGACGACGCTGCCAACCTCGATATCTCCGTCAACTTCCTCATCAGCCAGTACGCCAAAATCGGCTACCAGACCGCCCTCCAAG
>JADLDI010000056.1 GCA_020846745.1 Bryobacterales bacterium | reverse complement strand
CGGTGCCCCGACTGTCAAGCAGGGGTTGCCGACCGAAAGCGGAATTTACGCGAAAGGAGCACGACACAAATGTCCCATCAAACCGGACCCCGCATCGTCGAAGCCACTGAACAAAACGAAGCCAATTGGGAAAAGGTCCACCGCTACGACCAGCGCTGGGAAGGGTCCTACAAGTCCGCCGTCCGCGAGATCCGCATGCTCCAAACCGATCGCGCAATCCAGGAGTTCTCCAACCAAACCCCGCCCGACGAGTTCGCCCCGCTCGCCTATGTCCCAAAGATTCATCATTTTGCGAGACGAATTGGCAGGCCGCCGCTGACCGTCGACGACAACGTCCGTCACGTAGTCTCCACTCAGCCGGCAAACCCGACAACCGCCATCAAATCAACAACTTGCGAGACGAAATCTCCGACCGAGATCGGCCTGGCCGACGAAGCCTTGGCAAGTCGGCTGTGGCGTCAACGTTGCTCCCATCTACAACCAGGCCGCCTCATACCCAACCAAATCAACACTTTGCGAAACGAAGTCCCCGGACATCGGCCTTGGCCGACGAAGCCTCGGCCCAGTAGGCTGCCGACCCAACGGCGCTCCTAACTACAAACCAGGCCGCCTGATACCCCAACCAGATCAACACTTGCGTTGTTTGTTCGGTCTAGCAGGTAATCGCGTAGCCCAGGGGTGGAATCGATCACGTATGATTATCGGGGTATGCGGTATTTCGCGATTGGATTTCTGGCGGCGGCGGGGTGCGGGTTAGCGCAGGCTCCGGGTGCGAACTATGACGAAGCGAAGGTGGGCACGTATCATTTGCCGGACCCGCTGAAGCTGCAGTCGGGGGCGCCGGTAAAGGATGCGGCGACGTGGAAGGTGAAGCGGCGACCCGAGATCCTGAAGCTGTATGAAGACACGGTGTATGGGCGGACGCCGGCGCCGAAGAAGATCGAGTATGAAGTAACGTCGCAGGTGAAGAACGCACTGGGTGGACAGGCGGCGCGGAAAGAGGTGACGATCTGGGTGGCCGGGCGGAAGGCTCCAGCGATGCAGCTTTTGCTGTACCTACCGGCGGGGAAGACGCGTGTACCGGTGTTTCTAGGGCTGAACTTCGGCGGGAACCAGACGATCAACGCCGACCCGGGAATCACGATCACGAAGAGCTGGGTAAGGCCGCCACGTCATTCGAACAACACGAAGGCCGATGCCTCATCGCGGGGCAGCGCGGCTTCGCGGTGGCAGGTGGAAACGGTGCTGGCACATGGTTATGGGGTTGCGACGGTGTATTACGGAGATATCTTTCCGGACCGGACGGACGGGATTGGCGACTCGATCATTCCGCATTTTTATAAGCCGGGCCAGACGGCGCGGTCGGCCGAGGATTGGAACGCGATCGGCGCGTGGGCGTATGGACTGTCGCGCGCACTTGATTACCTGGAGAAAGATCCGGATGTGGATGCGAAGCGGGTGGCGGTACACGGGCATTCGCGACTGGGGAAGACATCGCTGTGGGCTGGAGCGCAGGATGAGCGGTTCGCGCTGGTGATCTCAAACGATTCGGGCGAAGGCGGCGCGGCGCTGTCGCGGCGGAACTTTGGGGAGACGGTAGAACGGATCAACACGGTGTTTCCGCACTGGTTCAACGATAACTACAAGAAGTACAACACGCGCGTGAATGAGTTACCGGTAGACCAGCATATGCTGATCGCGCTGATCGCACCGCGTCCGGTGTATATCGCGAGCGCGCAGGAAGATCAGTGGGCGGACCCGCGCGGGGAGTTTCTGGCGGGGCAAGCGGCAGATCCGGTGTACCGGCTACTCGGGACGGACGGGCTCGATGGGAAACAATGGCCCGGCATTCACCAGCCGGTGATGAGCCGCATCGGGTATCACATCCGGGCGGGCAAGCACGATGTTACGGAGTACGATTGGGAGCAATTCATCAAGTTTGCGGATAAGCACATGCGAGCCAAGTAAGTGGTATGGAGGGAGTAACGCACCTCGATCGGAGGGCGCGTCGTTTCGTAGTTGTGGCGGCTGCTCCGCGCTGGGCTGGTAAGATGGCCTGACCAGAAGGAACCAGCATGAGCACTCAAACGAGACGAGCTTTCCTGGCCGGCAGCGCGGCAACCGCGACGGTTCTCGCGCAGGGCCGCACGGCACTTACGCCGAAGGAGTTTCAAGCGGCGCTACGGGGACCGATACTGTCGTTTCCGACGGTGTTTCAGCGCGACGGAAGCCTGGACCGCGCGGCGATCAGGCGGATGATTGATGGCGCGATTGAGGCGGGCGTGCGGGTGGTGGCCCTTACGCGCGGCAACAGCCAATATGACTGGCTGTCGTACCAGGAGATCGAAGACCTGACGCGATGGACGGTGGAGGCGGCCAAAGGGCGCGCGATTACGATTGCGGCGACCAGCGCGTGGTGGACATCGCGGGCAGCGGCTTATGGCGAGTTTGCGGCCAGGGTTGGGGCGGATGCGGTGCAGGTGTTTGTGCCGGCCGAAGGGTCCGAAGCGAGCCTGACGGCGCATGTGCGGGCGGTGGCGCAGGCGGCGCGGCGGCCGATTGTAATCCACGGGCAACCATCGCCGGCGGTGCTGCGGTCGCTGATGGCGGTTGAAGAGGTGGCGGCGATCAAGGAAGAGTTCACGCTTCCTTATAGCGTTCCGTTGATGACGGAGTTGGCGGGACGGTTGACGTGGTTTGCCGGAGGCACTAAAGCGCGATTTCTGGCTTACCGGCCGTTGGGCATGAACGCCTATTACACGACGCTGATGACGTTTGCGCCGCAGGTCGCGATGGGGTTCTGGAAGGCGGTACAGGCGGGGCGTGAAGTGGATGCGACGGCAATCATCGCCAAGTACGACGTGCCGTTCTTCAATAAGTGGTCGTTCCCGTTCTGGATGGCGACGCTCGAACATTTCGGCATCGCCCAGCGGTATCTGCGAGCGCCGCGCGAGGCGCTGACAGACAAGCAGATGGCGGAACTGGCGGCGTTCTACGAGAAGTTAGGCTTGCGTAAGTTCACAGGTTAGCGGATGGTGGTTAGCCAGTGGAGGCTTTGGCGGATTTGGGGGATGGCGTCGCGAGCTTCTTCTTCGAGGTAGTAGTGCTTGACGCCGGATTGTTGGGCCGCGAGGAGTGCGGCTTTGACGTCTACTACTCCGACGCCTAGGGGGACGCTTTCGTCTTCTTCTACGTCGGCGGGTGAGCCGCCGAGGACGGTCCGCTTGGACATATCTTTTACGTGCATGAGGGGAAAGCGGCCGGGGTAGCGGCGGAGCATGGCAACCGGGTCCTGGCGGCCGTAGACGATCCAGAAGATATCCATTTCGAAGTTGGCGAACTTAGGGTTAGTTAGCTTGGCCAGGGTGTCGAACTGGGTGCCGTCGGGAGAGGGGTCGAATTCGGTGCCGTGGGTGTGATAGCAGAGGTGGACACCGGATTTGAGGAGTTGCTCGCCCCACTTATTCAGGTTGTCGGCCGCTGGTGGTACGTCTTTGGCTTGGAGGTGTTTGGCGCTGTGGGGGATGGTCGCGCACATTACGTACCGGGCGCCCAGGGCGTGGCCACGATCCGCCACGGCTGCGAAGTTATTGCCTAACTCTTTGTAAGATGCGCCGATCGAGGTTGCTCTTAGGCCGTTCTTGTTTAGTAAGGCGGCGAATTGGGCGGGAGAGCGTCCGTAGGTGTCGCCGGCTTCGAGTTCTTTAAAACCTAACTGGCCGGCTAGGGCCAGCGTACCCGGCAGGTCTTTGGCGGCGAGATAGCGGAGGCTGTAGAGGGCGAGGCCGACGGGAGGACGGAACCCCGCGGCCTGCAGGGCAGCGGGGGCACTGAGGAACACTCGACGGGAGATCATGCTTCGAGCTTCCACGGGCTGCGATATTGGCGTTCGAGCATGGGGCGGATGGCCTCCTGCTTAACCGTGTTGGCTTTTTGGTCCCAGTCGAGCCGCCATTCGGCGCGTAAGGACAAGTTGCCGAGGATAGAGGTAATCGACGAGCCGATGCAGGTTTCGATATCGCTGTTGGGGCGCTTGCGGGTGCGGACGCAATCGACGAAGTTGGCCCAGTGGAGCGGATGCGGGTCGGTGACACGCTTCATCTCGACCGGTTCGAGATCGGAGCCTTTCTCGGGAGTAACTCGCATCACGGCGCGGTCGACGTATAGTGTGCCGCGAGTACCGTGGAAGTTAATGCCCATCAGGCGGTTTGTGCCTAACTCGGTGTTATTAGACCGGTGTTCCCAGGAGCCTAAGAAGCCGGGAAAGTCATAGGCCACCTGCATCGTATCCGGAGTTTCGGTATCGTCTTCAAACCAATACTTACCGCCCATGGCGGCGACTCCCTTCGGCATCGCCTCATTGAAGGCCATCTGCACGATGTCGAGCATGTGGATGCCAGAGTCGGTGAGTTGGCCGCCGGCGTAGTCCCAGAAGAACCGGAAGTAAGAGTACGCCTTGGGGTAGACGCCGAACCGGTTGGGATTGAAGGGGCGCGCGGGGGCGGGACCGAGCCAGAGATCCCAATCGAGTCCACGGGGCGGCGCCGGCTGATCGGGCGGATTGCCGATGCCGCGCTTGGGCTGGTTGCTGTAGATCCAAGTACGGACGAAAGAGATCTTGCCTAACTCGCCGCTTCTAACTATCTCACAAGCCTTTTGAAAGTGTGCGCCGGAGCGCTGCCACGTGCCGGCCTGGACCACACGGTTGTACTTACGGGCAGCTTGTAACATGACGGCCCCTTCGTTGATGGCGACGCAAGCGGGCTTCTCGACATAGACGTCTTTGCCGGCTTTGCAGGCCTCGACGGTGATGTAGGGGTGCCAATGGTCGGGTGTCGAGATGCAGATAGCGTCGATCGACTTATCGGCGAGAATCTCGCGGAAGTCGCGGACCTCCTTGGGCTGGTGGCCGCCTTTGCGGGCGATGGCGGCGGCGCGTTCGAGGTTGGGCTGATAGACGTCGCAGACGGCGGAGACGGCGACGCCGGGCTGGTCCATAGAGGCGCGCAGATTTTCGGAACCCATGACGCCGACGCCGACGAAGCCGAGCGAAATCTTATCGTTGGCGGCGAACACCGGCCTTGAGACAGCAGCGGCCGCAGCCGACCCGACAAACGTTCGACGCGCGAGATTCGTAAATTCCATGATGCGTTTGTTATAGCAGGCTGAGGGCCACGATGGTTGCGTAGTTTCACCCACACCGGTGCGGACCGCTACGCTTGCGGGAGATTCGCATCTTGTGATCCGCAAACAAAACAAAAGACTTGATGTACTGGCGAATCGATTGCTCTACATCCCTGTTCGATACGCACCGAGGAGCCGGCGCCATCAGGTAGATTCGAGTGTGCCCGCACGCCGGCCCCACGGGGAGGTTACCCCATGACCACCACCGCACCGACCGCAGATCAGGACCTGTTACGCACCCTACCAGGGGACGATGTCCGGCAGATTCTCTGGCGATTAACTGAACGTTTCGACCTGCAAATGCTCACGCAATCCGTCCGAGCCGTGGCACGCGGTCCCGTGGCGCGGCTGGTGGCGGAAGGCGGCCGGAACACGCACGAGTGGACCGCGCAAAAGAACGCGATCCTGAAGGAGTATGACGCGTGCGGGCTGACCGCGCTGTTCATGGACCCGGCGGATGGCGGCTATATCGAAGGCCCGAAGAACATGGCGCTGGCGATTGCCGCGTTTGAACTGGCGTGGGTGGATGCGGGCGCGGCCACGGGTAGCCTTGCTACTTGCCTGGCGCTTGCGCCGATCCATGAGCGGGGTACCGAAGAACAACGGCGCACTTACAAGTCACGCTCGGTACCGCAGCCCGGTGTCGAGCCGTGGCGCGGAGCATTTGCCCTGACGGAGCCCATTCCCTATGTGGGTGTTGAGACCGGGCTGTTGAGCGGGCGCGTGTCGGTGGCCGAATGGCAAGACGGTGAAGAACCACTGCTTGAGGTAAACAAGCGCGGCCGGTTCATTACCAACATGGGGTTCGCCAACTTTGTAACTGCCGCGGTGGACTCGGGCGACCCGCGCATTAAGGGCAGTTGCATGGTGATTTTGGAAGAAGGCGACCCGGGCACGTGGGACCGCGGGACGCCGACGCGCAAGCTGGTGCACCAGTTATCGTCGACTAACGATCCGGTGTTCCAGTTACGCGTTCCAGCCAGCCGGATTATCGGCGGATACACGGTGAAAGACGGCGTGATCGTCCCGAATTACTCGCATGGCGAGATTATCGAAGCTGTATTCAAGCGCACGCGAGTTACGGTCGGTTTGATGACCGCGGCCAAGTTACTTTCCGCCGTCGAGCCGTTGATCCGCTATCATCGCGACCGGTTCCGCGGCGGTGAAACCGTGAGTCCGGGATCTCCGCGGTATGAGTATGGGTTGCAGCAGAAGGAAGACGTGCTGCACCGGTTGCTGGAGGTATGGGCGACGGGCGAAGCGGCGGCATCGCTCGGCTTTGCTTCGGCGCGCTGCTTTGATGAGCTGGATCCGCTCGAGAAAGAGAAAGACCGCATTTTAGCGGAACGCGGGATCAAAGGCGGAACCGGGGCGTTCAAGGCGTTGCGCAAGGTGGCGAAGGACGCGATCGAGTACCTGGGGTTGCCCGCCGGTTCGCCGCGCAAGGCCGAGTTAGAAGCCGATCCGCTGGTTCGATTTGTGCTGCTCGATGCCGAGGCGAACGTCCTCTGTCCGGCGACGAAGTTGTGGAACACGGGCCACGGTTCGAACGTGATGCGCGAAGCCGTCAGCCTGATGGGCGGTTATGGAATTACGGAAGATTGCCCCGGGTTCCTGGGGCATAAGTGGATGGACTCGCAATTAGAAGCCACTTACGAGGGTCCTGAAGCGGTGCAGCGGCGGCAGTTGAGCGTCACGATGACCAGTGACGTGTTCCTGGCCCTGATGCGGAAGTGGATGCGCGAGATGCGCGGCATCGCTTCCAAGCGTCCGGGCACCGGCGCGTGCGCACTGGCTTCCGCGATGAACATGTGGCTGTGGACCGTTGACCATTTGCAGGTGGCGACGGATCCGGAAGGCGCAAAACTGTATCACAGCTCGCGGCAAGGCGTGACGTTCCCGCTGGCCGATGCGTTGGCGTGGATACTCGCGGCCCGGCAGTTGATTCTAGACGCAATCGAGTTAGAAGAGAAGGGCGGCAACAATCCGGCGTTGGCCGAGGGATTAGCGGGGACGGTCCGGTTCTATCAGGATTTGGCGCATATGCAGGTGGCGCGTGCAGGCGGTGAAGTGGGCCGCATCTGCGCGGAACTGGTGTACGGTTACCGGCGGCATCCGGCGTGGGACGAGGAAGGCTACAAAGGCTGTTACTCAAACGACGACCTGATCGGGATCGAGTCGCTGATTCCGGGTTTCAGCGGATACCAGGCGATCGACACCGTGGGCGACGATGGGTCGCATCCGACGAAGGCTGGTCCGTGTCCCACTGCTTCGGGACTGGAAGCGTTTGTTAAGCTCCGCACTAAGCTCGACTCGTGCCTCACCGGGGCGCAACTGGCGAAGGATCACGCCGCGCGGTCATTGACTAGCGTGATGATTCCAGCGGCTCTCGATTATCCGGCGTAAAAGAGACGACGATGAGCACCGACCGCATGACGATGGACGTTGATATCGTGTGTGTCGGCTTCGGGCCGGCCGCCGGAGGGTTCCTGTCGACCTTGAACGGCTATCTGACGGGACCTGACGCGCCGATGCTGCAGGTGCTCTGTTACGAAAGGGCCGATGATCTCGGCTTCGGCGTATCGGGCGTGGTGACGAGGGCGCGTGCGATCCGTGAGACCTTCCCTGCCCTGGACCCGGCGGAGATCCCGATGTCGACACGAGTTACATCGGAGAAACTGGTCTACTTACTCGATCCACACGGCGCGTCGCGACGGCCGGTGGGCGTGCAGGCGATGGACGAGATCGCGGGCGCGTTTGCGGCGAAAGGATTGCTCGGTGTCGAGCTTCCGTACGTCCCCGATTTCCTTCATAAGAAGGACGGGTTCATTTTCTCGCTCGGGCAATTCAATCAGTGGGTTGGCTCGCAGTTGATGATGGGCGGGGCGGTACAAATCTGGCCGGCATCTCCCGTGAACGCTCCGCTCATCGAAAACGGCAAAGTGGTTGGTGTCCAGTTGGTGGATGTGGACGTCCGCGCGAAGCTGACGGTTGTGGCCGATGGACCGGTGGGTCCGGTGAGCCGCAAGCTCGATCAGCACTTCGGTATGCCGGAAGGTCACGCCCGAGACGAGTGGGCGGTGGGAATGAAAGCCGTGATCGAGTTGCCGGAAGGGGCCGACGTGGAGCCCGGCACCGTCTTTCACACTGTCGGCTATCCCGAACCTGAGATATTCGGGTTTTTTTACGTACACCCGGACCGCTTGGCGTCGGTCGGCATTTTTGTTCCCTCATGGTTCGACAATCCTGTCCGCAGTACGTACCGGTATCTGCAGCATTTCATGCAGCATCCATATTTGTGGCGGTATTTGGAGGGTGGGCGGTTGCGGTCGTGGGGTGCGAAGTCGCTACTCGAAGCGGGTCGTCACGGCGAGCCGTATCTGGCGGGCGATGGCTATGCGCGCATCGGCGAATGCTCCGGCAGCACGAATGTACTCACCGGGTCCGGTGTTGACGAAGCTTGGGCTACTGGAGTGCAGTTAGGCGAGGGTGTCGTGGAGTTACTGAAAGAGGGCGCTGAATTCACGAGGGAGAACCTGGAACGCGTGTATGTGTCACGGCGGCGAGCCAGTTGGCTGGAGGCCGAGAGCAAAACCGCCGAGCACGCAAGAGACGGGTTCCAGCGTGGATTTGTCAGCGGGCTGCTCGGAATGGCGATGGCCGGATTCACGCAAGGCAAAGCCTATGTGCCCGCGGAACGGCTGGCCGTGTCCGATCGCCTGCAGACACCGGAGCAATACTACGAAAGCCGCATCCCGCGCGAAGAGATTGCCGCGATCCGCGAAGAGTGCGCGGCGGCCGGACGGCCACTGCATGACGCGTTGATGGACCGCGCGGGATGGCCCACCATTCCCTACGACGGCCAGTTACTGATGACGCAGCAGGACGCCTTGTTACTCGGCGGCAAAGTAACTGCTCCGTCAGGACTGGAAGATCATGTGGTCTTCATCGAGCCGGCGGTCTGCGATAGCTGCCGCACACAGGTGTGCGTCGAAATCTGCTCCGGAGAGGCGATCCGGCGCGGCGAGGGCACACGCCCGGCGTTCGATCGTGAAAAGTGCATTCACTGCGGCGCTTGCCTTTGGAATTGCTCCGCCCCCGGCGGCAACGTCGATTTCCGCGCCGGTTCGGGCGGCTTACACTCGGCTGAAAACTGATATCTACGATGAGTTACCAAATAGTTGTCTGCGGCGGCCTCGCACCCGATCCGCTACAAACACTGGAACCGGTGACATCTCCCACCGGACCGGCCCTCAAGAACGAAATGATGCTGCCCGCGGTGCTGGACCCTTGGGCCTCGCACGCGCTCTATGAAGCCGCGCACCTCGCCAGGCAATTCCCCGGCAGTAAGGTCACGCTCGTCAGCATGAGCCCGAAAGCGAAACTGCAACAGGTGATGATGACCGTCGCGCAGAAGGCCGCTTTTGAGTTAGTGGCCATTGATGGTCCGTCAAACGGTTTTGTAGATAGCGCTTGCGCCGCGAGTGCGCTGGCCGCGTCGATTGAAGCGATCCCTGGGTTGGACCGGGCGGAGCTGATCGTCTGCGGTGGATGGGAGTCGGCCACGCGCGGCTCCGGAACCACGCTGCAGATGGTGGGCGAACGGCTGGGGATCACCGAACAGTTTCAGGGTGTGGACGAGTTGCGGCCGCAACCGGACGGGTCGTTTGAAATCGTCGAAAGGTTGGAAGGCGGCAGGCGCCAGATCTCGCGGTGCGAAGGCGCGCCGATGGTGCTCGGCTGGGCTACAGGCACGCTGCCCGAACCGCCGAACCAACCGCAACTCGGCATGCAGAACATGCGGTTGATTATGCCCGCGCTGCAAAAGGCGAAGCCTGCCGCAGTTACCAGCACCATTGCGTGGAAGAGCGCCGCCGCGCCCAGCCGGCAGCGCGAAACGCGCATTGTGAAAGACATGGCCGCCGCGGAAATCGCGCGCGAACTGGTGGAGTGGATCGAACTATGACGACGCTTGTCCTGCTACATACGGAAGCCGACGGAACGCTGAGCCGGCAGTCGCTTGAGGCGCTTTCGGCGGGGCTCGCGATGGGTGCGGTTCAGGTGGGGTTGGTGGGCGAAGCGGTGCAGGGCGCGGCGGATGGGATTGCTACCTGCGGCGCGACAGTCATCTTCACGGTGGAAGGCGAAGGGCTCGCGCAGCCACGCTACGCGACGGACGCTGCGGCGGCCGAAGCGATTTGCCGTGCCGCGAACGCGGAACTCATCGTTGCGCCCGGCACATCTCGCTGGATGCGGGCCTTGCCTGGCGCCGCGCAGCGGATCGGCGCGGCCGTCGACTCGCATGTGGCCGCAATATCGGCCGATGGCGCGCGCCGGTGGCTGTATCGCAACCGCATTGAAGGGACGTTTAGCCGTACCACGAAGCCCTGGATGGTGCTGCTCGACAGCGGCGCGGCGACGGCATGGACGGGCGCTGCGGGCACAGCCACGGTGACCGCCGTTGCCGTCGACTTACCGGCTTCGCGCACAACCGTGCTCCGCGTAGAAGCTCCGCAGGCCGACCAGCAGACAATCCGGCCTGACGCGAAGTTACTGCTGGTGGCCGGCGCCGGGTGGACGAAGAAACAGAAAGACGGCCAAACCCATGCGGCGGAAGCCGCGGACCTAATTACAGGCGTGCTGCAGCAGACGAAGGCATCGCTAGGGTCGAGTAAGTCGCTGGTGGACTTAGGGTCCGAAGGCGAGTCCGTACTTCCCTTCCTCACACACCTGCATCAAGTGGGGCAGACCGGCGCCTCGCCACGGCATCCGAAGGGATTGGCCACCTGCTGTCATGGCGAAGAACCGCACGTCGTAGGTTGGCGGTTCATCAATGAACGGCGCGCCATCAACCTGGACGCGAACTGCGGGTGGGCGCGTCGCAAGGCCGACGTACTATATGTCGCGGACGCTTTCGAAGTGATGCGCGAACTTCGCCGGCAACTGGCCACCCGCTAGGCCCCCCAGGGCCGCGTATATAATCGCGCTTGTCATGAAAACAAAGCGCGTGGCCATTTACGGCGGGACCGACCTGGACGCATCGACCAGTGAGTTTGTCGAGCAGCTTACCATTAAGTTACTCAAGGAGACTGACGCAATCCTGGTGACTGGAGGGTTCGACTACAGCGACAACGCTCCGAAGGACAGATCGACGGATCGCGCTGTCGCGGACGCTGCAGAGAAGCATCTTGGGGCGAAGCTGAACGAGCGACTGGAAACTTGGCTACCGGAAGCAGCCAAGGATCGGATCGACGAAAGGGTTCATCGGTTTACCGAAAAAGGCCGTCTCGTCTGGATGGAAGGCAGTGCGCGCAAACGGCGGTTGCGCGTGGTGAACGATGTGGATGCCCTGATCACAGTAAAAGGCAAGATCCGGACATCGCTTGTTCTGGACGTTGCATTGACAATCGGCAAGCCCGCGCTGCCCTTACCGTTCACGGGCGGCGACTCGCTCGAGTTCTGGAAAGAGAACAAGCCGTATTACAAGATGCGCTTCGGCCTCACAGATGGGCAGATCGCCAAATGGGAAAGTTTCACAATACCGGGGGGCAAGCGGCGGTGCTCGGCCGTGCTTCGGGAGGTTGTGGAAGCGGTAAAGAGAGTGTTGCGGACCAGTTGCCTGGTCCTGATGCCTTTCCGGCCGGAACTGAAGGCGGGGTACGAGAAGCTGAAGGCGGCGATCACCGATGAAGGATTTGAAGCGATCAGGCTGGATGAGGTGCTTTATACAGGGGACGTCCGCACCACCGTGAAGCGCCTGCTTACGGAGGCCGACGCCATTATCGTCGATGTAACAGAAGCGAGCCCAAATGTTTTCTATGAACTGGGGTATGCGCACGCTTACGATCGCGAACCGCTCCTGGTGTGGCGCGTACCCGACGATGAGCCCGACCCGGATCCGCCGTTCTACCTGGAGAATCAACGCCTGGTGTTCGTGAGAAACGACGAGGCGCTGAGGTCCGGTGTGACAGAGTACTTTGCGCGTGTACGGAGCGGAAAGGGCGAGGGTGAAACAATCGCGGGGGAAAAGGGTCCTATTAACAGAGGAGTGAGGTAACGGATCGTCATGGCAGATCAATCGTTCGAATACTGGATCTGTTCACCACCGCCCGACAACTCGCATGAAGTGTTTTCGCAAGTGCGGTTAACTGTGGACGAAGGTACGGCCGCGGGCGCGATCGTAACGTCGGATTTCGAGCCGGGCAGCGTTCCGGATTACTTCTCGAACATGATTCTCAGCGGGGTAAACCTGACTCTGCTGACGAAGATCTTCAGCGCGGCCAAGCACTGGCTGGAGGGCCGGCCGGAAGGGGAAGTGACCCTCACTCTGGCGGACGGCTTCGAGCTAAGAGCTTCCGGCTTGACCGTGGAACAGGCAACACAGCAATTGCACGATCACGCGGCGCGGCAGCTGTAATCGACTTGCCAGCCTAAACTTATCCAATACAGAGCGCATCGAAGGCCCCAGCCAGGGGTCGCCCACAAAGGCTTGCCGCAACTGATCCGCGATCCGTAAACATTCAAGATTCATTGCTCACCTCAACGCCCGCCCAAATTGTAGCGGACGCCACCGATTCATTGAAACCGAGCCGGCAATCCTTCGTCGAAGTAAGTTTATGCAGTACCGCTTAATCCTGGCATTCGGCCTTAATTGTCTCATGGCTTCCGCCCAGCGGCTCACGTTTGGAGTTATCGCCGGCGCCAACCTGACTGACGACGTACGATCCGGACAGCAGACATACTCCGGCGGCACGCTGCCGAACGGGCAGACTCAAACGAATACCTTCATTATCGAGTCCGGCGGACGAAGCCCGATCATCGGCTTGCAACTGGAATATCAGCTGCCGCGCAACTGGGCGATCGAGTTCGACGCCTTGCATCGCGAGTTGAAATCGACGGAGTCATCGGTTATCTCTCCGCCTTATGAATTGCCGAACGGCCAGACTATTTCCAGGCTGGGCCCGAATACACGTACGCTTGGCAGTTGGGAGTTTCCGTTGCTCGCGAAATATCGTTTGCCCGGGCGGACGTTCCGGCCTTTCTTTACTGCGGGCCCATCGTTTCGTCCGGCAGGCACCGGCACGCAGCTCTCGCATGTGGGTATCACGGCAGGCGGCGGCTTGGAGCTTTTGACGCATGGCTTTCGCATCAGCCCTACGGTGCGCTACACGCGATGGGCCGACAATGGCGGTTTCTTTGATTCGCCCTTACTGAACCAGGTGGAATTCTTAGTGGGTTTCGACCGGCCATCCACCACGAACGGTACATGTGCGTTTGGGCGGCGGATGTCGATTGGAGTGATCGCCGGCATCGGGTTGGGGGACGATTTCAAGGTGGGCCGGTTTAACGGAAGCCAGCGCGCGGAATCGAATAGCGGCATTGTCGGCGTGATGCTGGAAGCGCCGCTGACAGAGCACTGGTCGGTTGAGGCGAACGCCCTCTACCGCCCGTTGCACGGGACCGAGCCGGAGTTCAATCGCCGAGTCCGGTTTGCGCATCTCACCTGGGAGTTCCCGGTGCTTGCCAAGTACCGCTTCCGCGATGCCGGACGGTTGCGCCCGTTTGTCGAGGGCGGGCCTTCGTTCCGCGCGGAAGGCAACCTCAACCTAAAGTCCGTTTCGCACTTCGGCGGTACCGTGGGAGCGGGCGTCGAAACACGCTGGTGGCGAGCGAAGATATCGCCGATGGTGAGATACACGCGCTGGGGTGCAGCCGATAACTCCGAATTCTCGCACACGTGGGCGAACCAGACGCAGTTACTCGTAAGCTTTGCGTTCTAACTCCTTAAGAACGCAGGCCGCCACTCTTTCGCTCGATCGCCTTGGGACCTTTCAGCGGTACCCAGAAATCCTGCCACTTGAGGCCGCATTCCTCGATCATCTGCAGTCCGTATTCGCAGCGGCCCAGGTCGGCAGCGCCGCCGTTGTTAGTGCCGAAGGTGAACTTTGCGCCCAGGGCTTTCGCGGTTTTCACAAACGATGCATGCGGCAGCTTGTAACGATTATTCAACTCGATGGCGACGCCGTTCTTCACCGCCGCCTGGGCGACCTGCACGCGCCGCTCTTCGGTCCATAACTTTTCATAATCGGGCGCCAGTTGGTCGGGCAGGAACGTCGGGTTGACGTAGATGTCGATGGGTTCGTTGGTCAGAATGCCCACGGCACGGTCCACTAGAGTATCCATGAATTCCTGCGGATCGGCGATCGTACCGACCTCGTCCGCGATCCAAGTGCGCATGCGCTTGCCGTGGTTGTCGGTCCACGTCATTGAGTCGGTGAAGACGTAATCGAACAGCGCCACGGCTTTTCGCGAAAACATCTGCACCCATTCGCGGCCCTCGGCCTGCATCGCTACAAAGACCGGAGCGCCTTTCATGCTGTCGACAAAGGCGCGCGCCTGCTCGTCGGCGCCGACCGGGAACCCCTTGCCGCAGTTCACCGCGATGCCGTACTGAATGCCGTCCTTGCGCGACTTAGCGAGTACCTGCTCAAGGGTAAGTCCGCCTTTGAGGTGAACGTGTAAGTCCGCCATGGGAATGTTATGGCGGCCGTAGTCGATTACCTTTCGAAACGTGTCGTCCACCGCGACCTCGGTCCCGCCCGGCGTCGGTTCGTCGTCGCGTAATGGCCGCAGACGAACTTTGCGGAACCGCATGGGCGGCCCCTCGCCGTGGCACTGCAGCGCAACGGTTCCGCGGCCGAGATGGCGCCCGCGTTCGCCGCCGGCGGGAATGATAGCCGGCGCAGGTTCCGTATAGTCCACCAGCAGCGTGCCGTTCAGCCGGACCTGAATGTTTTTGCCGCGTACGGCAACCTGCAACGTGAACCATTCGTCATCCGCGACCAGCGGCTTATAGACGGTTCGCAACCCGTAGAGCGAACCCGTCATACTGCGCGGCTGATAGGTCTCCTTACCCGTCAAGCTGTTGCAGATCTGCACTTCGAAACCTTGCTCAGGGAAGCCTGAATCCTGATATCTGGTATGGAAGTAGACGCCGGAGTTAGCCGCGTGCGGGGCGCAGGCTTCCACCTCTAACTCGAAGTTCCGAAACTCGCGGCCCTCGTAGAAAAGGTGCGACCGTGGACCGGCACACACCAACTGGCCGCCTTCAACCTTCCAAGATGTCTGATGCTCGCCGGCGCGCCAGCCTTTCAAGCTGCGCCCGTCGAACAGATCGATCCACTGGGCGCCGGCGGAGGCGGCCGTAGCAACCGGAGCCAACGTCAAAGCACCCATCATCCGGCGGCGCGTCATTACGGACTTCGTTGTCTGCATATCTCATATACAGTATCCAACGAAGCCGCCGCTACCGTGCCGCGCCAGACGACAGTTGCTTCAACGCCGCCGCCACTTCGTCCGCCAGGCGGCCATCCATGCCCACCGCCTTCATCCGACTCTGCAGGTCGCGCAGCAGCGCAGCGGATTGCTCTGCTTTGCCCTCCAACGCCGTAACGCGCGCGCGAACATAGTCGCGGCGGAACCCCTCGAACTTCTTCTCATCCCCCGGCGTCGAGGGCGCCAGCCACTCAAACGTGGCCCACACATCCGGCGGGGGCACCGCGGTGAGCATCTCTTCGGTTTCGGCCTGATGACCTGGCGCGAAGTTACTCAGCACGCGTTGCCGCATGCGATTGTCGAGAGGCTCCTGATTGATCCGCATCTGGTTCACGATGCGCATGACGGCCGCGGGTATGCCACGGTCGTCCCGGTAGGTCATTGCGCTTAGTTCCATGCGGCGCACAAATTCACGTTGGGACCCGGCGCGTTCCGCGGCTTCAAAGCACCGCAACGCCTCGGCCGTACTGCCATTGGACTGCAACAGCCAGTTGCCCATCATGGCGTTTCCGTAGACGTTCGTGGGGTCGGCCGCCAGCGCCTTGCGGAACGCCTGCTGCGGCGCATCGCCAAACTCCCTGGCGGCGATCCGCCGGTTTAGCCAGTGGGCCCATCCCAGGTGAGCCAGTACGTCGGCGGCGCGTTTGCCGGCGCCGCCCGTCCGAGCCAGCGCTGCTTCCAACACCTGAATGATCGCCGCCAATTGCGGACCCGCTATGTCTTCCGCCTTCTGCCCTTCAGTCACCGCAACGTGGTAATCGCGCAGCCAGGCCATGGCGGCATCCGCCTGCAGGTCCATTACGGATGGATCGGCGGACGCGCCCTGGAGCACCTCTCCATAGGTGCGAAATGCGGACTGGGGTTCACCAAGTTCCATTTGTGTCCGCGCGGTCGCCAAACGCGGATCGGCCCGCGCTTCGGACTTCCGATTAGCGACCCGGGCGAAACCAACCAATCCAATGAGCGCCGCCATGAGCGCAATCACGCCCACCAGCGCCCAGACTCGGCGACGCTTGTTTGGCGGGCGAGACAGGTTTAGGGTGGCCGCCAGCCGGGCCGCATCTTCTTTGAAGGTGCTATCGCGCAACTCGAAGGCCTGGTGTAATGGCAAGTCGGCCATGGCTGCCGGAAGGTCCGCCGCAACGGGCATCTTTGCTCCACCTACCAGTACGGGGATGATCCGCAGCTTGTGCGCGAGCGCCGAGGCCACCTCGTGCCGCACATAATCTGTGTCGCCCGCGGCCGACCGCTCGCTCATGATGGGGGCCCATCGCGGGCCGATCACGATCAACGCCGTGGCACAGCCTGCGATCGACCGGTCGATGGCTTCGGCAAAGTTCTGGCCGGGCGCAATGTCGTCGACATCCATGAACACGCGGTCACCGCCTGCCATCGCCGAAAGCAAATCACACAGCCGCCCGGCATAGGCCGCTGCGTCGTCGCGGCGGTAGCTGATAAAGATGTTGCCCAGTAGCGCGACCCTCCCGGCCAATTCTATCGTGCATAACGGTGGAGCCGGGGACCCAGTTCACCCGGTAATACAAGAGGAGCCGCCCTCGATACCTGCCGCCTGCCCTATTGTCGGCGCAGCCGGCGCAGTTCACGCTTCCTTCTGCAATCCTTCCGGCGTATACTAGCCACAGTTGCAGACCTTCAGCTCTGCAATTCTCGAAAGGAGGCTCCCTTCGATGCTCGATCTACGGTCCCGCCGCGACTTCCTCGGCGCCGCCGCTTCCGCCCCCACGGCCGCCGCACTCATCCCTTCTGAATCCTCACGGCCCTTGCCGACTGTCCAGTTCGGCAACACCTCAGTCAGCCGCCTCATTATCGGCTCCAACCCCTTCTACGGCTACTCCCACTTCAACCGCCTGCTCGACCAGTTCATGCGCGACTGGATGACCCAGGACCGCCGTATCGAACTCTTGCACCGCGCCGCCAGGGCCGGCATCAACACCTGGCAGTTCCACTACAACCAGCAGACCGTTGCCGACTTCAAGCGCTACCGCACCGAAGGCGGACGCATGAACGTCTTCCTGCTTTCCGACTTCGAGATGCAGAAGGACTTCTCGATGATCCCCGGCGTGGTCGAAGCCGTGAAGCCCATCGGTGTCGCCCACCACGGCAACCGCACCGACGATGCGTTTCGTAACAATGCCATGGACCGCGTCCGCGAATTCTGCAAGCGCGTCCGCGATACCGGCGCGATGGTCGGCGTCTCCACCCACAACCCGGCGGTCGTCGAGTACATCGAGGATCGGAACTGGGACGTCGATTACTACATGACCTGCCTCTACCACGTCTCGCGGACGAAGGAAGAGACCCGCAAGGCTCTTGGCGAAGCCCCGCTCGGCGAAGCGTTCCTCGAACGCGATCCCGAACGGATGACCCGCGCCGTCCGCCAGACCGCGAAGCCCTGCCTCGCCTTCAAGTTGATGGGCGCGGGCCGCAACATCAGTTCGCCTGAGGCTATCCAGACCGCCTTCCAGTTCGCCTATACGAACATCAAGTCGACTGACGCCTGCATCGTCGGGATGTGCCCGCGGTTCAAGGACGAGATCACCGAGAACGCGGCTATCGTGCGCAATCTGTGCTCCATTCCGACATAGGGTCTACAATCGAAGGCGGAGCACCTGTCTCTGCCGCCAAAACCCTGTATTTTCTTAATGATTGCGGTCTCCGCCATCGCTGCGGGCCAGTCCACCGGATCCCTTTCCGGGACGGTCAAGGACCAGAGCGGCGCTGTCGTCCCGGGCGCGACGGTCCAGTTGGCGCCACTGTCCGGCCGGCCGCAAACCACGGCCTCCGCAATTGACGGCGCCTACAACTTCCCGAACCTCGCGCCCGGCCGCTACACCATCCAAGCCACCGCCCCGCAACTCAAAACTCCGCGGCCCGTCGCCATCCGGATTCGCCAACAGCCCGCGATCCTGGACCTGGAACTGCGAGTCGTCTTAGCCGACCAGAACATCGCGGTCGAGGAAAGCTCCGCCGCCGCCGTGAGCACCGACCCTTCGGCCAACGCATCCGCTACCGTCCTCGCCGGGCGCGACCTCGACGCCCTCGCCGACGATCCCAACGACCTTGCCGCCGACCTGCGCGCCTTGGCCGGACCATCCGCGGGCCCCAGCGGCGGCGAGATCTATGTCGACGGCTTCAGCCGCGGCGAACTGCCGTCCAAGGACGCTATCCGCGAGGTGCGCGTCAACCAGAACCCCTTCTCCGCCGAGTACGACAAGCTCGGCCTCGGCCGCATCGAGATCTTCACCAAACCCGGAGCCGACAAGTTCCGCGGGTCCGTCTTCTATAACTTCGCCCACGACGCCTGGAATTCGCGCAACCCCTATGCCGCCGAAAAGGCCCCGTTCTTCCTGCGCGAATGGGGCGGCAACCTGGGCGGTCCACTGGGCAAGAAGACGTCTTTCTTTGTCGATACGCGCCGCGACACCACCGACAACGGGGCGATCGTGAACGCCGTCGTCGTTGACCCTGCTACGGCGAGGCCCGCGCCGTTCAGCGATGTGTTTGAGGTGCGCCAGCGCGGCATACGCGTCAGCCCGCGCATCGACCACCAGCTCAACTCGAACCACACCCTCACCTTCCGCTACGGTTTCAACGATATGGACGTTCCCGGCGCGGGCGTCGGCAACTTCAACCTGCGGTCCCGCGCCTTCGACGCCGCTACTACCAACCACACGGTCCAGCTTTCCGAAACCGCCATCGTCAGCGCCCGGTTGATCAACGAGGTCCGCTTCCAGTACTTCCGCAACTCCTTCCGCGAACGGGCGCTCGGCAGCGGACCCGCCATCCAGGTGACCGGAGCCTTTATCGGCGGCGCGGCGCAGGTGGGCAACTCCTTCGACGCGCAGAACAACCTCGAATGGCAGGACAACGTGTCGTTTCTGCACGAAAACCATACCATGCGGTTTGGCATCCGGGTCCGCGCCGGAATCGAAGATACCGTCTCCCAACGCAACTTCAACGGCGCCTTCATCTTCAGCGGCGGGGTGGACGCCGCGGGCGCGCCCCTACTGTCAATCGAGCAATACCGCCGCGCCCTGATCGGCCAGGCGCTGCCGACACAGTTCACCTACTCGGCGGGCGATCCTGCCCTCTCGGCCCACCAGGTGGACCTCGGCGCATTCTTTGCCGACGATTGGCGCGTCCGTCATAACCTCACCCTCAGCTTGGGCCTGCGCTACGAAACCCAAACCAACATCCGCGATTGGCGCGATTTCGCCCCCCGCGTCGCCTTGGCGTGGGCCCCCGGCCATGCGGCCAAAGGGAACCCCAAAACCGTCTTCCGCGCCGGGTTCGGCCTGTTCTACGACCGGTTTGCCTTGGCGAATACGCTCACCGCCCTCCGCTTCAACGGCTCGCGCCAGCGCCAGTACGTCATTGTCAATCCCACGTTCTTCCCCACCGTGCCTGACCTGTCGACCCTTGCCCCCGCCTCGGCTACGGGCATCGTTCAACAGGTGAGCGGCAACCTGCGCGCGCCCTACCTGATGCAGTCCGTCGTTAGCCTCGAACGCGAACTCCCGTGGAAGACCAGCGTCGCCTTGACTTACGCCAACACCCACGGCCTGCACATGCTGCGTTCGCGCGACATCAACGCCCCCACCGCTCCGGGCAGTTACCCGCTCGAGAGCGCCGCCCCGCTCTTCCAGATGGAAAGCGGGGGCCTCTACAACCAGAACCAGTTACTCGTCAACGTCACCACCAAGGCGACGAAACATCTCTCTTTGACAGGTAACTACATGCTCAACCGGGCGCGCTCGAACACCGACGGGGTCGCCAGTTTTCCTGCCAATCAATACGACCTCACCAGCGAATACGGTCCGGCCGCCACCGACATCCGCCGCCGCGTCTCCCTCGCCGGCACGGTCGAAGCATTCTGGAACATCCGCCTCAATCCGCTGGTGACGCTCGAATCCGGGCCGCCCTTCAACATCACCTCCGGTCAGGACCTCTACGGCACCACCCTGCTCAACGCCCGCCCCGCCCTGGTTACCGACCCCACTCGCCCCGGCGTCGTCCCTACCTCCTACGGCCTGCTCGACCCCACTCCTCGCCCCGGCGACTTCATCCTCCCCCGCAACTACGGCCGCGGTCCCGGCCAGATTATGTGCAACCTGCGGGTCGCGAAGACCGTCCCCTTCGGGAAGTCAAGCCTGGTGATCTCGATGTCGATCCGCAACCTGCTCAACCACACCAATCCGGGCGCCATCATCGGCAACATCACATCACCCCTGTTCGGCCGCGCCAACCAATCCGCCGGCGCGCAGGACTTGGGCGGCGGGGGTTTCTCAGAGGCTGCGAATAATCGAAGGTTGGAACTTCAAGTTCGCTTGAATTTCTGAAGGTCGAACTACCGGCTAATCAATTAAGCCCAGCTTTACGGCATGCCCTTTTGCGGAAAGGAAACCATGCCCGTGTCAGGAGAAGGCCGGCGCGGCGGGGCTGTGGGGGCCACCGGTGGAAGCGAGGTTGGGCCGGGAAGGCAGATGGACGTCGCATCGTCAACCCCGAGCGATTCAGGACCGTCCTGAAGCGGTTGATTCTGAACAGGTTGTTCGCCGGTGGGTTCGTTTGGAAATTTGTCCGGGGAGGAGTCAGGAGACGGGAGACAGGAGTCAGGGGAGGAGTCAGAAGACAGGAGACAGGAGCCAGAATGTGGCTGGTCCGAGCCGCTGCCAGGATCGTTGTTGCGCAAGGCTTGGAGGCGGAGCAGTTGGTGGTGGAGGCGGTCGAGTTGACGGCCGAGGCGGGTGGAGTGACGGTCGAGGTTGGCGGGGACACGGGAGGTGTCGGCGAGTTCGGCGTAGGCCAGGGCGATGCGCCGGGAAGGAGAAGGGTCAAGGACCTGGGCATCTAAGGCTTGGGCCTGGAGTTCCATGCGGGTAGCCAAGGTTTGGGTCTCGATGCCTAACAAGCGGAGTTGGAACCAGGTTACTGCGGCGATCTGCTCGACTAACTTGGCTTCGGCATCCGTTTGCGGACGGTAGGTTGCGATCAATGAATCGAGTAATTGCTGGAACTGCTGTTCGGACTCGCCGGGCAACAGGACGGTGTTGGAGAGCAAGCCGTGGATGACGGCATTCTGGCTGGAACGAGCTTTGCCTGCGGACGTGACGGGTCCGCGGGATTTGGCGCCATTCAGGCGCGCAGCTTCACGTTTGTGATCGGTAATCATAAGTACCTCCGGAATAGAAGACAGAAGACAGAAGACAGAAGACAGAAGACAGAAGATAGAAGACAGAAGATAGAAGATAGAAGATAGAAGACAGAAGATAGAAGACAGAAGATAGAAGACAGAAGATAGAAGATAGAAGACAGAAGATAGAAGACAGAAGACAGAAGACAGAAGATAGAAGACAGGAGACAGAAGACAGAAGATAGACGATAGAAGACAGGAGACAGAAGACAGAAGACAGGAGACGGGAGACAGAAGACAGGAGACAGGAGACGGGAGACAGAAGGCGTAGTCGTCACTCGTCGAGGCGCGGGGTGGATTTGAGGTTGCGGAGGATTGGGGTTTTATCGTGGACGGCGAAGAAGACGGCCAGGGCCACGGAGAAGGCTAAGTCGTCGTGTTGGGTGGAGGATTCGGGTTCGAACGTGGCGTTGCCGGAGTTAGTTATGTTGACTTGAAGGGAAGCTAGTTCCTCTAAGAGGATGGGCGCCAGCGGGAGGTCGCGCGGGATGTAGAGGTGTTTGGTTGCGAAGACGGTGTGAAGGTGCGAGAGGAGAGTTTGTTTGGGGACGCTCCATGAGCCGCTTCTGACGTTATGGGAGACTTCGTGACCTCCGGTAAAGACGACGGGCCGGATACGGGCAGGGAGGCGGCTGGCCTTGAACAAGTCAGTGAGGCTGTCGCCGACGCCGGTGCGGTCGTAGACTAACTGCGATTTATTAACGAAGGGGGCCTGGTGCAAGAGATAAGAGACGTAGTTAGCGGTATCCGGGTAGGGTTTTTGGAACCGTTCGAGGTGCCGGACGATGAAGCGGTATTCCGTTGGAAAGGCTAAGCTATAGGGGTCGCGCCGGTGCGAGGTGTACTGATGGATTTCGAGATACAGAGAGCGCTGTAGTCAACGTAGCGGCCCACGTCGAGGCCGAACTCGTAAGTCGTATTAGAGATTCCAGGTAACATACAAGAAGTCAGAGCGAGAAGCGAGAAGACAGAATGTTTTTCACCTCATGGGGCGGCCTTGAGCGATCCAGGAGTCGATGGAGAGGCCGGGGAACATGGGGTGGAACTTGTCGGTTAGGGCGAATTCGAGGTCCTGGTAGCGGAAGAAGCTGTTATTGCCTTCGCGGACGAATTCGCATTCGTATTCCTGGCGGAACTGGGGACCGGGCGTGGCGTTGCGCTCTTCTTCGAGGAAGGCGGGGGAGATGTGGGGGCATTGGGAGGCGGGGAAAGTGAAGCGGGTCCAGGGCGGGTTGGAGTCGTAGCGGCGGAACTCTTCGTAGAAAAAGCCGCGGCAGCCGTAGGGGGTGGAGATGAGCCATAACTCTGGAGTTACAGGGAAGCCGGGATGGGAGTTAGTCAATTCAGTGGCGGCTAACATTGGGCGGACGGTGTGATAAATCTTGTCGTCGACGCGGGAGGCTTCGTCGATGATGAGGAGGGAAACGCCGGAGTAACCGCGAATGGTAGCGTCGACGGCGGGGATGCCGATGATACGGGAGCCGTTGGGGAACTTGAGCGAGATATCGTTGTGACCGTCGCCACGGGGCTTGATGTTGAGTTTGTGGAGAAACTGGCTGGCCTTTTCGAGGAAAGTCGCGGATTGGCGGCCGGAGGGAGCGACGACTAAGACGAGGGAGCCGGGGTGATGATAGGCGCGGTGGACGGCTTTGATGGCAGTTACGGTGGACTTACCCCACTGGCGGGAGCAGTTCAAGATGCCGCGCGGGACGATCGAGTTGAGGACGTCGGCCTGGTGCGGGTTGGGCGTGAAGCCGAGAGAGTGAGCGAAGTGGACGGGTGTGGGGACGAGTGGGGGCGGAGGCGGAGCAGGCGCAGCATGAGCGTGATTGTGATCGACGGAATCGACGAGGCCGGTGAATGTGTCCCAGTTTGTCATTGGAAGAGTACCTTTACGTTCGCTGTGCGAGTTTGTCTGGCTAGGCGGGCGAAGGCTTGGGCGGCGGGCCGCCGGAGTGGGAGAGCATGAAGTCGCGGGCGAGTTGGGAGAAGCGCTGCCAGAGGTGGGGGAATCCGTCGAAGCCGGCTTTGACGGCGACGAGGAAGTCGCGGAATTCGGTGTGGGTCATGGTCAGGAGTTCGTCGTGAGAAGCAGTATTGAACTGGGGCTGCTGAGAGGAAGACGGGTTGTTATTGGGCTGTGAGGCAGCAGCAGCAGTTGTAGCCGGCGCCGAAGGGGTGGGGTTGGGTTGAGTTTGACGTTTGAGGTGCAGGACGGCGCGGGCTAAAGGGGAGAAAATGGCGGCGAATTCGAGGGGATTTACGCCGGGGAGGAAATGGAAGGGGCGGCGGACGGCAGACCAGGCGATGTCGAGGCAAGTGGTGGTCTCAAGCGCGGGCTGTTGTTGGTCATAAATGCTCGTTTCGCTGCGGGTTTCGGTTGTTGTTTCGTCAATCGCCATAAAGGTCCACCCGGATGCGATTGTAGACCCACGCGTCGGCAAACCCGCCCTGTTGGTTTTTGTAAGTAACTGAAAAGAGGCGAAAAATAAAATCCAATTGTTTGTGAATGAACTTTTTCTGGTTGGCGACTTTTGGTCTGACAATTTTTAAGGGGGCAGAAGCAATTGATTTAGCCGCCGATGAACGCCGATGCACGACAGATGGAAGTAAGCGGCGCTGAGTTTCGAGGTTCACCGTTTTCGCTTCCCATTTCGATCGGGCGGAAAGCTGTATTTCCGGCGGTATAAACCAGGGGTGAACGGGTCAGCCTATCTGAAGAGAGGAGTTACCACTCCCGGTACAGATCGCAGAATCGCGAGTACCGGTATCCATCGGGTTGGGCTTGTTTGTATTCGCGCCAGACCAGTTCGAGCGTGAGGTCCTTGTGGGTTTCCAGTTCTTTGCGGATGGCCGGAAAGTCAGGAGCGGGGTGGGTCCGGCGGCTGGGCGGGTTGGACCGTTTGCCAAATAGCAGCTGATCCAGTTCGCGGTCGGTTAGGTTTTCCGGCAGCGGCCAGCCAACATGGGCGGCCTCGGCCAGTTTGAGGTACTTGTGGACGGTGCTTTGAACGATCGAGCAACTGCGGGCGATCTGGTGCTGGGCGAGCCCCAGGTCGCTCAGTCGCAGGACATTGCGGATCTTGCGCCTGGATTATGTTCCCGGGAACATAATCCATGTAATGTGCCCGCTCGCGTTATGTGGCCGGTGGGCGAATGCACGCCGGCTGTCGCATGACACGATTAACATCGGACACATAACGCCGGCCATTTCGCGCGATGATCTCCTTCGACTGATTTCAGAAAGGAGATTGTTGTGCTCAATCGCTATTTCATCCGCCCCACCACCATTGATCGAATCCACGAGTCCTGGATTGGCGAGGCGATCGAAAGCTACGTTGTGTGGCTCACCGAGAAGAAGTACGCAGCTCGCAACGTGGCCTTCCGCGTACCCGTGCTGCTACGTTTCGGGGATTTTGCGCAAAGATCGGGCGCGAACAGCTTGGAAGAACTGCCGACTCATATTGAATCCTTTGTCGAAGAGTGCTTGAATCGTCGAAAGCAGGCGATCTCAGGAGCCCAGCGCTCGGTCGCCGCGCGCGGACTGCGAAATCCAATCCGGCAGTTGCTCCGCTTGGTTCTGCCGGGTTACGGGAGTATTCCCGCAGCGTCGAATCCGTTTGCTGACGTGGCGCCTGAATTTTTCCATTTCCTGCTCCATGAGCGAGGTCTTCGCGAGACCACACTCGTGCAATATCGGCACTATCTTCAGCGGCTCCAGGATTATCTGCGTCGGATCGATCGACCATTGTTGCCCGATCTTCCCCCGAAGGTTATCAGTGCGCTCATCACTGAGAGTGGTGAAACGCTCGATAAACGCTCAGTCCAGAGTCTGTGCAGCATCTTGAAGGTGTTCTTTCGGTATCTCTACCGCATGGGGCTGATGACCCGCGACTTGGCGAAAGCCATCGAATCGCCTCGCCGGTATCAGCTTTCGGACTTACCGCGCTCGATCACCTGGAACCAGGTCGAGCAGATGCTCCAGAAAGTCGACCGGAGAAGCGCGGTCGGTAAACGCGATTACGCAATCCTTTTGCTCTTGGTTACGTATGGGCTGCGCGCTCGTGAAGTCGGCGCGTTGACGCTGGATGACATCGACTGGAAGCACGATCGCCTTAACATCCACGGTCGTAAGGCGGGGCACTCAACCGCTTATCCTTTGGCGCCGACAGTTGGCAAAGCGATCCTCGACTATTTGAAGCAGGGGCGCCCCGATACAACTGAGCGGGCGTTGTTCATTGTCGCCTATGCGCCCTACCCTCCGCTGTCATGGGTGGCGGTGTCAATGCGAGCGAAATACTACCTCCGTAGGGCGGGGATCATGGTATCTCGACCGGGCTCGCATACGCTGAGGCACAGTTGTGTTCAACATCTGGTGGATTCCGGATTCTCACTCAAAACCATCGGCGATTTCGTCGGGCACCGAACTCCGGACGCAACCAAAATTTACGCCAAGGTGAACATCGAGGCGCTCCGCGTAGTCGCGCTCGGAAACGGGGAGGAGGTCCTGTGAAGAACGCAGCAAAAGGTCCACTGGCGGATAGCATCGAGTTGTACCTCGGCCACAAGCGTTCGTTGGGCAAACGGCTCGCAACAGTGGAGCCGGCCCTTCTTCTCTTGGATGGCTATTTGCTGGCGCAGGGTGTTTCTGAACTGCGTCACATCACCCCTGCGCATATCGCTGAGTTTGTGGCCTCCCGGCCTCGTCACTCGCCGCGCAGCTACAACGGACTGATTGGCGGGCTGCGAGGGTGGTTCGATTGGATGGTGGTCCACGAGCTTTTGTCCGAGTCGCCAGTGCGGTGCGAACTTCGGCGTGTCGCGCCAACGCGCCGGCCATTCCTCTTCACCCCCGATCAGGCACGAAAACTCCTCGAAGCTGCGGCGCAACTACCCAGCAACTCGCGAGCCTTGGATCGAGGCGAGACCTACAAGACGATCTTTGCTCTGTTGTACGGTCTGGGGCTTCGCGTCGGAGAGGTCTCGCGGCTCTGCCGCAAGGATGTCGACTTCGATATTCAACTTCTGGTGATTCGCCGAACAAAATTCGGGAAAGATCGGCTTGTGCCGTTTGGTCCCAGAATGGGGAAGATGCTGGCAGCCTTCCTGGAGCGGGAAGAGGCGCTTTATGGACTGATTGAGCCCGACGCCCCGGTGTTCTCCTTCTCCAAACGGAAACGAACACCGATAGGGACGAACGCTATCAGCTGGACCTTTCACAAACTCGTGCCCACGCTTCATCTGACGGTGCCGCCCGGGGTGGCGGCACCACACCTCCACTGCCTTCGACATTCCTTCGCAGTGGGAACACTGCTGCGCTGGTATCAAGACGGCGTTGACCCGATGTCGCGGCTCTTCGATCTTTCCACCTTTCTGGGTCACGTCAGCCCGTCGTCGACGGCTGTTTACTTGACGATCACGACCGAACTGCTGGACTGCGCCAAAGATCGCTTTGCGCAGTTTGCATCGAACAGCCGGAAGGAGTGTCTGCGATGATCTCCGGGACGGTAATGCTGGGGTCAATACTGACGTCGTTCTTCAACGATCATCTGAAGCTGCAAAAGGGGCTGAGGCCGAACTCGATCTCAAGCTATGCCGACGCGATGCGATTATTCTTGCAGTTCGCTGCGAGAGCCGCCGGAAAGAAGGTCACGCAACTCGGGCTCGACGATCTGGATGCCGATGTCGTATCCAGTTTCCTGAACTCTCTTGAAGCAGACCGCAGTAACACGGCTCAGTCCCGCAATCAGCGACTGGCGGCTCTCCGCACATTTTTCAACTACGTTGGCAATCGATTCCCTGATCGACTTGGGCAAGCTCAGAAGGTGACCTTCATCCCGAGGAAGCGTTTCCAACCACCGGAAACTGTCTGGCGTCAATTACTTTTTCCGGTCAGCGACAATTATTCTTCCCGATCAGCGACAATTACCCACTTGGTTTGAGTCCGGACCTGGTCTACGCTGGGGCTGGCCGGAGCAGAGGATAAGGCTCT
>JADLDI010000055.1 GCA_020846745.1 Bryobacterales bacterium | reverse complement strand
TCGCGCAATTGATCTTCCGTCAGTGTTGGATGGACCAGCAGATGATCCATCCGCTGCGCCAACTCTTCGTATGTAGTTAGCGCCGGCCGGTCATGATCCATAACGTACCCCAATGCCGCAGTTGCGTCCGGACGTTCTTGGCGCCCGCAAACCAGTCTTCGTGGTGAAAATGGCCGAAATTTCCTGTTCCGCGTTCCTTCTCGTCGATGTCGCCTAACGCGATGTTCAGGCCCATCGGTCGGTCGCCCAAGGCAGTGGAATAGAACTTGCCGGGTTCCACTTCCAGGCACGGGGCGAAACTCACGCCCCATTCAATAATGTAGCCCTTTCCTGCAGGCTTCTTTCGCGCCACGGCCTCCATGGCCCGGGTCTCGATCCAGCGTTGATAATTGTTCCAAGCGGACTCCAACCGGCGCGGCTCGCCTTCCAACAGGCACGACTTCTCGCCAGCGGCTTTGCCGACGCCACCCAGCCTGCTCTTCGTCAGATTGCATACCATCTGCCACGACGTGCCGTCACCCGCCGCCTGCTCGTCGCCCTTCCAGCGATTTGCTGCATCAATCAGCAGCTCCATTTCGTCGCCGAACCAAGGAAAACCCTGTCGCGTCAGTTCGTGAGCCTTTGGATTCTCGTCAGGAAGCCACCGCGGCGTGTCGATGCCGTACAGGACGTCATCAGTGATCTCGAAAGCGAAGTAGAGGCGCTTGCCGTCGTGCTTTACCCAGCCCTTCAGGGCTAGATCGTTACTGTCTGTTGTGGGAGAAAACTGCGGAATCCAATCCTTCACCCCTGAGAATGTCGTGGCATCATCCCATTCCCCGGCGGCGATCTTGCCGTCCAGCACCGGTGTGCGGCCCGCATAGGCGCGCAAAGTTCGTTGAAACTCACCACCGTTCAGGAATGGAACCGCCAGAAACGCTGCAACCAGCCCCACCCAACGTGTCATCGCTTCTTTTTCGGAGAAGGAGCGTTGGCGCTGAACCCAAGCTCCTTCAACCCATTGGCGGCTTTAATGGCCCACTCACCCGACGGATTCTCTTTGCGCAACTGCCGGTAGACAGCGGCGGCGGCGCTGGGCTGGTTGCCTTCAGCCAGTACACGCGCCTTCTGGTACAGCGCGTCGTTCCGCTTGTTGCAGTCGGAGGGGAACTTTTCGAGGACATCGTCAAAAGCCGCTAGAGCTTTCTCCAAGTCCTTTTTCTTAAAGTGGATATCGCCGACGTAGAACTGGGCATTGCAGGCCAGGTCAGTGCCTGGGTACCAGCGCAGGTAATTCTGGAAACCCTGCAGGGCGACATCGTACTTGCCGCCCAGGCGGTCGCGATAGGCGTCGCGATAGACCGTTTCCGCGCTCACGCCAGCCGGTGGTCCGGCCTGTGCCGCGGGGCTCACCGGTGCTCCCGGAGCCGCTTGTTGACCGCCTTCCGCCGCCGGGCCAGGGGGCGGAGGTGGAGGAGCCTGCAACGTCTTGACGGCATTTTCAACATCGACGAACTTGGTTTGCAGGCGCGACATCTTGGAGTTTAGATCCGCCATATTCTCTTTGAGGATGCGGAACTCGTCAGCCATTGTGTCGACCTTCGTGCCCATGGTGGCAAGCGATTGCGTGAGCGAGCGCTCAAGCGTCTGCATGCGCTCGGTCATCTTGGTTTCCAGAACAAGAATTGACGTGTTGGACTTGTCAGCACTATTCACGGACTGCTGGACCACGGCCATCAGTGCGGCCATCCGTTCATCCAGCGACTTCTGCATGGCGCGCAACTGGTCCTGCAGCAGCGCGATATCCCGTTGAATGGCTTCGTGTTCTTTGTTTGCCGCGAGCGTCAGAGTGGGCAGGGCCAACACCGCGATCGCGGCCAGGCGAAGAATGCGCATTCATACCTCCTTATAGACAAACCGGAGGCTGCACGCTGGCGGGGCCGCATGCCTCCTCCGGTCTATTGACATCAATTACTTACAGGCGTTACTGGCCGGCCGAAAAATGGGCGCGGCGGTTACGCTGCCAGCAACCTTCGTTGGCTTCCGTGCACTGCTGGCGTTCCTTACCGAAGCTGACGGTTTTCAGTTGTCCGCTGGGTACGCCCAACTGCACCAGGAAGTCGCGCGTGGAGCTGGCGCGGCGGTCGCCCAAACCGAGGTTGTACTCGGCCGAACCACGCTCGTCGCAGTGTCCTTCGATCGTCACGGACTCGCCGGGGAAGTCGCGGAGAATCGCTTTGAGGGCGTCCGCATTCCGGGTCAACTGCGACCGTGCATCCTCGCGCACAGCGTACTTGTCATAGTCGAAGTACACATCCTGCAGCTCGTTCTTGATCCGGTCGCTAAAGCTGACCTTGGGAGCCGGAGTCTGCGGCGGGGGAGGCGGCGGAGGTTGGGTGACGCTGACGCGCGCGTTGCGTTCAATGCTGCCACCGGGACCGGAGGCGCGCAGCACATACGTTGTGGTTTGGTTCGGATAAACCGAGCGGTTGCCGCTGGCCTGCACCGTACCCACACCGTTATCAATGGTGATGGAGTCGGCGCCCGTCACGTTCCAACGCAGAGTTGTCGACTGGCCCGCCTGGATGGTGGACGGCTCGGCTTCAAAAGTGGCCGTCGGCGCGGCCGGCTTCGGAGGCGGTGGCGCTTCCTGCTTCACGGGCGGGGGCGGCGGCGGGGCCGGCGGCTTCTTCTTACAGCCCGCGGCCAGCAGCATCAAAAAAGACGCTAATAGGATAAAAACGATCGATCGCTTGCTCATCTTAAAGGTGTTCCCTCCTGCATTCTCGCGAATCTAATTCTGCTCTCGTACTGGTTTGTCTGCTCAATGTTTACTCCACACAGGGTTCTCGTTTCTTCCCTGGGAGGTGAGCCGGCGGACCTGTGTGCCGTCGGCGAGCATAGTCCATATCTGTGTCGATCCCGACCGGTTGGACGAGAAGGCCAAATGGCGACCATCGGGAGCCC
>JADLDI010000054.1 GCA_020846745.1 Bryobacterales bacterium | reverse complement strand
CGGCATTCGCACGAATGAACTAAGGGCCTTAACTGCGACCGATGTCCTCTTGCACCATACCGCTTCTCACCACCCCGAGTCACACCCTATTCAATCCGGTCCCCACCGGAGGCAGGGCTGACTCCTGACTTCTGGCTCCTGACTCCTCACTCCGTTCTTTGAAATCAACACTTTGCGAAACGAACTGTGAGCCCGCCTCGCTACGCGACCACAAACGCGGCCGACTGCCGCCGCGGTTCCGCTACCACCAGTTGCGTGCGGCACCTGCGGGAGTCGAGCGCCTGCTGCGCCACAACACGGGCGATCTCGGGGTGGTTGTTCTGCTCCGACAGGTGGCCGAGCAAAAGCGTTTGCACCTCCCCATCGAGATCCTGCAGGATGAAGTCGCTCACCACGTCATTCGACAGGTGGCCGCGGCGCCCCATCACGCGCTGCTTAACGCTCCACGGATAGGGGCCCACCTTCAACATATCGAGATCGTGATTCGATTCGAGCAGCAGCCAGTGCGATCCGCGCAGGTGCCACTTGACGGAATCGGGCAAATACCCCAGATCCATCGCGATGCCCGCCTTCATCCCACGCGAGCAGACCGTGAACCCTACCGGATCGATGGCGTCGTGCGGAATAGTGAAGCTTTGGATTTCGAGGTCGCCCACGGTGATGGAGGTTCCCGCCTGATAGCACTCGATCCGCTCGGGCAGTTTGCCGTTCCAGTCGATCGTAGGCGCGGTCAGGTGCGTCAGGAACACCGTCATCCTGCTAAACTTGCGGGCCAATGCGGGAAGGCCGCAAGTATGATCGCTGTGTTCGTGCGTGATGAAGATGGCGTCGAGTTGGTCAGCCGACTCGCCGATCGCCGCCAGCCGCTCCATGATCTCGCGACGGCTCAACCCGGCATCGATCAGAATGCGGGTGCGCTCGCTGCCGACAAAGGTGCAATTGCCGGCGCTCGAAGTCGCAAGTACACAAACTTTGAGCAAGTCTTATTGTGTCCGGGAAACGCGCGGCGCGCAAGGTGCCCACTAGATAATGTAGGGTCAGATGGCGGAGTGCCTAATAGTAGTATGGTTGGGATTGCGACGCGCCTCTCGGCGCAGCCGATCACCTATGAGTGCTTGCTATTCCCACTCGATGGTGCCGGGGGGCTTGTGGGTCAGGTCGTAGAAGATGGTGCAGAGGCCTTCTACTTGTAATAGTCGGCGGGCGATCTCGGCGAGTAGATCTTCGGCCATCACGACCACCTGGGCGGTCATGCCGTCTACCGAGTGGATAGGCCTTAAGACTACGGAGTCGGGCCGCGCGGGTGTGCCGACCGGAACTACGATTACCGGGAATTGCCAGACCTGACGGTCGAAGCCCGAGTCGTGGGAAAGCTTGCGGACGATGGCGTCGGCCTGGCGGAGGCGATCGAGTCTTGGTCCGGTCAGATGCGCTTCCCAGACTCGCTGTTCACAGATGGGGGCGTGCTGGTCTATTACGCCGACCACGCGGTTGGCGCGGCGTTCGCGGTTGATCAGTTCGGTGGAATGTTCGAGGTCGAGTTTGCCCTCGATCGCGATCACAGGGCGGTAGCTGCGCGAGTCGCCCTGGACACCGACGGAGTGGACAGGGACAAGCCAGCCTTCGTCGATCTTCTGAATCTCCTCAGTTTGCGAGGCACAAAGGAGACGGATGGCGAGGCCGGGGCCGGGGAAGGGGTGGCGGTCCAGGAGTTCTTCGGGTAGGCCCAGTTCGCGGCCCAGTTCGCGGACCTCATCCTTATAGAACGACGTGAGCGGCTCGATGATCCTGCCCTCATCGATCAGTTTCTGGATGCCGGCGACGCGGTTGTGGTGTGTCTTGATGATGTCGGCCCGGGCGGTGCCGCCGCTTTCGATTGTGTCGGGGTAGATGGTTCCCTGGCCTAAGATCCAATCACCGTCCAGGTAGTGGCCGGAGTTGAGTACACGGTTCTGGACGGCGACGAACTGCTCGCCGATGATGTGGCGTTTCTGTTCGGGTTCAACCACGCCTTCGAGAGCGCCGAGGAACTCTTCGCGCGCATCGACTACGGTGACATCCAACGCTTGGCGGACGAAGTCGGTTTCGCCTTCGCGCATCAGGCCGGTGTCGACGTAGGCGCCGTGGACCCGGTCGCGGCCAAGGGCCTGGACCGTCAGACGATAGGCGACGGAGGAGTCGACCCCGCCGCTGACGAAGAAGAAGACGTTGCGATTGCCGGCGACTTCGCGGATGCGCTGTTCGAGCAGGGCGATGCGGCCGCGCGGGTCCCAGTCCTTCCTGCAACCGCAGACCCCGAACAGGAAGTTGCTGAGGATCTGGCCGCCGCTGGGCGTGTGGACGACTTCGGGATGGAACTGCAGGCCATAGAGGCGGCGCTGATGGTCGCCGATGGCCGCCACGGGACAGGTGGTAGTTGAGGCGAGGACCGAGAAGCCGGCGGGAACGCGTTCAACCTGGTCGCGATGGCTCATCCACACCTGTTCGCGACCGGTGACGCCTTCAAAGATCGCGGAGCGATCGTTGATCGTCGCGTAGGCGTGGCCGTACTCGCCGATGTCGCCCTTGCGGACGTAGCCGTTCATCAGATAGGCCATCAACTGCTGGCCGTAGCAGATGCCGAGTATGGGGATATTGAGGGCGAAGATGGCGGCATCGGCGGTGGGCGCGCCGGGTTCGTAGACGGAGTTGGGTCCGCCGGAGATGATGATGCCTTTGCGGGATGCTAATTCGGCCGCCGGGGTTTCCGACGGCCGAACTTCCGCATAGATTCCGAATTCGCGGACGCGGCGGGCGATTAAGTGGCAGTACTGCCCGCCCGCGTCGAGAACAGTGATTTGGGGTTGAGGGCTATCCGCTGTCAGTTTTGTCTACCTGTCGTGTGAGCGGCGCTGCACGAGCAGTTGGCGCGCCTTATCGAGAAGTTCCTTGGCCTTCGGCAATGAGTCGATGCCTTTGAGCACCATCGGATCGGTGGAGACGGTCATCTTGCGGGCGTCTTCGATGCTGAACACGTTGACGAAGACCTCGCGCCGCAGTTGCTGTTTAATCCAGTCGAGGCTTTCCGTGAATTCGGCTTCGGTGAACTGAACGCCCTGCTTTAGCAGGTACTGTTTAAGATCGTTTAGGATGCCTTCATCCGGAGTCCAATCTTTCGTGATGGCCTTACGGTCGTGCGTATTGAGATATTGCGCGGAGAAGTTCAGGAACGCGTAGCTGCGGAACAGCACAGCCTGAAGGCGCGTGGCTTTGGGCGCTTCGTACTTCTCGTCGGGGGCGATACCGCCGCCGCCGTACACTTTGCGTCCGGTGTCGGTCATGCCGACATCGTTCATGTTCTTGTTTTCGAGGTTCTTGCGGTAGTAGTAGTCGAAGAACGACGTGTTGGCGTAGTCGCGCTGGATGAGGCGATTGGACGGCGTATAGTATTTCGCCGTAGTCAGCGCCAAACCGGTGTTTTCGGTGAGCGGGTACACGGTCTGCACCAACCCCTTGCCGAACGTGTTCTCGCCGAAGATCCAGGCGCGATCGTGATCCTGCAGTGCGCCGGCGACGATTTCCGCGGCGGAGGCGGAGTAGCCGTTGACCAGAACGACGATCGGGTATACGCGGCCGCCGTTACCGTGGCGCGCTTCGTATTTCTTCTCTGGTGACGCACGGCCGGCGTGCTTCACAACGGTCTGGCCCTTCTCGAGGAAGCGGTCCGCCACGGCCACACCTTCATTCAGAAGGCCGCCGGGGTTGTTGCGCAAATCGAGGATGAGGCCCTTGATGTTGGCCTCGCCGAGGCGGCGGATGTTATCTTCCACCTCGCGCGACGTGTTTTCGTTGAACTGTTCGACGTCGAGATACGCGATGCCGGGTTTGACGAAAAATGCGTCCTGAACGCTCTTGCGGGAGATTTCATCACGGGTGATGTCGAACGTCAGCATCCCGGTGGACCCTTCCCGGGAGACAACCACTTGGACCTTGGTGCCTTTGGGACCTTTGAGAAGGTCCGCCACTTCGTCCGTGCGAAGATTCTCGGTCGACTTGTCGTTGATGAACATCAGCACGTCGCCCGGACGGATACCGGCTTTGTAAGCCGGCGAACCTTCAAACGGAGCGATCACCATGGTGCGGTTGGTGCGAGGAGACGGCGCCACGGTCATTCCGACGCCGTAGTAGTGACCTTTTTGTTCTTCGCGGAGCAGTTGGAAATCGCGGGGATCGAAGAAACTGGAATGCGGATCGAGCGTCCGCAGCATGCCGGGGATGGCGCCTTTGTAGATCGCCTTATCGGCGCTGACTTTGTCGGCGAAGTTCTGCTCCAGCAGATCGTAGACCCGGCTGAACGTCTGGATCGACGACTTTACTTCGCTTTCGTTAGATGCCGCGGAAACATCTGTGAGCCCGGGGCCGAGCACCCCACCCAGGACGGCACACAGAAAAAGGACTGAAGGGACAAAAAGACTCGACCGCCACGTTCTAGCCACTATGGATACACCTCTCCGGCTGCTCTCAGTATACATCGCGCCAATTTCTTAGACGGAGCAGCCGGGAGACCCGGTTCAACGAATCGCCCGAGAAATTCCTCACGCAGCCGCCCGTGTGGCACGTGGGAGGAAAGACCAGGCGAATCTAGACTACGGCCCTGGTACGGCGCGAAACGCTGGGGTGGCTTTCCGCCTTGGGCGGCTTGCGCTGAACGACAGTCAGCCGCTTGGCCTGATCGGAAACCGAGACGAGGAACATCGGCTGCCGTGCGTTTTTCAGGACCTCGATGACGCGCGCTGTGCTGTCTTCCAGATGGATGTTCTTGCCATCGGTAAGCAAGTGCATCTCGGAGTTGCCGGCCAAGACGTTGGCAAGGTGTTTTCCCATCTCGCGTTGCAGGTATCGCAGAACGCGGCGGATCTTCTGGAGCGAGAAGCCCTTGCGGCGCAGTTCGGCGATAACTGTAATCTCTACAACCTCTTCCGGGGAATACACGCGGCGGTGACCTTCGTGGCGCGGAGAGACAACCTTCTGTTCGTCCCACCACTGCAACTGCCGGAGACTGACGCCGGCGATGCGGGCGACTTCGCTGGAGGAACAGGCGCGATCGAGCGGGGCGGCTTCAGGAGCGGTCTTTTTTGTTTTGAACATGATGGTTCGCGTCCGTTTTGGGGCAAGATCATTTTGCACCGCGGGTTGGAGGGGCGTCAATACAGAAATGAAGAGAATTGTTTTGAAAAAAACCTAAGGGCTACAAGTAGTTACGAACAAAAGCAAGCTACAATTCCTTGTGTCCCTCAGGCGGCGGTTGCGGCTTTTCTCCCCCACCGGCCGCCACCGATGCCGCTTTGCGTTTCGCCCAGTCGACCAGTCGCTGGATAGGCGGAAAGTATTCCCCCAGTATTACCAACCCCGGAATAAGGAAAACCCAACCGGGCATGATGGGCAGGATTAAGCCAAGTACTCCCAGTAATACCAATACGATGCCGAGGCCGATCCGAAGTGCGGATTTCAACTGTTTCATGCAAAACGAGACCAAACGGTGGAAAAAGTATACACACGAACGCGGGGTATAAATATACCCTTTAGGGGACTCCAGCAAGTGGCGTACCAGGACTTCCTTCGCATTCCACCCCTACTTCCATATTGACCTGTTTTCCTACTCCCGGTAGAGTGAACTATGTAATGCAGGCTGAGCAGCGCAGGTCGCAGCGGTTTGAGCTCCGTCTTCCCATCGAGTTGGTTCGCAGCGGTTCGGCTGCCTTGGGCCAGTTCACGGAGACGAGGAATCTGAGTTCGGCAGGTGTTCTGTTTGCGTCGGAGTCGCAACTGTCCATTGGCGAACCGATTGAATACACGATCACCCTGCCGACGGGAAAAGACCCGCATGGAGTGAAACTCCATTGTGTCGGCACCGTGATCCGATTGGAGACACGGCCCGGACGGGCCATCACGGAACGGGAACGTCCGTTCTCGGTAGCCGCAACCTTGGAACGGTACGAGTTCGTGCGTCCGGGACGCTAGTCCGGACGGCGCGCTTACTTTTCGATCGTTTTCGAAAATAGCTCGTCCCCCCCGGCGGAGATGATCCGCAACAGCATCGTCTTATCGGTAGCCGTCATGTCCAGGAACCCGTGGCGGGCGACGGCAAACTCGGCCCGGCGCTTCGTGATGGCTCGCGTGTCCTTACCTCCCCCACCAATGATGGCAAAGTGAATGCCATCCCTGACGTGATATTGCAGGTCGTGATCGTGACCGGCAAGATACACATCCACTTTGTGCGCTTTCAGAATAGGCAGTAACTGCCGCAACATGCGTGAGGTATCGCCATGCTCCCCGTCGGAATAGATGGGGTGGTGGCCGTAGACCACCTTCCAG
Organism: Bryobacterales bacterium; assembly: GCA_020846745.1. Classification (GTDB taxonomy): domain Bacteria; phylum Acidobacteriota; class Terriglobia; order Bryobacterales; family Bryobacteraceae; genus JADLDI01. Next base: position 28,512 of record JADLDI010000054.1, on the reverse strand, counting down.
CGCGCTCCTTCGTGGGCCTTCAATCCCTGGTCCAGCCAGTCTGCCTGACTTTTGGCCCACGGCTTGGAAGAACGCCAAAAGTACGACTTTGATGTACCCTCGTCTGTATCCAATGCGAAGAATTGAATGGGTCCCGCTTTAAACGTGTAATAGCGGGCCGGCATCTTCCAGGTCTGACTTTTTGTTGTGTATTCCACTTGAGCCAGTTCGTCGCCATCGTAGTCGTGATTGCCGAGAGTGGAGAAGAAGGGAATCTTCAACGGCGAATAGTCCTTCTCCCAAATCTCTTTCCAGGTGGGATCGCTCACCGAGGCGACTCCGCGGGGGTAGAAGTTATCGCCAACGGTTATGCCGATATTGAACGGTTGCTCCTTATGACGTTTTTGGACCGCGGTGGCGACGAGGAACCGGCCCGAATCAGGACCGCGGTAGCCGAAATCGCCAAAGCCGACCACTCGCACGGTATTGCCTTCAACGACTGTCTGCAGGTCGACGCCGTCTGCCGCTGCAAGAACAAAGCAGAGAACAAGCGGCCACCCATACCGTCGCATCACCATGATTTCAGGATAACTGGGCGACTTTGGGCAACGGGATCAGTGACACGGGATCAGTGAGGGCTTGACCCACACCTTGAATCGGGATAAATTAGTCCCAATTATGAGGCTAGCTCTTTGTGTGCTTACCTGTACCCTGGCGGTCTTCGCCCAGACGGGTACAGGAGTTATTAAGGGCACGGTGCAGGATAATACCGGCGCCGTCGTTCCTTCCTCCAAAGTCACGTTAACCAATGTTGAAACACAAACCGTGCGCGCCACGACCGCCACGGAACTCGGCTATTACTACCTGCCCAGCTTGCCCCCAGGCAACTATCGTCTGGTTGTCGAGGCCTCCGGATTCAAAAAGTGGGAGGCAACGGCTCGGTTGGAAGTTGGACAGACAGCACTTATCGACCCGAAGCTCGAAGTCGGCAGTGTCGACACCGTCGTCGAGGTTGCCGATGCCGCCCCGGTTATTGCGACCGAAGGCGCGGCCATCGGCGACGTGAAAGACTTCTTGCGCATACGCCAGTTGCCGTTGAACGGACGCTCGGTGACGACCCTGTTCAATCTGACTGCCGGCGTGGAGGGGGGAGGCAACCCCCGTGTGAACGGAATGAAAGTCGGCTCGACGGAAATGATGCTCGACGGCGTCTCGATCGTCGACCGATTCGGCGGCGGCATCAACCGTGTGTCGCCGGGCCTGGATACGATTCAGGAATTCCGGATCGAGACCACTGGTTCGTCCGCACAATACTCGCGGCCCGCGAACGTTGAGATGGTAACCAAGTCCGGCACCAATGAGTTGCATGGCAGCGCGTTTGAAACGCACCGCAACAATTTTGGGGGCTTGCGCGCCCGGCAGAAGCAGGATGGCAACACGCCGGCTAAACTGATCCGCAACGAGTTTGGTGTGTCGGCCGGCGGCCCGGTGTTTCTGCCCAAGATCTACAACGGTAAGAACAAAACGTTCTGGTTTGCCGCCTATGAGGGTTTCCGGCAGCGGCAGTCCCAGTTCTACCAGGACGTCGTCCCCACGCAAGATATGTGGAACGGCAACTTCAGCGGGATCATCGATGGCACCGGCCGCCAAACAACGATCTACGACCCGTTGACGACGGGCGCCAACGGAACGCGCACGCCCTTTGCCGGTAACACCATTCCCCAAAACCGGATCTCGTCTTTCTACAAGACGGTCCAAGGGATTACGCATCTGCCCACCAATGCTGTCAACCCGTATCAAGACATCAACATGGTGGAATACTATCCCAACATTCTCGATACGAGTTCAGTATCGGTGAAGATCGACCATCGTTTCTCTGAGAAAGATTCGATCGCCGGCCGCTTCAGCCGTTCCAACCGCTACAACCAATTGACAGGCGGCCGTTTCGGCGCACCGAAAGCCGAATCTACCAATGGTTTCGGTTCGGGCCGCGGAGAGACGCCGATCCATAGTTTCTCGCTGCGGGAAACGCACATCTTCTCGCCCACCTTGTTCCACGACCTGTTGATCGCAAGCCACCGAACCGCGAACTCGAACGGCACCCTGGCCGACAATGTGCCGTGGGCCAATAACCTCGGGTTGCCGAACCCCTTCGGCACCACCGGTTGGCCGACGTTCTGCACCGATAACTTCTGCTGGGACGCCGACAACCGCAAAGACGAGCACCTGACGAATCACAACATCGAGTCGAACAGCACGTGGATTAAAGGTAAGCACACGGTGAAGTTCGGCGGCAAAATCCGCCAGGAGTATAACAACGTCCGCGAGTTGCAGCAGTCGCAGGGGTCGCACGATTTCAGCGGCGACTGGACGGCGCTCTACATTCCGGCCGATGATACCGCCGCGGCCTATACCGGCGACGGTCTTGCCGGTATGGCATTAGGGCTGCCCACTTATCTGTCTAATCAGTTCAACCGCGGTTACTTCTACTTCGAACAGAAAGAGATAGGGTTGTATGTGACGGATTCATGGAAGGTCACCCAGCGGCTCACGATGGAGCTTGGCGTTCGGTGGGATAAGTGGACGCCCTATCACGAGAAGTACAACCGGCTTGTTAATGTCGACGTGAATAACTTCGCCAACACGTTCCAGGTGATTACGCCGGGCAGTACGCGGATGGAAGATATCCAAGGCATTCCTCCGGCCGTGCTCAAATCCTGGTCCAATCGCGGTCTGAGCTGGAAAACGGCGAACGACCTCGGGTATCCGAGCAGCCTGGTGAAAGCCGACAACAACAATTTCGCGCCTCGCATCGCACTCGCCTATCGCATCAGCGACAAGTTCGTTCTCAGGGGCGGTTACGGCGAATACTTCTGGACGATGCCGCTATCGCAGATCCTGCAGACATCGCGATCGAACCCGCCGCTGAACCTGCGATTTGAGACGCCGCTCTCAACACTGGACGGCACCAGCACCTTTGCCGTCCGTACGGCGCCCACGGCGGACATGTACGTAGGAAAGGCGACCGTGAGCACGGAAGGCATCATCAGCCTGCCCACCAGCGCCCGCAGCATGTTCGCGTTCGACGGCCGCAACTGGGCGGATGGGCGTTCACAAGCCTGGAACGTAACGCTCGAACGCGAAATCATGAAGAACACTTCGCTGCGGCTCAGCTATCTGGGCAACCACGGCCGCGACCTTGAGCAGCGCTACAGCCTCGGCAACCGCGAAGCCGAGTACAACTGGGTGGCGCGGACCGGGACGGTGCCTCCGGGCAACCGCGACCTGATGCGTCCCAACAAAGATTGGGCGCTGACGGCCGTGAACCGGACCGGCATTTCGAACACTCACAGCGTGCAGGCTGAGGTCGAAAAGCGGTATTCGAACGGCCTTACCTTCCAATGGTTCTACGTGTTCGCCCGCAGTTTGAACACCTCCGATGAAGGCGGCTTCTCCGCCGGTAACGGCGCCATCAACTCTACCGGCACGGCCGTGGCCCAGATTCCCGAAAAGGCGCAGATCCTTGGGGGCGGCGCCAACATGACCTATGACGATTTGCGCAAGTTGGTGTACTACAACTCCGGCACCGTGCCCGCTCACCGGATCAGTTGGAACGGCGTGTACGATCTGCCGTTCGGCAAGGGCAAGAAGTACATGAACAGCGCCGGCGGCTTCCTCAACCACGTGATCGGCGGTTGGCAGGTGGCGACGATCGGCAACTGGCGGGCCGGTAACTGGCTGAGCGTCAGCTCGAGCCAGTATCTGTTCGGCGATCCGACCTTGAACGCCGATCAGCGGCTGCTGCTCACCTATGCCGGCCGTCAGCGCCGGTTGTGGTTCCGCGGCAACTTCAACCCGACGCTCGCGTCGAATGTCGATCAGCAGGCACTACAGGCTCTGATCCCGCTCAACCAGGCGGACCGGATTATGCGGCCGCTCGGGCCCGGCCTCGATAACCGGTTGCCGCAGACGCTGGCCAACGGCACCACTCGTCTCACCCCGATTACCGACACGGTGAACTGGAACGCTCGCAACTTCTTCCGCGGACCCGGCGCATGGAACTTCGATGCATCCCTGTTCAAGAACTTCCAGCTAAAAGAGAAGGTCCAATTGCGGTTCACGGCGGACTTCTTCAACGCGCTCAACCATCCGCTGGACAACAATCCGGACGCTACCACCGGGTTGCAGGACTTGGCCACCCAGCCCAACGATCCGAGAATCATCCAGTTCTCGGCCCGTATTAGCTGGTAAGCCACGCCAAACAGTCGGTCAACCGCGCCCGGCGCCGCCTCCATCGCGGCCGCCGGGCGCGTTTCTCTTTCGTTTCGCAGTTTGTTGATTTTGCTGGGGCTCCCTATGGTCACTCGAAGATTGGCGCTAGTCTGGCCAGCACTTCATCCATAATCGCGTTCGGAATACTCTCGAGTTTCCTGCCGCCGCGTGCGCGGAGATCCAGTGCGCGGGGTTGATCGCAGCGGATTACCCCAGTGGTGCTGGTTCCGGCGCCTGACAGTGGAACAGCAAACCCGGCTGTACGCGCGAAGCTTCCTCCGCTGGTGATGGGAACCACTACCGGCACTTTGGTCACTTGGTTGAAAGCTTCTGGGGAAACGATCAAGACCGGGCGCCGACCCCTCTGCTCATGCCCTTCGGTTGGATCGAGCCCGACGAGCCAGATCTTGCACAACTCTGCGTCGTCGTGCGATTGCGCAGCTTGCCGATCAGTGAGCGTCCCGTAAGCTATAAGAATGCGAACGATAGCTATGCTGATGGCGGTAGTGGGAGTGGTGGGTGCGCAGCCGCAAACTAACGATCTGAACTTCCTCAGTCCCCAGGTGGACGGGCGGGAGTTGAAGGAAATGCTCCCGCGGTACTTGAAAGCGAAAGCTTTCAAGATGCTCGACGAACGCAAGCAGCGCGTCACCACCATTGGCAGTTCGCAGGACCTTTACCGGCACAAGCAGCAGTTCCGCGAGAAGTTCCAGCGCCTGCTGGGCGGGCCGTGGCCGGAACGGTCGCCGCTGAATGCGCGCGTTATCGGCACGCTCGATTTCCCCGACTACAAGATCGAGAAGACGATCTTCGAAAGCTACCCGGGCTTTCATATCACGGCGAACCTGTATCTGCCGAAGAAGGGCAGCGCGCCCTATCCGGCGATCCTGTTCCCGCTCGGCCACGAAGGCGGCGCCAAGGCGCATGAGGCCTGGCAGTATGTGCTGGTATCGATGGCGAAGAAGGGCTATGTGTGCCTTGCCTGGGACACCATCGGGCAGGGCGAGCGCATCCAGATGTGGGACGACGATTTCAAAGAGTCGAAGGCCCGGCAGTCTACCACCGAACACACGATTCTCGGCTTGCAGACGCTGCTGGTGGGCGATCCGCTCGCGCGGTACACCATCTACGATGGCCTGCGCGCGCTCGACTATCTGTCGTCGCGGCCTGAAGTCGACACCAGGCGCATTGGCGTAACGGGTAACTCGGGCGGCGGGACGCACACCTCGTACCTCGCATCGCTGGACGACCGGTTCGCGGCGGCCGCGCCGTCGTGCTATCTCACGAACTGGCGTAGGTTGCTTGAGACCATCGGGCCGCAGGACGCGGAGCAGTGCATCCCGCCATCGATTGCCGAAGGTCTTGATCATCCCGACTTTGTGCTGTCGTTCGCGCCGAAACCGTTCCTGATGCTGACGGCCATCCGCGACTTCTTCTCGATCGCCGGCGCTCGCGAGACATATCAGGAAGCGGCGCGGATCTACGATTCGCTAGGCGCTTCAGCGCGCTTCGGCAAGTTCGAATGGGACGACGGCCATGGATACAACAAGCAGCGCCGGCTGGCGGCGTACCGGTTCTTCGGCAAGCACCTACAAGGAACCGAGGATACGGAAGGCGAGCCGGACGTGAAGATCTTGCTGGAAGACGAGCTGTGGGCGACGAAGTCCGGCCAGGTGGTGACGGAATTCAGAAACGAAGAAACCGTTCATTCGTTGAACCTCAAGCGGCTGGCGCAACTGCCTGCGCGGAACCCCAGCCTGGAGTCGATCCGGCGCGTTTTGGGTTATAACCCGGCGACAACGCCTGTGACGACGCGGTCCTACGGAGCGATCGAGCGTGACAAGTTCCGGATCGAGAAGCTGACCTATGAACCGGAGCCCGGCATTCTGATTCCGGCGCTGCTGTATGTGCCGGCGGAGGCGGGCAAGCGCCCGGCGGTGGTCCTGGCGCACAGTGCGGGAAAGGCCGCGGCGAACGCGACAGCCGAACAGTTGGCGCGCGATGGGAAGGTGGTGCTGTCGGTGGATCTGCGCGGAATGGGCGAAACGAACCCAATCGCGGAACGGCCCTTGTCGGACTGGTCGCGCGCGTTTGGCGACTATAACTCTGCCATGACGGCCATGTTGACGGCCAAGCCGCTGGTAGGGATGCGTGCCGAAGACGTGTCGCGTGCGGTGGACGTGCTGCGTTCACGGCCGGAAGTGGATTCGGGCGCGATCTCGGCTTACGGCGTCGAACACGCGGCCGTACCGGTGTTGTACGCGGCGGCGTTCGACACGCGCATCACCGGTGTCGCGCTGGAGCGGATGGTGCTGTCGTATGAGGCGATCGTGCGTGGACGCTGGCACCGGTATCAGTGGGAGAACGCGGTGACAGGTGCGTTGAAAACGTTCGATATCCCCGATGTGGTCCGGCTGATGAACGGCCGCGCGGTCCGCTTAATCGATCCGGTAAATCCGGTAGGGCAGACGGTGCAGATGGCCGAGGCGAAGCGCACCTATCCGGCCGCGTCGATCGTGCGGCGGCACGTCGCCTCGACGGCGGTCGAGTTGTTGCGGTAACGTGCTGCTATGCCTCAGTCTGAGGCGTCTGCTCGGGTTCCGCCTGCGTCTCCGGCTCCGGGGTGGGCGCCACCTTTCGAGCGTTTTCGAACAGGAAGTTGAGCACCTTTTCCGTCCGTATCCGCATCGCAATGCGGCTGATGACGCCGTCTTTTTCGAGCTTCATACGGGTGGCTGCGACCGGTTCGCGCATCTGGCGCGCGATGCGCGCGATCTCGCGGTCCACTTCGTCCTTGAGCGGTTCGATGGCCTCACGGTCGGCGATCTTGTCGAGTAGCAGCGATGCCTTGACGTCTTTGATGGCTTGCGGGCGCTGCGCTTCACGCAGCTTCGCCGGGTCGATCTTCAATTGTTTGATGTCTACACCGTGTTCGGCCAGTTCCTGCAGCCGGTTCCGGGTGTTCATCTCAATTTGCCGGTCGATAAACGCATCGGGGATCGGGAATTCGTGGGCAGCCACCAGCGCGTCGATCAGCTTGGACTTGGCTTCGTTGCTTGCGTGTTGCTCGCGTTCGCGCAGAATGCCGCGGTACACTTCCTGCCGCAATTCTTCTACCGTCTTGAAATCGCCCATTTCCTGCGCGAACTCGTCGTTCAGCTCTGGCAGTTCCTTGCGGCGGACGCCCTTGACTTTGGCGTGGAAGGTTACCTTCTTCCCGGAGAGCTTGTCGTTGCCGTAGTTTTCGGGATACTGCACGTCGAACTCGCGCTCTTCCCCGGGCGAGACGCCGCGCAGGTTTTCGTTGAACTCGGGCAGTGTTTCCGGGTCGCCAAGGTGCAGCGTGAGTTCGTTCTCATCCATCGGCGTTTCCAGGCCACCGGTCGACTTCAGCGCCACCACGGCGTAGTCGCCGTCTTCTAATGGTCGTGGGTCGACGTTTACGTACTCCGCCTTCTGCTCGCGAAGGGCGTTCAGCCGCGCTTCCACATCCTCGTCGCTTACCTTCGGTTCCGCATATGGGGCCGTCAGGCCGCGGTATTCGCCCAACTCGAACTCAGGAGCGACTTCGAATTCCGCTTTGAACCGCAGCGGTTCGCCTTTGTGAAAATGAATGTCTGTCACATTGGGCGTGCCGACCACGTTCGCCTGCTCGGCTTCGGCGCGCTTGCGGAAGGCCTTGGGGACCAGTTCCTCGATGACATCCTGACGGATTTCCTGCTCGAACCGCGACCGCACCATCGCGAGCGGCACCTTGCCGGGGCGGAATCCGGGCATGCGCACACGTTGCGCCAGTTTGGCCTCCACCCGTGCGATTTCTGCTTCCACCTCATCGAGCGGAATGGTTATCTCAAAGGAACGCTTACAGCTTTGCTCTTCTGCCACTTCTATATCACCCTATCATGCGAAAGGGGATCGGCTTCGTCAGCCGATCCCCAGACAAATGTTCTTAACTTTGCCGGCGGACTTAGGCCCGCGCGCCGGCCAGTGTGCCGACCGCTTCGCGCAGCGCTTCCGCCTTATCCGTCGCTTCCCACGAGAAGGAAGCCTCGGTCCGGCCAAAGTGGCCGAACGCGGCGGTCGCCCGGTAGATCGGGCGGCGCAGTTTGAGGTGCTCAATCATCCCCTTGGGCGTCAGCGGGAACGTGTCGCGCACCACTTTGACGATCTGCTCGTCGCTCACGGTGCCTGTACCGAAGGTATTCACCAGCACGCTAACGGGTTCCGCCACGCCGATGGCATAGGCCAACTGCACTTCGCAACGCGACGCCAGGCCCGAGGCAACGATGTTCTTTGCCACGTAGCGGGCCATGTAGCAGGCCGAACGGTCCACCTTCGTCGGGTCCTTGCCGGAGAACGCGCCACCGCCGTGACGGCCCATGCCGCCGTAGGTATCGACGATGATCTTGCGCCCGGTCAAACCGGTGTCGCCGTGGGGTCCGCCAATGACAAACCGGCCGGTCGGGTTGATGTGATACTTGGTCGAAGAATCCACCATATTGGACGGAACCACGGGGTCGATCACGTGCTTCTTGACCGCGGCGCGTAGCTCTTCGATCGGCATTTCGGCGTGCTGCGTCGAAACCACCACCGCGTCAATGCGGATGGGCTTCGAACCGGCATATTCCACGCTCACCTGGCTCTTGCCATCCGACCGCAGCCAAGGCAGTTCGCCGCTGCGGCGGCATTCGGAAAGCTTCTGCACCAGTTTGTGCGCCATCATGATGGGCAGCGGCATCAGTTCCGCCGTCTCATTACAGGCGTAGCCGAACATCAGGCCCTGGTCGCCGGCGCCGCCTGTGTCCACACCCATCGCAATATCGGGAGACTGGGTCTGGATCGCGTCGAGAATGCCGCAAGTCTTGCCATCGTAGCCATACTCGGCATTGTCGTAGCCAATGTCGCAGACCACCTTGCGGACAAGATCTTTCACCTGGAACTTGGACGAAGTAGTGATTTCACCGGCAACCACAGCCAAACCGGTGGTAACAAGGGTTTCGCAGGCAACCCGGCTCATCGCGTCCTGTTCCAGACACGCATCCAGGATTGCATCCGATATCTGATCCGCAATTTTATCCGGGTGACCTTCTGTCACCGATTCGGACGTAAAAATATGCCGCATTCCGTCAGCCAAATTAATCCTCCAGAAGCCCGGGCGAATGTCCGGGAGGCGTGCTAAGACTAATTTTCAAGTGTAGCGGCTTATCGCACTGGCGCGCAACGCGGGTGTGGAAGGCCCCGTGGAAGCCCCCGTGGAAGGCTCGCCCTGGTACTGGAGAATTCCCGGATGCCACTCCGCGGCTCGAGCCCCCCAGCAAGGCGGTTTGCCCGAATTGGCGCGAATCACGCACGAGCGCCGAACTTGTACAACCGGTACGCCGTACGGCCAAGGATCCATTCTTTATCCGCCGGGGTAAAGAATGGGATCAATTCCTTCATAATTAACAATTCATAGAAGTTTGCATAGATCAGGCGCTGCGGGCCGAATCTGTCGTAAAGGCGATGCAGAAACGGCCACACGTCGCGAAACGGCAGTTGCTTCGTCTTCGATGGGTTGTGCAAAGACGTGCGCACGTAAACATTTTTGTGCTTTGAAAGCTCGAGCAGCGGGCCGAATCCGTCCGTATCGGGCTTCGTGATATCGATCATCGCGATGTGGTCGATTACGATATTGACACCAGGAAAGCGCTGAGCCATGTCGCCCACTTGGCGCACCTGGTGCGGTGCGAGGAATATGTTGAACGTGCAGCCCAGTTCTTCCGCCTTTTTCCAGAGCGGAAAAGAGACGGGATCGTTCAACCAAACGACATCTTTGTCGTAAATCGGACTTAACCGTAGTCCGATCAAACCCTCTTCTTTTACCAGTTTCTCGAGGCGCGATGGGTTTTCTTTATCGGCGGGTGAATACAGGCGATGTCCCACCAATAACCCGATCGCAGCAAATTTACCAGGATATGTTTTGACGATGTGCGCGGGGTAGCGGTTGTCGCGGCCGTAGTAACAGACATGCGAGATCACGACATGGTCCACGTTATAGCTGCGCATATCCGCAAGGATTTGTTCCGCCGGATATTCATATTTCGGCAGGTTTGTAGGACATGTGGCCAGTTGAGGGTCGATCGGAAAACGTTTGTCATATAGCACCCACGCATGTTCGGCGCCATTGACGATGGGTGTGCGGTTGGGTGTGGCAGGTGGAATGGCGGGCAATGCGCCACAGGCGAGCAGGTCGCGGCGTGTCATTCCGCTATTATGCGCTGCGCATCCTCTCGCAGGGGAGCGTCAATGACCCCAGCCGGCATACCCACAGGTTTGCGCAGTCCATATTGAAATTGAATACTGTCGAGCAATCGCGAATTCGCATGCGTGCCCGACCATCCCACGCTTCTTTGCAAAGACTCAATACAAACGGTTGCGCACTGACGCACATTCGGTTCATTGCCGATAACCGTTAGGATTGTATGCGTGCCTTCGATTGCGCGGCGGAAACGATACCAGTAATTGATGGGAATGCGGCGAGTGATCTGTAGAGGAGTGTCACCCATGTCGAGAACGACAACTCCGAATGATCCAGCTTGCAACACCATATCGGTGGCTTTTAAGCCATGCGGTGCGTTGCCGCCGCAACGGACCCAAAGCAGCTTATGTAAGGCGACGCCCGCGCCGGCAGCAGATGTCGGATCGAGTGAATTGTTGATGTCAATGTACGCACATGTCTCCCCTCGGGCTGCTGTAGATTCCGCCAGTGCCGAGAGAATCAGCGTGGTTCGGCCCGACGATGCGGGGCCGAAAATCTCTGTGATCCGGCCGCGAGGAAGATCGATTGAACCGATGGTGGGCAAGGGAGAGTACGTGGGAGGAGTAGAAAACTTGAGGAACGGAGCCAGTTGAGCGGCAGTTTTCATATTCGCTTTTATTTCGCCTTCTCCTCCTCACATTACTTCGAACCACAACCTCAGTCAAGTAGTGAAATTCTGGACCGTTAATTGCTTCCTACCAGCAGGTATGGCGTTTGGCTCGGACAGTAGCGCGATCTATCCTCCGCGTATGATTTATTGGGAAATCACGACAGGGTGCAATTTGCGATGCGCAACCTGTCAGACGCATACATCGAACCTGCTTTCGCCTGTTGATTTAAACTACGCAGAAAGTTGCTGCGTAATCGACCAGCTTGCGGAATACGCCCCACTGACGGTTGTTATCTCCGGCGGGGAGCCGTTGTGGCGTCGCGACCTGTTCTCGCTCGGTAAGCGCGCACGCGACAAACAACTCACCACACGCCTGATTACCAACGGTACGCTGATCGATGAAACGATGGCGGCTCGAATCCACGACGTGGGATTTGAGCGCGTGGCCGTAAACCTCGACGGAGCGGACGCTCAGACGCACGACGGCTTTCGCGGGCAGCCGGGCGCGTTTGCCGCTGCGGTGCGGGGATTACGGAATTTGCGGGAAATGGGCGTACGGACACAGATCGGCGCCATGATCACACGCCACAATGCCCACCAGTTGTCGTCCATGCTGACCCTGGCTGACGAACTGGGTGTACAGGCGTTTCATGTCTATCTGCTGGTTCCGGTCGGTTGCGGTTTTCGGATTCCCGAGCCGCACGCGCTGCGCGGAGATGAGGCGGACGAGATCCTGGCCTGGCTCTATTACCGGTCGATCAGCAGCACAATGGAAATCAAAGTGACCTGTGCTCCGCACCTGCATGAGAGCCCACGCGGCGAACGCGAAGGCAAATATGGAACTCCGCTGGTACCGTCGCTCGGCAGTTGCAAATCGTGTCTGATCGGCAGTGGTGTGTGCTTCATATCGCACTCCGGAGAGGTGTATCCCTGCGGGTACATGCCCGTGTCCGCGGGCAATTTGCGGACCGAGCGTTTCCGCGAAATTTGGGAACACTCGGCGGCGTTAGACGCCATGCGGGTGAACACGAGCGGCGAACACGCCTGCACATGTGGCGAATACAGCAGCCTTTGCAGCGCCTGTTATAAAACCCATGTCGGATTCACGGAATGCATTCCCTCGCCACGGCGGAACGGCCACAAATCCCTGCCGGTGATGTAGCCGCTACGGAACCGTAGGGCCGGTGACGATCTTGCGCTCGTCCTCGACCAATTGCCGCTTCATACCGGCGAGCCGCTCGCGAGCTTTCTGGGCGTCTGTCATGCGGCCCGCCGCCTGGTAGGCGCGGGTAAGTTGATACCAGACGGCACTCTGTTCGGGCGCGAGCTTCGCGGCCGCCTCAAAAGCGCTGATCCCTTCCTGCTGACGGCCGGACTGCATGAGGGCCCGGCCGAGGTAGTAGCGCGTAGACCAACTATCGGGTTGTACGGCGGCGAGCTTCTGGAGCACGGGCAGAGCGATCTGGCCGCGGTCCTCTGTCACCAGCAGGGCAGACAGATAGTACGCCGGCTCGGGGTTATGCGGAGTCATTTTCACCAACGCACGCAGTTCCCGTTCGGCTTTCTCGTTATTGCGCTGGGCAATGTAGGTTTTGGCGGCTTCCAGCCGGGCCGCGTGTAGGTCGGGCTGCAGTTCGAGGGCTTTGTGAAACGACGCAAGGGCGTCATCGAGCATGCCGCTGCCGGCATAGGCTTGCCCTAGCAGGTAGTGCGCCTGTGCGGGAGCGGTAGCCGCGGCAAATAGCTGATTGAACTCGGCCTTGGCTTTGATGGTCTGCTTCAACTTCAGATACGCGATGCCGCGCAAATAAACGACGCTAGCCGAAGGCTCCATCGCGTTGAGCGTGGTCAATGCTTTCTCTGCTTCTCCTGTGTGGATCTGGCAGGCGGCCAGCATCTCTTTCGACTGAGCGGAAGCGAGCCGCGACTTCTCCACCCGCTCAAACAGCGGCTTGGCCTTGGCGAAGTCCTGGCGCTTGACATAAACAAGACCAAGATTAATCCATAGGCCCGGCTCGTTCGGCGCAAACTGCAGTGCCGTCTCGTAAGCCTTTTCAGCCTGTGCAAAGCGGCCCATCCGCGAAAACACCGTTCCGAGGTTGCCCCACGCGCCGGGATGGTTCGGAAGCTGTTTCACAACGGCGGAAAAGCCTTTTTCAGCCGCTGCCAGGTCGCCTTTCTTCAGCGATTCCTGGGCCTGATTGAAAACAGTTTCCACAGAATCGGCGCTCCAGATCAGCAGCGCCGGCGCGATAAACAGAGCGAACACCCGCACAAAGGCGATTCTAGAACAGGAACTTGAGTCCGAACTGAATTGTGCGCGGGTCGCGGGTGGAGTTGACTTCGCCGAACGTACCGCGCGTTGCATCGGTGGGGACGGCGCCAGGGTTCGGAACGCTTAGCGTTGTGTTCACGCCCGACCACTGCGTGTGATTGAAAGTGTTGAAGGTTTCAAAGCGGAACTGGGTGTTGATGCGTTCGTGAATGCGGAAATTCTTGAACAGCGAAACATCCCAGTTGTTGATCCCGGGCAGCCGCAACGTGTTTTTTCCTAGGTTGCCGAGCGTGCCTTCCGCGGGGCGGGCAAACGCGGCGACATTGAAGTAGTTGCGGCGGGTCTTCTCGTCGGGGTAGATGGGGCCGCCGGCATAGTCGGCAAAAGCGCCGCCACCCGTCGCCGTGCTGAGTGTTCCGGGGTTGCAGTTTCCGCAGAGGATCGTGGCCGGGTTGCCGCTCCAGAAGCGGGTGATGCCGTTGATCTGCCAGCCGTTGACGATCGTGTTGGCGATGCCGGAACTCTTTACGAATCGGGGCAGTTCGTAGACGAAATCGATGGTTACGATGTGTGTCCGATCAAAGCCCGCGGGACCGTACTCGCGGTGCCGGTTATACGAGTAGCCAAGCGCCGTCGTGTCGGAATCGATCTCGGCCATGGCCTTCGACCACGTGTAGTTGAAGTTGCCCGTCAGCCCGCGAGAGAAGCGGCGGGTCACCCGGGCTTGTAGCGCGTTGTAGTTGCTGATCGCGCCAAAGTCGGTCCAGTTTATGGTGGTGTAACCGAGGTAGGGCCGCAGAGCGTTCGTCGTGTTGTTCACACTGGCGAGCAGGCCGGGACGGAGCGTGGTGCCGAGCGGCAACTGGTTCAAGTCGCGGCGGTATTGCAGGTAACGGCCCGCATTGCCGACATAAGCGATATCGATAGAGGTTTGGCGTCCGAGTTCGCGTTGCACACCGATCGACCAGGAGTAGATGGTCGGAATCTGACCTTGCGGATCGAAGCTCGACAGGCCGACAGGCGAGCGGACGCCGGAGTTCACCAGCGCCGGTCCGAGTTCGTCCACTCGTCCGGCGAAAACATTGGGCGTGTAGACCAGCGGGGGATTTCCTAGGCCGTCGAAGTTGTTCGCGTTCTGCCGAATGCGTTCGTAAAAGATGCCGGCGCCGCCGCGAACCGACGTTTTGCCATTGCCGAACGGATCCCACGCGAAGCCGGCCCGCGGTCCCCAATTGTTGTACCGGTGCTTGGCGAATCCCTGCGGAATGCCGTTTCCTTCCTGCACGATGCCGTTAAACGGATTGCCCGCGCCGGGAATGATGGAGCCGTTGCGCAACCCGGACCGTGTATCGATCTGGACGGCCTCTGCCGCTTTGTAGCGTCCCGGATCCCAATAGTTCTGCAGATACTGCCCGGTTGTGTACGTCGGCCCGAGATATGCCCAGCGCACACCATATTCCAGGGTGAAGTTGCGCCTTACTTTCCAACTGTCCTGCAGATACCATTCGACGCCGAAGAACTTAAAGGCGCCGTAGAAGCGCCCGTTGGTTTGGCTGACGCTCGTGTAGTTTCCCAGCAGCATGTTGGCGAAGGTGTTGCCGGTGTCGCGCGGATTTTCCGGATTGGAGCCGAAATTGAAATTAGGCACATCGGTCCAGGAGGGCTGTTGGCCGTTGAGGTTCATGTTGAAGAACACGCCTCCCTTGAATGTGTGCGCGCCGCGGTTCAGCGTCACGTTGTCGGTCCAGGCGAACTGCTTGGCATCGCTCGCCCAGCCCGCCGGAAAACCGGAGTATCCGCAAGTGCCGACGCCGCAACTGAAACGCGGGAAGCGGTTGCGGAGGTTCGAGTCGGGATAAAGCTCGTTTAACTGGAAGCCGAGCGCCGCTTTGTCGTAGAGGCTGCTGGAAGTTCCATCCTGAACGTCGACCACCTGTGTCAGGCGGTTGTAGCCGAAAATGAACTCGTTCGTCGTGCTGGGCGAAATGACGTTGACCAGGTTCCATGACCACGATGACCCGGGCTTCTTGCGATATTGCGGGAAGATCGGCGACGGAAGCGTGGCGAAGATGCCGAGGCTCTGCGTTTCCTGCTGCGCGTCGTCGGCCCAGCGGAAAAAGAAGTTGGCTTTCGACGACAGAGCCCAGTCGTAGCGCAGCACCTTCCCGTCTTTCTTGAACCCATACACTTGCTGGTACGGATAGCGGACCGTTTCAGGCTGGCCGGGCGTCGGCGGAGCGCTGCCCAGGTTGGGGAAGAAACTCATCACCTTGATAAAGCCCGCTGCATTGCGGCTCCATTCGGATTTCGGAATGATATTGCCGATGTAGGGGTCGCCGCCGATGATCCGGCCGCCGGCTTCGCGGACCACCGTGCCGGGGCGGAACACCTGTCCCACGCGGAACCCGGTGTTCTGGCCGCTCGAAGTGAGCAGCGGCTGGTCGCGATAGAGCCGGCTGAGGTCGCCGTTTAGAAGGTCCGGGTGCGCCAAATCGATGAAATTGCCGCCGATCGGGCGCGTGGCCCGCGTGCCTTCGTAGTTGAAGAAAAAGAACATGCGCGGATCTTTGCGGCTCGATACCTTGGGCAGGTAAATCGGACCGCTGATATTGCCGCCGGCCTGGTTGAAGTTCAACGGCTGGGTCTTGCCCGTGGTGTCGAAGGGCTGCCGCGCGTCGAAGTAGTTGTTGCGCAGAAACCAGTAGGCGGTGCCGTGGAAATCGCGGCTGCCGCTTTTGGTGTTGATCGAGATCATGATGCCCGGGTTGCGGCCGTACTCCGCGTTGAACGTGCTGGTCTGGACCTTGAATTCGCCCACGGCATCGAGTGAAATCTGTGTGTACTGTCCGTCGTTCGCCCCGACGTCGGTGTTGATAGTCCCGTCGAGAAACACGTTGTTGGCGCTGCCGCGCAACCCGTTCACGTTGAACGCATCGGTGTTGTTGAAGGCGAGGCGGAAGTCCGACCGGTCGTTTGAAACCACGCCGGGCAGCGTTCGCATCAGCGATTGGAAGTCGCGGCCGTTGAGCGATAGCTCGGTCACCTGTCGCGAACTGATCACGAACGACTTGTTCGCTGTTGCGGTTTCGACCAGTGGTGTTTCCGCTGAGATCGTGACAGACTCAGTGGTCTGCCCCACCTGCAGGACGATGTTGCCCAGTTCCATGATCTGGTTCTGGTCGAGCTTGAGGCCTTTTTGTTCGAGCGCCTTGAACCCCGGTACTTCGCTCTTGATGGTGTAAGTGCCCGGCAGCAGCGGACGCAGCGAAAAACGGCCATCCGCGGAACTCACCGTTTCGCGTGCAATCAGATTCTTGGCTTCATCTGTGGCGGTCACACGGGCGTTCGCGACAACGCCGCCCTGGGCGTCGGTTAAGGTGCCTTGAATGGTTCCGGTCTGGCTGAAAAGAGCGGTCGCAAAACCGGTTAGAAGGGACAGAACGGCGGATAGTTTTTTGAAATTCGACATGGAAGGTGACCCCTTCGGTCCTTTCGCCGAATTATAAAGTACTACCCGCTTTACTTCCACACATTAGAGATTAATATTTAAAAATGATGCGGTATGGCGCCACAGCCGATCCAATTGGTCCGTCAGTTCGTGCCCGGAGTCGAACGTCACCAGTTCCGCCTGCGGATTTTTTAATAAAAACTGCTTAGCTGCGTCTACGGGAACGACGTCGTCGCGCAGGCCGTGAAGCAGCAGCGTTGGTTGGCTTACGGCCGGAAATGGCTCGTAATTCAGGGCGTCCGTATACAAGGAATATGCAATCATTTCGGGACGTCCGCTGCCGTAATGGAACGTCTCGATGGCGCCTTTCTCGCGCCACTCCGCCATCTGCCGCTCTCCTAACCGCTCGCGCCAGCGCGCCGCGAAGTCGAACGCCCCCGCCAGTGCGATCACCTTCTCCACCTGCTGATGCCGTGCCGCATAGAGCGCCGCCAGATAACCGCCCATGCTCGAACCAATCAGCGTCACGCTTCCGCCCGCGGCGGCTCTCTCGACCACGCGCAACTGCCCTGTCAGCGTGAGGTCGCGAAAGTTCCCCTGTTCCAGATCCGGAACCACGCACTCAATCCCAGCGCCCTTAAAGCGCTCTGAAAAGAACTGTGCCTTGCGCGATTTCGGGCTTGAAGCAAATCCGTGCAGATAAATGACCGTCATCGTTTCGGTTCCTGCGCCGGTTCAAGCCCCGGTTTCTGCGGCGGTTCGGTACCCTCTTCTTCGGCGGGGGTGAACTTGATCTCCGCCTCAACTTTGAACATGCGGTAATTCGAATAGAAACCGTAATTCTCCACTACCAGCTCCTTGCCGGCGGTTTTCTTGTAACGGACCACGCGCGGCAGCATGACGCCGTAGGTGCTGCGGTAATAATCGATCTCTGCTTCGTGAACGACATCGCGGTCGTTTTCGCGAATGGGAATCAGCGCGGTGATGCGGATCGGACGGTTGTCGGAATCGCGAAACCAGATTTCGCCCTTCATCTTCACGCGAGTCATATCGTTGCCGCGGAACACGCGGGCCGAAGCTTCGCTGTCCAGTTGATACCACTGCACGATCGACACGGCGGAACCGGCTAACCGCCCAGGGGCCTTGTAGTTGAAGTGGAACCGCGGAAGGGCCGGGCGGCTGAAAAGCAGGATCATCTGGCCGAAGTCGGTCGCCGCGCCTACCAGCCCGAGCTTCTCGAACTGCTCGAGCATGCGCTTGCGTTCACGGTCGTCGTCAGAGCTTACATTACGCGCCAAAGTCAGGCGCGCGTTGGCCGCGCCGCGCACCGGGCGTCCGTCCACGCTGATCGGCTGGCGGAATTCGCGCAACGAGTCGGCCGCGTCTTTCACCGTGCCGAACGCGTACTCGGAGATGATCTCCCGTTCGATGATGTCTTTCTCCGGCTTGACCTCCGGCGGTTTATCTTTCGACTGATTGCGCAACCGTTTGATGCGAAAAGCGGGGGTGCGCTGTCCACGGTGCAGCAGGCGCTCCTGCGCAATGATGCGCGGCGCATTCACCCCAAAAACACTGGCTTCCTCAGATAATTGTTCAAGCAGAGGCGTCAAGCGAGGGTCGCCTTCGCCGCCCGCCCAAGCGGTGCACAGCGAGGCGGACAGAAGCGCGTGAACCAGCCTCATGGGTCCAGTGTAGCGGGCGTTCACCCGCCCGGTACTTGCGCCCGAGAGCAAACCATGGCTAGACTCGAAAGTTTGTGGGCCTTGGGCGCGCGGTAAGCAGTACGTGCGCCGGCGCTCAAACCGGCGCCGCCCCGACGGGAGGACACATGGCCATTGATCAGAAAGTAAAGCAGATCATCGTCGAGCAGCTGGGCGTCGACGAAGCGCAGGTGGATGACACCGCATCATTTCAGGACGACCTGGGGGCAGATTCTCTAGACCTCGTTGAACTCGTAATGGCGTTTGAGGAAGCGTTCGAACTCGACATTCCGGACGAAGACGCCGAAAAGATTGCCAGCGTGAAAGACGCGATCGACTACATCAAAGCCAAAAAAGGCGAGAAGTAGTCTTTGTACCGTGGCGGGAGCCCCAACCGGGGCCCCTTCAAGAACGGAGTTCTGTTTTGAACCGTAGAGTTGTGGTAACGGGGGTGGGGCTCGTCTCCGCTTTGGGTATCGGTACGGAAGAAACCTGGAGCGGGTGTCTGGAAGCCAAGAGCGGCATCGGGCCGATCACCCACTTCGACGCGACAAGATTCAACTGCCGCATTGCCGGCGAAGTGAAAGGCTTCGATCCGCTCAAGTGGGTCGATCGCAAAGAAGCCCGCAAAATGGGCCGCTTTATTCATTTCGCCATCGCCGCCGGCGACATGGCGATGGAAAGCGCGAACTTGAAGATCACAGATGATTTCGCCGAGAATGCCGGCGTCTATATCGGCAGCGGCATCGGCGGATTCGAAGTGATCGAGCGCGAACACAAAACGCTGCTCGAAAAGGGGCCCGACCGGATTTCCCCCTTCTTCATCCCCGCCACCATCATCAATCTCGCGTCCGGTTTCGTTTCGATCCGGACCGGCGCCAAGGGGCCGAACTCTGCGGTCGCGACCGCATGCGCGACGTCGACCCACGCCATCGGCGATTCCTTCCGCATCATTCAACGGGGCGAAGCCGACGTGATGATCTGCGGCGGCGCCGAAGCGTCCATCACGCCGCTCGGCGTGGGTGGGTTCGCCGCAATGCGCGCGCTTTCGCAGCGCAACGACGAGCCTTCTCGCGCGTGCCGCCCTTGGGATAAGGACCGCGACGGGTTCATCGTCGGCGAGGGTTCCGGCATCCTCATTCTCGAGGAGTTGGAATTCGCCAAGGCCCGGGGAGCAAACATCCTGGCCGAGGTGGTGGGCTACGGCATGACGGCCGACGCCTATCACATCACTTCAGGAGCCGAAGATGGCGACGGCGTAGTTCGCGTGATGAACCGCGCGCTGAAGGACGCCAAAATGAGTCCTTCCGACATCGACTACATCAACGCGCACGCGACGTCCACCGAAATCGGCGACCGGTTGGAAGTCATCGCCATTAAGCGGTGCTTCGGTGAACACGCGCACAAACTCGCGATCAGTTCCACCAAGAGCATGCACGGGCACCTGCTCGGCGGCGCCGGCGGACTCGAGGCCGGCATCACAGTCCTCGCCATGCGCGATCAAATCGTCCCCCCGACCATCAACCTCGACAATCCCGACGAAGGCAACGACCTCGACTTCATCCCGCACAAGGCGCGCAAGATGAAAATCGACACGGCTTTGTCTAATTCGTTCGGATTTGGCGGGACAAATGGCTGCCTGATCTTCAAACGGTACACGGCGTAAGCGTCTACGTGTTGAGCGATAACGTCCCTGCCTATCGCTCTTCATTTCGCTATTTGATGAGCGATAGCCGGCAGAACGGGCTTCACCATCAGAGGGACCGCTGTCGGGGACGGCGTATATGCAACAGAAATCAGCCACTCCAGGATGCTGTCCGCGTCGCGTTCGGCTGCGGCAGAGAACTCAACTCGGAAAGTCATGTTTCCGGCGCAAGTCCGCGAAAACGTCTATAGCGAACCGCGTACGCCCAGCTTTCACGTCCTCATAACCGCGCTGCACACCTTCGACCGCTTCGTTAAAATCGCGGGTTTGCCACTCGAGAAATGAAGTTACTGCATCGTCCAGTGCATCAGCAGGACTCTGTCCACGTTCAACTGCAAACCGCTCAAGTGCCGCTTGCCGTTCGGGTTTGAGTGGGATAGCGTTCATTCGGGATGTTTCCGCCTCTGCCTCTATGGTAGTAAACACTTCGGTATGGCTGGCGGCGCTCGAGTTGGCAAGCCTGATCTTCAAGCGCTTCGCGGCGTAAGAGTCCTACAGCAGGTCAACCCGGCTGACGCGGCGCAGCGGTATTGTTATCTGATACCGCGCGTGACGTCGTTCCCCGGTTCTCGTCAGCGCGCCCTTTTCCACAAGATCGGATAGATCGCGCGTCGTGGTTGCAGATGATGCTCCCGTGATTGCCGCGTAATTGCTGGCGCTCAGCCCGCCTTTGAATCCTTCCGGACCTTCTCGAAGCATGCGGAGTAGCGCTTTTTCTTGCCGGCCGTTCAACTGGCCCCTCATACGGTCCAACAACCTGGCCTTGTCGATCAGGAAGTCGATGTTGGCAATGCTGCGACGCTGCGCTTCGATTACGACCGTGGAGAACCAACCCACCCAGGTCGTCACTTCGTTCGTCTTGTTGGCCGCCTCCAGCGCGTCGTAGTAGCTTCTGCGTCGCACCAATATCGTCGACGCGAGGGACACTAGCGAAGGTCGGTGCAGACTCTCCGCCAAAACCTTCTCCGAAACCGCGCGCGCAATCCGTCCATTGCCGTCCTCGAACGGATGGATAGACACGAAATAGAGATGTGCGATCGCGGATCTCATCATCGGGGGTAACGGATCGAGTCCGCCGGGAGCTGTCCGCCTGTACCAATCGAAGAACCCGGCCATTTGCTCGGGAACCGCGGACGATGGTGGCGCCTCAAAATGGATCTTGGGCGCGTAAGTAGCCCCGGAGATTACCTGCATCGGTTCTTCTCCGACGCGGTAACGCCCGATATCTCGAATGTCCCGCCGACCCTGCAGAAGCATGCTGTGCCAGCGGAATAGCGTCGAACGGTCGAGCGGGTCCGAGGAATGTTGAAACATATCCACCATCATCTCCGCGATTCCCGCTTCTGCAGGTTTCGCGGACGGTCTCTCGGTCGAAAGCCCCAAGTGGCGCCGGATCGAAGACTGAACGCTTGCTCGATCGAGGATTTCTCCCTCGATTTCCGAGGTCGTTACGGCTTCGGTACTCATCGCATCTATGGCTAGTTGTTCCCGATCGGGAGGCGTAAGATGTCGTAGGGTGCCGGCCAGCACACCCGCTTCCACCAGGAATTGCGCTTCCGCCGCTATGAATCGGGACCGGTCCCAAAAGAAGTTGGGCCAATCACGCTGCTGCCAGTTCCAGGTCATGATCGATAGCACCCGTGCCTATCGATCATAATAGCATCACCTGGTGATCGATAGAGTGCAAGTCTATCGATCACTCGGCTCCGCCACCACGCCTCAATGCGCCTTCGCATGCCAACCCTCTCCCACTTGCGCTACTATAGTTCTTCGCGGCTTTCTGCCGGTGCTCCTTCTCGTGTGCCTGGATGGGCTCCAGCTGATCCGGGTTTGACACCCCCTGCGCGTATCGGCTATCTTGAAACTTTGTAGAACTCGCCTGGAGTTAGTCTGTCTATGAACACCCCATTTCCGTCGGCCAAGGAGTTTGTGCGCTCCTGGCATGTCATCGATGCCGACGGCGCCGTGCTTGGCCGCATTGCCGCTCAAGCCGCTCGGATTCTGATGGGCAAGCACCGCCCCACTTATACCCCTTTCCTCGACGCCGGCGACCACGTCATTGTGATCAACGCCGATAAAGTGAAGCTCACCGGCGCCAAGGAGCGCGACAAGGTTTATCGCACCCACTCGGGTTATCCGGGCGGGCTCAAGGAGACCGCCGCCTTCAAGATGAAGGCTGTGCGTCCGATGCGAATGATCGAGTTGGCGGTCTCGGGCATGCTGCCGAAAACCAAACTTGGTAAGCAGATGTACCGCAAGCTGAAGGTTTACGCGGGTCCGAAGCATCCGCACGCCGCCCAAAAGCCGGCCGCGCTCGAAGCCGCCCGATAGAAGGAGAACGAAACGGATGCCCGCGTTAGTACAGAATTTGGGAACCGGCCGCCGCAAGACCGCGGTGGCTCGCGTGTTCCTCCGTCCCGGCGGCGGCAAGATTACGATCAACCAGCGGCCCATGGAGCAGTACTTCCCCTCGGAAGCTGCCCGCAGCATGGTTCGCCAGCCGCTGTTGGCGACAGAAACCGCTGACAAATTTGATGTTCTGATCAACACCAATGGTGGTGGCGTAAACGGCCAGGCCGGCGCTATCCGCCTTGGCATTGCCCGCGCTCTCTGCGAGTTCAACCTGGAACTGCGCGGCAAGTTGAAGAGTTTGGGAATGCTGACCCGCGACCCGCGCCAGCACGAGCGCAAAAAGTACGGCCAGAAGGGCGCTCGTAAGCGGTTCCAGTTCTCCAAACGCTAGTTCTTTTCCTCCCTGTTCTGCGGCGGCGGGCAAATCCCGCTTGAGACGCCCGCCGCCCGCGCACCTCTTCACCCGCATTCTAAGGAGGCATTTTGCCGTCTATTTCAATGAAGGAATTGCTCGAAGCGGGCGTTCACTTCGGGCACCAGACCAAGCGCTGGAATCCAAAGATGAAGGAGTACATCTTTGGCGAACGTAATGGAATCTACATCATCGACCTGCAAAAGACCCTGAAGCTGTTCAAAGACGCCATGCGATTTGTGGCCGAGCAGGCTTCCCAGGGCAAGAACATCCTGTTTGTCGGCACCAAGCGCCAGGCGCAGGAAGCCGTCAGCGAAGAAGCCACCCGCTGCAACATGTTCTATGTCAACCAGCGCTGGCTCGGTGGGCTCCTCACCAACTTCGTCACTGTGCAGAAGTCGATCAAACGGTTCAAGGAACTGGAAGCCATGTCGGCGGAAGGCTCCTGGGGCGGCCGCGCCAAGAAGGAAGTCGGCCGGCTCGAGCGCGAACGCAAGCACATGATGCAGAACCTGGCCGGTATCAAAGATATGGGCGGTCTGCCGGATCTCCTCTTCGTAATCGACTCGAGCAAAGAATCGATCGCCGTTTCCGAAGCCCGCAAGCTCGGCATCCCCGTGGTGGCCGTCGTGGACACCAATTGCGATCCCGACATGGTCGATTACGTGATCCCTGGCAACGACGATGCGCTCCGGGCGATCCGCCTGTTTACGAACAAGATTTCTGAAGCCGTGATCGAAGGTCGCGCGCTGGCGACGGAGCAGGACTTCACCGCCGAGCGCATTGTCACCGAAGAGACCCCGGTCGAAGAGTCTGCGGAATACAGCCAGTACTTCGAGCCTCAGTATGCCGAGAAGTTGATGTCCGAAAGCCTGGTGGAAGACGACCTCGCTTCGCTCAACATCTCGAAGAAACAGCTCGAAGCATTGGAAGATTAATAGAACTCGAATGGACCTCGCATCCGGCGCCACCCGCTGGATGCGAGTCGTGTGTTTGAAAGAAGGTATCTGATGGCCGAAATCTCTGCTGCACTGGTGAAACAGCTCCGGGACAAGACCGGCGCGGGCATGATGGAGTGTAAGCGCGCCCTGGAAGAAGCAAAGGGCGATTTGGCGGAAGCGGAAGTGGTTCTGCGCAAGAAAGGCATTGCCTCGGCGGCGAAGCGGCAAGGCCGTGCGGCGCGCGCCGGTGCGATCGGCACCTACATCCACCCCGGCAACCAGCTCGGTGTATTAATCGAAGTGAACTGCGAGACCGACTTCGTCGCCCGCACCGACGGTTTTCAGGAGCTTGTAAAGGACCTCGCGATGCAGGTTGCCGCCGCCGATCCGAAGTTCCTGCGCCGGGAAGAAGTGCCCGCCGACCTACTGCAGAAGGAAAAAGAGATCGCCGGTGACCGCGCTCGCAACGAAGGCAAACCGGAGAAGGTGATCGAGCGGATCGTCGAAGGCCGCATCACCAAGTTCTACGAAGAGGTTTGCCTCTACGATCAGCCCTTCATTAAGGACAACACGCTCACCATCGAGCAGTTGATCAAAACCAATATCTCCAAAATGCAGGAAAATATCGCCATCGCCCGGTTTGTCCGCTTCAAGGTGGGCGAGACGGCCGCCGCGGCAGCCACTGAGGAAGCGGCTCAATAACAGGAGCCGCCATGCCTCGCTACGAACGAATCCTGTTGAAGCTGAGCGGCGAGGTGCTCGCCGGACAAAACGGCTTTGGCGTCGATCCGGAGCGCGTAAAGGCCATGGCCGCGGAAGTGGCTGCGGTCGCCCGCACCGGTGTTCAGTTGGGTTTGGTCGTTGGCGGAGGCAACTTCTTCCGCGGCGTCGCGGCCGCGGCCAGAAATATGGATCGCGTCGCCGCTGACCACATGGGCATGCTGGCCACCGTCATCAACGCACTCGCCTTTCAGGACGCCCTCGAAAAGCAAGGCGTTCCGACACGGGTGATGACCGCTATCCAAATCCATCAGGTTGCCGAGCCTTACATCCGGCGGCGCGCCATCCGCCACCTCGAAAAGGGGCGCATCGTGATCTTCGCCGCCGGCACTTCGAATCCCTATTTTTCTACCGACACGGCCGCTACTCTACGCGCCTTGGAGATCAAGGCGCAAATCGTCGCCAAGGCGACCCGCGTTAACGGTGTCTACGACAAAGACCCGCTAAAGCATCCCGACGCCACCTTCTTCCGTGAAGTCGGCTACAGTGATGTGTTGGCGAAGAACCTTGCCGTGATGGACGCCTCGGCCGTCGCGATGTGCCGCGACAACGCGCTTCCGATTCTCGTCTTCAACCTTAACACTGACGGCAATATAATGCGGATGGCGATGGGCGAGCCGGTCGGCACGGTCATTCACTAAAGCTGTTTCGGGTTTAATACCTCTTCCTGGAGAACACCATGACGGTGAAAGAAATCGAATCCAATTCAAGATCGAGAATGGAAAAGGCGGTGGCGGACTTGCAACATGCCATGGCGACCATCCGCACCGGGCGCGCCAGCGTCAGCATTCTGGACGCAATCAAGGTGGACTACTACGGGACGCCCACGCCGCTCAACCAGGTGGCGACCCTTCATGTGCCGGAGCCCAGCATGATCACGGCCCAGCCCTGGGATTCATCGCTCATCGGACCCATTGAAAAAGCAATCCGCGCGTCCGATCTGGGCCTCAACCCCCAAAACGACGGCAAACTCATCCGCATCCCCATTCCCCCGCTGACGCAGGAGCGCCGGAAAGATCTGGTGAAGCACCTGCACACGATGGCCGAAGATCATCGCGTGGCGCTACGCAATGTCCGTCGCGATGCCAACGAGGCCGTTAAGAAGCTGCTGAAGGATAAAGCGATCTCCGAAGACGACGAGCGCCGGGCGCACGACGAAATCCAGAAAATGACCGACGCGCAGATGCAGAAGCTCGATGCGGCTGCCAAGGCCAAGGAAAAAGAAATTCTCGAGATCAAGTAAGCCGTCTCAACCCCTTCCTTTCTCCAAACCTCTCACGGGCTCACCTCCTCTGAGAGGTTTCCGCTTCTGCCTGGCGTAGTATGATAGCGCCCAGAGGAGTGCTATCGATGACCCGCCGGACGTTCGCCCTTTCTATCCCTATCCTTACCGAAGCCGCGCTCGCCCAGCGCGCCGCCGTGCAGGGACCATTCCCGAAAGACACCGCGTGGTTGAACGCCAACGAGAATCCCGAGGGTCCCCCAAAGGTGGCGCTCGAAGCCATGATCAAGGTGCTGCCCGAAGCGGGCCGCTACCACTATCAGGAATATCGCGAATTCTACGCCGCCGTGGCACAAAGCGAAGGCATGGAGCCACGTCAGTTGCTCGTCGGCGCGGGCTCAAGCGAAGTTCTGCAGGCCGCGGTTCACGCTTTCACCGGTCCCACCCGCCCGTTGATCCAGATGAGCCCGACCTACGAGGCCGTCGCCGCAGTCACCGAAGCCCTCAGCCGCAAAGTGGTCCGTGTGCCGTTGACCACCGGCTACTATGCCGACGTCAGAAAACTCGCCGAAGCGGCCGACCGCGAAGGCGGCGGCATGATCTACATCTGCAACCCCAACAACCCCACCGGCGCCGTCACGCCCAAGCAGGACATTCAGTGGTTGATCGAGAACCTCCCGAACAACACCATCGCGCTCATTGACGAGGCGTATATCCACTTTGCCGAAACCCCGCAAATGGAGAGCGCCTTCAAGTACATCAAAGACGACAAGAACGTAATCGTCACGCGATCGTACTCGAAGATCTACGGGATGGCCGGCCTTCGCGCCGGCGCCGCTTATGGCCGGCCCGACCTCATCGAGCGCATGGCCCCGTTCCGCAACAACGTAATCTCCATCGTTGCCGTCCGCGCCCTCCTCGCGACCATCCCAGACGCATCGAGCATCATTGGCGACCGCAAAACCCGCTACAACAAAATCCGCAAAGACCTCTGCACCTGGTTCGAATCGAAGGGTCTCGCCTACATCGATTCCCACACCAACTTCGTCATGGTAGACGTGAATCGCGACGTGCGCAGCATGCTTCCGAAGATGGTGGCCAAAGGCGTAGCCGTCGGCCGCCCCTTCCCCCCGCTCGACACCATGATGCGCGTCTCCATCGGCACCGCCGCCGACATGGACAAGTTCCGCAATGCGTTTTGGGAAGTGTACTCGAGCTAAAGCGCTTCAGTTGAGGTAGGTCTGACCAGCCATGCCACAACTTCGCGGCATACTTAAGGCCAGATCATTAGGAAGTTCCGGCGCGAGCTGCGGAGTCAATTCCAGAAGTCGCCGCGTTACGCGATCCGTTTCCCCGTGGACATCACCGCCCGGAGAATAGCGTTTATGCGCGTCGAGTAGCCCTCGCCGTATTCCTTAAGCCAGTCGTAAACGTCCCGGTCGATACGAGCCGCGACCAATATCTTTGGTGTCCGTCGCGCTTTTCGCAATTGCTCGGCGGTCAACTCGGGAATATCCGAGAAGTCAATCCGCCAGTCGTCGCCGGCCGCCTGACGCTTGGCTATCCGAGTCAGGGCTGCCTTTTGCTTCTTATCGAGCGGCTTGCTGAAAATAGATTCCGCGCTCACGCTTACTCGCCTCGCGCGCGGAGATGATTCGGATTCTCTCTTCGCCATTTTCATCGTCCTCACGATAAACATGGACCACCAGCACTACAGCCGACATGACGGCTCCGATTGCGTGCCACCGCTGCTCGCCGGCAACGACCCGGTCCTTCAAGAGAAGCATTTCCGGGTCGTCGAATACGCGGGCTGCGGTTTCGAAATCCAGGCCATCGTGCTTCGCCTGGTTTGCCCGGTCCTTTGCGGCGTCCCATTCGAAGCGCACGGCGTTATACAAAGTGTATAACGCTTCGAGGAACGATGCAAGGGCGCAACGATCGGGGGCAGTCCCGATAAATATAGGGTAGTGGACGTGTCTCCGCACACCCCACTATCCTCATTCGCCCGCATACCCGAGTCACACCCTATTCCATCCGCCCCGTGCCGCTCCCGACCCGAGTCGCCGCTTTGCCAAACGGCAAGTGTCCGCGACTCCAAGTCACACCCCCATGTCCCCCCGAAATCGCCGTTACAAACACGCACGACTGTAACCGAGACCGCAAGGGAGCGAGAGAAAATCCGCTGAATGCGATTCAGCGCCGCCCCACAGGTTCGGCAAATCGCTGCAAACACGCACTGCTCCGGAAACGGAACCGCAACCGTAAGGGCGCGGGCCGCATTTTTTCTCAGTCCCGCAAGGGAGCGGTGTTCAGGTCTTGTATTCCAGATAAACATAGCTGATAATCGCACTGGCACGTTTCCCGGGATCCCCGGGCGATTCGATGCAGTTACAGTTGAGTTCGATGCTCTCAATTGGCCCCATTTGATGGTCTGAATTGGCCCCACCTGGACAGCCCGGGGGGATGGCGGTTTGCCATCCTGCCGGAGATGGAAAGGAGAGCCAAATTGGAGCTGTTT
>JADLDI010000053.1 GCA_020846745.1 Bryobacterales bacterium | reverse complement strand
GAACTGCAGTTTGTGGCGAGACACAGGACGACAGCCGAACACCGGATAACAGGCGTTTTCATTCGGCAAGTGAGACCGACTCATGACTGGGGGCTGCGACCCGCTAATCTACTGTCTGAATCGCAGAGTTACTAGCCCCTTGCTAGGCCAGACAGGGCTCCCCACATACAAAAAGCGCGTTACCCGCGGTCCACCTGGGTTCTTTTCTGGCGAAAACGTCACACCGCACCCGGCCACAGCCGGTGGCAAGCCGAGCCGCAACCGCGAGGGCTTGAGAAAAAAACCGTGGCACCGCTTTCCGCCGTTCTTTAGGTTCTCGCAAGCTATTGCCAACAAACTCGATCGTAACGGGGGCACGACCCTTGACGGCGTCTTGGATTTCTTTCTCAGTCCCGCGAGGGCGCGGTCTTCAGGCGTTTTCGTCACGCCCGTCCCAATCCACCTGTGTACCACGCACAGATCCTCGAGTCACGGTACTTGGCGCCCCACGCGCCGACTCGCTGCTTTTCTTCCTCGCGCATCCCAGCGTGGGGCGAACGTCGTGGCCAACGTCCCCGTTCGCGGCCGACCTCCCGGTCGGCCCCCGCGGTTTGGCTGCACGATCGCTGTAGTTATTTTCCTCTGAGCGTCACCGAGCCATCGTTGTGAAGCAAGGTTTTCGACCCTCGGACCTGCTTTAGACCGCTGTCCCTAGGTCAACGCTATGATAGGCATACCCTGGATGCAATCCGTCGACGCCCGGTCTGCACCGGATGCCAAGATCTCGCTGTTTCGCTCGCTGTTCCGTGGACGCGACGACGTGTATCCTCGGCGATTCGAAAGCCGGCGAACAGGAAAATCCGGATATTCTCCTGCATGCGGGAACGAATGGGTCCGCGGCATCTGCGAGAAACCGCGAATCAAGTGCGCGGATTGCCCGCACCGCCGGTTCCTGGCCGTCACCGATGACGTCATCCGATGGCATCTTTCGGGTCGTGATGCTGCGGGACAACCTTTCGTTGCCGGCGTCTACCCGATGCTCCAGGACGAGACGTGTTTTCTCCTCGCCGCCGATTTCGACAAGAACGGCTGGCGGGAAGACGCGGCGGCTTTCGTAGCGACGTGTCGCCGCATGAATCTGCCATCCGCGCTGGAACGCTCGCGTTCAGGATGCGGCGCTCACGTGTGGCTCTTTTTTGAAGAGGCCCTGCCGGCCGTCCTAGCCCGTAAGCTCGGCTCACTGATTCTCACGGAAACAATGGAGCAGCGCCCTGACGTGGGTCTGGATTCGTACGACCGTTTCTTTCCCAACCAGGACACGCTTCCCCATGGCGGATTCGGAAACCTGATCGCCATGCCGCTGCAGAAGCAGGCTCGCGAGCAGAGTAACAGTCTATTCCTTACTGACGATTTCACGCCTCACACAGATCAATGGGCGTTTCTGTCCTCGCTTGGAAAGATTGGCCGTGCGCAAGCAGACGACCTCGTGCGCAACGCCGAACGCTTGGGGAATGTGGTTGGCATCCGATTTCCGCTTGCGGAGGAGGATGAACCGGAGCCTTGGACCACGCCACCGTCGCGCCGCCGGAAAGAGCCTTCGATCGCAGGCGAACTACCGCGCAGCCTGGAACTGGTGCTCGGAAACGAGATCTATATCGCCAGAGAGGGACTGCCTCCATCCCTACGGAATCGCCTTCTCCGCGTCGCGGCTTTTCAAAATCCGGAGTTCTATAAGGCACAGGCGATGCGGCTGCCCACTTACGATAAACCGCGGGTTGTCTCCTGCGCTGAAGAACACTCGCATCACATCGGCCTTCCGCGAGGCTGCCTTGACGACGTGCGGAAGTTATTCTCTGACATCGGAATCAAGTCGACCGTGCGGGACGAGCGCAACGCGGGTCAGCGAGTCGAACTCGTATTTACGGGGAAGCTGCGGCCGGAGCAGCAGGTGGCGGCAGAGGCGATGGCCGCTCACGACACGGGTGTATTGGCCGCCACCACGGCTTTCGGAAAGACCGTAATTGCGGCGTGGCTGATCGCGCAGCGCAGCGTCAATACCCTCGTGCTTGTTCACCGTAAGCAACTGCTGGATCAGTGGGTCGATCGATTGTCGTCATTTCTGAATACTCCGGCGGCGGCCATTGGGCGAATTTGCGGCGGCCGACGTAAGCGGCGCGGGACGATCGACGTCGCGCTCATCCAAAGCCTTGTCCGAAAGGGAGTCGTAGACGATTGCGTCGGAGAGTATGGCCAGCTCATTGTGGACGAGTGCCATCACCTCTCGGCGCAGAGCTTCGAACAGGTCGCGCGCCGTGCCAACGCGAAATTCGTCGTCGGACTGTCGGCAACGGTCGCGCGCAAGGATGGACACCACCCCATCATTTTCATGCAATGCGGTCCAGTGCGGTATCGGGTGAACGCCAAGGCCCAAGCGGCGTTGAGACCGTTCGACCACACGGTGATCGTGCGTCCCACGGGCTTTCGTTCGAAGCGCGGCCCGGATCCCGATCAGCGAAACGAGTTCCTTTCGCTATCCAGGGAGTTGGTTGAGGATGAGTCGCGCAACCGCCTCATATGCGACGATGTGATCCGGGCTGTGCGAGAGGCCCGTTCGCCCCTTATTCTGACCGAGCGCAATCGGCACCTGGACGCGTTTGCCGCGCAACTCTCCGGAAGTGTCCGCCATTTGATCGTGCTGCGAGGCGGAATGGGGAAGAAGGAGACCGAGACCGTTCGAGAACGGTTGGCGCAGATTCCGCCCGATGAGGAACGCGTTCTTCTCGCGACTGGTAAGTACATCGGTGAAGGATTTGACGATGCGCGTCTCGACACACTCTTCGTGACCCTCCCCATATCCTGGCGTGGGACTGTCGCACAATACGTTGGCCGCCTTCACCGGCTGCACGAATCAAAACGCGAAGTCCGCGTGTACGATTATGCTGATCTTGAAATCCCGATGCTGGCGCGGATGTTCGATCGCCGATGCCGCGGATACGAAGCCGTCGGATACACGATTGTCCTGCCTGCAGGCGCGGTTTCGGGGTGGCCGGCCGATGTTCCGCTGCCTGTTGACCCGGCTTGGAAACGCGACTACGCAGCGAGTGTTCGCCGGCTTGTTCGGGACGGCGTCGAAACGCCGCTCGCGACATTGTTCGTTGAAGCGGCACGCCCGCCCGTTCCGGAAGTTGAGGGCGTAGATCGGGCGCGCAGCGCTATTGAAGCCTTCCTGTATCGGCGCCTTCATACGCTCGCCACCACTGCCGGGCGTTTTCGATTAAATAGCGGTTTGCCGATCCCCTTTGACGGATTAAGCGGCATGGAGGTCGATCTTCTGTGCGAAAAGCCGCGTATGGTCATCGAACTCGATGGTCCACAGCACCTGGGCGATCCGGTCGCCTATCGCCGCGACCGCCGCAAGGACCGATTGTTGCAGGAGAACGGATATATTGTTCTGCGCTTTCTCGCCGATGACATCGCGAAGGATCTGGATGCGGTGCTCGATGCCATCCTCCGAGTTCTATCGAATCGCCAGCAACTCATTAAACTGAATCCGCCTGCTATGTGACCGAGCCCCGTATTTCGGCGGCTACGGATGGGGGGAAGTGGGTGAGGATGTCGTCGGATGGCGCGGCGCTCGCTTGCGAGTCTGAGGAGAGATTGGGCCCGCGCCCTGACGGTTGCGGTTCCGTTTCGGGGGAGGTGCGAGGTGGGGGAGTTCGTTTCGCAAAGCGTTGAAGTTTAAGGGCGTCGGGTAGCTGAGTGGCGGCGCACCAGCGCATTCCACCCAAGGATGGAGGTATCTCGCTGGTGGTTTGTGGCCGCTTAGCTGGATTAACGCTTAATCATGTCGCAAATTGGGTTCGTTCCGCACGGATTGTTCGAGGGCGGTCTGGTAGTCGATTTTGGCGTACTGGCTGATGAGGAAATTGACGGAGATATCGAGGTGGCAGCGTCGTCGCGTATTTCGGCAGCTACGGACGGGGGAAGTGGGTGAGGATGTCGTCGGATGGCGCGGCTCCGTTTCGGGGTTGATGCGAGGTGGGGGAGTTCGTTTCGCAAAGCGTTGAATTATAAGGGGGTCGGCGAGGGGAGCGACGGACGGGGGGCGTCTGGGTTGGCTTCTGGCAGACCTTCGAACCGTTCTTCGGTATGGGCCCGCGCTAATGTTTGCAGACATCTGATCAATACTACTTAACGCGGAATGAACGCCGATGGGTCGGGGGCGGGACGGCTGCCGCTCCGAACGATGTCCATTTCTACGTCGCGCACTCCGGGCTGAGCCGCTCCTTACGACCGCACGACTTTATGATGAAGGCATGCCCAAGTGGAAAGTCGCCACCTTCAACGTCAATTCGCTGCGCAGGCGGCTGCCAATTGTAATGGACTGGCTTGAGGCGCATCAGCCGGATGTGATGTGCCTCCAAGAAACCAAGGTGCAGGACGAAGAATTTCCGCTGCTGGCGCTGCAGGCTACCGGTTACTATGTTGCCTTTCGGGGTATGAAGTCCTACAACGGCGTGGCCACGCTTACCAGGCGCGAACCGGAGAAGGTGATGCACGGGCTCCACGAAGGTCCTGACAACGAGGACTGTCGCATTCTGCAGGTGGTGGTGGACGGCGTGGCTATCGTCAACTCCTATATTCCGCAAGGGCACAAGGTCGGCTCCGATAAGTACGCGGGTAAGTTGAAGTGGTTCGAACGCATTCGAACTTATTTCGACGAGCAGTTAGACGTGACGAAGCCGGCTATCTGGCTCGGCGACCTGAACGTGGCCCCGGAACCCATCGACGTCTATCATCCGGACCGGCGTTTGAACGACCCGGACTTCCACATCGCCGCGCGAAACGCCTACAAACAGGCGGTGGCGTGGGGGTGGGTGGATGTGTTTCGGAAGCTCTATCCCGAGAAGGTCCTGTACACATATTGGGATTACTTCCGCAACGCGTTCGAGAATAATTGGGGCTGGCGGATTGACCATATCCTGGCCACACCTGTCTTAGCGGACCTATGCCGGGAAGCCGATGCGGACCTCGCGCCGCGGCGCGCGGAGGGAGCCTCGGACCACACCGTGATGTGGGCCGACTTCGAACGCTAACAAGCCTGTGACCACCTCCCTGTGTGGGGCGAACGTCCGGCCGTTGCCCGTCTGGCGGCGCAAGCCGACGTCGAAGAGTATTTGCGGCGAGATCCTATGCCGCACCGCCGAGTGGCAAGCTGCGGACGCGAACCCGGCCGTGGCGAAACGTGGCCACGCAACCAGCCAGAAGGTCGTCCTCGATAGCGGGCAGGTTGAGGAGGATGGCGCTCGCGTACTCCTCGGCACGAATTATCTCGGGCTCACGGAACAGGGGAAGCGGTATGATCATACTTGGAGTATGAAGATGGCGAATGTTGAACGTGTGACAATTTCTTTGACCGCTGATCTGCTTCGCGATATGGATCGGCGCGAGAAGAACCGCAGCAAGTTCGTCGCCGAGGCCGTCCGTCGGGAGCTCGACCGGCGTCGGCGTGCGGAACTTCGCCGGTCCTTGCAGCAGCCCCATCCCGAAAGCGCTGACATCGCCGAACAAGGACTTGAAGAATGGACTCGCGGCCTGCCGGAAGAGGACGCGGAAGCACTTCTCGACAGCAAAGCTGGCAAAGCCGTTCGGTGGGTACCCGGTGAAGGATGGCTTGAGGAGCAGGTGTGAGGCTGGACCGTGGCGCAGTTGTTGTCGTCGAACTCGATCCGACGGTGGGCCACGAACAGCGTGGCGTTCGACCCTGCATCATCGTAAGCGACCCCGAGATCACATGGGACCAGCGCTTTCCACTGGTGTGCGTAGTGCCGATCACAGGCACACCCGGCGAAGGGCTGCTGTACCCGGCTCTCGCGCCGGGGAAGAGCGGCTTGGCAAAACGCTCGTTTGCACTCATCGATCACCTCCGTTCCATAGACAAGCGGCGGGTGCGACGTGTCTTCGGTGAACTCCCGGCAGACGAAATCGCTGCTATTGATGAGGGCCTCGCGGTATTTCTCGGCTTCAGCGATCGACTCCGTGGAAGCGGTCCAGAACGGCCTTGAACGAGACCACCCAGTCTCCGTTCTCCCGCCGGTAAACCGTCTGAATCCGGAAAACGCGATCACATTCTTGAAACCGAGATCTCGCCTCGGGATTGGCCAACCTCGATATCTCCGTCAACTTCCTCATCAGCCAGTACGCCAAAATCGGCTACCAACCGCCCTCGAAGAATCCGTGCGGAACGAACCCAGTTTGCGATGTGTCGCTTGACCCCTCAGCCCGCCAGCACCGCTTGACCCAGCGAGATACCTCCATCGTTGGGTGGAATGCGCTGGTGCGTCGCCACGCGGAATCCGGCCGCTTCCAGACGTTCGATCGATTTTGCTACGAGGTACGCATTTTGAAAGCACCCACCCGACAGCACGACCTGCCGGCGCCCGACGCGTTGAGCCATGTCGAGCAGCACGGCGACTAACGTGTTATGAAACCGCCGGGCCAGCGTGGGGGGATTTTCGCCCGCCTGCCGATCGTGTAGCAGGGCCGCAATCACGGGCCGCCAGTCGATGACTTGGCCGTCGATTTCCACCGGGTAGCGATCGTCGTCTCCATTCAGTCCAATGGCCGCTTCGAGCGACATTGCCGCTTGCCCTTCAAACCGGTTTTCTGTCGCCAGTCCGCTGATGGCCGCGGCGGCATCGAACAAGCGGCCCATACCGGTGGACCAAGGCGGATTGGTCGCGCCCTGGTGCATGCGCCGCAGAATAACTTCTTCATTACGCGTCCAACCGAAGGGCCAGTCCAGGCCTATGTCCCGCAGCATGGAATACGCCACACGCCGCGCATCGCGAGCCGCGGCGTCGCCGCCTAATAACCGGAATGGCCGCAAGTGGCCGATGCGGCGAAATTGGGCGCCGGCGACATCGAAAAACTCGCTGCCCCAGATCGTGCCATCGGTCCCGTAGCCGGTGCCGTCCCACGCGACGCCGAGATACGGTCCCGTTATGTCGTTTTCAGCGGCGCACGCCGCAACATGCGCCATGTGGTGCTGTACGCGAACCACCGGCACGCCAAGCGTTTCCGCAAACAGCGTGGACCGGTACTGCGGATGCAGATCGCAGGCTACCAGTTCCGGCTCGAACGCGTAGAGCGTACACAGGTCCTTGATGGCGCGCTGAAAGGCGCGGAAGGCCTCGGCCGTGTCGAGATCGCCGATGTGCTGGCTGACGAACACCTGCCGGTCGACCGCAATCGCCACGGTGTTCTTCAGATGCGCCCCCAACGCCAGCACACGCAGCAGGGGCTTGGGTTGCAGGACCGGCAGGGGGGCGTATCCGCGCGCACGGCGAAGGACCGTCACCCTTCCCTGGATGGAGCGGACGACGGAATCGTCGACGGGCCGCGCGATCGGGCGATTGTGCGTGACAAAAGCGTCGGCAATCGAGCTGAGCCGCTCACGCGCATCGTCGTCATCGGTCACAATCGGCTCGTCGGAAACGTTCCCACTTGTGGCCACCAACGGTTTGCCATAGGCTTGCAGCAAGAGGTGATGGAGCGGCGAATAGGGCAGCATTGCCCCGATCCAAGGCGAGGAGCGTGACACTTGCCACGCCAGCGTTTCACCGGCTTTACGCAAGAGGACGATGGGCGCGGCGGGGCTTGCGAGTATCTGCTCTTCGCCCCGATCAATTAACGCGTACCGCTTCAGCATCCGCATGTCGGGAAACATCACGGCCAGCGGCTTCTCTTCGCGATGTTTGCGGGTCCGCAGGCGCGACACCGCTTCATCGGTGAGCGCGTCGCAGAGCAGTTGGTACCCGCCGATACCTTTCAGCGCGACAATCCCCCCATCGGAGAGGACGCGCACCGCGGCCTGAACAGCCGCATCCAACGCCGGACCGCAGCGCGGGCAAGCGATCGGCTGCGCGTGGAAGCGCCGGTCACCTGGATCGAAGTACTCGCGCCGGCAGTCCTCGCAAAGGATGAAGGCGGCCATGGTGGTGTTCGCGCGGTCGTAAGGAATACCTGTAATAATGCTGTACCGCGGACCGCAATGCGTGCAGTTCGTGAATGGATAGCCAAACCGGCGCATCGCCGGATCGAGTAACTCGTTGAGGCACGCCGGGCAAGTGGCCAGGTCAGGCAGGATGACGGCGGTTGGCGCGCCCGTTGGCAGGCTGTCGACGATTCGGAAGTCGGAATACCCGCAGGGCGCGAGCGTTCGCTGTTCCATGGTGGCGATGGAAGCGGGCGCCGGTAACTCCTGTGGAAGCCGCAGTTCAAATTCGCGAACCCTGCCCTGGTCGCCTTCCACCTCGATGTGTACACCGCCGGTGGAGTTCGTGACATACCCGCGGAGGCCGAGGCCGGCCGCGAGGCGGAACACATACGGCCGCATGCCGACGCCTTGCACGGCGCCGTATGCGTCGATATGCCGCCTGGTTTCGGAGTCCATTATCCGCTATCCTAACTCTGAAGGCAGCCTGTGCACGAGACAGCAATCGCGCTCTCGATAGTTGAAGTAGCGGAACGCTATAGCCGCGCGAACGGCGGGCTGCCCATCGCGCGCATTCACCTGCGTGTCGGCGCCTTTACCAGTATCGTGCCAGACGCGCTGCAGTTTGCGTTTGAGGCGATGCGCGGCGGGACGCTTGCGGAGAATGCCGTGTTGGACATCGAACCGGTGCCGTTGACCTGCGTCTGCGCCGGTTGCGGGGCGACGGCCAGTCCGCCGGTGGTGGACCTGGTGCTCGTATGCCCGCGCTGCGGCGGTCCGCTTGAAATCCTGACCGGCCGCGAATTGCAGGTCGACTACCTCGACCTGCTGGAGACAGTGCCATGTGTATCACCAAACGAGTAAACGTCGAAACGAAGGTGCTCTCGAAGAACGACGAAGCGGCCGCGGCCAACCGGGCCTTGTTCCTGGAACGCGGCGTTGTCGCGGTGAACTTCATGTCTGCGCCGGGGGCGGGAAAGACCTCGTTGCTGGAAGCGACGCTCCGCCGGCTCGATCGGGCCGCAGCCGCCCGGATAGCGGTTATCGAAGGCGACCTCGAAACCGAGTATGATGCCGACCGCATTCGCGCCCTGGGCGTCCGTGCCCACCAGATCGTGACCGGAACGGTGTGCCATCTCGATGCACGCATGGTGGCCCATGCGCTGAGTCATTTCCCCATCGAAACCGCAAACCTGCTGCTGATTGAGAACGTGGGCAATATGGTATGTCCCGCCGAATTCGACTTAGGCGAGCAATTGCGGGTTATGGTGTACTCGGTTCCGGAAGGCGCCGAGAAACCAAAGAAGTATCCGCTGATGTTTCACCAAGCGCATGCCGTGTTGTTGAATAAGATCGACCTGGCGCCGTATTGCGGCGTGGCGCTTGACGACTTAGTTGGCAACGTTCGAGACGTGAACCCGAGTGCGAAGATCTTCGCCCTGTCGTGCCGCACCGGCGAAGGCGTGGCGGCCTGGGTGGAGTGGTTTGAGCAAGCGGTGGCGGCGCAGCGTGCGGGAGTCCGAGCATGTGTTTAGCCGTGCCCGGCCGCGTGCTTTCGATCGAAGGCGAAGACGTGGCGTTCCGGCAGGGGCTGGTGGATTTCGGGGGCATTCGAAAGACGGTGAACCTGGCTTACACGCCGGACGTGCAGGTAGGCCAGTACGTGGTGGTACATGTCGGTTTCGCACTGTCGGTAGTGGACGAGGCGGAGGCCCAACGGGTGCTTGAGACGTATCGGGAGCTGGACGAACTTGCCGAACTAAGCGGGGATCCGTGAAGTACGTCGACGAGTATCGCGAGGCGGGTGCGGTTCGAGGGTTGCTCGCGCAACTGAGGCAATCACTCACGCGGCGGTGGACGTTGATGGAAGTGTGCGGCGGCCAGACACATACGTTGCTGAAAACCGGACTGCTTCAAATGCTGCCGCCGGAGATCGAACTGGTCCACGG
Organism: Bryobacterales bacterium; assembly: GCA_020846745.1. Classification (GTDB taxonomy): domain Bacteria; phylum Acidobacteriota; class Terriglobia; order Bryobacterales; family Bryobacteraceae; genus JADLDI01. The sequence goes on along the minus strand of JADLDI010000053.1, from coordinate 17,774 downwards.
GCCCGGATGTCCGGTGTGTGTCACTCCGGCAGAGTTGGTTGACCAAGCCATCGAAATTGCCGGTAACCCGCAGGTTATTTTCACGTCGTTCGGGGATATGCTGCGCGTGCCCGGCTCACAGAAGAGCCTGTTCGATGCCAAGGCGAAGGGCGCAGACGTGCGGATCGTGTACTCGCCGCTCGATGCAGTGAAGCTGGCGCAATCGAATCCAAACCACGAAGTGGTGTTCTTTGCAGTGGGTTTTGAGACGACCGCTCCGGCGAATGCGATGGCTGTCTATCAGGCGCGCGAGTTGGGGCTCGGGAACTTTTCAATCCTTGTGGCGCATGTGCTGGCGCCGCCGGCCATGCGTGCAATTCTCGCGGCGCCGAACTGCCGAGTGCAAGGTTTTCTCGCGCCAGGACATGTGTGCACCATTTCCGGGGTTGCAGATTATGAAGAGATCGCTCGGGAATATCGGGTCCCGATCGTTGTTACAGGATTCGAACCCGTGGATCTGATGAGTGGAATCGTGGCATGCGTCGAACAGTTAGAGCGAGGACGGGCAGTGGTTGAAAACGCCTATGCGAGAACGGCGCGAACGCACGGAAACCCTTATGCCCAGGCGCTTGTCGAAACGGTGTTCGAGGTAAGCGCGCGAACGTGGCGAGGGATCGGGGAGATCGCGGCGAGCGGGTTGAAGCTGCGGCCGGAATATGCGGCTTTCGACGCCATCGCGCGGTTCCAACCAGCGATTCGGTTTGGGGGCGAAGCGGCCGAATGCATCGCCGGGCTGGTGCTGCAGGGGCTCGAGAAGCCCGACCGGTGCCCGGAGTTCGCCAAACGATGCACGCCGGAGCATCCGCTGGGAGCGCCCATGGTATCGTCTGAAGGCGCGTGCGCCGCGTACTTCCTTTACGGCCGCCATGCCCACTGACTTCACGCTGCAATGCCCGGTTCCGACCGCATCCGACGACACGATTGTGCTCGCCCACGGCGGCGGCGGCAAGATGTCGCAGCGGCTGTTTGAGCGGGTGTTTCTGCCGGCGTTTCAGAACGAGGCGTTGGCGGCGCGGCACGATGGAGCTTTGATCCGTGTAGGCGGGCAATCGCTGGCGTTCACCACCGATTCGTATGTGGTGCATCCATTGGAATTCCCGGGCGGTAACATCGGCGACCTGGCGGTGAACGGGACGGTGAACGACCTGGCGATGTGCGGGGCGCGGCCGCTGTACCTAACGTGCGGATTCATCCTTGAAGAAGGCCTGCCGGTAGCCACGCTGCAGCGCGTGGTGGAATCGATGCGTGTGGCCGCGGAGCGCGCGGGCGTCGAGATGGTTTCGGGCGATACGAAGGTGGTGGATCGAGGCAAGGCGGACGGGATCTTCATTAATACCTCGGGGATCGGGCTGGTGGAACGCGCGATGAGCCCGGCGTTGGTGGAACCGGGGGATGCGGTAATCGTGTCGGGCGAGTTGGGCGCGCACGGGATCGCGATCCTTTCAGTGCGCGAAGGGCTGCAGTTTGAAGCGCCGATCGTGAGCGATACGGCGCCGCTGTGGGAACCGGTGAACGCGCTGATAGAAGCGGGCATTGAGGTCCACTGCCTGCGCGACCTGACCCGCGGCGGTTTGGCATCGGCGTTGAACGAGATCGCGCAAGCGCGGGGGCTGGGCATTCTGGTGGACGAGACGGCAGTGCCCGTAGCGGAACCGGTGCGGGGGGCGTGCGAGATTCTAGGGCTCGACCCGCTTTATGTCGCCAACGAGGGTAGGTTCGTTGGGTTTGTTTCGATGGAAGACGCCGATAGGGCCGTAAGAATTCTGGAAAGTGCCGGAAAATGCCGGAAGGTGTCGATTGCCGGGAGGGTTCTCGCGACGGCGGACCCGACAGTGCTGCTGCGGTCGCGCATTGGCGGGATGCGAATCCTTGACATGATCAGCGGGGAGCAACTGCCACGGATCTGTTAGGCAGAGGCTACCTTTATGCTGAAGGGATGGGGCAAATCGGCAAGAGTCTGGTGGTAGTAGGTGCGGTGCTGGTGATGTTGGGCGCGATGTTGATGGTGGGGGAACGGCTGCCGTTCCGTATCGGCAGGCTACCGGGGGACATCGAGATTCGCGGCAAGGGCGGGGCATTCTACTTTCCGCTGATGACGTGTTTGATCATCAGTGCGATTCTGTCGCTTATCAGCTGGGTTGTCGGCCGCTTCAGATAATGCGCTTAACCGCGCAGGCGGCCGCGCATATAGAATAGGAGCCGGAGAATTTTCCCGATGAAGATCAATCGCCGCCAACTGCTCGGTTCCGCACCCCTGGCCGCCGCCTCGCTGGCCGCGGCTCCCAAGGTAAACGACTTCGAATCGGTGCGGAAAGAGTTTCCGCGTGCCATGGAGCAGGTGTACCTGGATGCCGCTGCGCACACGCCGTTGCCGAAGTATACAGCGGAGGGCATGCGACGGTACATGGATTTTCATATGTACGGTCCGGGGGAGGGACGGGGGGCGTATGCGGCGGAATCGATCCGGCAGGTGAAGCCACTGTTCGCCAAGCTGATCAACGCCAAGCCGAACGAGATCGGGTTTGTGGTTTGCACGAAGGCGGGCGAAGCGGCGGTGGTGAACGGGTTGCGCATTCAGGAGACCGGCGGCAACCTGGTGACGAACGACCTGCACTATGCCGGGTCGGTCCACGATTACGTGGGCCGCAAGAAGGCCGGCATGGATGTGCGCATTGTGAAGCACCGGGACTGGCATATCGATTACCGGGACATGGAACGGGTGGTGGATAAGAAGACAAAGCTGATCTCTATCACACTGGTGTCGAACGTCAACGGTTGGGTGGAAGACGCGAAGCGGTTGAGCGACCTGGCTCACGCACACGGCGCTTATCTTTATGCGGATATCATTCAGGCGGCGGGCAGCGTTCCGGTGGACGTGAAGGCACTCGGCATCGACTTTGCGGCTTGTTCAAACTATAAATGGCTCCAGGGCATACGAGGGGCGGGGTTCTTATATGTTCGCGAGGATCTGCAGGGCGGTGTGGTTAAGGACTTGAGTTTTCCAGGATACGTTCGCTTTAACTACGCCCCATGGGTTGCGGCAAAAGATGCCGCAGCAGACGAATTCCCCTATGCCGCTCCAAAGAATGGCAGCCGTTATGAACCGGGCAACGTGGCGTTTGTGGGTTACGCGGGACAATACGAGGCGCTAAAGCGCATGCACGCGATGGGAATCGAAAACATGTATGCGCACGCCAAGCCGATGTGCGACAAGTTGAGGAAAGAATTGCCGGGGCTGGGATACAAAGTGATCACGCCGGCAAATGCCCAAAGCTCGCTGGTGGTTGTGCAGGCGAAGGACGCGAAAGTCACCGAGCAGAAGCTGAAGCGCGCCAACATTCAGATCACGAGCGCCGGCGAGAATCGTTTTCGCATCTCACCCGCCGTGTATAACAACATGGAAGATGTAGATAAACTGTTAGGCGCGCTGGCGTAAACGGATGTTAGATATTGCCCACGGCGAGCATGGCGAGGGCGATTATACGAGGTTGGGCGGCAGCAATAACTTATTCACGTAGTCCATGGCGCTCGCGATATGCCGGCGGCCGTTGGCCAGGGACCACAACCCATGTCCGGGGAACAGCATGTCGAACTCGAGGGTGTTGATGCGCCGCAGCGTGTTCGCATAGGCCGGCACGTCGCAATCCCAGACATCCTGCAACACAATGCGTCCGGAATGGAAGAACGTATCGCCGGGAAACAGCATGGTTCGATCCGGTTGCTTGACGAGATAGGTATACATGTCGCGCGAGTGCCCGGGCGTCGGGATTGCCTGGACAATCGTGTCGCCGAGTGTCAGGCTTTCGTTCGGTTGCAGGATCAGCGAAATGGGGCAGGGGTGAAAGGGAAAGTGGTTCGGATAGACACCGGCCCGTTTGGCGGCGGTAAGCGAGATTGCCTGTTGGTCGGCAGTGGCGACTGCCTGCGCGGTTTGCGGCGAACAGCACACCGCGAGGTCGGGCAGATGATTCTCAAGCCAGTGGGCTCCACCGGCGTGATCGAGATGATAGTGGGTAAGAAGAAGGTGTGTGATCTTGCCGGCGGGCAACTGAGGGCGGGGATCTTGCCCTACACCGGCATCGATCAGGAAGACACCTTCGCTATATTCGACGGCAAAGGCATTGCAATCGAGGGGGTGAGTTAGATTGACCCCTAGATTGCCGGACGCAATGAGATGGATTCCATCTGCTATTTTCATTGTTTTGTTCAGGCTCACAAAGTTCGGAGGTAAGGACAGAGTATGCGCCAAACAGGATGGCGCAGAAAATCGTAACGAATGTGGCGAGGTTCACAAGCTGGGATTCTTGTAATTGAAATCGCGCTCTGGCTGGACCTTCATCTGTTTAAATATCCGGCAGAATTCTATCAGATTATTGATAGAGCATTCAGCAAATTCTTTTCCTTTTTCCGGGGTGGCGAGATTGGGGTCGCCTTCGACGCCCGATTCCGAGATGCGGCTCCAGCGATTGACGAAGTGAAGGGGGCCCGACCCGAAGAGATCGTCATAGATGAATCGATTGATCGAAGAGGGGGCTTCGCGTGAGCCGATCTTGTCGCGCTGAACCAGTTGCGGGCAAAGGTGCATATACATCGCGGTTTCGAATTCGCACGCGTGGGCCATGCCTCCGGGAAACTGCGACTCGCGGAGCTTGTCGACGGCTGGTTTCGACAGCCACCAGTGCGCTGCCGCCGTGCAGAACGCTTTGGTGTGGTTGATGATGCGGCGAGCCACGAGGTTGCAGAGCATCTGGTTCGACCCATGGCCGTTGATAAGAACGATACGGTCGAACCCCTGGCGGACAAAGGAATGCGCCACGTCGTAGAGGTAGTCCATAAACACCGTCTCGCGCACGGTGATGGTACCCGGAAAGCCCATGTTGTGCTCGTTGAAGCCGTAGTGGATCATGGGCGCGGTGAGGATGAGCCCATCGGAACGCCGCGCCGCCTCTTCCGTGACGTGTTCGACAAGCACGTTGTCGACATCAATGGGCAGGTGGGGACCGTGCTGTTCGATGGCGGCAACGCCAATGACGATTACGGCGCCTTGTTCAGCGCGTTCGCGGACTTCGGGCCAGGTGAGAGTGCGGTACAGGTGTTTCATTGTCGTTAAACGGACGCGGCGTCTTTCAAAGTATTGTCAATTGAACGGAGTATGAATTGAAGCCGGTTACGCTCCGGAATGTCCGGCGCAATTTTGACGAACTGGGCACGCGCCGCCTGCAAGCCGGCGGCGTACTGCTTGCGCTGATGGGCGTTCAGCCGCCGCGTCAGGTACACGGGTGGACCTGGGTTGTTCGACAGCAGCGGTTCCATTGAGATGGTGCCGCAGAAGTTCGGGATGTGGCGGATATAGGCTCGCTCGGCGGCCAGGAACGCCTCAGCCAGGGCATCGCGGTGGGACGTTTTCGTTACGCGGTAGAGCCGCTCAAGCGAGGTGTTGAGGTGTGTGCGCCACGGCGTTGCCGGATTGGCCAGAACCTTCGCGGCCACCCACGTCGAAATCTCATCGCCGGGGTTCGCGAGGATGTGATAGAACCACTCGCAGGCGCGGCCCCCTTCGGCATGCAATTGCCGGAGGTGCTCGCCTACGGATTCGATGGTTGGCAGAAACCAACGGTCGCGCGGCCAGTGTTGAGGCGGTTCCACCTGCGGACCGCCGAGCGTTCCGAACGAGCACTTGAGCGATTCGATCATTCGCCGGCGGAGCGCCGGATCGTTTTGGCGGGACGAATCGCGCACGTCGATCAGGTAGTCGATTCGCTTGCTCAGTTCCACGATGTGGGGCAAGGCAGCAGGGTCGTGGAAACGCATGCCCCAACCCGACACCGCCACCAGCTTGTTCGGGTATTTCGAGTGGATATATTCGGCGCAGCGGATGTTGAGCCGTGCGTGGTATTCCGTCTCGGAGTAGCGTTTGCATTTCTCGCACGGGCAGCGCCCCTGGTCGGCCGATTGCATCGACACGCCGTCGATCGGGAAGCGCGTGAATACAAAGTCGATCACCTTGCGCATCCATTGCCACGACTCGTCCTCACTGCCGCACATGGCGCTCTTGTTGCCCTTCATCAGGTGCGGGTTCGCTTGGAGGATCTGGTCGAAACCCCAGGAGTAGATGCCGAGACCAGAAACCACCCGCAGGTTGTGCGCATGGGCGCCGCCGATCAGCTTTTCAATTAACTTGCCGCGCTCAGGGGTGACCGAACTGTTGATGTCGAGGGGCCACGACCGCGATACATACAGGCCCCAGATGCAGAGGTCCTGCAGTTTCCATTCGCGCATGAGGCCAAATGTTTCGTGGTAGTCGCGCATGAGTGCGGCATCGAGGCGCATGGACGGCCAGCCGGCATTCGTGTCGGCGTGCGTGGCCAGATCGGTGATCCAACCGAGATAACCGCGGAAATTAAATGGCTCACTGGCCGAGGGCGCGGGGAACGCGGCAGCCGTCGATGCGGCCAGAAAGGTTCGGCGCGAAGTCGGTTCCATTATTTCGCAGAGGACTTTCGCCAATGGTAGTAAACGGGAATTCCCGACAGCAAGAGCACCGCGCCGAAAACCGAGGACATGGGGCGGCTATAGAGCGTGCTGGCGACGAACCAGAACGCAAATATGGCGAACAGATAGGGCGCTGCCGGGTAGCCCCACATGCGGTAGGGCCGTGGGGCATCGGGCCGTTTGCGCCGCAAGCGCGGCACGGCGAGCACGGTGGCGGCATGAAAGATCCACGCGATGAACAGAACATAGGCGACCAGTTGTTCGTAGGAGCCGGATGCGGCGAGGATGGAACACCAGACGCCTTGCACGAGAATGGAGAAACCAGGCGTCTGGTACTTCGGGTGAATGTCGCCGAAGCGTTTGAAGAAAAGCCCATCGCGCGCCTGGGCGAAATAGATGCGGGGCGCCGTCAGAATCGATCCGTTGGCCGCGCCGATCGTCGACAGAACAATCGTAAGCGTCATGATGCCCGCGCCATACGGGCCAATCGTCCGTAGCGCCGTGTCGGCGGCGACGCGAGGGGAAGCGACCAGGTCCGCCATGGGTAGGACGTGCAAATAGGCGATGTTGGCAAGCAGATAGACAACCATCGAAGCCGCTAGCCCCAGCACCAGCGAAAGCGGAATGTTCCGCTTGGGGTTCATCACTTCGCCGCCCACGAACGCGATCACATGCCATCCGTCGTAGGCGATAAACGCGGCGAGGAAGGCAATGCCGAGGCCGGACGAACTGATGGTTTCCGGCAGCTTCAGCGACATGTTGGTGGGATGCGGGTAGAACAAGGCCGAGACGATCAACAATCCCAGTCCGCTCAACTTCAATGCGGTGAACAGGATTTGGACGTTCGCGCCGCCGCGAATGCCCAGGTAGTTGATCAGTGTCAGGCTGAGGATAATTGTGATGGCCGTTGGGGCGATAGGCAGCCCCGGGAAGAAGTGCGCGAGATAGAGGGCGCATCCAGTGGAAACGGCGGCGGTCGACCCCGATTGTATTACCAGAAAGAAGGTCCACCCCGCCAGAAAAGCCGGCAGTGGACCGTAGGCCTCGCGCAGGTACACATACTGTCCGCCGGAAGCGGGCATCATGGCGCCGAGTTCGGCATACGCGAACGCGCCCAACATAGAAACAACGCCCGCCAATAGCCAAACGGCTAAGATGGCGGGCGTTGAAGGCACTTCGCGGGCCAAAGCCGATGGGACCAGGAAAATGCCGGCCCCAATGATCGTGCCCGCGACAATAGTGGTCGCGTCGAGCAGCGTGAGCTTGCGCGGTAGCTCGCTCACGCCTTCATCCTAGAAGTAAAACTTCAGCCCGAACTGGCCGATGCGGGCCGGGGTCGAGGTGCCGAAGATCTTTCCGCCCACGGCGGGCAGGTCAACACTGCTGTTGGGATTTGAAAGATTCGTCACGTTGAAAGCGTTGAAGTACTCTGCCCGGAATTGCAGGTACATCCGCTCGGTGAATCGAAAGTCCTTCATGAGTGCCAGGTCCTGGTTGGAGATGCCGGGACCGCGGAGAATGTTGCGCCCGGCATTCCCGATAGTATAACGGGCGGGAACCGGAAAGTCCGCAATATTGAACCAGCGGTCGCGATTGGGGTTGTCCACATTGCCGGTACCGGCGACATCGGGGCGCAACCCATACGAGCGCTGCGTACCGGTGGGGTCGGCCGAACCGAGGGACGGAGTAAAGGGCAATCCGCCCTGAAACATGACGATACCCGACAAGCGCCAACCGCCGATGATACCGTTGACCACGCCGTTGGCGGAGCCGGCAATCGGTTTGCCCTTTCCGAAGGGCAGGTCGACTACAAAGCTGCTGACAAACCGCTGTTTGAAATCGATGGCAGAAGGTCCGCGCATTGTGCGGTAGTTATAAGGGTTGTCGGAACCGCCGCTGCCCTGATCGCTGGTATCCATATCGATCGTTTTACCGTAGTTATAGGCGACGGAAAACTGGACACCACGCGAGTAACGTTTGTCTAACTTGACTTCGAGGCCATTGTAATTGGCGTTGCCGCTTGTGTCCTGGTAGTTACCGCCGGCGAAGCGGGGGTTGGGACGCCGGTCCTGTGCGGGGCGATTGTCGTTTGGATCGATGGCGGGGAAGTTAGCGGGTTGCACTTCGCGTTCCAGGTGATGCGACTGATTGCCGACGTAGGCTACTTCAAGGGCCAGGTTGTGCGCGATCTCACGCTGGATGGCGAAGTTGTACTGGGTCATCCGCGGAGTTACCATGTGCGGGTCAAAACCGAACGCCAACGGCGGAGTGAAGTTCGCGCCGCTGCTGAAGGCGGGGAAGAAGTTTTCGACGCGGCGAGTAGGAATCCCGTTCACCGTGGGCTGAGCAAGCGACTCGTCGACAATGAAAGGCGCGTTGATTACGGGGACGCTGACGGAGTTGTTGCCGCTGGTGAGCATGTAGAAGATGCCGGCTCCGGCGCGGATTACCGTCTTGTTGTCGGAGAACGGGCGCCAGGCTAAGCCAATGCGCGGAGCGAAATCGTTCTTATCCTGGAAAATCAAACCGTTCGGAAGGCCGACATCACCGGGCTTCTCGAAAACGTCCTGGTAGCGGGGAAAGGCGAACTGGGCCACCTGCTGAGTGGTTGTATTGATATTGCCGTCCGGCATCCGCATGACCTGAATCTTGTTACGCACGAAATCGAAGCGTGCGGCTTGCCAGTTGACGAAATGAGGCGGACGGTTTAATTCATAACGCAAGCCAAGGTTCAGGGTCAGTTTCGAAGACACCTTCCAATCGTCGTTCACGTAGAAGTGATAGCGGCGATCATACTGCCCGAATTGGTTTCTTGGAAAGCTGCGGGCTCCGGAAAACGGATAGCCGGTGAGATAGTCGGCGAAGGCGTTTCCGGTAAATCCGCCGGTGTAGCTGAAGTTACCACGGGAGTTCGCGGAGTTGGTGGAAGTGAAGCGCAACTCCCGTATGTCGGTTCCGAACTTAAAAGTGTGGGCGCCTTTTGTCCAACCGACATTGTCGACCAGTTCGTACATGTTGGACGGATTAATCAGCGGTTGAAACGCGTTGCCGGCAACGCCTTGGAAGCCGGAGATGGATAACTGCGGGAAGCCCGGGAAGTTTAGCGAAGTGAGTTCAAAACCTCCGATACCGGCCTGGCCGGTGTAATCGGTGCCAAGCCCTTGATTGAGGTTTGCGTTGTAAAAGCGTGTATAACCGAGGCGAAGTTCATTGACCACCGAGGGCGAGAAAATGTGCGTGTCGGTGATGACCGCGTTGTGGGTTCGGTTGTCCTGGGTAAAACCGCCATTAGTCGGGTACGCGCCTGGATTATAGTCTTCGCGGCGGGTGTAGGTGTGCCGAACGAAGAATGAGTTCTTTGAACTGAGGGTGTAATCGAACCGGGCGTTCGATTGGTTGGAACCACTGCTGAACGGCGCGGCAAACGGAGCAGTCCCGGCCGCTGTCGTCGGTAGCGGTATGAAGGGCAGGAAGAACTTCGCCGCCGGGTCTATGTCACTCGCAGGAATACGATTGCCGGGATAGGGCTGCTGGGTGATGGGGTTCCGAACCGGCGTGGAGAGAGCCGAAAAATCGCCGTTGCGAAACGCTTCTGTCGGGACGACCGGATTGAAGGCGCGGCCCTGCCGGATGCGGGTTCCTTCGTAGTTCAAGAACAGGAACGCCCGATCCTTTTTGATGGGACCGCCGGCGGCGGCGCCAAACTGATTCTGACGGTAGGCGGCCTTGGTTGGCAGAAACGTATTCCGCGCATCGAACTTGTCGTTTCTCAGGAATTCATACACTGTGCCGTGTAACTCGTTGGTGCCGCCCTTGATAGTAGCGGTCATAACCGCGTTGCCGCGCCCGTACTCAGCCGAGAAAGAATTGGAGACGATCTTAAATTCCTGGATCGCATCGACGGATGGGCGAACCGCCACGCCGTCGAATAACTGTTCGTTCAGGCTGATGCCATCGAGCAGAAACTCGGTCTTACCAAGACGACCTCCGGAAACCGATACAACCGTGGAACCCGCGGTACCTTGCGTCTGTACAACCGCATTCGGCATGAGCGTCGCGAGTTGGGTGTAGTTCCGGCCATTAAGAGGCAGATCGACAATCTGGCGGTTGTTGACGACGGATCCGATGGTGCCGGTTTCGGTGTTGAGGATGGGCGCCGCCGCTTCCACCAGAATCTTCTCTGCAACCGCGCCGACGTTCATCGTGACGTCGATGCGCGCGCGTTGGTCGACCTGAAGTTCGAGTCCCGTACGCTCATGCGTTTGGAACCCGGGCTTGGCGATGCTCAACGAATAGGAACCGGTAATCGGCAGCAACGCCAACTCGTAGTCTCCCGAGTCTGTCGTCACCGTCGACCGTTCCAATCCCGTGGCCGTGTTGCGTGCCATGACGTGGGCAGCCGACACAGCGGCGCCGCTTGCATCCGTTACGCGCCCGACGATTGTGGCGGTTCCTTGCGCCCAGATAGAACCGGCAAGGCCCGCTATCCATATCAGTGAAACGATCTTACTCACAGCATCCCTCCTGGAGCTCGTGCAAGTGCATTTTTGCACACACGGCGAGCGCAAGAGCATAAAACGTGCGAAGTTATGCCCAGAGCGTTAGAAGTGTTATATGCTGCGCGGAAGGTTAAGTCAAGGAACTAACGCAGGGGCGTTCTTGGTCGTTCGAAGGTCGAACAGAAAAATCGAATACCCGATAGTGCCTGTGGGCTGAAGTTGGCGAGCCCAAGCGTGCCGATTTTCACGGGTGTAAAGGTCGTGCAGGTTGTTGGCGCTGACGGCGGCGACGCAATTGAGGGATTTTGGGTCAGTAGTTGCAGGCAAAGCGAGAAGGGGGATCTGGTTCACCCGGTAATAATCCAGGCTCGCCGTCCCAAAGTAAGAAATGCAAATTTCTTTCAGTCCGTTGCGTTCGATCCAGCGGGACAGCTTTTTCGCATCCTGCCCCCAGTCGAGGTTCGAATCGAGCAGATGTGTATGTCCCTCCGCCGGACCACCGGCAAAGGTATTGAAGAAGGCCAGGTAGTGCGGCTGCACACGGTTGAGTTCGACAATTTGGACTGCGGCCGCTACCGCAAACAATCCCAAGGCGAGCCGCCGCGGTAAACGGTGCGCCAACAAGACTCCGATCGCAATAAAGAGAAAGGGATAAACGGGCAAGAGGTGCCGCAATCCGATGTTCAGGTTGCTAGTCATGCTGATGGCCACGTAAATCGCCGGATAAAGCAGCCAGGCACCGGGCGCACCGGCAACCAGGGCCGGCACTGTAAGGGCCAGGGTTGGCAACGGCGTTTTGAGCGCGAACGCTGTCGGGAAATAGCGCCAGTCGCCCATCGTACTCACCTTGCCGTTTAGATAACTTCGATGCCCTTCGTGATTGTGAGAAACCACGTCCCACAATCCGAACAGAAAGCGGTGATTGGGCAAATCAAAATCGTCCGCGACCTGGTGCGCGGCGTCGGCTAGCGGAAAATTCTGCGGGATCTTCATCGCTAACCGGTCCATATTTCTCATGTTCAGGGTCTCCGGCAGATACAGTATGCCGACCACCAGCAAGGCCCCGGCACACGTCGCCGCATAAGCCTCAATCCTGAACCGGCGCTTCACGGCGGCAACTACGAGATGCACGGGAAGGAGAAACACCGCCGAGAACTTCGCGCCCAGGGCCAACCCGAGCATCAGCGCGGCTAACATATAGCCGGCCCAACTATCGCGGTTGAGTGCTCGCAGCCACGTAACGGCCGCAAGAAACACAAACAACGTCACCGGAACGTCGGTGGTTATATAGTGGCCGTGCGCGATGAAGTTCGCGTCCGTTACATAGAAGAACAGCGCGACAAGCGCCGCCGCCGCCGAGTAGCGCCGGCGCGTATACAAGACAATTGCGCACGCCAGCGCCAGGGTTAGCAGGATGGTTACAGAACGGGCTAGCAACAGCAGACGGTCTGCGTCGATCGTATTCCGGTACACAAAGTAGCCGAAATATGTAAACTGATCGGCGTTTTTCCAGGCTTCATCGATCTTCGGGAAATCGGCTCCGGCGATCAGCAGCGGAATGGCACACAGCAGCTTAACTAACGGCGGATGCTCGGGATTCAACCGAAAGTCGCCGGTCTTCCAGTAGGAGTAACCAGCGGTGATGTGAAAGCCTTCGTCGTAGGTTTGCGATTCGAGCGTGGCCGCGTGGAACATCATGGCGGCCATGGCCAGCAACATCAGTGTTACGGCCGGCCAGAACCAGCGCTCGGCCCAATTATTCAATCGCCGAACTCCACCCGCGCTGCGCCAGATTACGATACACAACGAGACCGGAGATTACCGCCACGGCGAGGAACCCGATTGCCACCAGGTACTCGCCGAAGAACAGCTTGCCGACGCCGAATAAAGTGCCGTAGATCAATGCACAGCCGGCAAGCCAGCACACGATGTTTGCCGCCGTATCGTGCCGCACGGGCACGTCGCGCTCTTCCGCCGCGATCGGTCCCCAGCCGAAGGCCGGGCGCGTCCGCCGATAGAAATCGCGCAGCACCTGCCGTGGTTCCGGCGACGTCATGAAGGTTACCGCCACCCAGGCAACAGTGCTTACAGCCGTGGTGATGATCATGAGCCACGCGAAATCGATTGGCTTGTCGGAATCGTAATGCCAGCCGACCTGCAGGGCGACGGAAACGACAAAGGCCGAAAGCATCGCCGCTACTTCGCTCCAGGCATTTACGCGCCACCAATACCAGCGGGCCAACAGCACTCCGCCGGTGCCCGCGCCCGTCGCCATGAGCAATTTCCAGGCGCCTGAGATTGAGTCCATGAAAAGCGTAATGACAGCGGAGATGACGGTCAACAGCACCGTCGCCGCTTGTGACATCAAAACGTAATGCTGTTCGGTGGCCGTCTTCTTAACGAACCGCCGGTAGAAGTCGTTCACCAGGTACGCAGCGCCCCAATTGAGTTGGGTGGCGTTGGTGGACATGAAGGCGGCGATAAATCCGGCCAGCATGAGTCCGCGGAGGTAGGGCGGCAAATGGTCGATCATGACGCGCACATAACCGGATTCGGGGTCCTGGAGGTTTGGATAGAGGACCACCACCGCGAGCGCGGTGAGAATCCACGGCCATGGCCGGATGGCGAAGTGAGCCAGGTTGAACCAGAAGGTTGCCAGCAGCGAGTGCCGCTCATCGCGCGCGCAGAGCATGCGCTGCGCGACGAATCCGCCGCCGCCTGGTTCCGACCCCGGGTACCAGGTCGACCACCACAGCATTCCGATATACACAAGAAAGGTGACCATCGGCGTGAGGGGCGAATCGAGGTTCGGGGTGAAGTCGAGGGTCGCCAACTTGCCGGATGCCGCGAGTTTGGTCTTGATTCCTTCCATGCCGCCGGCGGCGTGGACGGCTGAGAACGCCAGGACGATGACGCAGCCCATCTTGATGACGAACTGGATGGAATCGGTTACCAGTACGCCCCACAATCCCGAGATGGTGGAGATGAGGGCGGTGATCGCGATCATGCACAACACGTAAAAGAGCGCCGTCGACTTCGATACGTCCAGCACCATCATGAGGATTTTGACCATTGCCAGGTTGACCCAACCCAGCACGATGCACCCGATCGGGATGGACAGATACAGCGCCCGGAATCCACGGAGGAACGCGGCGGGCTTGCCCGCGTAACGGATCTCGGAGAACTCAATGTCGGTCATGACGCCCGACCGCCGCCACAGCCGCGCATAGAAGAAGACGGTCAACAGTCCGCCCGCGAGGAAGTTCCACCACAGCCAGTTTCCGGCTATGCCGCCGCGAGCGACCAGACCCGTTACGGCCAAAGGCGTATCGGCGGCAAAGGTGGTGGCGACCATGGATGTACCGGCGAGCCACCAGGGGACATCGCGGCCGGATAAGAAGTATTCGTTTAAGGAAGATCCAGCGCGGTGCCGGTAATAGAGCGCCACGGCGAGGTTGAGGACGAAGTACAGGGCGACAACGATCCAATCGAGGGTAGCGAGTTGCACGGCGAGTAACCGCCCATTATCGCGCGCTCGGCGTGGTGGAGGGAGTTGCGGCTTCGGTGCAAGGGAGAAGGTGATTGCGGTTCGGGGGGTTGCATGCTTAGGCACGCGCCCAGGTGATTCCGCTTACCGTATCTCCATCGTTGCGGTCGCCGACTAGTAAGAGGCTTAGCATTGCTTTGCCGTCGATCGGACTGACGCGGAGTTGAATCCGGTTTACGCCGGGACGTAACTCCACCGGATATTGGAATTGCCCGATGCGGAATGTCGTGTCGCTGGCGATGGCCGCTATGGTGTCGCCGTTCAACTGAGCGTTCACCTTGCCGCGCACGCCTAGCCACAGATACGCCTTGCGATGACCTTCGGAGACTACCTTCACTGCCGCGCCGTAGGTGGCATCGGGACGCGCGGCGGCGCCGGCCCAAGCGGAGAGGTCGAGCGTGTCGAAGCGGCCTGTGTACGGCTTCCATGCCGCCACGGGTTGGCCGGGCGCCGTGGTGAGCCGCCATTCGCGATTGCAGCGGCCGTACCAGTTGTCGGGCTTCTCCCAACGCCGGGTTAGTTTCACCGGATCGTCGCCGCGCACATCGACCTGATCTAAATCCATGCTGCCCATACCGCGGCGTTGCGCCATGTGCAGGAACTCGATGTCCCACGGGCGAAAGCCCAATAGGCCGGCGACCATGGCGTCGGACGCCACTGGATCTTCGCAGGCGAACACCAGGTTACTGCGGACCATCTGGTCAGGCCGGTGAATGGAATGCTCCTGGCGCTGCAGGCCGCGAATACCGTCGATGACGCAGTAATCCGGCGGGTGGAACGCGGCCAGGTCGACGATGAACGGGTCGATGCGGCCACCGGCCGAATGCTCCGAATGCAGGTTGGCATTGTGGAATACACCGGGAGTAGCATACGCCTGGCGCGGGGCCGTACCGACATAGTTCTTCAAGCAAGCTGTAATGCCGCTTTGTAAGTGGATCTTCATGACCGGAACGGTAATCAGGAAGTCGCACTTAGTGATGGTATTCGTGACGAAGTAATCAGACCGTGCACCGAACGCACCAACTCCATTCGGCGCCAGCGGCACCGGCAGCCGGGCGAACTTACCCGACGGGTCGCGCACGGCGTCATAACTCAAATCCACGTGGTCGAACTGCTTACCGGGATAACGCCGGCGGAAGTCGGCCAGCATGGAGGATAAGCTGCCGGCCCAGCCGGGGAACTCCTTTGGTCCCCAGTCGAACTCATACGCTGTTACGCGCTGTCCGGCCTGCGTCACAACGTTGTCTTTGGCCGGATCGGTGCGCGAGCGGAAAGTGCCGCCCTCGGCGATGGTGATCCGCCCGGCGCGGGAGTGCCTGGCCACATACTCCGCTACGGCATGGGTGACACGAAAGTCGGTCACGTCACCGATGGTGTAAGAAGGATGGGGGCGGAGGAAGACGATGTTGGGTTTGATGACGACCCACGAGCCCGGCTTGATTTTGGCGTCGAGCGACCCGGCCCGTGGGGGGCTCATCTCGATGGCTTTCCACACCATGTCGCGCACCTGTTCATAGGTGAGCGGATCTTCGGGTGACGCAGGCCGAACCAGACTGTTGTTGGTGGATGCAATCAGGCCCAGTTTGGTCTTGCCCGTAGCGGCACCCATTGCTGCCGCGGGAAGCATTCCGGCGGCGGCCGAAGTGACCAGGAAATCGCGGCGATTCATGACTTTTTCTCCCATGAGGGTGGTTTCTGAAACTTACGGAGAGCCTGTTCTATTTCGTTCCCGCGGGTCCAGATGGAATCCGGGTCGCGCACGCCGAACCCGCGCAGTTCCATCTTGTCGAGCAGGGGCAGTGTGCGCGCGTCAAATCCCATGACGGCGGATGCCACCGCGTCAACGCTCAGCGCATTGGCTCCGGCTACGAGGACGTTGTGGTGTGTTGTTTTCGGCGCATTGGAATCGGCTTCCGCACCGAAGCAGCCCCCCACAATCGCATAAGAGGCCGGATGGTGGAGATACAAATCCGTCATCACGTCCTCGGCGTTGCCGAGATTGGCCAACTTCTCCCGGCCGGCGCCATAGAGCCGCGGACTGGCGATGGTGCGGTAGTTAGCGATGGCGCCTGCCGTGCCAAAGGTGGTGTCGGTAGCGAGCGGCGCGATTGAAATCAGCTTGTCGCACTCGCGGATTGTCCCGGCGATGGCGTAGATGCCGTCGGGATTGCCGGCCGCGTAGGTCCGCATGTTGACGGGCACTTCCAGGTACCGGTCCTGCGCCAGGTCGACTAACTCGATCCGGATGCGGCGATACTTACGCGCTGCTGTATCCACGACGTCCCGATAACTTACGTTACCGAACTCCGTCCAACGGTGGTCCCAATCGAGGCCCGCCGGTAAGGCCTCGGCGATGGTCAGGCGCTTGCCGCGGCCGGCGCCGGCAAGCAGATCGATGACACTGCGGACTATCCGGGGATCGGTGGTCTGGCCGGCGTGGACGGCCAAGCGTACTTTCAGGACGGCCCAGTCCTCGGGACCCACCGCCCGGTCGAGCCCGCGGCGCCCTTGTGCTCCGAGCGTTGTGACCTTGGCGACGATCGCGTCGATTTGCGGCTGTGTGAGCGCCGCGTCAACCGGCTGCGGGTCAACCAATCCTTTGATAGGCGTGCCGTCGTGTTCCTGCCCGCCTTTGAAGTTAGAAAGGACGATGCCTACCCGCGGAGTGCCACCCCAAGTGGCGGAGGCCAGCATCGACTCATCGAGTTTTTTTTCGGTGGTGGCGGCTCTCGCCCCGGCGACCGCAAGGGGCAGCCATCCGACAAGCAGTTCGCGACGCAACATGAAGATTTCCTTTACTTCACGCGATTATAACCGGATTTTCCGGTCCTGAATCACTCTTGCGTTCAGTATACAGCCAAAGTCAATGCCGTATGGCGCGTAATCCATGCGCACGGCGCAGTTGCCCTGCGTGGCCAGCACCATGCGCGTCGATCCCGATTAACCGGACGATTCAGGACTGTCCTGAACCGATTGATTCTGAACGGGTTGTTCGCCGGTGGGTTCGTTTGGAAATTTGTCCGGGGAGGAGTCAGGCGAGGAGTCAGGGGAGGAGTCAGAAGACAGGAGACAGGAGTCAGCCCTGCCTCCGGTGGGGACCGGATTGAATAGGGTGTGACTCGGGGTGGTGAGAAGCGGTATGGTGCAAGAGGACATCGGTCGCAGTTAAGGCCCTTAGTTCATTCGTGCGAATGCCG
>JADLDI010000052.1 GCA_020846745.1 Bryobacterales bacterium | reverse complement strand
TTCCAAAACGAACTCTACGACCGCTCCGATGGCCGCGACCCCATCACCCACCCCGCCACCCAAAAAGAAGCCGAACTCTACTCCCGCTACTACATCCGCTTCGAAGGTTCGTTCAACCGCGCCTACAAACAACTCAAAGATTCCCAAACGAACCGCATCTGTCGGCTGATAGAAGCCCATCCTGAAGCGCCCCGTCCGTCGCTCCCCCTCGCCGATGCCCTTAAAATTCAACGCTTTGCGAAACGAACTCCCCCACCTAGCACCTCCCCCGAAACGGAGCCGCGACCGCAAGGGCCTGAGAAGAATCCCCTGCGGGCGATCCGAGGGTGCATTCGGGGCTGTGTAAGTTATCACAAACAAGCACCCAATGGCGTAACCGAACCGCGGTGCGTGGTCCTTTTGTTTTCGGTCCCCAAGAAAGCGCCGCGCCATGCGACGACATCCTCACCCACTTCCCCGTCCGTAGCCGCCGAAATCCGCGACGACGCTGCCAACCTCGATATCTCCGTCAACTTCCTCATCAGCCAGTACGCCAAAATCGGCTACCAGACTGCCCTCGAAGAATCCGTGCGGAACGAACCCAATTTGCGACTCCACTGACGACATGAAACGTCAATCAAGATTGTGCTTCGGGCGGTTGGGTGCGCCGGCCGGGTCGCTGACGCTCCCGAGTGGGAAGCAGCGGTTGGAAGCGATGGTGGTGGTGTATCCGCGTATGATGGACCGCGGGCTTACGCGCCGCGGTTCGGTTTACGCGGATCGTGCGTGTTTGCAGTCAAAAGCATAGTTAGTCGTTCCTGATGAAAAGGATGAAGTTGCGGTCGCGGTCTACGGGGTGATATTTGCGGGCTAGGGCTTGTTTGCGAGCGGTTAGATCGGGCGTGTCCCAGCCCAAGAAGTAGGAGGGTTCGAAGGCCTGATTGAAGCGTTCGTTTGGGTCGGGTTCGGCGAGCAAGGGAATGATGGAATGTGTTTCGAGGACGACTCGCGGGAGGTTTCGTTCGAAGTCGTCGAGAAAGCGGACTGCCAGCGTGCGGTAGATGTCGCGATTGGTATAAGCCGCCTCATGAAATATGCTGACGCCTGGTTTGAGGTTGAGGCGGAACCAGATGTCGTGGCTGCCGGTGGCCCAACTCACAAAGGTATCGCCGTCGCGAAGGTGCTTGCGGACGAGGGCAACCGCCCGTTTTGACGTTGGGGCGGGATTGGCGGACAGGCGCAGGGTCTCAAAGCCAGCGCCGATCACTACTAAAACGAGGAGCGCGCCGAAAGCCGAAGCCACTGCTGTGCGCAGATTGGTGTGGAGGCTGGGCGCGAAGGTGTTGGCGACGATGATCAGCAGTGCGGTCATCGGGACCAGCCAGGTCAGGTAGTAATGATGCCAGCGGTATCCAGACAGAGAGGAGAGGACGATTTCGATCGCCCACCATGCAACGAGGAGCAGAAGGGAGGAGCGCGTGTTGGGGTCGAGTTTCCGGCGGAGAGCGATGGCGGCGAAGACGGCGGCGGCGGCGGCGGTCAACAGGGCGGTGCTGCTGAGCCGGTAGAATCCCAGGATGCCGGTGACGATGCGGCTGATGTTACCGTTTTCGGCAGCGTAGGCGCCGGCGGAAAAAATGGCGGCTTGCACGCCCTCGCGCCACGTGTTCTGAATGAACAATGGGATGAACACGACGATCAGCGCGACTGCGATACCTGCTAGAGACCGGAAGGCGGCACCGATGACGGTGGTGGGGGTACGGCGGCATGAGATCACCACCCAGAGACCGTAGATTACGGCGATACCGATGTTGTTGGGCCGTGTGCAGGCCAAGAGCGCAGCCACGATGCCTTGCCAGAAAGCGGTTCTGCCGGGGGCGCCCGTTCGTAATTCAAAGAGAAGAAGCGCTACGCCGATGGCTTGGAGCGGCATGGCAAATGTCTCGGTGAAGTTTGGATGCAGGTACAACCGCAGAGTGGCGAGGTGAAACAACATGAGAGGGACTGCGGTAAGGCTCCATGCACTCTGCTCGCGCAAAGACTTCCAGAGGACAGCCACCGTGATCCATACCATTACGAGGCAAATAAGGAGCGGACCGGCGGGCGAACCACGGGTAAGCCACAGGCCCAGGGCATTCGCATAATAGACAATCGGGGGTTTATTGTCCCAGATATCCACATACAGCCGGTCGCCCGCCAGCATGCGCTGGCCGGTATGAAGAAAGAGGCCCGAGTCCTCAACAAGAAAGGCGCCAAATCCGTTGATTGCCCACTGGGAATAACTGGTTGCAATAGCGGCACAGACCAGCAGTAGCGGCGCCCACGACCGGAGCCTGGAGGATTTGGAAACGATGTCGCGGGTAGCTGGCATTCTTTCGAAGAACTGGTTTAAAACGAGTGACGCTTTCATTCATTCTACTGCGCGTAACACATGGTTACTCTGAGATTTGGCGCGTTTCTTATCGACTACTTTCGGTTCGTACGGAGATGTACATCCGTATGTGGCGATCGGCGCGGAGTTGGGCGAAGAGATAAGCGAATTGCTAAGATGCCCAGAACGATGCGCCACACTCGTCGGACCTTCCTTACGGCAGCGGCCGCTTCCTCGTACTCACGTGTCCTCGGCGCGAACGATCGCGTTGGGGTTGGCTTTATCGGCTACGGGTTGATCGGCGCGCAGCATGTCTTCGATTTCCGCAACCAGAAGGATGTCGATATGGTTGCGTTGTCTGAAACGTATCAGCCACGCCTGGAGCAGGGCGTTGCGGCTTGCGGGGGGAACCGAACGAAGCCGTACCGCGATTTCCGTAAGATGCTGGAGGACAAGGATGTCGAAGCCGTGGTGGTGTCGACACCGGACCACTGGCATGCGCTGATGACGATGATGGCCTGTGCCGCGGGCAAAGACGTTTACGTCGAAAAGCCCATGACGCTATTCGTGCGCGAGGGGCGCTGGATGGTGAAGGTGGCGCGGAAGCACAACCGTGTGGTCCAGGTGGGCACACAGCAGCGCAGCGGCAAGCACTATCAGCACGCGCGGCAGTTGATCCAGGCAGGGCATATAGGCCAGATCGTGAGTGTCCGGATGACGGCTTGGCGCAATATTCTGCCGGGGTTCGGATCGCCGGCGGACTCGACGGCGCCGAACGATTTCGACTATGACATGTGGCTCGGTCCGGCGCCGAAGCGGCCGTACAACAAGCAGCGCGGGATTTATCATTTCCGGTGGTTCTGGGACTACTCGGGCGGCCAGATGACGAATCTGGGGGCGCACCATATCGACATCATGCAGTGGTACATGGGGGTGAAAGGGCCGACGGCGGTTTCGTCGTCGGGCGGCCGGGTCGCGTTGCATGACATAGGCGAAACGCCGGATGTGCAGGACTCGCTGTACGACTATCCGAAATTCACGGCGATCTACTCGTCGCGCGAGGTGTCGATCGGGCGGCGGGACGGGTCAGGATTGGAGTTTTTCGGAACGAAGGGGAGCCTGCTGATTGGGCGCTCGGGGTTTGAGGTATTTCCGGACATGAAGGCTGATCCCAACAACGCGATTCCGCGGTTTAAAGGGCACCCGGGGGGTGGCCCGAAGGCGGCCGAGTTCAAGCCGGAGCCGTGGACGCAGGCGATGAAGGAACCGGGTTCGTCGGACGAGCAGTTCGACTTGCATGTCAGGAACTTCGTCGACTCGGTGAAGTCGCGGCAGCGGCCGATTGCGGATGTCGAGGGCGGGCACGAGGTGGCGACGGCTTGCCACCTGGCGAACATCTCGCTGCGGACGGGGCGGAAGATCCGGTGGGACGCGGCGAAAGAGGAGATTGTAGGGGACAAGGAAGCCGGCGCCATGCTGGAACGGCCGTATCGCGCACCGTGGGACCAGGTGCTAAGGAGCCTGCTATGAATCGCCGCCAATTTGTGACCGCTGCCGCTGGGACGGCGTTGGCGTCGGCCGCGCCGCGTACGGGGATGGGGATTGCGACCACGTGCTATATGACGGCGTGGCGGCCGAAGGATACCCTGCAGTTCCTGGAGCATTGCCGGCTGTTGGGGGCAGGGGGAATCCAGGCGAGCCTGTCATCGCTTGAGCCGGCGTATGTGAAGCGGGTGCGGGACAAAGCGGAAGCGGCCGGGATGTATGTCGAACTGATGGGCGGGTTGCCGAAGGGCGATCCGGCTCAGTTTGAAGCGACGTTAAAGGCCGGCAAGGAGGTGGGCGCGCTGTGCGTACGGTCAGCCTGTTTGGGCGGGCGGCGGTATGAGACGTTTCGGACGCGCGAGGACTGGAACAACTTCGTCGCGGAGAGCAAGGCGGCGATTGAGCGCGGGGTGCGGATCGCGGAGCGGCTGAAGGTCCGGTGGGCGCTGGAAAATCATAAGGACTGGACAGCGGAGGAGTTCGTGGCCATCCTCAAGCAGTATCCCAGCGAATACTTAGGGGTATGTGTGGATACGGGCAACAACATTTCGCTGCTGGACGATCCGATGGAGGTGGTGGAGGCGCTGGCTCCACGGGCATTCTCGACGCATTTGAAGGATATGGGGGTGCGTCCATATGAGGATGGATTCCTGCTATCGGAAGTGCCGATGGGGGAGGGGCTTCTGGATTTGAAGGGAATGGTAGAGGTGCTGAGGCGGCATCATCCCAAGCTGAAACTGACGCTTGAGATGATTACACGTAATCCATTGAAGGTGCCGTGTTTGACCGATCAATACTGGGTACCATTTGAACGGCGGAATGGGCGGTATCTGGCGCGGACGCTGCGTTTGGTGGCGAAGCACAGCCAAGCGGATTTGCCGACGATCGAAGGCAAGAACGCCGATGAAGCGCTGTCGTATGAAAACGCGAACGTGAAGCGGTGTTTAGATTACGCGTCGTCGCGTTTGGGTATTTAGGCGTGGGTGGCGGTCCAGGACGGCGGGTCGCTGGCGGGGAACGAGTCGTCTGAGGCGACATCCACTACATCGGGCGCCGGGGAACGGCGATCGAAACGTTCGCGGCGCCCGAGTAGGATAACGGCGGCTCCGGCGGCAACGGCGATAGCCAAGCCAACAATCCAGGGCCGCATATCTGTGTTTACGGTGGTCACGCTGGGTGGACACGCGACCCCCTGGTAGTGTTTCGCGATTCCGGTAAGTAACAGCGCACGGGAGCGGGTGTCTAACCGATGGGATGACCGCCGCCGCGCCAGGTAAGTCTACTTATACAAGGGAGCGGCTGGGACTATACGTTCTGCTGGCGATGGCGGCTGCCGGGGTCGTCGTGATGGTGGTGATTGCGGCTCCGTTCTTTTCCGGGCTGACGTGGGCGCTGGCGTTCGCGGTGGTGGCGGACCCGGCTTACGAATGGGTTTTGCGGCGGACGGGGCGGGCGAACCTGAGCGCTGGATTGACGGTATTGGGAGTGGCGGTGCTATTGGTGGCTCCGCTGGTGTTTGTGGGGTGGCAGACGGTGGACCAGGCGTCGGAAGGGCTGGCGTATCTGCAGCAGTTGGCGGATTCCAAGCAACTGGAGCGGGTGGTGGGGACGAATGAGACGGCGGCGCAGTTGTATGCGTGGCTGTCGCGGAACATAGATCCGGCGCAGGAAGTGAAGCGGGTGGCGACGGCGTTGGGGAACATGGCGCGCGGGTGGATAGGAAGCGCGACATGGGGCGTCGTGCAGATGCTGGTTGCGCTGTTCGCGCTGTTCTATTTCTTTCGGGACCGCGAGGAAGGTATGGCCGCGCTACGCACGGCGTTGCCGCTGTCGCGGCGGGAGGCGGATACGTTCTTCGAGCAGGTGCGCGCGATGACGCACGCGACCATCTACGGAACGCTGGTGGTGGCGGCGATCCAAGGACTGCTGGGCGGGCTGATGTTCTGGTTTTTGGGCGTGAGCGCTCCGGCGCTGTGGGGGTTCGTGATGGCTGTGCTGTCGGTGATTCCGGTGCTGGGCGCGTTCTTAGTATGGGCTCCGGTGGCGTTGTTCTTCGCGATGAGCGGGGAATGGGGGCGCGCGGCGATCCTGACCGCGTGGGGCGGATGTGTGGTGAGCACGATTGACAACGTGCTCTACCCGATTTTGGTGGGGCGGGAGATCCGCCAGCATACGCTGCCGGTGTTTATCGCGGTGGTGGGCGGGCTGGTGGTGTTTGGGGCGGCGGGACTGGTGTTGGGTCCGGCGGCGATGGCGGCGACGCTCGCGTTGATTTATATCATCCGGCAGCGGACGGTTGCGGGGGCGTCGGCGGAAGAGAAAGCGTAGTGAGACGGAGATAAGAGGATGTTCGAACTTATCAAGAAAACAGTAAACGCATTTATCGATGACGACTGTCCGGCGATGGCGGCGGCTTTGGCCTATTACACGGTGTTTTCGTTGCCGCCGTTGCTGGCCATTATCGTGGCGATCGCGGGAGCGGTGTTCGGGGCGGAAGCGGTGGGCAACGCGATTCGTGAGCAGGCGTCGACGATGATTGGGCAGGGGGCGGCCGACCAGATCCAGACGATGATGGCCGAAACCAACCGGCAGACCGGGGGAGCGTGGTGGAAGGTAATCGGGAGCGTGGTGCTGCTGTTGTTCGGCGCGACCACCGCATTCGGACAGTTGCAGGTGGCACTGAACCGGACATGGGAGGTGAAGCCGGACCCGAATGCGGGCGGCATCAAGGCGTTCATCGGCAAGCGGTTGCTTTCGTTCGGGCTGATCCTGGTGTTGGGATTCCTGATGCTGGTGTCGCTGGTGATCAGCGCCTTTATCGCGGCGGCGGGCGGGTGGCTGGAGAGCGCCATGGGCGGCGCGCTGTCGGCGCCGATTCTGGAGGCGATCAACCTTGTGGTGGCGCTTGCGATCGTCACGGCGCTGTTCGCGGCGATGTTTAAGTACCTACCGGACGCGAAGATCGAGTGGCGCACGGTCTTGTTCGGGGCGTTTCTGACAGCGGCGCTGTTCGTGACGGGTAAGGGGTTGCTCGCATGGTACATCGGCGCGAGCGACGTAGGCAGCGCGTATGGGGCCGCGGGATCGCTGATCCTGATTCTGGTTTGGATCTACTATTCGTCGATGATCGTGCTGCTGGGCGCCGAGTTTACGCAGCAGTGGGCGGAGCGGCATGGCAAAGAGGTGGAGCCGGAGGAAGGCGCGATGCGGCAGCCGGCGTAAAGGGGTAATGACATTGTCATTACCATCTGCTACGATCACAGTATGCGGGCTGAGCAAGCCAGGCGTGAGACCTTGAATGTCCGGATTAAGCCGGAATTGCGCGCACTGATTGATCAGGCTGCGTTTCTGGCTGGTAAGAACCGGACCGAATTTGTACTGGATGCGGCTCGCCGGGCGGCTGAGGAAGCGTTGCTGGACCGGACGGTTTTCGCGATCGATCGGAAAGCGTACGACGAGTTTCTCGCGCGTCTCGATGCGCCGCCTGAGCCCAATGCGAGTCTGCGGCGGACGCTCGAAACTCACTCTCCATGGGAGAAGTAGCACAGTTATCGGCTCCGGAACCACTGGCAAGCAACCACGAGTTGGGATCGTTCAACTCTGGTGATGACACGCTCGATGAGTGGCTTAGGCGTCGCGCCGGCGCGAATCAGATCAGCGGTGCAACACGCACGTATGTCGTATGCGCGGAAGCCAGGCGCGTAGCCGCATACTACGCCCTCGCTTCCGGTGTTGTGGCGGCGGTGAACGCTCCGGGACGGTTTCGGCGCAACATGCCGGATCCGATACCGGTAGTTGTGTTGGCGCGGCTAGCCGTAGACCGCGAGTGGCAGGGAAAAGGTCTTGGCCGGGCGCTAGTTCGCGATGCTGCCGAGCGAGTGGCGCGCGCAGCCGAGGTAGTCGGTATTCGAGGCATTGTTGTCCACGCAGTTTCCGAGAATGCAAAGCGGTTTTACGAGTCGCTGGGTTTCACAGGCAGTCAGCATGAACCGATGACACTGATGATCACATTGGCGGATGTTCGGGCTGTCCTCGGAACTCAGAAAACCTAATCAGCGGCGGCGGGCGGTTGGCTGGAGAGCGCCTATTCGTCGATGATCGTGCTGCTGGGCGCCGAGTTTACTCAGCAGTGGGCGGAGCGGCATGGCAAAGAGGTGGAGCCGGAGGAAGGCGCGATGCGGCAGCCGGCGTGAAGGGCAATAGAAAGAGTAGAGCAAAACATAGAGCCGGCAAGCGGGTCTATGTTGCGATGGGGACGTATCCGATGCCGAGTTTATCGGCGACGATGGCCAGCCGTCGGTCGGCCGTCCAAAAGGCAGTGTTTGATGTGAGCGCGGATGCGAGGAGATGCGCGTCCACCCAGCCGAGTCCGCGACCATTCAGGCGGTGGTCGCGAACGAAACCGACGAGCTCAGGGTGCGGAAGGGTGGGTATTCGGTAGAGAAGTTCGTAGGAACTAAGCAAAGCGTGACGGCCGCCGAGGTCTCCGATCAGCAGTTCTCCGTAGACGAGATCGTGGGCGGCGACTTCGTTGTGGTCGAGTAGTGAATCCAACTCGGCGGAGTAGGGTGCTCGGTTTGCGAGAAACCGGATCCAGACAGAGGTATCGACCAGAACCATTGCGAGATGAACTAGTACTTGGCTGCCTCTTGTATGCGGCGGCGCGGAACGTCGGGGGCGCGTTTTTCGGAACCGCGGAGCAGTCTTAAACGCTGGTATGCAGCGTGGCGGACGAGCGCTTCCAGGCCGCGGCGCACCGTTTCGGTTTCCGACGGGGCCCCACAGGCCTGTTTAGCCTCGTGAAGAAGCTGTGGGTCGATATTCAAAGTCTTCTTCATACATCTGAACCTACCATACGCAGGTGGCTGTGAGGGGCGCGTCGAACGGTACCCGCTATGATCGGGAAAAGGGTGCTAACTCATCGAGTGTTCTTGGCGACGAAGATACCGACCAGTAGAACCACGCCCAAGGTGATAGCTGCCGTCTTCCAGGTTCGGGCGAACCCCCATACGGGGCTCCAGACAGGCGCCTCGGTCCGAATGCGTTTGACGGCCTTGATTTCTGCTATCGGAACAGGGGCCGATCGTGTCGACACTTTCACCCGGTCCTGATCCATTCCCAGGAAGGTGCCCCGAACGCGGCTTCCGTCCAGCAGCTGCATTTCGATCTCGGCGTTAAGGGGGATTTTGGAGAGCTGCCGTCGCAGCTTCTCCGCAGACGGAGACTGCTGGGCCGTGGCACCGGCGGCAAGGGTGAAAACGAGAATAACCGCAAGCGCGGAACGGGTGTGGTGGATCAGAGACAGTGCCGATTTGACGATTCGTGCTGCCACTATCGACAGGGTAGTTTGCACGACTACTTGCACGATGCCCTACCGAGGTCATCGACCTGAACGTCTCGTTTGACGTAACGCGGTGGAGGACCCGTGGGAAGAACCTGCACGACGCCGTACTCATGGCAAGCGCCCGCTCTCTCGGCAAGCGCCCGGTATCGGAGCTTGAGCACGCCGGGAGACGATTCGGTTTTCAGGTGCTTGAAGCGGATGTTCCAACCACGTATATCCCGCACGGTGAAGACTGCGAAGCGCTTCTCCCAAAATAGAATTTGAGAGCCATGTTCGGACACCTTCGACTCGTAGGCCTTCTCGACCTCATCGGTGGTTGGAGGTGGATTCTGCGCCAGCGCGGGAAGCGCAAATGCGAGCAGGATCAGGGTCCTCATATCAAGATCGTAACTCCCGGCCGCAGGCTGCGGCCGGAATAAACTCGGACGGACCATCCGGAACATCGCTCCCTCGCGGTCGCGGCGCTGTTACGTGCAAGGACTATCAGGGAACAGCGACATCTGGCGCGGAGCAGGTTGCGCCGCGCGTGGTTTGCGGCCGTCGAAGACTGTGCGACCGCCGAGGGATGGACTGATTTGGTGTTCGTGTTCGATCAGGCGGTGGAAGTCTACTTCTGTTTCGATGTGGTTTTCGACCTGGCGCACGAATTTGTCGAGGCGGGCGAAGCCGTCGAGTTTCTCGGTGTCGCCGATGCGCGCCGAATCGAGTGCTGTGCGTAACACGTCGATCGACTGGTCGTAGATCTTCAACGGGACGGGGAAGGGATGGCCATCCTTGCCGCCGTGGGCGAAGGCGAACCGGGCGGGGTCGCGAAACCTGGTAGGGGCGCCGTGGACGACCTCTGCTACCAGGGCGAGGGACTGGAGGGTCCGGGGACCGAGATTCTCCTGTAAGAGGAGGGAAGCGAAGTCGTGAAATTGACGTTCGTAGGACACGGCGAGGATCGCGCCTAAGCGTTTCAGGTCGACATCGGCGGCGCGGACCTCGTGATGCGCCGGCATGACGAGGCGGTGCAACTCCTTGAGAGTTCGGTCCGGGTTTTCGGCGGCTATGGAAAGGATGGCGTTCTGAGCCGGCAGCGCCTGATGATCCACGAGGTTCATGATGGCGCCTTGTGGCCGGCCGTGGATGGCGGTGTGGGGGGCATCGGTGAAGTCGCGGACATCGGCGGAGTGCCAGTGGTAGCGGCGCGCGAGTCCGCTGGACGTGTTCATGCCCTGCTGGACTACGGTCCACTCGCCGGAGGACGAGACGAAGAAGCTGTGGAGGTAGATCTGGAAACCGTCGGCGATGGCGTTGTTGTCGACCTTTGCGGTGAGGCGGGAGGCGCGGACGAGGGAGTCGCCGTCGAGCGATTCGCGATCGGCGATGGCGCGCAACTCATCGGGTGTACGGCGCGAGTGCTTGCCGCGGCCGCCGCAGACGTAGAGGCCAAGCTCGTGGGCGCGCGGGTTGAGTCCGCGCTTGAGTGCGCCGACGACCGATGTCGTGATGCCGGAGGAGTGCCAATCCATTCCCATTACGCTGCCAAGGGCCTGGAACCAGAACGGATCGCTTAGGCGGGAGAGCAGAGCGCTGTGGCCGTAGTTGACGAGCACCGCCTCGACGATGGCGGGGCCAAGCGCAGTCATGCGCGAGGCCAGCCACTGGGGTACGTGGCCGCCGTGGAGAGGCAGATCGGCGGCGCCGGAACGCTTCATGGCGGTTCTGTTTTCATGATCGCAGAAAAGTGGACTCGCGATTGCAGTTTCGGTTCACGCACTGGGAGGTGCGACATGCCGAAAGGCGCCGTCCATATCACTGTCGAACGTTGTAAAGGTTGTTCCATCTGTGTAGAATTCTGCCCTACGCACGTGCTGGCTTTATCTAACGCTTTTAACGCCAAAGGATATCACCCTCCGTACGTCGCAAATGCCGAAAAATGTTCGGGTTGCGACCTCTGCGGGATGTATTGCCCGGACTTTGCGATCTACGGGTTTAAGAATGCTCCAGCGGCCCCCAAGGAGGCTCCAAAACAATGAAAGCGGCACCGCATGGAGTATTAACCGGCGTCCATTTCATGAATGGGGACGCCGCTTGTTGTGAGGGTGCGATCGCGGCAGGTGCGCGATTTGCCTCAGGGTACCCCATCACGCCTTCCACAGAAATTGTGGAAAGATACGCATCCCGGGCTCCGCAGACGGGCGGAACGTTCATCCAAATGGAAGACGAACTCGCCGCGTCGATTACGCTGCAGGGTGCGGTATGGGCGGGGGCGAAGGCGTTCACCGTGACGTCGGGTCCCGGCTTTTCACTAATGATGGAACACATCGGCTATGCGGCCATGACAGAAACGCCGTGCGTGTTCGTGGATGTGCAGCGCGCGGGACCTTCGACCGGTCTGCCGACCCTGCCGGCCCAGGGCGACATGATGCAGGCAAAGTGGGGCTCGCACGGTGACTATCCGATCATCGCCTTGTGTCCGAATTCTCCGCAGGAATGCTTCGATTTGACGATAAAAGCATTCAACCTTGCAGAGAAGTACCGCAATCCTGTGATGTTCATGATGGACGAGTGCGTCGGTCACATGACGGAGAAGGTCGTGATCCCGGCGGCTGAAGAAATCGAAGTCACTCCGCGGCGTCGCAACCCTAGTCACAAGCTGTTCGAGCCGGACGAGGACCTGGTACCGCCCATGCAACATGCGGGGGAAGGGCAGAGCATCCACGTCACCGGACTTACGCACAACGAACGCGGCTATCCGGATCTTACGGTGAACTCGCAGGAGAAACTGGTCAGGCGGTTGCATGACAAGATCGCCCGGGCAGCGGAAGAGATCGCTGAATGGGAAGAGGCGGATCTGGAAGATGCGGACATTGCGGTGGTTTCGTACGGAATCACGTCTCGAGTCGCACAACGCGCCGTGCTGCTGGCGAGAGAAAAGGGACTGAAGGTTGGCCGTTTGCGGCTGATCACAGTGTGGCCATTCCCGGAGACCAAGGTGCGTGAACTTGCGCGGAAAGTCCGTGCGATTATCGTGCCCGAGCTAAACCTGGGGCAAATTGCGCTGGAAGTGGAACGTCTGGCCGGCGGAAACGCGAAGGTGATCGGCGTGACTCACGCCGGCGGCGGCGTTCACAAGCCGGAACAGATTCTGAAAGCGATCGAAGAGGGGGCACGGGCATGACCGCGCTAGTAGCCAATCCTGTTGAACAATTCCTGCGGAGCGAACGCGTTCCGCACATCTGGTGTCCTGGCTGCGGCATCGGCACCACCGTAAACGCGTTTGCGCGCGCGGTGATCGATTCCGGGCTGGACCCGAACAAAGTGGTTGTGGTCAGTGGTATCGGTTGCTCGGGCCGTGTGGCGGGATACGTCAGTTTCGACTCGTTCCACACGACGCACGGCCGCGCGATCCCGTTCGCAACCGGGTTGAAGCTCGCCAATCCGGAACTGACGGTTGTCGTTTATTCCGGTGACGGCGATTTGACGGCGATCGGCGGAAACCACCTGATTCACTCCGCGCGCCGCAATCTGGACATCAAGGTGATCTGCGTCAACAACCTGGTGTACGCGATGACGGGCGGGCAGAGCGCTCCGACGACACCGGAAACAGCGAACACTTCGACGTCTCCGTATGGGACGTTCGAGCCGGACCTGAACATTCCGAAACTACTGGATGCGGCGGGTGCCTCGTATGTCGCACGGTGGACCACCTATCACGTGAAGCAGATGGAGCGCGCGATGCTCGAACTGCTGCGTAAGAGCGGGTTCGGATTCCTGGAGGTGATCTCGCAGTGCCCGACACTTTACCAGCGGCGCAACGGGATGGGCGATGGTTGCGAGTCGGTGAAGTTTTACAAAGAGCACTCGAAGATCAAACCGGACGCTCCGCTGGATGACCTGGCAATGGACAAGGTGGGCGAGATCATTTGCGGGAAGTTCGTGGATCGGGACCGGCCGGAATACGCACGCACTCTCCGCGAGTATTACGAGTCGAAGCTCGGGCCGAAGTATCGCGCGCCGAAGTTCGAAGACGGAGTATTGGTATGAGCCTGAATACGAAACTGACGGAAATCCGCATTGCCGGATTCGGCGGACAAGGCGTGATCCTGGCGGCGAACATTGTAGGTAAGGCCGCTTCGATCCAGGCGGGCGGTTACGCGACACTGACGCAGAACTACGGTCCGGAGGCTCGTGGCGGGGCATCCAGCGCGGCTTTGGTGCTATCGGACGAGCCCGTACTTTACCCGTACACCACCAAGTTGAATGTGCTGGTGGTGATGTCGCAGGAAGCGCTTTCCAAGTTTGTACCGGAGTTAGCCGGAGATGGTTTGCTTTTGGTGGAACAGGATCTGGTCCGGTTGGAAGAACTGCCGGATTCGGCGCGGGTTTACGGCATTCCGGCAACAAGGTTGGCGGAAGAGCTGGGTAAGCGCATCGTCACCAATATCGTGATGTTGGGATTTCTGGCATCCAAAACCGACATAATGCCGGTCGAAGCTTACAAGCGCGCCATTGCGGAATCGGTTCCCGCGGCGGCACGAGAGCTAAACATGAAAGCGTTCGACACGGGATACGAGTACGGCCTCAAAGCCGAACAAATCTCCCATGAGGACCTTCTAACAGTCGCGGAAGCGGTAGTGGAGTAGGAAAGGTACTAACATGAAGATCAAGATTGTGTTGTGCGGTTGCCATAACATGAAGCTGAAGCCGGAGTTGATCGACATGAATACGCTTCCAGCCGAGTTGGATGGGGATCTGGACGTGAAATACGCGATCATGCATCCTCAACTATGCGGTCCCGGCGGAAACGAGATCATACGCGACTTACTGAAGATCGCGGATCGGGATACGTTCCTGGTAGTGGGCGGCTGCGATGCGGCGACGCAGGCGGTGTATTTCGGGGACGTGATTGCGCAAAGCGGGGTGCCGCGCCACCACATCTTGCATGTGGATATTCGCGGGATGGACAACGAAGCGGCCCAAAACGCGATACTTAAGGCAGTGGGCGATGTAGCGGTCCGCGAAGGCGCGCTATCATTTCCGAGCGACGGTTTTTCGGGCTGAACCAAGCCGCCGTCCAGGTTTGTGCACTCGGGCACACCGGGCCGCCTTGTGCGGCCCTTTTCTTGATTAGCGATTCGATGAGGCTCCGTTGGGGATGGACCTTGGTGGATGGGATGGTGCGGATGGGATGCTGGATTGTGTCTGAGTTGAATCGAACGCCGGATGGGTTGAATACGTTCCTCCTGTTACTATCAACGCACCGTTCCCAGACTTGGCCGCGTGGTACGATCAAAGCCCATGGCGGCGCTCGTGTCGGTGGTAACGCCTACTTATAATTCAGCCCAGACACTCGCACGTGCGCACGCATCTGTGCTCGAACAGACCTACACGAACTGGGAACACATCATTGTGGACGACGGCAGCACTGATAACACGGCCGAGGTTCTCGCGAAGATTTCGTCAAACTCACAGGTGGTGGTGCTGTCGCAACCGAATCGCGGACAAGGCGCCGCGCTCAACAGGGGCTTGCGACACGCACGAGGCGGGTATCTCGCGTTTCTGGACAGCGACGACGAGTATCTGCCTACTCACTTGGCCGACCACGTTGCATACTTGAATCAAAATCCCGCGGTGGATCTTCTTTGGGGTGGCATTGAGCCGATCGCAAACCATCCGGACGACCTGCTGGTTCCAGACATGGAAGCGGGTGAGGGTTTGATTCACATTTCCGAGTGCGTTGTTCAGGGAACTATCTTCATGCGTCAACGCGTAATGAACTCCTGCTCGTTTACGGAGGATCGTTCCGTATGGTGGCAGGATTACGATTTCGTTGCCAAGGCGAAGCAGAAGTACAAAGTGGAGCGGTTCCTGAAGGCGACTTACCGGTACTACCGAACATCGGCCGATAGTTTGGTATCGAAAGCGAAAGCCGCGATGCGAGCTAAGTGATCGTGCAGCGAGCTTTCACTTTACTTCACGACCACGGGCGAAGTTGAGAATGCGTTGGCACCGATGAAGCGCAGGGCAGGCGGACGCGGGTGGCTCGGGGTCAGCGTCAGGGTGGCTGGTAAGTGGAAGAGTGCGACTAGAAGGCTTACAGATGCTGAAATCTGGTATTCTGGCGCACGATGCTAATTGCTGTGATTCGGCGTAAGAGTTCAGCCGCTCTGTATATGCTGCTGGCCATGGCGGCGTTTGGGCAGGCGCCGGAGCGGGTGTACAAGGGCGAACTGCTGAATTTTCCGGGTGCGTGGGCGTATAGGATTGACGACCCGACGATCATCCTCACCACGGACGAAGAACTGGAAATCATGGCAGCGGACCCTAGCCGCGTGCTCAATCTTGCTTTGACCCATGCGCCGATGAACGACAGCTTGCAGCAGATCTGCGAACGGGCGCAGCGGGCGGGGCAACGGCGCATCAAGATTGCTTTCGACCAGTTTTTTAAGCAGTACCGGCCAGGCCAGGATACGCCGCGGCGGCTGATGCCGGACTCGGATGAATACATACAAAAGATCGCGGCGATCAGCCGGTTCGCGGCCCGCTACAACCTCGGTCTCGAACTTAGTTTGTTGACGCCGCTTGAGACCGGGCCAAGCTATGTCAAGGCGACCGGCGAATCCGGCCGTTGGTTTCATTACCGCGAAGGGGTACGCGATCCGGTTACGGGGGCGTTCAGCGTTGAACTGTGGCGGCAGCGGCGCTGGGTGAACAATAAAGGTCCGGTGGATATCGCACCGGATAGGATTCGCGCGTTCGCCTTCACGGAGCGGGCGCTTGGGGGAACTCCCTATCGAGTAGTTGATCCAAAGTCGATTGTGGAAATCAAGACCGGGGTGACGGTTGAAGTCTATGAAGGATTGGTGGTGAAGAACGGAGACTTTCAGGCGCAGCGGATTCGCGTCCACGGAACCGGGAGCCTGGCGCAAAGCGGACTGGACAAAGTTCTTGTCGTACAGGAATACAGAACGCCCGAGATGGACTATTTCAGCCCGAACGCATTACGGTTCCTGGAGAATCTCGTCGATCGCTACCTGGCGGCGGGTGTCAACTTACAGGGCCTCTACTCCGATGAAATGCATATCCAAGGCGATTGGGTTTACTTTCGCCATCACGACCATGGCGAATTCGCACTGCGATACGTAAGCGATGGTCTGTCGCACCGTTACGCGGAGTTATACGGGCCGGAGTACAGGGACTTGGCGCCGTACATGATCTACTTTGCGTACGGCCAGGAAGATACCGCGACCGATCTTTCGGCGAAGCGCGGGATTATGCACGTATTCGGATCTTCTCCGGAAGATGTTCGGCGCACCGCACTGTTCCGAGCGCGGTACTACCATTTGCTGCAGGACGGCGTGGTTGACCTTTTCACCGCGGCCAAGCAGTATGCCGAGCGGAAGGTAGGACACAGGCTGGATGCCCGGTATCACGCTACATGGGCGCAAAGCCCGACGATCGATTATTGGGAAGTTGGCCGGCGTAACCCAAATCCTTACAAGTACGAGTACACGTCTAACTTCGTGTGGTCGAACACGGTTCAGCAGGCAGCCACAGCGTGTTACGACTATTTCAAATGGGGCGACTTCCTGACGGGAAACGGGAGCGATCATACCGAAGGAGGGTGGCTCGATCGTAATTATTACGCCCTCGCTATGGCGGCTTCAATCGGCATCCTGAATGAGGTTCCCAACGCTTACGGCGCACATTGGGGAATGCCCGATGTTATCAGCAACCAGCGCATGAACCTGGTGATCGCTTACGGAGATGGGCCACCGGCTTTCTATGGCGCCGGCAATGCAGCCATTCATGGCGCAGTGCAGGACATGGAGCATCGGGATGTAAGTGTTCTGATGCTGTACCCGATGGACCTGGTTGCGGTGGAGGAGCGGTTTGGTAGTTGGATGACACAGTATGGGTATGCGAACTACGTAACGGCGGCGAAGCTGCTGGAGCGCGGCAAAGTAGTGGACGGGGCGATTGAAATGGCGGGCCGGCGATTCACGACATTGGCGGCGACGTTTGAGCCATTTCCATCGTCGCGGTTACTAAGTCTGATGCGCGAGTTTGTGAATCGGGGCGGACGGCTTGTCTGGTCAGGACCGCCGCCCGTGCTAACGGCTGAAGGCGGTGCCGCTCTGTCCATCTGGCAGGAACTGTTTGGAGTGGATTATACGCCGGATCAATCTGAAGGCCTAATCGCCACTGGAGCGCAAGTGCGCTTTAGCGGTGTGCTCGCTGCGGTAACTTCCCAGATCATCCTCACCGATCTGTTGCCGGACCATATCTATCCGGTAACTCCCCGAATGGGTGTGACGGTGGCAGCTACCGTAAAGGAGACGGCTGTCGGCACCCACAGAGCATCCAGGGGCGGCGGGACCGCCACATTTCTCGGCTACCGGCCGCGCGACGACCAGGCACAAAGCCTTGGCTACGACACCAGAAACTGGTTCGAAGTCCTGGACGCGCTGGGCGCGTACCCTGGCTCATCCAACACAGAGCGGATCTCGCGCACGGGGACCTATCTCGCAACGCGCTTCACGAATGGAGCCATTACCGTCGCGCCCCACTTGCGCAACCTGGAAGAGTCGTGGGCAGGCGGCTTTTCGCGGAACGCCGAAAAGGACAGGCAGGCGATGGCTGCTCATCCACCTCCATCGGATAGCGTCCGGCTACGCGATTTCAATGTGGGTTCCCACCGCGTTACGTATGACGGCCAGGGAGCAGTGACCTTTCGCATCGGTAGCGACGGAGCGCTGGAGGGTTTTGCCGGCAATCGTTGCCGGGCGATCGCCATCGATGGCCGGCAGACAACGTTTTCCGGCAAAGAGGTGGAGGAGATCGGCTGGGCTCCGATCGCGGGCGCACGGCGGATAGCGGGAGGCGCCGTGGCGCAGATCTGGGTGCGCGGGCCGGGCGCGGTGTCTATTCCGATCAAAGGAGTTGCGTCGACGGCGAAACTGTACGTGGAAGGTGAAAAGCCGGGAAGCCGGGGAGCGGAGATGCCCGCGACGATCGCGGACGGCGTTATTCACTTTACTGTTAATGATCGGAGTTCCGGCCGTTTCATATATGTAGTGCCCTAACTCAACCTTTGATCACTCCCATCGGCCGCAGCCTAGCAACCTTTCGCGCGAGCCCGGCCTGGTGGACTACTTCGATGACTGCATCAACATCTTTATAGGCGTCGGGTATCTCTTCCAGGATGCCTTCGCGCGACTCACTGCGAACGACGATGCCCGCGTCGTGTAACTTCTTCTGTTCCTCACGTGCGTCCCGTCCTTTCTTGGCCGCAGCGCGGCTCAGCCTGCGTCCCGCACCGTGACAGACGCTGCCGAACGTCTCTTCCATAGCGCCCTGGGCGCCGACGAGCAACCACGAAGCCGTTCCCATGCTGCCCGGAATAATCACGGGCTGGCCCACGTGCTTATAGGACAGCGGCAACTCGCGGCGGCCGGCGGCAAAGGCGCGGGTTGCCCCTTTGCGATGGACGAGAAGGTCGCGATCTCTGCCGTCGACCGAATGGGTTTCACGCTTGGCGATGTTATGGCACACGTCGTACACCAAGCCGAGCCGTGTGGACTTGCCGAAGATCGTCTGAAATGCCGATCGAAGGAAATGCAGTATGCCCTGGCGGTTAGCCCACGCGAAGTTGGCCGCGGCATTCATGGCGGATAGATAACTCTGCCCTTCCGGCGAGTTGATCGGCACACAAGCTAACTGGCGGTCCGGCACGGCCATTTCGTATTTCCTCATCGCCACACCCATCTGCGCGACGTAATCGGAGCACACCTGGTGACCCAATCCGCGCGACCCGCAGTGGACCATGACGGTGACTTGCCCTTCGTGCAGATTCATCGCCCGCGCGGCTTCCGCATCCAAGATCGACTCAACATACTGGATCTCGACAAAGTGGTTGCCGCTGCCGATGGTGGCCACCTGCGCCTGTCCGCGCTCCTTTGCGCGGGCAGATACCCGGCCCGGATCCGCGGCGTGCAGCGTGCCGCTTTCCTCAGAGAATTCGAGGTCGCGTTCTTCGCCGTAGCCTTGGTCGACCATCCAGCGTGCACCGTGCTGCAGCACTCCGTCAAGTTGCCGGGGGTTGAGTTTCACCCTACCCTCGCCGCCCGTGCCGCACGGCACATCGCGGAACACCTGATTCACCAGATCTTTCAGGCGCGGCGTCACGTCATCGCGATTGAGCGAGGTGGCGGCCAATCGCACACCGCAATTGATGTCGAAGCCGACGCCGCCCGGTGATACGACACCGTAGTTGTAGTCCGTCGCGGCCACGCCGCCGATCGGAAAGCCGTAGCCCTGGTGAATATCCGGCATGGCCAGGCTTGGCCCGACGATGCCCGGCAGGGTTGCCACGTTGACGGCCTGCTGCAAGGAAGCGTCTTTCTCGATTTGCTCGAGTAACTCGGGCGAAGCATACACCATAACGTCGGTATGCATGCCGTGCTGCGGATTGCGGGCGATGCGGTGCCTGAGTTTATCGAGAGACTCCAGCTTGAATGCGCTCATATGTCCAGATACACCTCTGCGCTCCATTGGCCTTGGCTCGACGCAATACGAAGTTGATGAAAGGTGGCGGCCTTGATGACCAGCTTTGGTTCATGGCGCCGGTTGTCGCGCTGCTCGCCCCAGGCAACCGCCACAATTCGATTCTCAGTCATGGTTTCCACCGCAATGCGGGATATCGCTACCCTCTTCCCGTCCAGACAGTAGACAATTTCATTGAGCCAATTGACCAGCAAAGCTTCAAGATCTTCGCCAGTGGCTTCAAGCGGGTACTGCTCGCGTTCCTCGATACCGGAACGATCCAAGGCGAGGTCCTCCAGGCCGAGAGCTGCCTCGACAAACATGTCGGCGAGTGAGTCGCCCCAAGCGCGCAGACCGACATCCGCCGTATGTTCCAAAACTTCAAACCCGCGCACAACCGAATGATAGCGCTCGATTTGAGGTGTCGATCTATGGACTGGAAGAGGATCCGACGTGTGCGAATCGATACATTTCGGACCGCTGTTCTCTTTACGCTTAAGCGACGTACGTAGTAAGTTAGGCACACAACGAGTTCGGAGGAATAAACATGGCGCACGTACTGCGTTTGGCAATGGTAGCCGCTTTGTTAGCGGCGGTGAGCCTTGAGGCATCCGTGATCACTTTCGTGAGCGGCGACGGGGTCGGAGAGGGGAACTCCCTGACCGCGGCCAACGTGGTGATCATTCCGGACCCGTCCTGGCAGCCGGCCACGCACGGCGCGCAGTGGGTTTCCTACGAAGATACGGGTGACACGGGAACGCGGCCTCCGGCCTCGCCGACGGCGATCGCTTCCTTTTTCGAGTTCATCGACGTGCCTGCTCCGCTGACAGGTTCGTTGACCGCGTGGGCAGACGACACCGTGGACGTTTATCTGAACGGAGTTCTGCTGATGCCCGCCGCCGCGCCGGTCGCCGCTCCCCACTGCACCGTCGACGTGATTACGTGCCGGCCAGACGGAGGCGCCACCGTCTCGCTGACCGCGCATCTGCAGCCGGGAGTCAACACGATTCGGCTGGACGCCTATCAGTATTTCAACGGCCCGTTTGGCGTTCTTTACTACGGTTCGATCACAGCCACGGATACGCCGGAACCCGGAACCTGGTTGTTGAGTGGATGCGGGCTGCTAGGCTTGGGCGCCTTGCTTCGCCGCAGACGCTCATAGCCGCGTCTGGCGATTCCAGCCAATTCGTGCAACTGGCACACAAACCTTTTCTCCGCCCCCTAAAGTATCCGCCCGCCCTACCGATTATCTAAGCAGCCGCACGGATTTCAGTATTTATGAGATCCGTCCGGCGCTTTGCTCCATCGTGCCGGCGGACTTCAGCCTGATGTCCTGACAGTCGGAAAGCCGCCTGACTTTCCGAAACTCAGACGCGCCAACGGTGTGGCCGCTCCTTCCATGAGCCAGCGGTAACACGCGGAGGGTTACACGTGCGTCTTGTCCTCAACCAATTGATCAGGCTTATCGTCGCGGGATCTTTAACGCTGCTGGTTGCTCCCCAGGCGAGTGCGCAATTCGGATTCGTCACCGGTTCGGTGTACCAGCGATGGATGGGTTTCCAGCCGCTTGCACCGACGATCGGGGCGGATATCAATACACCTCATTTTTCGAACGTGGCGTGGTGGAGTCCGGCCCAGAAAACCTACGTGGGCAACGGTTGGTCGTTTTGGGAGCAGGGCGCGGCGTACCTCAATCGTGGCTCGTTCGGGGCCGGCCCGGCCGTGTTGGTCCGATACACTTCGAACTCACAATTCGAGAAGACGAGCATCTATCCTTCTGTGGCGTTTCAGTGCCGTTCGGAGAGGTGGAAGGTAGAGAGCCTCATTCATTTCCGCGATCCGCGCACATTGAATCACGGGCGTGGCGCGAGCCTTGCGGTCCGTCGCGAACTCATGTCGCCGCACGCACAAGTCGGGATGTCTTTCCGCGCGAGCGTGACCATCCTCAAGTTCTCCGACGCACTTCCTGAACCGTTCGGAAGCGTCGTTCAGTTTGGCGTGGTTTTCTACCGCCGTTCACCGTCGCGCTAGCCGCGCCCTGCCAGGGCCGCGAAAAGTGCGTATGGGCAGGGCGCTCTGGTATCCTGATCGGCACTTGAATGGTACTGGGCGTTCCGCACACGTTTGGGAGGAATCTGGTTTGCGTCGCCGTAATGGTGCTGAGCATTACGGCCACCTGTGGCGTTACGAAGCTGACGCGTGCCCGGTCGCTCGCACAAGCTGCAACGATCGAGTCACTCACCGAGGCGATTGCGCTTGACCCGGACAATGCCCAGTACTGGATGAAGCGTGCGGATCTAAAGCATATCGCCGGGTTGGACGCGACGAGCGACCTGTTACAGGCAGCCGCCATCAACTCCCTGGACGCCTCCGTTTGGATCCAGCTCGGGTTGAACGCGGAACGGCAAGGCGACATCGCTCGAGCCGAGAAGTTTCTGCTGCGCGCCGCGACGGTCAGCAAGCTGTATCAGCCGCGCTGGACTTTGGCGAATTTCTACTTTCGCCGTGATTCGCTGCCCGAGTTTTGGCGATGGATTGGTGAGGCGCTCAAGCTGTGTCCTGGGGCCTGCGACGCCATCTTTCAACTGTGCTGGCGGGCCGCCGCAGATGATGCGAACGAATTGCTTGGCCAAGCCATGCCCGACAATCCTGAGGTGCTCGGGGCGTACACTCAGTTCCTGCTGACAACAAACCGGCTGAAACCTGCTGAAACGGTGCTGAAGCGCCTCTACGCAGGCAACCTGCTGCCCCGAGACCAGAGCTTTTTGTTAACTGCCGCGGACAAGTTCCTGGAAGCTGGTATGGTGGAGCCGGCACTCAACGCCTGGGCTGCCCTTAACGGCACAACCAGGTCCGACTCCGGACCGCGCGAGGGCAACCTGATCACAAATCCGGAGTTTGCGCGTAAACCGCTCGGGCGCGGGTTCGACTGGCGCATACAGGAGGCGCCGGGCGTATCGGTCGATCGCGGGGTGAAACTGCTTGCCGTGTTCTTCAGCCGGCCGCAATTGTCCACTCACCAAGCCGTCTGGCAGTACGTTCCATTGGTTCCACGGCAACACTACGAGTTGCAGTTTGAGTACCGGACATCGGGTCTGACCGGCCACGATGGCGTCTCTTGGCGGATTTTGCGGGCCCAGGATTCTTCCGTCGCGATCGCTGAGGCAACCATGGCTCCGAGCGAGACATGGCTTCGGGAGTCAGTTCAATTTACGACTCCCGAAACGGTTGCTATCGGGCGACTGTCGTTTGGCTATTCGCGAGATCCGGGTGCACCGAAGATATCCGGGAGTGTTGTTACGCGCGCTTTGCGGCTCACCAAACTTCAATGAATCAGCAACAGCGGCTTCTAAGACGGGTATTGGCGGTTGGCGGGTTGGTTCTGGTTTACGGAATAGTCACACTTTGGGCGAAGAATCCTTGGGTTGCGGCCGCGTACGCTCTCGGCGTCTATGTAACCGCGATCTTCTGGGCAATGATGGTGATGGTTAACCGTCTTCCGCTTCGAGTGGGCTGGGCTGTGGTTCCGCTCGCCTTGACGCTCGCATTGACTGTCTACCAACTCGCCGTTCATTCAACAGTCTATCGATCGGCCACATGGAATACGCTGTGGGAACTGGCAGGGAGTTACCTGGTTTTCGTGTTAGCACTGCAACTAGGAAACGACGTCTTCCTACTGATGCAGGCTTTGCGAGCATTCACGATTTTCGCTTTCCTGCTGAGCGTCCAGGCCACATTGCAGTTGTTTACTTCCGACGGTAAGATCTTCTGGCTGTTCCCGAGCGGTTATACAGATTACGTCCTTGGACCATTCGTTTATCGCAACCACTACGTGGCATTCATCGAGCTCGCACTTCCGGTGGCGCTCTATCTGTCTTTCTTTAGCTTTCGAAACCGGACGGCGTATAGCATCATGGCAGCGGTGATGTTCAGCTCGGTAGTTGCGGCCGCTTCCAGGGCGGGCCTTCTGCTGGTATCGGTGGAGATAGTGGCCGTTCCCGCGATGGTCATATTCGCGCGCAAAACATCGTTGCGGACAGCCGTGGCGCCGATCGGCAAATTTGCCGCCTTGGCTACCGTCGCAGCGTTGGTGGTTGGCTTGAGCGGTATGTGGCAACGCCTGGTTGAGGCCGACCCGCTTTTCCTGCGGGGCCAGGTGCTCGTGTCCGCGTTGGAAATGATCGGAGATCGACCGATAGCGGGATTCGGGATGGGAACTTGGGCCGTCGCGTACCCCGGCTATGCAAGCTTCGATCCGGGATCACTTATGAATCAGGCGCATAACGATTGGGCGCAACTGTCGGTGGAGGGGGGCGTTCCAGCGCTTGCGCTGATGATGCTGTTTGCGGGGATGCTGGTCCGTCCCGCCTTACGGACCATCTGGGGTTTGGGGGTACTGGTCGTTCTGATACACTGCCTGGCCGACTATCCGCTCCACCAGCGGCCGGCCTTGGCCGGCGTCTTTTACGCGCTGGCCGGGGCGGTTTGCGCGCACAGGACTACTGAGGCGCGTTTCAGTTGATTGCAGCGTTCGCACGTGGTCCTTCAGATCCGCCGAGGAAGACTTGTGGGTTTTCATACGTAGCGCTGGTTTCGATACGGCGACTGCGCGAAAGACCCTATTGCAATAGCGCGGGATTGGTAACACAATTGATGGACAACTGAATACCGGGCCCGTGTCAGTCCTTCCGAGGATCACAACTGCATGGGCCAGGAATAACGAGGTTGATCGCCGCCTGTAGTCTGGGCTGTCTGGGTGCGTTCGTTTGTAATGGCTCACAGGAGTCATCTCCGGGCCGTGAAGGTGTGTTTCTGGGACTTACGACTGTGACCAATGCGCTAAGTGTGTTACTGCTGCTTTCTATTGCCGTAAGGGCGCTTCCTGAGACAGATACGCACGCGAAGCCAATCGGTCTAACTTACACCAAGGGCAGCTATATCCTCGACGGAGCAAACGTGCGCGGCAACGCGACTCTGTTTGAGGGATCACGGCTCGAACTGGACGCTTCTCCCGTATGGATTCAGCTGGACCGCGGCGCTAAAATCTGGCTTGCTGCGCAGACGTCGGCGGAGGTTTCATCGCGCGGAGTGTCCGTATCGAGGGGTATCGCTCAATTGCAGGACGATTCGGGATTTCCGATTGTTTCGCGTGCGCTGACGGTAACTGGGTCGGGTGGAGGTTCCGTTGTCCGTGTAATGGTCGAACCCGACAGCGGAATAGTCGTAATGGCGGTGGCAGGGGGCGCCAAGGTCAAGAATCCGACTGGGTTGCTTGTCGGTGATGTAACGAAGAATGAAGCCGTACGCTTCTCGCCCGCGAAAGGGCAATCGGACGATGTAACTGTAACGGGATGTCTGCAAAGCGCTCAGAATCAGTTCACCATCACCGACCAGGTTACAAACGTCACGCTCCAACTGAGCGGCACGGAACTAGCCAATAATCAGGGGCGATTGGTAAGGGTTACCGGAACCGCTATTCCCGTTGGCAACAAACGCACGATTCCAAGCGTAACCGTTCGTGACGTACGCGCCCTGCCCGGTGAATGTGGGGTGCGCCCGGCCACACGATTGGCTTCGCTTTCTATGCCTTCGTCACAGGCACAGGCGCCTGAGCCTGCTGGCGAACTAACGATTGCGATTATCGAGGGCGATAACTTCGTGAATAACATTCGCCGGGGAACCGCACGAGATCCCGTTGTGGAAGTTCGCGATCGCAACCGGAAGCCCGTAGCCGGCGCATTGGTGCTGTTTGCCCTTCCTGAGTCCGGGCCAAGTGGAACGTTTGCCAACGGCGCTCGCACGTTATCGGTAACTACAGATCAACAAGGACGGGCGGTAGCTAAGGGATTGCAACCGAACAAACAAGCCGGGCAGTTCCAAATCGCGATTACGGCTTCTTTAGGCGCACAAGTAGCGACCGCGACGATCACTCAGACAAACGTGTTAGCGGTTGTTACGGCCGGCGCGGCGCAGACGGCAGGTTCGGTAGGACTTAGCACCGCGGCCAAGGTAAGTATCATAGGCGGCGTCGCCGCGGCGGCCACGGTCACGACACTCGTAGCGAGCGGCGCGATCTTCTCCGACGACTCTGCGGAGCCGGCGGCCAGCAGATGATCTGTGGATCCGACGTATCTTATGTCGATTAAAGGGCTCAGTCTCGGAAGTGGTGCAAGCACCGCGTTGATATATGGAGCGGCTGTCCGTTAAATGGCACAACACGAAATGCAAAGCCGGCATTCGCAGAACCTCCCCGCCGTAACTTCCGCCGCGGGACTTCCGCGTGAAAGCGAGGCCCCGCCGTTAACGCATCTGCCGCTAACGAGTTCGGTTTGGGCCGTTCGACGTCACCGGTGGAAGATTCTAACCTTTGTGGCGGCGAGTGTTATCGCCACGATTGTTATCTCGAAACGGCTAACACCAATCTATGAGTCGACCGCAACGGTGGACGTCGATCGTGACGTGCCTACCCGAATCGTGGGCCAGGAATCGCGCCGCGATGCAATGAACGATTCGGATCAGTTTCTTGCAACACAGATCGCACTTATTCAATCGGATTCGGTTTTGCGTCCCGTTTCGGAGCAATACCACTTGCGCGAGGCTGAGCGCGACGCTCCGGACCCGGTTGCCGATCCCGTCCTGCTTCACGATGCGCCGGTGATTCTAAAGCGGCTCAAAGTAACGCGCCCGCCGAATACCTATTTGCTGAAAATCAGCTATCAATCGCCCGACCCGTGGCTGGCGGCGGCGGTTGCAAACGGTATTGCGAAATCGTACCTTGACCATACCTATTCAATCCGGTTCCGTTCTTCTGAGCGGCTGTCGTCGTTCATGGAAACCCAGCAGGACGAACTCAAGGCCAAGATGGAACGATCGAGCGAAGCCTTGGCGAAGTTCGAACGCGAATTGAACGTTATCAACCCGGAAGAAAAGACCAGCATCATCTCAGCTCGTGTCCTTCAACTCAACTCCGAGTATACGAGTGCGCAGGCAGATCGCGTTCGCCGCGAAGCTTTGTACAACCTTACGAAATCGGGTTCCCCTAACGCGGTCCAGGTGTCAGGCCAGAGTGAATCACTTAATAAGCTGATCGAGAAACTAAACGACGCGCAACAAAAGTTTACCGCGACAAAGCTGCATTACGCCGCAAACCATCCGGAATACAAACGAGCCGCCGCGCAAGTGGCTGAGTTAGAGCGTGAAATCGGTCAGATGCGACAGGATGTCGCCTCCCGGGTCCGCCTGGAGTACGAGGGCGCCGTAAACCGTGAGGGGATTCTCGAAAAGGCTGTCGCGCAGACCAAGGCAGAGTTCGACCGCCTTAATGCGCGATCGTTCGAATACCAGGAGTTGAAACGTGAAGCCGAGGCCGACAAGAAACTCTATGCGGAACTGATT
The DNA here is from genome assembly GCA_020846745.1 of Bryobacterales bacterium. GTDB lineage: Bacteria > Acidobacteriota > Terriglobia > Bryobacterales > Bryobacteraceae > JADLDI01. The sequence continues at coordinate 79,714 of JADLDI010000052.1, read as the reverse complement.
CAGAAGATTCGTGAGGCGGGCATCAATGCGGGATTTCAAAGCAGTTCGATCCGCATTGCCGATCCGGCCCGGCCCGCGCTGAAACCTGTCTTCCCGCGAACCGGCTTAAACGCGTTACTGGCGTTTCTGCTTTCGTCGCTGTTAGCGATAAGTCTTGCGATCGTTTCCGATGTGGCGAGCCTGAGCGTGCGGGATCCCGAGTTGGTATCGAAGCAGTTGCACACAGAAGTAATTGGATCTCTGCCGACTGTCAGGTCGCTTCGCAGCTACAGCGCCGCCACCGCGCTCAACGCGGGGGCCGACAATAAATGGAGAGACTTGATCAGCCTGCGCGGCTCAGTGAGGCAGAACCTCCGGCAGTATGAGGAATCTATTCAAACCCTTCTGAATACCGTCATGCTCGCCGACTTCGACCGGCGCTTGCGCTCAGTTATGATCACCAGCGCCGCCCCGTTCGAAGGTAAGTCGACCGTCGCCTCACATTTTGCAATCGCTCACGCGAGAAACGGTAATCGTACGCTGCTGATCGACGGCGACCTGCGCCGGCCCAGCGTTCAGCGCGTACTCGGAATCGAAGCGGGCGCGGGGCTCGCGGATGTCCTGGCGAGTGCTGTGTCATGGAAAGATGTGCTGGTCAAACGACCGGGGCTGGATAACTTAGACGTTCTTCTGGCCGGCAGCGCATCCGTCCGGACGCCCGAGCTTATTGGACCTCAGTTGTCATCGTTGATTGAAGAAGCAGAAGGCCACTATGACCTTGTCGTTCTGGACTCGCCTCCGGTGCAAGGCTTCCCGGAACCCTTGCGGATGGCGACAACGGTTGATGGAGTGATGGTTGTCGCGTTGGCCGGCCGTACCAGCAGGAAAGCGCTGGCGGCAACTTTGTCGGCTCTTACAAGGCTGCGCGCTCATGTTTTAGGTCTGGTTTTGAACCAGGTAAGTGCCAGCACGAGCGAGACCGCCTATTACGCCTATTATCAATCGAAAGATTATTACAAAGCCTGATTGCCGATGCCGTCCATATCTCGCAGTCTTGTGCTTGTTTATGGCGCCAACGGTGCTAATGGGCTGCTAAGTGCGCTAACAATCCCGACGGCAGTGGGGCTGCTGGGATTCTCGGGCTATGGACTGTTTTCCATCTATACGTTTCTATCTGCCTGCATTCTGATGGGCGATTTGGGTATCGGCAAGAATTTGCTGAGGCATCTGGCGAGCAGTCGAGAGTCACCGGTCGAGACATTGCGCGCGGCATTTACGCTATATCTCGTCGTTGCGGCTACCTGGCTTGCGCTTTCGCCCTTCGTGGCGGAAGTGGTATCCCACTATATTTTCGCCGTTCCTTCTGAACACGTAATTCAACTCAAATGGCTGACGTTTCTGGCCTTTGTCGAATTCGCGGTTGGCATACCTGTTTCGCTGTTACAAACGAGTGCCGTAGCGGCACAACGGTTTGACGCGTATGCGCGCTTCAGTCTCGTGGCGGGCGTAGCAAAGAACTTCGCCATCATCTGCGCTGCCTACGCTTTCGGAACGCCAGTCGCGATTGCCGCTGTGTTGGTTGCGAAACGGATGGCGGACGTTTTCTTGGCGGCCCACTTCTTTGGACCGTTACCGGTAACTGTCTGGAAGCCTCGATTGGACCTGAACGCCTTTCGAACGATGCTTGGGCAATCAACTCAACTGTCGATCGCTACGGTTCTGAACGCCGCCATTGGGGGCATCGCCTCGGCACTGGTAAACGCGAGTTTCGGTCTGTCGGGGTTGGGTGTATACCGGTCGGCCGCCGACCTTGCGGCGAAGGTCGCTTTTCTTTCGAACGGGCTGAGTCTGGTTGCATTTCCGAATGCTTCGGTCCGCTCAGGAGCGGGCTCGCGAACAGTAATGACGGACTCCGCGGCGTCTGATCTCATCAGTTTCAGCACGGTGGCTTACGCCTGCGTGGCGGCGATCTCCGTACTGTTAGCGCCTGTGCTTTTTCCGCTCGCCGGCTTACAAAGCCCAACTGTGATCGGCCTCTTCTGCCTCTTAATAATAGGGCTCAGCATAAATGCACATTCCGTCCTTAGTAACGAGTTCGTTCAAGCGTCTGGCCGGTATCGCCTGAGTATCTGCTTTAACGTCGTTACAGTTGTTGGCTTAGTGTTGTCCTTCCAGGCCTTCAAGGCGTCGCTGGGCGCTTTTGCGATCGGTTGGGCATGGGTGCTGGCGGCGGTGGCGGGCGCCGGCGTTATCGATGCGTGTCTGCTGAGCTTGTGCAAAGCCGGTTTTGCCCAGCACGGGAAGTCGGTGCTGGTGAAACTCCTGTCAACAGTAGCTTGTCTCGGCGTGGCGGCGTCTCAACTTGGTATCGCTGGACGCCCCGTTGCCTTCTCGTGTGCTGCCTTGCTGATGGGAATGCTGTTGTTATGCAGTTGGAGATTTCTGCCGCACATGTTGCGGATAGTAAGAACCGATTCCCGGCCGGTCGAAGCCGCCGGCACCTACGCCTGAGAGAGAAGATGCGGTTTACGGTATTCACGCCGACTTACAACCGAGCACACCTGCTCCGCAACGTCTTTGCCTCGCTGAAGGCGCAAAGCTTGCAGGACTTTGAATGGGTGGTTGTAGATGACGGATCGACTGACGATACCGTGCCTCTCGTCGAGCAGTGGCAGAAGCGTCCGCCATTCCCGATTCACCTTATTAAGCAGAAGCGGGGCGGTAAGCATCGCGCTCACAATATTGCCGTAAGCCAGGCGCAGGGAGAGCTATTCACCGTTCTCGATTCCGATGATACGATTGCGGGCAACGCTCTCGAGCGGCTGGTCTTTCACTGGCACTCCATTCCTTTTCAGAGTCGCCATCTGTACTCAGGTGTTACCTGTCTGTGCCGTGATGAAAGTACTGGAGCGATCGTCGGAACCGCGTTTCCGCGTGACGTGCTCGATTGCAGGCACTACGAGACCGAAACCGTTTATAGAGTTCAGGGCGAAAAGTGGGGCTGCCACAGAACCGAAGTCTTGCGCGCTACGCCTTACCCTGAAGTTCCAGGCGAACTATTCTGTCCTGAGGGCGTCGTATGGAATCGCATCGCTAAATCGTATTTGGTTCGTCATGTGAACGACGTGCTTCGTAACTATGTTCCCCAGCGGGATAGCCTGAGTGTCTGTATTCGACCGGTCCTGATGGGCAGTCCGAGCGGTGCACGGACTTACTACCGCGAATGGCTTGAGCTTGACATTCCCGTTGAGGCCAAAGCAGCCCGGGCGGTGAACTACATCCGGTATTCTCTCCATGCTGGCGTTTCAACTAAGTGTGCGATCGAGCAATCATCGGCCCAGGGTTTTACAACAGCAGCGGCTGTCCCGGGCTGGTTGTATTACAGGGCCGATTTAGCCAGGTACGGTAGCCATTCTCGTATTGCGTCTATGAGGGTGGCAGCGTGACAGTGAGTGCGGTCGGCGCCGTCATTCTACTGCTGATGACGGTAGTGAATCTGAGGTTGGGTGAGTCTGTTCTCTATCCCCCAGCGCTCTTTACGCTGATCTGGACCGCGCTACTCGGCGTGTCACTCGTATTCACGGGTTCGTATTTCGAGCTTTCGGCGGATTCCGTTTCCATCTTTTGTGTTGGAGCGTTCGCATTTAGTGCGGGTGGTGCGTTGCGGCTACTGCTTCAAGAGCGTAGGGACGAGCATCGTCCTGCGATTGCACCGGTGAGTCTTCCGCGGGCCGTCGATTATCTTTTGGCGGCGTCGCTGGTTATCTTGCTTTTCATCTTACCGATCTTCTGGAATCACATCCTATCGATTGCAAATCCACGATTTACTAACCTGTGGTGGGGCATTCGCAGTGGAGTCATCGCGTTATCGGATACGCAGGGACAAAAATCTTGGGCGCAGTTTTTCTTCGACAACGTGACCGTCGTATCGATACTGCTGGCATTAACTGCTGTTGTGCATTACAGCGATCGCGTTAGTTCGCGAATAGTGGCGGTGGGTCTGTTGGTTGTTGCGTGTGCATTTAACTTTCTCACCGGCAGCCGGTCCGGGGTAGCAATGGTGCTGTTGGGGGCGCTGGGAGTCTCGATGATGAAGCACCGCGGCCTCTCTCTAAAACACATGGTGGCAGGCGCTATCGGTGTTTTTCTGATGTACGCCCCGATTACGCTACTGCGGGCAGGATCGAATAGCCTGTTAGGGGCGGCGACTCAGGACCTGACTGTGTTGGGCAACACCTTCCTGTTGTACACCGTCGGCCCGCTGGCAGCCTTTGACGCGTACCTGCACAGTCCAGCCACCTTACCGCAAACGTGGAGCATCTCTTATCCCTTCCTGTGGGCTGCCAGCCGCATGGGGTTTGACGTTGTTGCGCCATCTACTCATGTCGGTTACATGGCCGTCGGTCCGTACGGAGCAACCAATGTCTACACAATGTATTTCGCCTACTACCCGGATTATGGATGGCTGGGCGTTGTGTTTCTTACGGCTTTTGTGGGTTATGGAACGGTCTGGTTGTATCGTGTAGCAGCGGAGCTGGAAGGTTATTACCTCATCCTATATGGGCTGGCATTCAACGAGATTTGCAAAAGCGGTTTTAACGAGGGCTTCTTTATCGGTCTGAATATATGGGTGAAGGCTGGGGCATACTTTCTGACATTGAGGATTGCGCAGAAGATCGCGTCGGCGTCATCCATGACGCCTCAGCCAGTTCAAGCGCATTCGGCGCCTTATGGCGGATGAAGAAACCATGCTGACCATTGCAGCATTTACGGGCGGAAAAACGGTGCCGAGTGCCCGTTTTCGGGTCCGGCAATACATACCTGGCTTGCTGCAGGAAGGCATTGCCGTGCACGAATCGGCAGCTCGTTTCGGCTCCTACCCGCCATTACGCCGTCTGTTGAGGCCGTGCTGGGCGGCTTTGTGTCTTGGTGAGAGACTAACTGCAATCGCGGCAGCCCGAAGCGCACATGTGACCTTACTGCAACGAGAGATGCTGTCGACGTTGGCGACGGTGGAGCGGTTCACGAAGTCGCCGCGGGTGCTCGACGTAGATGACGCGATCTGGCTGACAAGGAAGTCTCAATTTGCAGTTTCAATCGCCAGACTGTGCCGCATGGTTATTTGCGGTAACTCGTATATCGCAGATTACTTCGCCTCACACGGTTGTGAAGTAGAGGTTCTTCCGACTCCGGTAGACACAGACAGGCTTGCCCCGGCGAAGCGGACGGAATCGGACGACGCCCGGGTAATTTGCTGGGCTGGGATGAGCAGCGGACATCGTTATCTTCAGAGTATCGAAGACGCTCTGAAGATAGTGCTTCGGGGCGATCGGCGACGACGGCTTCGGGTGATTGGCGATCTTCGGCCTCGCCTTTCGTCGATAGATCCGGCACAGGTGGATTTCGTTCCGTGGTCTGAAGCTACTGAGGTCGAATCCGTTCGCACTGCCAATGTAGGCATTATGCCTCTGGATAACTCATCGTGGTCGCGTGGGAAATGCGCTTACAAGCTGCTGACGTACATGGCGTGCGGATTGCCGGTGGTCGCCTCTCCGGTCGGAATGAACACTGAAGTGCTCAAGGGTTCGCATGCCGGCCTGTTTGCGAATACCCGCGACGAATGGGTTGGCGCTTTATCGTATCTGCTTGATAAAGGTGATGAAGCGCGGCGCATGGGCTCATGCGGGCGACGTACAGTTGTCCAACGTTACAGCCTGAAATCTTGTACACCACGGCTGGCAGGAATACTTCGTTCGGTAGCCGATTCGGGTTTGCGGCAGGAGGTTCTCGAATGCCACTCGTGATGCGGCGCCGGCGCCTATCAGCACCGCAGGGGCCGCCCTGGCACGCGCTGAATGTCGTTCACGTTATCACGACACTCGATACGGGTGGCGCCGAAATGATGCTGACGCGGCTTGTGAGTGCCGGCGAGCAAAACGGGCTTCGGCATTCTGTAATCGCACTCGGCGGCAGCGGCGTAATGGCATCGAAGCTCGAAGATCTCGGTATCTCCTTCATCAACCTTCGCCTTGCGCGTCACGAGTTACTCACTGGCGCGTGGCGCCTTGGAAATCAGCTGCGGCGGCACAAGCCCAATATTATCCAGACATGGATGTACCACGCGGACCTGCTGGGCAGTATGGCGGCGCTGGGCCTTCGTAATGTTCCGGTGGTTTGGAATATCCGCTGTGGACGGCTGGACCGAGCGATCGATAAAGCAGCGACGATCTGGACATCGAAGCTTTGCGCGGCGATTTCAACGCTCGTACCAGAGCGCATCGTCTGCTGTTCGATGGCAGCGCTTGAGGCTCACCGGCAGGCCGGGTACGACCGTACCAAGCTCCAACTCATACATAACGGACTCGACACAAGCACGTTTCGCCCGGACCTTTATTCGCGCGTCGCTGTTCGAAAAGAACTTGGGTTGGCTCCGGATACACCAGTGGTCACCCTTGCGGCCCGGTTTCATCCTGCCAAGGACCATGCCACATTCTGCGCAGCTGCGAGCCGCGTAGCCAAGTCTCATCAATCCGTTCGGTTTATCTTATGCGGAACAGGGGTCAGCCCGACGAATCGGATCTTGATGGGACTGCTTGACGATGCCGAAATCGTCGACCGTTGCCATCTGCTGGGGCCCAGAGACGACATGCCACGGATCTTTGCCGCATCGGATGTGGTTGTATCTTCCTCTGCCGTTGAAGGCTTTCCCAATGCACTGGCGGAAGGAATGGCGTGTGGTTTGCCGGCTGTAACAACTGCCGCGGGCGACTCAGAGTTTATCGTTGGCGACACTGGTTACGTAACGCCGACGCACTCTCCAGTCGAACTTGGCTCAGCACTACTACGAATGCTAAACCGCACATCTTACGAGCGCGCTGCCCTCGGCAGGCGAGCACGGCAACGCATCGTCGACAACTTCAGCCTGGCGGACGCCGTGAGTTCGTATACCAACCTATATCGGGAGCTTGCCTCGACGTGTGCGGAATAGCCGGCCTGCTTACTACTACCGGGTTTGTTGGCGACGCCATCCACGGCAGGGTGGCCGATATGGTTGCGGCACTTCGTCACCGGGGTCCCGACGATTTCGACGTGTGGGTGGACGCTAGAAGCGGAATCGGATTGGGACATAGCCGTTTGTCCATCGTCGACCTCTCAAAGCGCGCACGGCAGCCGATGCAGTCAGCTTGTGGGAACTGGGTAGTTACTTATAACGGAGAGATATACAACTTTCGCGCGCTACGCCGCGAGCTCTCATCGCTCGGTTGCCGGTTTCGCGGTGAGTCCGACACCGAAGTGCTGTTAGCGGCGGTCTCTTGTTGGGGAATTGAGCGAGCTTTGTCACGGTTTGTCGGGATGTTCGCTTTTGCTCTGTGGAACAAGGCAGACAGAACCCTTACTCTCGCCCGCGACCGAATGGGCGAAAAACCTTTGCACTATGGCTGGTGCGACGGCACGTTCGTTTTAGCTTCTGAACTTAGTGCGTTGCGCGAAGGCGGCTTTGATTTGGGAGGCGTCGATGAAAAGGCGTTGGCGAGTTACATGCGCTTCAATTACGTGCCGGCGCCGCAGACTATATACCGCCGCATTCATAAACTTCCTGCCGGGACGACGATCACGGTCAAGTCCGATGGCCAAACTACGGCGCCTGTCGCATATTGGACGTGCGACCAAGCCGCGCGGGATGGTATCTCGAGCTCCATCCGAGAAGACTCGCAACAGGCCGCCGATCAACTCGATTCACTGTTACGGGATGCGGTTTCGCTCCAGACGGTAGCGGACGTTCCTGTCGGCGCATTTCTTTCGGGTGGTGTCGATTCCGCCACTGTGGTTGCGCTCATGGCCGATGAACAGGCTCGTGTTCGCACGTTCACAATCGGATATGCCGACCAGGCTTACGACGAAGCGCCTTACGCGCGGGCCATAGCGCGGCACCTCGGTACCGATCATACGGAACTCAGGGTAACCGCGCAGGACGCGATCGACGTTATTCCGGATATTCCGCGAATGTACGGGGAGCCGTTCGCGGATTCGTCACAGATACCAACTTATTTTGTTTCGAAACTCGCTCACCATCAGGTCACCGTTGCGCTATCGGGCGACGGCGCGGATGAGCTGTTTGGCGGGTATGACCGGTACTATTGGGCGAATTCTATCTGGCGGACTCTAAGCAGGATGCCGCGAGTCGCGGCTGACGTTTTCGCTGCCAGTGTCAAATCAATGCCCCCGGCCTGGGTGGATTCTGTTTTCTCGCTCTTGCCCTTGAAGCCAAAAATCAGGCACCCCGGCGATAAGGCGCATAAATTAGCCCATATTATGTCTGCTCGATCGTTCGCGGACGTGTATCTACGCCTTGTTTCATCGCCGATTGAGCCTGCGCGACTGCTCGATCGGGATTTGCTCCCCTCTCATCCTGACAATGTATTTGAAAGCGGCCTGGGTAGCTGTGAGGAGCAGATGATGCTCTACGATCTCAAAACGTATCTGCCTGACGACATACTCGCGAAGGTCGACCGAGCGGGCATGGCCAACAGTCTCGAAACACGCGCGCCGTTCCTTGACCACCGTATTGTCGAGTTTTCGTGGCGGCTTCCTGTTAAGTTTAAGATCCGCCCCGGAGCGTCTAAGTGGATTTTGAGGCAAGTGTTACTCCGGTACGTTCCGAAGCATTTGGTGGATCGCCCAAAGTCGGGGTTTGCGATTCCACTGGATTCGTGGCTACGCGGTAGTCTTCGGCCCTGGGCTGAGGATCTGTTGAGCGAACGGCGATTACGGTGTGGAGGTTACTTTCGCGCGCAGGAGGTGCGTCGTATCTGGGCGGAGCACCTCGAAGGGACTAGAAACTGGATCGTTCCGCTGTGGGCAGTACTAATGTTTCAGGCGTGGCTGGAGGACCAACACACGGCCGGGCGCGATGTCGAAGCAGTTCGAGGTGTTCATGCTTGATGTAACTCCTCGGCGTCCGCCTCTCGCCGGCGGTGTAAAGGTGATGCGCTTTATTACGCGCATGAACCTCGGCGGGCCGGCACTTCAGGTGGCTGTGCTTTCAGACCAGCTTGAGCGCCGCGGCTACGAGTCTGTTCTCGTTACCGGTGTATGTGAACCGAACGAAGGTGATTTGCCTGCGCCGGTTCCGACGACGACGACGGTCATCACGCTCGACCAGTTATCGCGCTCCATTTCACCCGTTCGAGATCTGCTTTCGATTCTCGCGGCTTACCGGATTATTCGGCGTGAACGCCCGGTGATTGTGCATACGGAGACAGCTAAGGCTGGAACGGTTGGCCGTGTAGCGGCATTCCTCGCTGGTACTCCTGTTGTGCTTCATACTTACCATGGCAACAGCTTAAGCGGCTATTTCTCACCCGTGACCAACTACATAATCCGGGGAATCGAACGATTGCTGGCCAAGGTCACGGATCGGATCTGTGTTATTTGCAATCAGCAATTCGACGAGATTCACGGGCAGTTCGGAGTGGGGAATGCCTCGCAGTTCAGCGTTGTTCCCCTTGGTATTGACCTATCGCGCGAACTCGATCTCCATGCTCCCAAAGAGGACGAAACGGTACTTACGGCCGGATGGCTAGGCCGCCTGGTTGATGTAAAGAGGATTTCGCTATTGCTTTCGGTTATCGAACGAGCCGCGGAGATGGACCTTCCCGTCCGGTTCATCATAGGCGGCGACGGGCCACAGCGCGATCTTGTGAGTGAAGCAGTTTCCCGCTTGGGGCCGCGGTTTGTGACATGGGCTGGTTGGGAAACCGACCCTGCCTCATTTCTCATGCGTTGCGATGTGCTCGTTCAGACATCGCGAAACGAAGGCACGCCGGTGGCTTTGATTCAAGGAATGGCCGCCGGGCGCCCTTTCGTTTCTACTCCGGCGGGGGGCGTGGTTGATCTGGTTTACGGGGCCGGAGACTCAGCCTCGAAGGGCGCCACCTGGTACGCGAACGGGGTACTTGTCGAACCCACGGTTGACGGGTTCATACATGTTTTGCAGCGGTTTCTGCAACATCGGGCGCTTATTCCAGAAATGGGGGCTGCGGCTCGCGAGTTCGTGGCGAGCCGCTTTCAACCAGATCGTCTCGGAGCAGATATGGATCGTATCTATCGCGAGTTATTGGAAGAACACTCGACATTCCAGCAGCAACGGTTGGTGTGGAGGTAAGGCGATGGCGTATCAGCAGTTGATCCTATTTGCGCTGACGGGGGCTCTCGCGCTGCTTTTGGCGGGTCTGCAAGTGCGGATCAGCAACCTGCTGCAAGTCAGCTCCGGTCCACGGCAGGACCGCTGGCACAAGAGGCCCACGCCGTCGGCCGGAGGCATTGCGATCTTACTAGCGGTCGCGGCGGTTTACCTTACGTGGTTCCGTGGCGAGCATGCGGGCATCGCGACCGGCGCCGTGGCGGTATGGGCCTTGGGTCTTGTGGATGACATCGTCCGTTTACGACCCTGGGTTAAACTCCTGGGGCAAACCAGCATAAGTGCCGCTGTGGTTTGTTCGGGTATTGTGTTCCATGCGACTCCCTGGTTGCCGGCTAATTATGCGTTCAGCATTGTTTGGCTTGTAGTTATCACGAACGCTTTCAACCTTATCGACAACATGGATGGGTTGTGCGCTGGAGTGACCGTCACGATTGCGCTGTTTCGATTTTCATTGTTAGCCGCGCGAGGAGACTGGATGGATGCGCAGTTAGTTTTGCTGATAGCCGCGGCTTACGCGGGATTTCTGCGCTGGAACTACCGCCCCGCCCGGATCTTTATGGGCGATTGCGGTAGTATGCTAGCCGGTTTCTCGCTGGCAGCGCTTACCATCGCGACGCCGATTGCTCATACCAAGGCTTTCGTTGCCGGACTCTTCTATCCGGCATTGACGTTCACTTATCCGATATTCGACGTGTGTTTGGTGTCGATTCTGCGCAAGCTGGCCGGCCGCCCGATATCGATGGGAGGACGTGACCATAGCTCTCACCGGATGATATATCTTGGGTTGAGTGAAACAAAGACCGTCTGGATGATCTGGTTACTAACCGCTTTCGGGTGCGCCGCCGGATTGTTCATTCACTCGGTGCCGGTGAGTTTGCTGATCGCTGCCTGCGCGATCGGAGCCGTCGTGGTGGCGTTCGGGTTACTGCTTGCATTGTTGAGTCGGGTTGGCATTTCGAAACAAGCATTCGAGGAGTTGTAGCGTTTGATGCCGAATAGAGAAGGCGCGATATGCTGAACCTGGTCACCGGAGGAGCCGGCTTTATTGGAAGCCATCTCTGCGAGCATCTTCTGCATTTGGGAGAAGCTGTCGAGGTATGGGATGACCTCTCTACCGGCAGCCTGGCGAATCTCGCGGGGTGTATTGGGCACCCACGGTTCTCGTATGTGGTTTCCGATTTCACCCAGGATCGGAACTTTGCCTCCGCCGTTAGCCGGTGCGATCAGATCTTCCACCTGGCAGCGGCTGTTGGGGTGAAGAAGATTGTTACCGACCCGGCGCATACGATAGTTACGAATGTGCAGGGGACTGAAATCGTCCTTCGTTATGCCGCCCCACTGCGTAAGCCGGTGCTCCTTACCTCGACGAGCGAAGTATACGGGAAGGGCACGCGAGTTCCATTTCGCGAAGACGACGACGTACTATACGGCCCCACTAGCAAGAGCCGGTGGAGCTATGCCATGTCGAAGGCGATTGACGAGTTTCTTCTAATGGCTTACTCCCGGACTCACTCGCTGCCTGGAGTTATCGTCCGGCTGTTTAATACGGTCGGCCCGCGGCAGGTCAAAGATTACGGCATGGTGCTGCCGTCGTTTGTGAGCCAGGCGCTCAATGGCGGTCCGCTTACGATTTTCGGAGACGGTCAGCAAACACGTTGCTTTGCCCATGTGCTGGATGTGGTTCCGGCACTTGTGAAACTCAGCCGTACGCCGGCGGCTTGGGGAAGGGTAGTAAACATCGGCTCGACCGAAGAGGTGAGCATCATCGAACTGGCGGAGCGGATACGGGGGGCCGTTTGCCCGGGCGCGCCGCTGGCGTTTCTTCCGTACGACCGGGCCTACGAACCCGGTTTCGAGGATATGATCCGCCGTGTTCCGGACATCGGTCTGGCTCGCGACCTGATTGGGTTCCAGCCAGTACGGAATCTCGACGCGATTATCGCCGACAGTGTTGCGCACCAGGTGGCGAAACAGGGCAGCCCTAACCGCGCCTCTGTTACAGGGCTGGACGGCTACGCCCGCTCTTTTGATACGTTTCAAGCAGTGCCGTAAGTTCGGCGACTACGGTTGGGTGATCGGCGTAGACGTTGCGGGTTTCCGCGGGATCGAGTTTCAGGTTATATAACTCGCCCGCCGGCTCGCCGGGTTGGGGAGTTATCTTTACGGGCTGGGTGAAGCCGCCGGAGCCGCGGCCAAGGGCCAGTTTCCAGTCGCCTCTTCGGACACCGAACAGGCCCTGCGCGGAGTGGTGGATAACTACTTCGCGGCCTTTGCCTTTGGCGCCTGTGGCGGCGTGCAGCCACGAGAAGCTGTCTTCAGCGGCATCGTTTGGGAGCCTTGCGCCGGTTACTTCGGCGGCGGTGGCCATGAGGTCTGTGAGGCAGCCTAGTTGGGCAGACACCTTGTTCGACGGGAAGCGGCCGGGAAAGCGGGCCAGGAACGGGATGCGGTGGCCGGCGTCGTAGATATCAGCTTTCATGCCGCGCCAGTTGGCGTTGGCACGGTGGGGGAACTTGGCTTTGTCGTCGGGGGTCCAGTGGGCTCCGTTGTCCGAGGTGAAGACCAGCAGGGTGTTTGAGGCTGTGCGAGCGTCGTCAAGGGCCTTCATGATGCGGCCTAGTACGTCGTCGCACTGGGTTACGAAGTCGCCATAGATACCCGCCTTACTGCGGCCTTCATATTGTTTTAGCGGCACCCAGGGTGTATGAGGGCCAGTCATGGGGAAATAGAGGAAGAAGGGTTGGCTTTGTTTCGCACGCGACTGGATATAGCCGATGGCCTTATTGGTCAGCGTGGGCAGGACCTCTTCCATTTTGAAGCTGGGGGCGATGTGGCCGGGGCGCCAGAAGACGCCGCGCGGGTCGTTGCGGCCCTCGGTTCTAGCGGTGGGCTGTTCGACAGTACGGTCGTTTTCGACGTAGAGGTAGGGCTCGAAATCGAGTGATGAGGGGATGCCGTAGAAGTAGTCGAAGCCATGATCGAGTGGGCCGGGGCGCAGGGGCTGTTTGTAGTCGACCGGTTCGCTGTTCTGAAACCCGAGGTGCCACTTGCCGACGGCTCCAGTATGATAGCCGCGCTGCTTGAGCATAGAGGCGACGGTCATCCGGCCGGGTTCAATCAGGTTTGAAGACCAGCCTTGGAGCACACCCTGTTTGAGGCGGGAACGCCAGCAGTAGCGTCCGGTGAGGATGCCGTAGCGTGTGGGCGTGCAGACCGACGAGGGCGAGTGCATGTCGGTGAAGCGGACGCCCTGTTGCGCCAAGCGGTCGGCATTGGGCGTGGAGATCTGCGAGTCGGCGTTGTAGCAGCGCAGGTCGCCCCAGCCGAGGTCGTCGGCGAGGATGTAGACGATGTTGGGCAGCGGCGGCGCCGCTTTGGCGTGAGGGCCGACGGCTGCGGCTGATAGCGCCGAGAGGAATTGGCGCCGGGTGCTCACGGGATCAGCCTTTGAGTTCGACGACAACCAGTTCGAGCGGCTTGTCGCTCAGGTTCTCTTCCTTGTGCTTGGCCTCGCCGGAGAAGGCGACGTCGCCGGCCTTGTGGGTGGCGTGAACGGCTTTGCCGTCGGCCCCGGTAACCCGAAAATCCATGTCGGTAAGGTAGGCGACCACGCGATCGCGCGAGTGGACGTGCATGGGCACGGTCTCTTTGCCGCCGATCTTTACGCGTAGCACGCGGACCTGCGCGTTTTCGAATTCGACCTTGTAGTGCTTGGGGTCGAGCTTGACGGGGTCGAGGTCGCCGGCAGGTTTCGCGTTACTGGGTGCACCCTTCTTGAGTTCCACTTCGATGATGGTGACAGGCTTGTCGCTGACGATCTCGGCAGTGTGCATGCCGGCCGCGGCGCTCCACTTCACATCGCCGGCTTTCCAGGCGAGCGGCTGCTTTTTGCCGTCGTGGAAAACGAGCTCCTGCTTGCCCGCTTGCAGGTAGATCATCACGCGGTTGATCTTATGGTCGTGCATCTTGCCCTTTTGGTGAGGCGGCACGGTGACGTTGATGACCTTTACCTGTTCGTTGTCGACAGGGGTGGTGACGCTGTTTTGGGCAGCCGCAATGGCGGCGAGCAGAACAAGAGAGTTGACAAGTTTCATAGGATGAAATCCGAATTCGATGGTGCGAAATTCCTGGGCATGAGAGTCAAACTGGGGTTCTTTTGGCCCAAACGCCCGATCTATCCCCATCGCTCAGCTCAATATCTTATCCCACTTCGCCCAGTTCCGTCGTTTACCGCCTGCAGGGCCTATGCGGCACCGGCTCACCGATGCCTAGCGAAGAAGCCATCCGGCACTTCCGAAATCGGCATTCACACGCACTCCGGCAGCGCCGCTTCAATCAAATACTCCTCGAAATCCAAGCCATGGACTCTTATGAATTCGGGACGCACCTCGATCCGATTCACATGCGCGGCGCACTTGCCGGGCGCGGAGAGGTGTTCCATCACGGCCAGCACCGGAATTGGACCGTTCACGCGCGCGATGTGCAAGGGGCCCGACTCGTTCGCCGCGCGTGGGAGCATGGAATACCACGGACCTTGAACGGTCAGCCCCTGTAGCTGCAGAAACTCCAGGATGCGGTGGGCGACTTTGAAGCCCGGGGCGGCGCCTTGGCGCGGCGCTACGCCCAACCAGTCGACCAGCAACCGGTAGGTGAAGCCCCAGAGCGGCACGCCGGGCAGGTCGATGGAGGGAAACAGTTCTTCTGGTGGGCGGGCCGGGGCATTCATGAGGCGGTGCTGCATGGGGTCCTGCACGATTCTTTGCGGTAGCCATGCCGTGCCGATCGCTTCCTTACCGTCGACTTGCGCCGGTATTTCGGTTTCGATTTCGAACACGAAGGGAGCCACCAGCAGGAACCGCCCGGTGCGCCGCCGAGCCAGTGTTGGCGGCAAGGCCTCCGCCATCTGATCGCGCGACAGTTGGATTCCGCATTCTTCCTTCAGTTCGCGGATGGCGGTGTCGAGCAGGTCGCTGTCGCCGGCCTCGCATCGTCCGCCGGGCAGGGACCAGTGGCCGGACCACGCATCGCCCGCGCGTTCGGCCCGGCGCATGAGCAGGATCGACGGTTCGGGTCCACGGGTGCGGACGATCGCCACCGCCGCATCCACCGGTTGCTGCATCTCTTCTATTGTGGCGGCTCGGGTCGGGTGATTGCCGGGTACCGGATTCAGCTGAGGAATGTGGTTCTGTACGTATGCGACGGTTGGTTACTCGAGTCCTGCGGGTTGATCGCGCGCCGTCAGGCAGCCAGTGCACGGTCGAACGCCGTGATGATGTCCTGCTCGTCGCCTTCCGTCAGGCACGACGGGATTGGCAGCAGGACGCTGCGTCCAAACAGGCTGTCGGCCGTGGGGCAGGCGCCCTTTTCGTAGCTCGGGCGGGAGTCGCAATTCTCTGCCAGGCTCCATGGGAACCCGCGCCCGTCGACACTGGTCCGCTTCACCAGGCTCGCGATGTTGTAGTAAAGGTGCAGGCCCCACTGCGTCATCAGGATGTTCGAAACGCCTTGGGGCCACGTGATAATCCCGTCCTCACGCAAACGCCGGTTGATCTCACGGGCGGTTGCGGCGTCTTTGTAAGTGGTGATGAGAAAGCAGCCGGTGTCGCCCGCGGAATCTAGGATCCGGCGCAGTTGAACCCCGGAATACTTTTCCAACGCTTGGCGAATGCGGTACTTACTCCGCCGCATGGCGGCTGTAATCATCGGGAGCTTGCCAAGTTGCACGCGCAGGATCGCCGCCCGTAGTTCATCCAAGCGGCAGCCCTTGCCCCACAGGTTCATCTCCGCGTTCTGATACATGAGGCGGCCATTCTCGTCGCGGACATAGCCCAAGTCATGACAGGCGAACGCGCGCTGATACACGTGATCGTCATTCGTAACAACGGCACCGCCTTCGCCCGAAGTCATGTTCTTATTCATCTGGAAGCTGAAGATGCCCATGTCGCCGAACGTGCCGGCCTTGCGGCCGTTGATGCTGCCGCCATTGCACTGGGCGCAATCCTCGAGCAGGAACAACTTATGCCGGCGGGCGATCTGCGCAATGGCCATAGCATCGCCCGGAGCGCCGCTCATATGCACCAGCACGATGCCCGTGGTGCGTGGCGTGATCTTGCGCTCCACGTCGCGCGGGTCCAGGCAAAAGGTATCGTCAATATCCGCGACGATCGGAATCGCCCCCTGGTTGACAACTGCCGCCGCGACGCTCACCCAGAGATAAGCGGGCACGATCACTTCCTGCCCAGGACCCACGCCCAGCGCCGCCATCGCGACCGACAGGGCACTGGAGCCGCTGCCGACCGCCAGCGCGTGCTTCACCCCAACCGCCCGCGCGAACTCGGCTTCAAACTGCTCGGTTTCTTTCTGCAGGTTGACGCCGTAATAGCGAAACGGAGACCGCGACCGGAGAACGCGGATGACGGCTTCAATTTCCTGATCGTCCATGTGATGAACGCCGGGAAACTCGAGCGGTAAAGGCTCGGTGCGGACGGGCGCGTGCGTGGTGGTGGTTGTATCGTGAGAAGCCATTCTGGTTGCAACTATAACGCGTTGCGCACCGAAATACTCGAGGTCGAAGCTGTGCCCAAATACTTCGGGGCCGGCTACCCAGTTGGGCAACCGGCCCTTCTTCCTTTCTCGCAGTTAGTAAGTCGGCAACTTACTTAGTCGCCGACTCCCGGCGCGGGCACCACGTTCGACGGCACCGTATCGGTCCGTGAAGTGCCTGACCTGCCGGCGAAGATGAATATCACCAGGATCAGCGCACCTAAAGCGAAGATGGTATCGCCCGGAGCGCGGAGCCAGCGGATGGTTTGCATCATCGGCGAACCCAGGAATTCGGTGCTGCGTGCATACCAATAGCCGCGTTCAACCGAAGCCCAGGTTTGTAGCAACCCGACCGGCAGAAGGCTGCCGACGCACATCAAAAACAAGCCGGAGTTCATTCCCCAGAACGCCACTTTCAGCCAGCCTTCTTTCCATTCGGCGAACGGATTCATCGCGCGCAGGCAGACCAGCGTCAAGCCGATGCCGAGCATGCCGTAGACACCGAACAGCGCGGCGTGACCGTGGACGGGCGTGGTGTTTAGTCCCTGCATGTAGTAGAGCGCGATCGGTGGATTGATCATGAAGCCGAACAACCCGGCGCCCACCATATTCCAGAAGGCCACGGCGACAAAGAAGTACACCGGCCAGCGGTAGCGGGAAGCCCAGGACGTGAGCTTGCCGCGGCGCAGGTCGTCGATCGCTGAGAAGCCGATCATTGTCAACGGCACCACTTCGAGCGCGCTGAACACGGAACCCCACGCCAGAGCGACGGTCGGCGTGCCGCTCCAATATAGATGGTGGCAGGTGCCGATAATTCCGCCCGCCAGGAAGATGGTGGCCGAAAGCAGCGCCGCGCGAGCCGCAAACAAGGGCCGGATAAGGCCCAGCCGCATGAAGAAGAACGCGATCACCGTGGTGGCGAACACTTCAAAGAAGCCTTCCACCCACAGGTGAACCACCCACCAGCGCCAGTATTCGACGATCGACAGGTGCGTGTGCTGTCCCCACATCAGTCCCGCGCCATAGAACAGGCCGATGGCCGCGCCCGATAGCACAAACAACGTCAAAAGCGGCCGGTGTTCGCCGGGTTTCTTGAGGGCGGGCAACACCGTCCGGATCAGCAGGCCGAACCAGATCAGCAGGCCGGCGAACAGCAGGATCTGCCACACGCGGCCGAGTTCCACATATTCATAGCCTTGATGGCCCCACAGAAACGCCGCGCCTTCCGACAGCTTGTTCTGCACGCTCATCCATTCGCCTGTCAGCGAACCCGCCACGATCACCAGCAGCGCGCCGAACAGGACGTTGACGCCGAAACGCTGGAACTTGGGTTCGTGACCGCTGACAAGGGGTCCGATGAAGAGGCCGGCGGCCAGCCACGCCGTCGCGATCCAGAAGATGCCCACCTGCACGTGCCACGTCCGCGTCACGCTATAAGGAAGGATTTCGGCCAGTTTGATCCCGTAGAATCCGTTGCCTTCCACACCGTAGTGCGCCGTAATCACGCCCATCACAATCTGCACCAGCATGAGTGCGGCTACAACAAAGAAGTACTTCAATGTCGCCCTCTGCGAAGGCGTTGCCGACCAGGCGCCCAGCGGGTCCGATTTCGGCAGCGGTCCCGTCGATTCCTCCGCCTTCTGTCCCGCGTACCACCACACCATGGCGCAAATGCCCGCCAGCAGCATGATGATGCTGACACCGGTCCACAGCACGCTCTCGCCGGTGGGACGATTACCTGCCAGCGGCTCATGCGGCCAGTTATGCGTGTAACTCACAGTGTCGCCGGGGCGGTTGGCGGCGGCGGCCCATGAGGTCCAGAACATGAAAGTAGCCAGCAGCCGCATCCGCTCGGGCGTCGAGATACTGCCCGCGGGAATCGAGTAAGCGTCGTTGCCGCCCATGAAGACGCCGGTGAAGTGCTTCAAGTTCGATTCGAACGCGCGGACGCGGATCGGATCGATCTCGAGCGTTCCCGATGTCGCATTGTAAGTATTGGTGCGGAGCAGTGTCTGCAAGCGGCCCTGAAGGCGCGACTGATCCTCGAGCGGAAGCTGGTCGTAGGTTTTGCCGAACTCTTTGCCGGCCCACTCGTCCACGATGTACATGGCTTCGCGATGAAGCCAGTCTGCCGTCCAGTCAGGCGCGGTGTAACTGCCGTGTCCCCAAATGGAGCCGACTTGCATGCCGCCCATAGCCTGCCATACGTTTTGGCCCCGGGTTACTTCACCGGTGTCGGCCACCACCTTGCCGTCTGTACTGACAATACGATTAGGAATGGGCGGCATCTCCTGATAGATGCGCGTTCCAATCCAGCCCAAGATGGCGAATGAGACTACGAATACCAGCCCGAAACCGAGCCACAAACGTTTCACGAAAGAGACCTCCCTGTCCGAGTTGCGCTCAAAAGAGTGCGCTTCTGAAGGGTACGTCGCTTAACGCAACACCGCAGTGACCTTGGTCACACGACGGCGGTTGTCTTAAGAAATGTGCGCGCCGATGGCCTCCGTGTACACCGCGTAAAGCGATTGGCTGCCCGTCATGAACAGCCGGTTCCGCTTGGTTCCGGCGAAGCACACGTTCGAGCAGATCTCCGGCAGCAGGATCTGGCCGATACGCTGACCATCCGGAGCGAAGATGTGGACACCGTCGTAGCCGGCGCCCACCCATCCGGCGCTCGACCAGATGTTGCCGTCCTTGTCGCAGCGGATGCCGTCGGCCAGGCCCGCGCCCTTGCCGGCCAGTTCCATGGAACAGAACCGGCGGCCGTTGCGCAGCCCGGCGCCTTCGATGTCCCACACCTTGATCACCTTGGGCGCGTCGGGATAGTGCGTTGCGCCGGTATCGGCGACATACAGCTTCTTGTAATCCGGCGAGAAGCACAGGCCGTTGGGTTTGTAAATCTCCTCGGTCAGCTTCGTCATCGCCTTCGTCTTAGGATCGATCCGGTACACCGCTTCCTTTATTTCCAGCGTTGCCTTGAAACCTTCATAGTTCATCAGCGCGCCGTAGCCGGGATCGGTGAACCAGACGGAGCCATCGGGGTGGACGATCGCATCGTTCGGAGCATTGAGGCGTTTGCCTTCGAACTTGTCGGCCAGCACCGTGATGGTCCCGTTGTACTCGTAGCGGACCACGCGGCGGTTGCCGTGCTCGCACGCGATCTGGCGGCCTTCCCAATCGAACGTGTTGCCGTTCGAATAGCCGGCAGGATTGCGGAACGTGGATACGTTTCCGTTCTCTTCGAGCCACCGCATCTGAACGTTATTGGGGATATCGCTCCACAGCAGGTACCTGCCGACGCCGTTCCAGGCCGGACCCTCGGCCCACATGCAGCCCGTGTACAGCCGCTGGATCGGCGTGTTGCCGATCTTGTATTTGTCAAAGCGCTTGTCAAGCGAGATCACATCGGGGTCGGGATAGCGTGTCGGATTCTTTCCGCTCCAGTCGCGAGGCGTTTGCGCGGCCAGCGTGGCAGCGGAGGCGGCAGTGGCGAGAAACGAGCGGCGATCAAGCATATCGGTGTCGAGCCAGTATATCGCGGCGCCGGTGTTACTTTAGCAGTTGAAACATGATTTGTTCGGGTAACGTGATCCCCATCCAGCCGGGCCGCGCGGTGGTTGAGCTGTGCGGGGATCATTTCGAGGAATTCGGCGCGAGCCGCGAGCCGGCGTTTGCCCTCCACGTGACCGGGTTGTCGACGGAAGACCAGATGGCGGCGTTTGCGCTGGTGCCCCGCGAAGGCGATCCGCAATGCTTTCTCGCCCGCTGGGGCCGCACCGGTGTGGGTGCAACGGCGTTCATGCCCGTTCCTGCGCAGGTGGAAGACTCGCGCCCCGGCCTCACGGCTTACGGCTACAAAGCCTCGAACTTCAACTGGCATAGCTGCCAGTGGGAAGTGATTGAGATGCTCGACCCTAATAAGGTCGACATCGGCTCGTTCACCGGCGATACGCTCGAAGCTCCCGGCAATACCGATGACCTCTGGCTGTTTCGTCAGGGTGCGCCCGTGGGTCCGCTGGACGGATTGGCGGCAGGGCAGGGAAGTCAACTCGGACTGCGGCGCGAAGACGAATCGGCCGACTGCGAACGCATCCGCTACGGCGGCCGTATGTGGCGCCGCTGGCGCCGAACAGACCATCATCCGCGCCTCGAATTGCTCGGCTTCGACTCGGAATCCGCGGAACTGCAAGGCGCGCTCGACGATGTGTGGGGCAACATCGGCGGACAGGAAGAAGCCAAACGCGAGCTTATCCGCGCCATTCAATGGCCGGTCCTCTATCCGGAACTGTTCCTGCTGTTTAAGCGGCGGCGGTCACGGGGTGTGCTGCTCTATGGTCCGCCCGGATGCGGCAAGACTTTGCTGGGCAAAGCTGTGGTCGGGTTGCTGGCGGCGTTGTATCACCGCAAGGTGGATGACGGCGGGTTCAAGTACGTGAAAGGTCACCAACTGCTCGACCAGTATTTAGGTAACTCAGAGAAAGCCGTGAAGTCGCTGTTCGACGAAGCACGTCGTTTTCGCGAGCAAAAGGGCTACCCCGCGGTGCTGTTCTTCGATGAAGCTGACGCGTTGTTTAAACGCCGCCCCAACGATGCCCGCGATGGCACATTTACTCTCGTCCCTTCACTGCTCGCCGAAATGGACGGAATGGACGAGAGTGGCGCGTTCCTAATCCTGGCGACTAATCGCCCGGATTCGCTCGACCTCGCCATTACCCGCCCCGGCCGAATCGACCGCCGCATTCGCGTTACTCGCCCCAATGAAGACGCAGCCCGGACCATCTTCCGTATCCACTTACAAGGAGTGTTTCTGGACGATGGCGTGTCCCTGGACGAGCTAAGTGCATACGCGGCATTGCAGTTGTTCTCACCCGACCATCGTTTGTACGAAATCCAATGGGAGCAGGACGCCGCGCCCAGCGTGTTCCTGCTCAAAGACCTGGCAAGCGGTGCGTTGGTACAGAACGTAGTCGATCGCGCTACCGCGAACAAAATGGAGTTCTGCATCGAGCACAACGTCCGCATCGGGTTGTCCAAGGCGGACCTCCGTATTGCTGTCGCCGAGGTGCTCGAAGAGCAGCGCGAGTCCAAACATCTCGATGAACTGGACGAGTTCGCGGAGGTGCTGGGTCGCACCATCGCCGGCGTGCGGAAGTTAGTACCTACAGAGTCGGATTCCGCCGCCTTCTGGCAGAAAATTCCATGAGGCTTGCCTCCCACGGCGACCTCCTCGATGCCGCCGCGCCGGCGATCAGTCTACCGATCATGCAAGTCCGTTCAGCTCACTTCCGGCCGCGTTCCGCCGCCGCGACAGTGTTCGTCGGATCCGCACCCGCCCAAGTTACGTCGGCTGTTGGTCCGTAAGTAGACGGTACTGACTTGTTCAGCATTCGCAGATACGTTGTAAGCTGCGTCCGGTGATGCGCCGTATGCAGCACGCGCCGCCAAAATATGTTTCGCTTGCGTAAGTATCGAGCGCGTGCTGCAGCAACGGGACCGCCGCGCGCGGGATCTCGCTATCGCAAATCACAGTTTCATCTTGCAAACCACGCCGACGTCGTCGCAATACCACATCACGCCCTGCCAGATCGTCATGCCGTGCGGCAGCGGATCGCGGTCCGACAACTGAATCATCTCGTGGACCTTGCCGGAGTTGCGGTCGTACTTATGGAACGCATTGGCGTTCGAATCGGCGCACCACAACCAGTCGCCTTCCCACCCCAGCCCGTGCGGACGGTCGCCCGCCGTCTTGAATTGGCTTTCCACTTTGAAACCGTTCGGGTTGATCCGGTAAATCGTCGCCGACGGCGGCACGGCGATGTACAGCTTGCCGTCTTTGTACTCGATGCCGTGCGCTCCGGTTTTCGGCCGCGGCGCCGGACCCTTCTTTGCCTCTGCCTTAGCGGCTGCCGGCTTGACTGGTTCCGTCTCTTTTGGCGCCAGAGGCGACTTGCGCGGGTTCGGCCAGTTCACCGCACCCGCCCCGGGCGTGTCATAGGACGCCAGCGTCTTGCCCGTTTTTCGCTCCAGTTTCAGGATCTTGGCGCTATAAGTAGACGCCACCCACAAGTTAGTCCCGTCCCAACCCACGCCGCTTCCCGCCACAGATTCGGTGGGTAACTTCTGTTTCAATTTCCCGTTATGGTCGACAAGGTAGAGCGCGTTGTCGAATCCCTGATTCAGAATCCACAGGCCTTCCGCAGTTGCCTGCATGCCGTTCGGACGCTGGCATGGGGCGTCGAACGCGCGTTCTACTTTGACCTTGCGTAACGGAATCTGATCTTTCGCCCAGAGCGGTAAACCACAGACAGGCAGCGCAGCCAGAAAATGTCGCCGTAACATGATTAACCTCCAAGATACTCAGGGCGCGGATCGAGTCCGGCACGGACTTCGATGTTGCGTTTCCAGTCTTCCGTGTTCGGCCCTTTGATCTTCGAAGCACGGTCGCGCAATTCCGCCATCTGCGTTTCGCTAAAAGGTTTGAACTGCTGGGCGATCCGCACATCGTCTTCCAACTGCCCGATGGTCGTGCAGCCGATTGCGGTGCAGTGAATCGGCAGGCTCAGCACGTAACTCAGGCACTCGCGGGCGCTCAGCATCGACAACAGCTTGGCATTCGCAAAGTTCTTCATTCCCTGGATGCCCATGCCGCGCTTCACCGCTTCCGGCAGCACGATCTTTTCGAAGCTCAGATAGCTCGGGTCCGCCGCATGCAGCGGCATCAAAATCGTGTCGTAATGCTGGTATTTTTTGAGCATTGCCGCGTGTACGTGCGGATCCTTATGCCCGGTAAACCCAAAGAATCGGCACTTGCCCGCCTTCTTCGCCGACTCAAACGCCTCAATGGCGCCGCCCGGACCAAAAATCTTGTCCACATCCTCCGGTTCGGCTAACGAGTGCATCTGCCACAGGTCCACGTAATCGGTTCTTAGCGCGCGCAAGGACTGGTGCAGTTGCTCCTCGGCATCTTTCTTTGTTCGCCCCACGGCTTTCGTGGTGATGAACACCTTCTTACGCACGTCTTTAAGCGCTTCGCCGTACACCTCTTCCGACTTGCCGTCCCAGTACACACGCGCATTGTCGAAGTAGTTGATCCCGAGTTCGACGGCCCGCCGCGTCACCGCCACCGCTTCGGGAAAACTGATCAGCGGAAATCGCCCACCCGCCTGGCCGATGACCGTCAACTTCTGTCCCGTCTTGCCGAATACCCGCATCGGTATGTCCCCGGCCTTGACGGCGGCAGGTACCGGCCGCACGGCGCTCGTCGCAAGCGAGGCGCCTACAAAGACTCTGCGTTTCATGGCACTGGTCTCCTTACTTTCACCGATCCTATCACTTTCGTTCTCGCATGCTACCATCGTCCTAACAGGTGAAACCCCCGGTTGACTTTTCTGTCGTAGTCCCCATTCTGAACGAGCAGGCGACGATTGTTAAGCTCTTGTCTCAGATCCAACGGGTTGTTGATCTCGTGGGGGGACAATGGGAAGTTATCTACGTAAACGACGGTAGTTGGGATCAGAGCCTGCAAGTTTTGCTGAAAGCGCGGGCTGACTTTCCTTTCCTCCGCGTAGTGGACCTTTCGCGCAATTTCGGCCATCAGGCCGCTCTCACCGCCGGCATCGAACAGGCAAGCGGCGCGGCCGTTATCGTGATGGACGGCGATCTCCAGGACAATCCCGATGCGATTCCCGCCATGATCGCCAAATGGCGCGAAGGCTACGAGATTGTCTACGCCGTGCGTGTGAAACGCAAAGAGAACATTCTAAAGCGCGCGCTCTTCCGTACCTTCTATCGCCTGCAACGTTCCACTGCCCGCGTCAATATCCCGCTCGACGCGGGTAATTTCTCGTTATTGGACCGGAAAGTACTCGACGTACTCCGCTCAATGCCCGAACGCAACCGCTACTTTCCGGGCTTGCGCGCCTTTGCCGGCTTCCGCCAGACTGGCATCGAAGTCGAACGCGGCCAACGTTATGACGGCAATCCAAGAGTTAGCACCTACGGCCTGGTAAAACTCGCCCTCGACGGTCTGATCGCCTTCTCCACGGTCCCCTTGCGATTTGTATTCCTCATGGGATTTATCGTATCCGTGGGCTCCGTCGTTATCGCCGCCACCGGACTCTATTTCCGGTTTATCCTCGGCCGGACCTTCCTCGACTGGCCTTTCGGCCTGACCACTATTTTCTTTTTCGGTGGTGTCCAACTCATCTCAATCGGTATCATTGGCGAATACGTGGGCCGCGTCTACGAAGAGGTGAAACGGCGGCCTTACTACATCATTCGGGAGACCATCGGTTTTGAGCAATCCTCCTCCTCCTCCGACCGGCGCCGTTCCGCCGGTACCTGACTGGATCGGTCCGGCTGCCGTTCTGAGCATTCTGCTTCTTTGCCTCGGTTTCTTCGCCCAGCGCCAGAACTCCCTCTTCTACGAGAAGTTCGCTCCTTTCTTCGATTCCGCCCCTTATAACAACGCTCTTGCCCTTGCCGTAAGCGACACTAACTCCCAAGGCGCCATCGCGGCCTTTCGCTCGTCGCTTCACTCCACCGGGCCTCTACCGCTGTTTGAAACAATACTGCTCACTAAACTCGGCATCGTCAAAACTCCCGTCACGCGCGCCCTCGGAGTTTGGCTGCAAATGATCTGGCTTAGCGTTCTCGCTTTTGCCATGTTTGCGTATCTCCATTTCTGCCGCCGGCTCAATCCCGCGATGGCTGTCGTTTACACCCTCCCTTTTATCGCTTTCGAGGGTATCTTTTATTACAATGGCGGCCTCTCCGATTTCCGTCTCGACCTTTCCCTCTACCTGCTCTCTTCCGTCACAGTTACCTTTTACTTGTTCACTTACTGGCGTGACAGTTATCTCTGGTGGCTGGCCGCCGGAGTGTGTGCGGGACTTACCTGCCTCACTCGTGCTACGGCCGCGATTTACCTGCCCATTATGCTTGGCCCGATTATCTTCGCCCGGCTCTGCTTCTCGGCCCGCCGCTGGCGCATCCTGGCCGGTGTCGGCGTCATGCTGATTCCCGCCGCGCTCATCTCGCTTGCTTATCTGCTCTATACCTATGAGTATCTGCACTACTATTACGTGGTCTGGAATGCCGATGCGAATGCGAAACTTCCGCTTCGCGAAAGTGTAATTCATTTCCGGCTCGCCTATCGTCACATTGGTTTCTATCCAGCCTTAGTTTTGGCTTTCGCGCTGTTGACGGGCATTCTCGATACGGGCGTGCGCAGGTCTCTCCGCCTCATCGATTGGAAACTGCTGTATCTCGGCCTCGCCCCGCTCCTGTTCCTCGTTTTGCGTGGCGCCGGACCCAATCCGTTTGTCTGCATGCCCGCCGTGTTCGGCTTCACTCTATTTGCACTGGCGCCCGTCAATGTCCAGGGACCCAAGTCATGGAGCTTCCTCCGCGCGATCGCCGCCTGCGCCATCGTTACCACCTGCCTCTACAGCGCCGCGCGGGTGCCCGCCAGAGATACCGCTAACCTGCCGCCCATGGCCGGCATGCGCAAAACCATCGACTTGCTCAAAGCCGATGCCGGCGCCGCACCTGAGATCCGCTTCATGACCACCCACATTGGGACCCTCCAGGCCTCGCTCCTACGCAACGTTCTCGTCTATGAATACGAAGGGCTTCTCAAGAACGGCGGTGTGCGCGACCCCCAAGGAACCCTCTGGCTCACTCCGCTCGAAAACCAGTTCTCCCCCGCCGTTCCCATCGTCTGGGAGCAGGAAGTGAAGGGAGTTGACGACACCGCCAAAATCGAATACCTTCTCAACGAAAGTCGTAAGCATCTCGACTATCTCACTTTCCCCGAAGACTCCACCATCGCCTGGTTAGAGCGGAATCTGCCCCACTATGCCAACCTGAAGGTCGGCCAGATCAAGAAGCGCTTCCTCCAATCCGGCGAATGGACGCCGATAGGCGACGTCATCGAAATCGTTCCCCACGAGCGGTTCCGTATCTACGCCAAAGTCTCCCCCAACCGGCCCGCCTCCGCACGGTAACATCGCGCCCCTTGTTTTTCGGTGCGCTTTGATATATCTCTAGCCTGTGCTCGAAAACCCGTTGTATCTGATTCCGGCCCTGGGTGTGGTTGCGCTTCTATGGTTCCTTTTGAGCAAGCGGAACCCGGCCCCGGAAACCGACATTTCTGCGTCGGATAGTAAGTCTCTCGTATGGGACCCCACTGACGTGAGCAAGTCCCTGACAGCCGTCTTCGACTACGTTGCGAACGAGGCCGAGCGATCCACCAACTGGTACTGGACCAACAAGCGCTGGAAGGCGCGCCTGTCCAGAATGGTCCAATTGGCCGCAATTATGCTGACCGCCGCTGGGGGGCTTGTTCCGGTGGCCGGCATTATTTTCGGTAAGGCGCTGACCGAATCGCCCGCCTTCAATCTCTGGCCCTCGTTCCTCGTTGGCCTCGCCGCGGCCCTCCTCGGCATCGACCGTGCCTTTGGCTTCTCCACCGGCTGGGCGCGATATGTGATTACAGCCACCTCCATTCGCAAAGCGCTGGAGGAATTCCGCATGGATTGGACCGCCCTCGTCGCCCATCTCCCCAAAGACCCTACCGTCGAACAATTGACTCCGCTCATCCAACGCGCAAAGGAGTTCCGGCTCTCCGTCGAATCGATGGTCCTCCAGGAAACCCAGGAATGGGCGACCGAGTTCCAGAACAACATCGCCCAAATGGAAAAGGACATCAAGGCGCAGCTCGAAGCCCTGAAGGCCCAGGTTCAAAAGCAGAAACAGGACGAAGCCGCCGCCACCAAACCAGGAGGCATCCAAATCAACGTTTCCAACGCAACCAAAGCCGACGGCGGGCGCTTCGAAGTGATCGTTCTCTCAAAGTCCGCCACCGTCGCCACCGATTCGGACCCTGCGGCCAGGTCAACGGCCTCCGTCCTCGATCTTCCGCCCGGCCAGTACAAGCTTGTAATCAAGGCCATAGTCAATTCGAAACCGGTCTCCGCCTCCACACTCGCCGCCGTCAAGCCCAACGAAACCACCCTGTGTGAACTCCAACTGCCGGAGTAAACGCACACCCCGGTCCGTCAAAAATCAGATGTCTGTAAACTCAGGTCTCCGTCCTGTTTTCAACATTTTGCGAAACGAACTCCCCCACCATCCGACGACATCCTCACCCACTTCCCCCCGTCCGTAGCCGCCGAAATACACGACGACGCTGCCAACGTCGATATCTCCATCAACTTCCTCATCAGCCAGTACGCCAAAACCGGCTACCAGACCGCTCTGCAGCAATCCGTGCGGAACGAACCCAATTTGCGACTCCGTTTTTCCCCTGATCCCCACACCCGGAACCCATATTGTTTAGTATTGATTGCCGGCCCCTCCGCTACACTGGTCTTTTAAGGCCCCCTCACCTTCATGTACACCAACCGCCTCGCCGACGAGAAGTCTCCCTATCTCCTCCAACACGCCCACAACCCCGTCGACTGGTACCCCTGGGGCGATGCGGCCTTTGCCAAGGCGCGCGCCGAAGATAAGCCCATATTCCTCTCGATCGGCTACTCCACCTGCCACTGGTGTCACGTCATGGAACGCGAATCCTTCGAAAGTGAGGAAGTGGCCGCCGTCCTGAACCGTTCGTTCGTGCCGATCAAACTCGACCGTGAAGAGCGCCCCGACATCGATCGCATCTATATGGCATTCGTCCAGGCCACCAGCGGCAGTGGCGGCTGGCCCATGTCCGTCTGGCTCACGCCCGACCTTAAACCATTCTTCGGCGGCACCTATTTCCCGCCCGACAACCGCTACGGCCGTCCCGGCTTCAAGTCGATTCTCGAATATATTGCCAACGCCTGGCTGTCTGACCGGCAGCGCATTATTCAGTCGAGCCACGACATCGTGGCCGAATTGCGGAAGCAGGCCGAGTGGGAACCAGGCGCCGGTTGGCTGGACGGCTCCATTGCCGATACTTGCTTTGCCGTCTTCCGCCGCAGCTACGACTCTAAGCTCGGTGGCTTCGGTCAGGCCCCGAAATTTCCCCGGCCCGTCACCTTCAATTTCCTCTTCCGCTACTACAAGAAATCCGGCAACCGGGAAGCGCTCGACATGGCGCTCCATACGCTCCGCGAAATGGCCCGCGGTGGCATGAACGACCAGCTAGGCGGCGGCTTTCATCGCTACTCGGTCGACGAGCGCTGGTTCGTACCGCACTTTGAGAAGATGCTCTACGACCAGGGACAGCTCGCCGTCTCTTATCTGGAAGCCTTCCAGATCTCCGGCGACCCGTTCTTCGCTCAAGTAGCCCAAGACATTCTCGAATACGTGCTTCGCGACATGACGCACGAAGGCGGCGCGTTCTATTCCGCCGAAGATGCCGATAGCGTAATCGACTCCCGCGTTCCCACCGAGAAAGGAGAAGGCGCGTTCTACATCTTCACCGCTGCCGAGATCGAAGAAGTGCTCGGTCCGCAGGCCGCCGAATGGTTTAACTTCCGTTACGGTGTCGAGCGCGACGGCAACGTTCGAAACGATCCTCACGGCGAGTTCACGGGCCGCAACATTCTGTTTGAGGCTCGCACCGTTGCCGAAACGGCCCGCCGCTTTAGCGTCAATGAGGCCGAACTCGTCAAGGCTCTGGATGATGCCACAGCCAAGCTGATGCGCGCCCGTAACAAGCGTGTCCGCCCGCACCTTGACGATAAGATCCTGACCAGTTGGAACGGCTTGATGATCTCTGCCTTCGCCCTCGGCGGCCAGGTATTGAATCAGCCCCGCTACCTTACCGCCGCCAAAGGCGCAGCCGATTTCATTCTCGAACGGATGTCGCAGCCCACACTCCTCCGCCGTTTCCGCGAAGGCGATGCGGCGATTCCAGGCTTCCTCGACGACTACGCCTTCTTCGCCTCATCACTTGTCGACCTGTACGAGTGCACATTGGAGGAGCGCTATCTCAGCGAAGCCATCCGGTTAGCGGCGGAAATGGTCGACCGCTTTGAGGACAAGCAGGGCGGAGGCTTCTACAGCACTGCCGGCGAAGATCCAACACTCGTCATGCGCATGAAAGACGATTACGACGGTGCCGAGCCTTCCGGTAACTCCGGCGCAGCCACTCTGCTGCTTCGCCTGGCCGAAATGACCGCCGCCGGCAGCTTCCGCGAATCCGCCGAGCGCTGCTTGAAAGCCTTCGCCCAACGCCTCCGCACCGTTCCCCACGCCACCCCGCAATTGATCGTGGCGCTGATGTTCTCTCAAACGAAACCCAAGCAAATCGTACTCGCCGGCAAGCCCGGCAGCGAAGATCTCGATGCGCTGCTGGCCGAGGTCCACCGCCACTTCGTTGCACATCGTATTCTATTGCTAGCGGATGGCGAACTGCTGCCCCATACGCAGCCGATGACCCCCATCGATGGCAAAGCCGCCGCGTATGTTTGTGAGAATTTCGCGTGCCAGTTACCGGTCACCGACCCGGCCCAACTGGCGCCCCTACTCGTGTAGTTGCACTATTATTCAAGTTAAAAGGAGATACTCATGGAAAGATCAGGCGCGACCACTTTGCGCGGTAACCCTCTCACTCTCGTAGGACCTGAACTCCACCCCGGCGACCAGGCGCCTGCGTTCGAAGCAGTCGATACCAGCCTGCAACCCGTTACGCTCGGCTCCACCGGAAACAGCGTTCGCATCTTCAGCGTCGTGCCCTCGCTCGATACCCCAGTCTGCGATGCCCAAACACGCCGCTTCAATGAAGAGGCCGCCAAAATGGAAGGCGTCGACATCTATACCTTCTCAATGGACCTCCCCTTCGCCCAAAAACGTTGGTGCGGAGCCTTCGGCGTCGACAAGGTGAAGATGGTATCCGACCACCGCTCCGGCAGCTTCGGCGAAGCCTACGGCACCCTCATTAAGGAACTTCGCATTCTCAGCCGCGCGATCTTCGTCGTCGACAAAAACAACAAAGTCGTGCACGCCGAATACGTTAAGGAAGTAGCGGACTTCCCCAACTACGAAACCGCCCTGGAAGCCGCCAAAAGCGCTGCTCAGTAGTGTCCTCGACGGGGGATGGTCCGTGGGACCTCCCCCGCGCATGAACTATAAAAGAACGATGGCTCGCCGCGCTTGTATCCTCGTTCCGGCCCTTCTTTTCGCCGCCCTCCTCCAAGCCCAAGTCCTCCCGCAAGGCGAATCCAAACCCGCCCTCGCAGCCCCCTATTTCCCCGACCGTCTTCACGAGTTCGTCTGGCGGAACTGGGACGCTATCCCGCCTGCCCAACTCGCTAAAGTCGTCGGGGCCGCCCCAGCCGATATCACCGCTATCGCCCGCTCCATGGGCCTGCCCCCGGTGCCCGTGGTGTCCCCGCTCATGCGCGTCCGCGGTTATGGCACGCTCCTCCGCCGCAACTGGCACCTGCTGCCTTATGAGCAGCTAACGCAACTCCTCGATATCACCTCTGAGCGCCTCGCCTTCCTCCTTCATGAGGACGATTTCCTGTGGGTGAAACTCGGACGGCTCAAACCCCAAGTCGAGCAACTCCGGTACACGCCCCCGAGCAAACCGGCCCGCCGCCGCGCTGCCGAGATTCGAAAAATCGTTAAGCAAGAGTTCACCGACCTCACCCATCGCGGCGAGCCTCGCTTCGACTTCGTCCGTCAACTCAGTACCCTGCAGCCGAACCCGCCTCCGGCAGAAGCCCTGGAGTCGTCCCCACTGCGCTTCGTCTATTCCTACCTGGCCCTGTACGGCGACCCGCTTTCCAACCCCGAGCAGAACCCGTACCCCGATGGCCTGCTGCAGCGGCTATCTGCGGTCGGCGTCAACGGCGTGTGGCTTCACGTCGTGCTGCGCGACCTCGCTCCGGGTGGAACCCTCTTTCCGGAGTTCGGACAGGACTCCGCGCGCCGCCTCGCTAACCTGCGTTCCTTCGTCGAGCGCGCCGCCCGCTATGGCATCGGCGTTTATCTCTACGTGAATGAACCGCGCGCGATGCCCCATGCTTTCTTTCAGTCCCGCCCGGACCTCGCCGGCGTTCGCGAAGAACAACTCACCGCAATGTGTACGTCCGACGCGCAGGTTCGCAAATGGATGAGCGACGCTTTCTCCCACATCTTCACCGCGGTCCCGAACCTCGCCGGCGTCTACGCCATCACCGCCTCTGAAAACCTCACCAACTGCGCCTCGCACAACAAGTGGACCCAGTGCGATCGCTGCAAACACCGGACCGACTCGGACATCATCGCCGAGGTGGTCGCCACCATCGAAGCCGGCGTCCATCGCGCCCGTCCCGATGCGCGCGTCATTGTCTCCGACTGGGGCTGGAAAGGCCACGGCGATGCCCGCGAAATCATCTCGCGCCTGTCCCCCTCCGTGTGGTTGATGTCTGTCTCCGAATGGTCCATGCCAATCGAACGCGGCGGAATCAAAACCACGGTCGGCGAATATGCCATCTCGGCCGTCGGTCCCGGTCCTCGTGCCGAGCGCCATTGGACCGCGGCCCGCGCCGCCGGCGTGAAAACCGCAGCCGAAGTCCAGTTCAACAACACCTGCGAGATTGCGAGCATCCCCTACCTGCCGGTGATGGATCTGGTCGCTGAACATATGCGGAACCTGGCGCCGAAGCGCCTCGACGGCATGCTTATCGGTTGGACCATGGGCGGCCACCCCTCGCCTAACTTCGAACTCGCCCGCGCCCTCACGAGTGCCTCTCCGCCCAGCCCCACCGCCGCCCTCGACGCCATCGCCCGCGAGCGCTACGGCCCCGCCGGAGCCCCTCATGTCCGCACCGCGTGGACCCAAATGAGCAATGCCTACCGTGAGTACCCCTTCCACGTCAGCGTCGTTTATACCTCTCCCGTCCAAACCGGACCAGCCAACCCGCTCTACCTTCAGAAAACCGGCTACAGCGCCACCATGTGGGGCATCCCCTACGACGATCTCGACCGCTGGCGCGGCCCCTACCCCGGCGACGTCTTAGCCGCCCAATTCAAAAAGATCGCTACCGCCTGGAATCGCGCCATGCCCGAACTCCGCACCGCCGTCGACCTCGCCCCTGCCGTGCGCAAGGGCGACGTCCAGGCCGACCTGCGCTACGCGCGGGCCGCAGCGATCAAGTTCCAGTCCGTCGCCAACCAAGCCAAATTCGTAATCGCCCGCGACGCGTTCACGACCGCCAAGTCCGACCCGCAGCGCCGGCAGTTGCGATCCCAAATGGAAGCGCTGATCAACTCGGAAATCGCACTCGCCCGAGAGCTCTACGCGCTGACCCTTGAAGACTCCCGCATTGGCTTCGAACCGTCCTGCCACTACTTCTATCTGCCTTTGGACCTGGTGGAAAAGGTGATCAACTGCCGCTGGCTGCTAAGCCAACTAGAGTGAATTGAGGTCCAGCTTCTTCGATTTCAGCAGCAACCCACGCGGCAGATAAACTCGTCTTCGAACCTCATTTCACGGACGCTTCCGAAGCCTGTTTGGCGACCACTTCGCCGATTTGCGTGCTGAAGTCAGTGAGTTTCCCCCAACCATGAACACGTCTATCCGCGTCCTCCACATTCAGGGTTGAGATATCTACGGTTCGTCGCGACTCGTCGTCGAAGTATTGGCCCAACGTTTTCCAAAACCAGCCGCGGTCTCCCTTTTGCCATGCGTGTCTACGACTGTACCGCAGTGCCGCCCCCTGCCAACCCACCGCGCGACCATGCTACCCTCTCCCTGATGCGCTCCGCGTTCCTTCTGGTGCTATCCGTGTGCCTCCACGCCGCCGACCCCACCTTTCGTGACGTCACCGCCTGGGCCAAGTCCGGCAAGGCCGATGAACTCCGGAACCTGCTCACCGCCGACAAGCTGGGGAAGGGAAGTGCCCGCTTCGACTTCGGTCCGGACTTCCTGTTCGCCATTGAAACCAAGTCCAAGCCCCAAATCGTGATCAACGACGACGCCCCCCGCAGGATGACTCGCGTCAAAGGCTCGGACATTTGGTACGCCACTGCGACCCTTAAAACCTCGCGCACTCACAACTACCGGTACCTGATCGACGGCAAGCCTTTCGGCGGTCAGACCGATGTTCCCGCTTGGGGCCCCTACGCTTATCCAATGCCCAACGTCCCTGCAGGCAAACTCGACGGCAAGCACGTCCACGAAAGCCGCATCTATCCCGGCATGAAGTGCGACTACTGGGTCTACGTCCCGGCCCAGTACGACGCCAATTCTCCGGCACCGGTGATGGTCTGGCAGGACGGGGAAGTGTTCGTCCCGCGCGAACTCCCGTACCGGTCCCAAATCATTTGGGATAATCTAACTCATCTCAAGAAAATACCACCCGTCATTCATATCCTGATTTCACCTGGATATGTGGGCTCGACCCGCATCCGCAGCGAGCAGTACGACATGATGGACGACACGTACGTACGCTTTCTTCGCGACGAGATTCTCACGGAAGTCGGTAAGAAATACAAGCTCCGTCAGGACGGCTATTCCCGCGCGATCGGCGGCGACTCGTCCGGCGGCATCTGCGCCTTCAACGCTGCCTACACGCACCCCGAACTGTTCACCCGGGTCCTGTCGCGCATCGGTAGCTTTACCTCCATCCAATGGAAGCCCGGCGTGATCGACGGTGGCAACGTTTATCCCTATAAGGTCCGCAAAGAACCCAAGCGAAATATCCGGGCCTGGCTGCAGGAAGGCTCCGAAGATCTCGAAAACGACCACGGCAGTTGGCCCGCCACCAACCTGGCTCTTGCAAACTCCCTGAAGCTGAAGGAATACGACTTCTACCTATCCTGGGGAAACGGAACTCATGCCCGCATGGGCGGCAACGTCGAAATGGCCGAAGAGTTGATCTGGCTCTGGCGCGGCTACGATCCAGCCAAGACCAGCGATACATTCATTATGGACCCTGCCGAGAAAGACAAACCCTTCTTCCGCGTCAAAGCGCTGAATCGCGAAACACCTCTCCCATGAACCAGCCTGCGCTGATTAACTACCACAACGTGACGGTCTACCGGAAGGGCCGCACCGTAATCGACAAGCTCGACCTCACCATACCCGTCGGCCAGAATGTGGCTATTTGCGGTCCGAATGGCTGCGGCAAATCGACTTTTATCAAAACGATTACCCGCGAATTGTATCCGGACCCGGAAATACCTGATTCTTACCTTGAAATCTACGGAAAGCGTGTCTGGAATATATTCGATTTGCGCCACATCATGGGCATCGTTTCCTACGACTGGCTGCAGATCTGCACCCGCGACTATCCGAGCTTCGAAATCGTCCTTTCCGGCTTCCACGGCTCCGTCGGCATCTGGGACAACCACGTCGTCACCCCTGAAATGGAACAGCGGGCCAGGGAAGTGATGGAGGAACTAGAGATCACCCACCTCGCCGACCGCCCCACTGAAGAACTCTCCTCCGGGGAAAGCCGCCGAGTCCTGATTGCCCGGGCCTTGGTCCACCGCCCCAAAGCCCTGCTGTTCGACGAGCCCACCAACAGTCTGGACATGCGCTCCACCCACGAACTTCGGGAGATTCTTCGCAAAATCGCGCAAGGCGGCACCAGCATCATCCTGGTCACACACCACTTGCCCGACATCATCCCCGAAATCGAACGCGTCATCCTAATGCGTCAGGGGCGCGTGTACGCGGACGGCAAGAAAGAGGAGATGCTCACCGCCGATCGTCTCTCGGACCTCTTTGGACTGCCAATCGAAGTCGAGCGGCACGAAGGCTACTACCACGCCTGGTAAGCAGTTTGCTTATGCATGGGACTGTTCTTGCTCCGGTCAGCGTGCATTCTCTTTCTCGGTGTGGCCGGATTATTAAATGGCGCGAAGTTAATACCCGTGCCTCCTGCGCCGGAGGTCACTCCGGCGTTTGAACAAAATAAAGGACAAACCTCCCCCGAGATACTCTTCCTAAGTCGCAATCCAGGGCGCAACGTCGGCATTACAGCGACCTCGGTTGTCGCTTCGCCGATGCGCGGCGTCCTCTCCCTTCGTGGGGCAAATCCGACACCCTCCGTGCGTCTTCCTGCCCCACTACGTAGCGTTGCCCACTATTACGCGGGCAGCGATATGTCCAGGTGGGTTCGGGATGTCCCCCGGTTTGCATCGTTCGAACTGCTGGATGTTTGGCCGAAAATCGATATCGAGTACGTCATCCGTCCCCATGCTGTTATTTCCCGTATCACCTGCCGGCCCGGCTGTGATCTGAACTCCGCGCAATATGACGTAAACAACGTTAGCAGCGTCGTTCCGGGAGAATCGGGTGGGCTTCTAGTTATATTTCGCCCTGGCCACTTCCAGGTAAGTAGCTACATAAACGCCCCCACGGCGAAACAGAACGGCGCCGACATCAACGCCGCGTACGTTTCCACTGGATTGACAAGCTTTGCCTTCAAAGTTGATGGGTATGACCCAACACTGCCCCTTGTGCTCGAATTCAACGCGGCGAGTGTAGGGGCATCGGGGGGCGCGTCGCGTTTATCAACAACAACGTTTCCCGGCGGCCCAACCGTCGTTGCTGGTCAAGTTGACGACAAGGCCAGCCTCGGCACAGGCTATGCTGGCGGGTGCGGAGTGAACTTCGAATGGAAGGTCATCGCCTGTACCGACCTAATCGTATCCAGGTTCTCTGCCGCAGGCGAACTGGAAGGGGTCAGCTGTATTGGAGGCCGGCTGACTGATCAGTTTGTGCGCGCCCACTCCTCCAAAGACGCCCTTTGGATCGTCGGCAACACTGAGTCGCCCGATTTTCCTGTGACTGCCAACGCGTTTCAACGGATCTACAAGGGTCCTGTCGGCCCTCAGCGTGCCTCCGCGTCAGAACTGGGGGGCGATTATTTCGCGTCGAAAGTCGATCCCCAGACAGGCACGTTGCTGGCCGCAACCTACTTTGGCGGTCCTGACAAAGATTCGGTTGGACCCTCGTATCTAGGTCCGGGCGATTCGCTGTACATCGCAGCGTTCCAGCCTTCCGGGATCGGAGGAAACCTGCCTACAACGGCGGGTTCGATACGCCCGACCTGTGCTTCCAAATGTTCAGGTCACGTTGTGCGCCTTGATTCGGATTTGTCCAAGGCGATTTACTCGACATATCTTCCGGATACAGTTGTCGACACAGACCTAAGCACTGATGGGAGCCTGATTTTCGTAGGATCCTCCCCAGCCGGTTTTCCCGTATCTCCAAATGCCTACCGGCGGCAGCCATCTTCAGATATCGATGGAACAGTGGCACGGCTCGATGCGACAGGAACAAAGCTGCAATACGCAACTTACCTTGGGAGTTTCACGACCTTTGTCGGAGCGGACAAACAAGGCGGAGCTTGGGTCAGCACGAGTGCTATCAACAGGAATGCACTGTTGCACCTGGACTCCACGGGGTCAAAAGTTGTTTCGTCATAACCACCGAAGGTGGTGTTCCCGCCACCTCTAATGCCCTAATTGCCAATTCTTGCGATGGTACTCAATACCTCAAACTGAGCAGCGCCGGCGGCGTGCTGACCGCTACGTATCTACCGCAACCTTTTTACAATGGGGTTCAACGCTTATCGTCCAGCGGCAATCCGGTGTTTTACCCTGAGTTCGAACTTTTGAGCGAACCATCTTCCCAACCATTCGCCGGATGTGTCGTCAATGCCGCTCGTTTGAGCGGCAGCGGCCAAGTGGCGCCAGGATCCCTCGTGACTATTTTCGGCAGCGGCCTTGGTCCTCAGCAACCGGTCAGCTTTCAATTGAAGGACGGCAAACTGCCCACAGAATTGGCCGGGACACGTGTCCTGGTCGAAGGGCAGCCTATCCCCATCCTGTATTCGTCCTACTGGCAGATCAATGCCGTGCTGCCGTATTCGATTCCGGGTTACTTCCGATTGGCAGTTGAGTACAAAGGCTTGCAAGGCGAGTGGAAAGCGCCCGCACATCGTGTATCCACAGACCTCTCGATTTTCACATTCGATGGCAGTGGTTCAGGCCGAGCAATCGCCCTCAATCAGGATGGCACGCCGAACTCGGCGGCCAACCCCGCCAAAGCCGGATCCGTCATCACCCTTTACGGCACGGGTGGGGGCGCCACGAATCCGGCCGGCAGGGCAGGGGAGATTACGGCGTTGGAACTGCGCACGCTTATCTCACCGTTTGCCCTATCGCTTGAACCTGGCGACACGCCTCTAACGCCTGATTTCGCCGGTGCGGCGCCTGCTCAGATTTCAGGTGTCGATCAAATAAATCTGCACCTGCCGGATCCGCTGCCGGAATTGCAAAATAAGTCGGCGGTGACGCTAAGAGTAAACACATCCCAAACGGTCACGATCGCCGTCAGGTAACTACCGCGCCGACGCCTTGAGCAACTCTTCCCAATACGAACCCGCCGGTGTCCAGGTATCCTGCCAACGGCCGACAATCCGGGTCCCGTGGCCATAGATGCAAACCGTGGCCTCGGTGCTCGGGTCAACCACCATGCTGCCCGTCACGCCGTCTTCTACCGGCATTCGCAGACGGTGCAGACACTGGCGGCAGCGCAGCCGTAGGTCCTGCCAGAAAACGTAGACAGCCACGGCCGAAGCGGC
This sequence comes from Bryobacterales bacterium, assembly GCA_020846745.1. Lineage (GTDB taxonomy): Bacteria > Acidobacteriota > Terriglobia > Bryobacterales > Bryobacteraceae > JADLDI01. The sequence continues at coordinate 41,464 of JADLDI010000052.1, read as the reverse complement.
TAAGTAGAAAGTCGCGGCCGTGACATAAAGTGCCGCGCTGAGCGTCCATTCCGCGCGCACACTGGCGACCAGTTCCGCGACGATCGGCCACACCACAATACCCACCAGCGCCCAGGCCGCCAGCACCACACCGCCATATGCCCAATACCGCCGCTCGCCGCGCACGCGCCATGTTTGCCGGCCGCCGATCCACAAGTAAACGACCAGCACGCTCAGCCACACCGCTTCGCCGAATGACATCCGCAGCAGCCACATGCCCGACAACGGCGAAAGCTCCACGCGCCCGCCCAGCAGTTGCTCGATCTCCAGATCGATCTGGTCCTTGGTAAAGCCCACCTTCCGCCTCACCACCGCCCACTTGCCGCGATAGTTCCTGACGTAGGAAACGGTTCGCGCGTGCTCCGCCAAAATCACAACGTCCCGGAACGTGATCCGCGTCGGCCCCCGCATCATCGGCACCCGCGACACCACGAAATACTCTTCAGCCGCCTCCGGCAGTCTGTGCAACAGCCGGCTCCGCACGGAACCTGGCATCAGACCGGCCAGCACCAGCGCAAGCACAACCAGACCTACCGGAATCGCATATGGCAATCGTCGGGCCTGCTCAAAGGAGATCAAGAGGTGTAGACGGCACGCGTCGCAGGAATGTTTCCGGCACGGCCAGCCATTCGCGACGCCATCAAATCACCCGCTAACCTGGGCCAACAGTTCGCGAACAAAGGCATTCAAGCTCACACCCTTGGTTGCCGCTCGAATAGCGAGTTCGCGATGCAACTCTGGGTCCACGCGCACGATGAAGTTGCCGGAGTAGGGCTTATCTGGATCTTCGCCACGATCGTGGCAGAACTTCAGATACTCCTCGATCGAGTCCCGAAGTGCCTTCTGCAACTCGCGGACCCCAACTCTGAGAAGCTTCATCGCAACGTCTCCGCGGTAGCAAGTTCCCTCCGTAACAAATCGCTGACCAGATCATCCAGTTGGATGCCCTTGCGGTTCGCGATCTCCGTCAGTTTATCCATGATTGCGGGTTCTAGATAGACCGGGATATGGAGTCGCATGTCGCGGCGATAGAACTTGCCGCGTTGGCCCTTTGAAAAATCAATCGAGTTGTCGAGTGGATCGTTGTCGAATGGTTCGATGCTCATAGTAGCCCTTCCTCGTACCCCCGTTGTTCGGAGTCGTGGGCTTGCCGCGCGGAACTGACGCGAGCTTTTGCGGCGGTGGCGATTTCGACGTGGAAGCCGCTCACAATTCTTCTATACCGCGATTCGCGTATAGATTGTCAAGCAGCGGGCACCTGGGTACAGCGCCGCGGGTAGAGTCGCTATCGCTAGCATCGGTGAAGATTTTCCTTGCCGACATGTTACCATTTTGGTAACCTCGAGGTGTGAGGATACTGAGTAAGCTGGCGATTACAGAGTTTACGAAGAAGCACAAGGAAGCTCTGGATCCGCTGATGCACTGGTATCACGTGGCTAAGCAGGCACATTGGGCGAATCTCGTCGAAGTGCGGCAGGACTTTCGCCATGCCGATCCCGTAGGGCGCTTTACCGTATTCAACGTCGGCGGCAATAATTACCGGCTCGTGACGGTCATCGCCTATCGCACGCAGATCATCTACATCCGACACATCCTCACGCACTTGGAGTACGACAAGGAGAAGTGGAAGCAATGAGTGCCACACTGCTCGACGAACGCAAATACCAAACGCTGCTCGGCAAGGCGTTGCCCGTGGTCATCCGGACCGAAGCGGAATACCAGCGGCTGCTTGACGCAACGCGAGACCTGATCGAAAGGCCGGAAGACGCGTTGACGGAAGAGGAAAGCCGGCTACTGGAACTGCTCGGCGTGCTGGTCGAGGAATACGAAGACCGCATTCACCCGCTGCCAAAAACGAAGCCGCACAGGATGCTCGCTTATCTCATCGAACAGAGGAGCATGAAACCAAGCGACCTCTGGTCGGTGTTGCCCAAGAGCCGCGTTTCGGAAATCCTCAACGGCAAGCGCAGTATCAGCAAGACACAAGCTAAGCAGTTGGCGGCACTGTTCAGTGTTCCCGTGGAGATTTTCTTGTAGGGCTTATCAGCCGCCGTTGTGCTGCCGGTCCCGATCCACCAGCCTTTCATGTAGGATCGACTTCATACGACGCCACCTTCTTCTTCGTGGCTGCGATCCGCCTTTGGATCGTTGTAATCGACTGCAAAGCAGTCGCTTCCGGAAGAAGATTCCGGAAGTTGACATAACGATCGTTATCAGAAATTCCCCCTGAGCCCTCCTAACCGCTTCCGCACCAACTCCGCTGTCCGATCCGCCGTATCCACCTGCAGTACCTCGAACCCTGCCGCCTCGCCACTCGCGATCCCTGCCACCGAATCCTCCACCACCAGCGCACGCCCGATCCCCAGCCGCGCCGCTGCCGTCTGATACGGCTCCGGCGACGGTTTCAGGTTCCGAACGTCCTCACCGGTGACCACAGTCCGGAACGCCTGCCGCACCCCGGCCAGTTCCAGCGCGCCTTCCACCTCCAGCCGCCCGCTCGAACTCACCACCGCCATCGCCAGCCCGTCCAACCCGCTCAGCAACATCTCCTTAACCGACTCCGGCATCGGGACCGACTGCCGCATCCGCGCCCGGAAAATCTCCTTCTTCCGTGGATACTGCGCCCAGATCCCGTCGAACAGATCGGCCCGCCGCGCCACCCGGCAGATCGCCCGGATCATCGCCTTGTCCGACACGCCGATGCAGTTGTGCTCGTACTCGTCCCACGTCAGCGCCAGTCCGAACGGCTGCAGAATCTCGTTCCAGCACTCAAAGTGGACCGGTTCGCTGTCCACCAACACCCCGTCGAAATCGAACAGGACCGCTTCAATCGCGCCGGCGTCACCCATCAGCGCGAGAACCTGATCGAGCGGATAATCTGGTCGTACACAGGTTGAGCGGTGTTCATATCGCGTTCCGGCGCGATGAACAGGATAAAGAACAACCCCTGGGGCCGCTCCACCGTCACCAGCACCAGCGCCTCATTCGTCCCCTGAAACGGCGACTGCCCCTGCATCCGCGTCGCTATCGCGTTGTAGCCATTAACGCTAAACCTCTGGCCTTGCGACGCGACTTGTAGATTCGGATCGCGTTGCCGGAACGAATTCACCAGGTCCTGTGTGCCGCGATCGAGGTTCCCGCCATTCGTCTGAACCATGTTCGCGATCATTCCATACCCAATCCCGCCGCCAACCATCCCGGCCTTCGACGCGATCGTAATCTCGCGCGTTTGCTCGTTCGGAAACACCTCCCAGTTGTCGGGATAAGAAAAGGTAACTTCCCCGCCCTGGAAATCGCGTAACCGGGACGACGGCCGCGCCGCCGTGTAATCACTCGGATTGCCCGACCCTTGCGGCATTGACGACCCGCCGCCACGGCCTTGCTGCATCTGCTGTTGCGGCGTCTTCTTCGGTGCTGCCGGCAGTCGCTGGACCGCCGCTTTCACCGCCGATAAGTCGCCCGCATCGGCCGTATAACTCCGTTGTGGCAGTAACCGTATCTCGTCCTGCACCGCTTTGACGCGATTACCCGGATTCGGATGGTCCGACAGAAACTCTGAAAGCTTGCCTTGCCGCCCTGTCTCTGCTTCTAACTTCTCGAAAAACCGCGCCATCTCGATCGGGTTATACCCGGCTTCGTTCATGATCCGCGCGCCCATCAGATCGGCGTCGCGTTCCGCGCCCCGCGAGAACTTCATCAGGACCGAGTTCGCGCCCAGCCCGATACCAAGCTGCGCCAGCGTCCCCGTGATGCCGCCCTTTTGGCCGAGCATCCCGCCGGCCAGCGCCGCCGGCAAAGCGAGCAGTTGGGCTTTCGAGGCCTGATTGGTGCTATGCCGCAAGATCACATGCGAGATCTCGTGCGCCAGAACACCCGCGATCTGCGCTTCGTTGTCCGCCGCTGTAATCAGCCCCGTATGGGTGAATGTGGGGCCGCCCGGCAGCGCGAACGCGTTAATCGACTTCTCATTCACGACTTTGAACGTGTATTGAAATCCCTGCGCTTCGCGTGTCGACGCCAGCCGTCGCCCAATGCCCTGGATGAAGTTGTTGATCGTGCCGTCGTTCACCACCGTAAACTGCTGCTCGATCTGCTGCGCGTATTCGCGGCCCATCTGAACGTCCTGTTCTTTACTAAACAGGTTGAACCCCGGTTTCAAGTCGCGTAACTTCGTCTGCTGCTGTGCAACCAGCGCCGCCGCCGCAACCACGGCCACCGCAATCATCCGCTTGGTACGGCTAAACATTCTTCGCGTCTTTTGTGCTGTCGAATTCATCGATACCGCCCCTCCCGTACGTCGAGTGAGATGCGCCCCAAAGCCGCTAAGTTGCGCAGTTCCCCTCAGTTATAATAGCGGAATGACGCCTACAGAGAAGATCTGGCACAACGGAAAGCTAATCCGTTGGGAAGACGCCAGCATCCACGTTCTATCCCACGTAGTCAGCTACGGTAGCTCGGTGTTTGAAGGAATCCGGTGTTATGAAACACCCGCCGGACCTGCCATCCTTCGACTTCGTGAGCACGTACGGCGTCTCGTAGACTCCGCGAAGATCTATCGGATCAGCGACGTCGGTTTCTCCATCGACGAACTCTCCCAGGCGATGATCGACGTCGTCGCCGTCAACAGGATGAAGTCCTGCTACATCCGCCCTATCGTTCTCCGCGGATATGGCGACATCGGCGTGATGCCCCGCAACAATCCCATCGAGGTCTTCGTCGCCTGTTGGGAATGGGGTAAGTACCTCGGGCCTGAAGCCTTGGCCGATGGTGTCGACGTTTGCGTCTCCTCCTGGCAGCGCAACGCCCCTAACACCATGCCGACCCTCTCCAAAGCCGGCGGAAACTACCTCAGCTCGCAATTGATCCGCATGGAAGCCGACGTGAACGGTTACGCCGAAGGCATCGCCCTCGACACGTCCGGTTACATCAGCGAAGGCTCCGGCGAAAACATCTTCGTCATCCGCGACGGCAAGATCTTCACGCCCCCTCTCGCCGCCTCTGTGCTGCCCGGCATCACCCGCGACAGCGTCGTCCAAATCGCAAGAGACCTCGGATTCGAGGTCATCGAAGCCAACCTCCTGCGAGAAGCGCTCTATGTAGCGGACGAGATCTTCTTCACCGGCACCGCCGCCGAGGTTACACCCATCCGCAGTGTCGACCGCGTCACCATCGGCGCCGGCCATCGCGGACCCATCACAGAAAAGATCCAGTCCGAATTCTTCGCCCTCGTCAACGGCGAGAAAGAAGATCGATACGGCTGGCTCACGACGGTGCCCGCCGTCGTACCCGCGTAGGATCTTGAAACCCGCACGAACCCCGTTACCGAGCCGTCACCGCCAGGGAGCGGTGTTTGTCCGCTCGGCGCCGCCTTGTGCCCCTAAACTAAATCGGCGGGTGCCGCTGTGGCCATATGCCACCTCGACACCCGCCAGTGTTCGGATCCCCCGGAACGGCGCCGCCGACGTGAATCGGCGGGTCTGCCGCTACCGCCAGGGGATCAGTCTCAATGTGCAACCGTTGGAAGGAATCAGATCGAGCGGGCGCCACTCGCCTCCGGTCACCTCCCCCGAGATTTCCCGGCACGTCGCAACGCCCGCAGCGGATCGCCTTTCTTTGTACCAGACAATCCGGCTCCGCACCAAGCAAAACAATCACCCCGTCTGCCCCTTTTCCTCAGGTTTCTTAGCTCGTATTCTGAGTAGGTTACAGGCATCTCGCGGTGAGAAAGTTGTGGATAAAACATGGAAACCCAATTTTGTTACGGCATCGACGCCGTCACGAACCAACCCGTAGAGGTCCGCTTCACCGAAGTCGTCTCCGGCGTTGAGCCTTTGCTCGGCAAACATACTCTCAACACCTATGTCGCGCCCGGCCTGATCGACATCCAAATCAACGGCTTCGCCGGCGTCGACTACTGCTCTCCTCACGCCTCCATCGAAGACATCGCACGATCCATCCACGTTCTGTTCTCCACCGGCATCACGCGATTCTTCCCCACCGTCATTACCGGCTCCGTCGACGGCATGGCCGGAGCCATCCGCAATCTCGCCCAGGTCAAGGCGGCCCTGCCCCTCGAAGGCCGAGCCATGGAAGGCTTCCACATCGAAGGCCCCCATATCTCGCCCGAAGACGGTCCCCGCGGCGCTCATCCCGTCGAATGTGTCCGCCCCCCCGATACCGCTGAATTCGACCGTTGGATGGACCTCTCCGGCGGCCACGTCAAAATGGTCACCGTCTCCCCCGAATGGCCCCAGGCGCCCCACTACATCGAGCACATCGTCCGTGCCGGCGTAGTCGCCGCCATCGGCCACACCAAAGCCAATACCTCCCAGATATCCGACGCTATCAGCGCCGGAGCCACTACTTCCACCCACCTCGGCAACGGAGCCCACGCCGCCCTCCCCCGCCATCCCAATTACATCTGGGATCAACTCGCGGAAGACCGGCTGATGGCCAGCTTCATCGTCGACGGTGTCCACCTGCCGCCCGCCTTCCTCAAAGTCGCGCTTCGCGCCAAAGGCATCGAGCGTTCCGTCTTCACTACCGACGCCGTCATGCCCGCCGGTTGCCCGCCCGGCCGCTACAAACTCGGCGAAGTTGAAGTCGAACTCCACCACCCCGGCGACCGCGTCACCCTCGTCGGCAAAGACAAACTCGCCGGATCGTCCCTCCGCCCCGATCGCGGAGTCGAAAACCTCATGCGCCTCGTCGGCCTCTCCCTGATGGAAGCCATCACCATGTCCACCCGCAACCCCGCCCGAGCCGGCCGCGTGCGTGCCCGCCAGCGCGGCCTCGCCGCCGGCGAACGTGCCGACGTCATCCAGTTCCAATTCGATCCCGAGACGAAACACATCCACATCGACACCGTCTACCTGGACGGCGAGAAAGTCTACTCCGCCGCCACCACCCGAGCCGCCACAAACTCCTGATGCCCAGTTCTCGAATCAAGTCCCCACGCACCAGCCCGACCCGAGCCGCCTCTGTCAAGAGGCGGCTTCCAAAACCGCCGGACCCGGCATTCCGTCCCAGTCCCATCCGTGTTCACCCATGTTCCTCCGTGGCCGATTAATATGACCCCAACCCCCACTGAAACCACCCCAGGCAAACTCCTCCGTGAAGCCGTCCAACTCGGACCCCACAAGATCCTCAATCTGGACACCCTCCGCCGCGACGCCCAGATCTCGAGCGAAGCCCCCGTCCTCGTCATCCTCGCCGCCGGCAAAGGCACTCGCTTTGGTCAGGACCCCAAGTGCATCCAGCCGGTCCACGGCACCCCGCTCGCCCGCCACTCCATCGACTCGTTCCGTCACTTCAGCGCCGCCCCCGTCGTGTGCCTCGTCGGCTACCGCCACGAGGATGTCTCCAAAGCCCTCGGTTCCGATAACGTCTACGTCCGCTCCGACAACCCCACCGGCGGCACCGCCTTCGCCGCCTACGAAGCCTTCTCCGTTCCCGGCCTCGCCGAAGAGAACCCCCTGCTGATCGTCACCATGGGCGACCGCATCGTTCCGTCCTCCATCTTCCGCCGCCTTTGGGAGATCCACAACGGCGACGGCCGCGAAGCCGACCTCACCTTTCTCGCCGCTCAGTACGAGCCGCCCAAGAACCGCGGCAAAGGCCGTGTCCTCCGCAACGAGCACAATCGCGTCGTCCGTATCATCGAAGAGAAGGATATCGCCCGCGAACCCGACCCGCTCACCCGCCAGGCCCTCATGAGCCTCACCGAGGGCAATTGTCCGCTCTACGTCATCCGCGCCGCCACCCTCCGCCGCTACATCGAAACTCTCTCTAACGCCAACGCGCAGGGTCAGTACTACATCACCGACATTATCGAGCGCATCAGCAACGATGGCGGCGAAATCCGAACCCTCACCACCACCGTCGACGAACCCGAATACGACCTCCTCTGTTCCGACGTCACCCAGCCCATGGACCTCGCCCTCCTCGAAGGCATCCTCGCCACCTCGCGCGGCTTGCTCTTCCCCGAAGAGGTTGAAGTCGAAGAGGCCGCCCGCATCATTGCGGAAGACCGCACGCCCGGCCAGCTCGCCTCCATCACCCGCCAACTCACTGAACTAACCTCAGCCGTCACCCGCGAACGCCTCAACTTCCAGCCTGACCAGCCCATTGGCATCGGCATCTCCGGCGGCCGCATGCGTATCGCCTTCATGCACCCCGATATGGTCCGCTTCTACGGACCCGCCTGGCAAATGCCCATCGGCGCCGGCGACGTGACTGGTGACGAACAGGTGGTCCTGCTTGTGCAAGGTGCCGAGGACGGCCGCATCCACCTGCTCCCGCTCAACCCGCGCTACCGCGAAAACGTCAACTTCATCCCCGCTGATAACGACGCCATGTATCCCGGTGACGAAATCTCCGACCTTCATACCTACGAAGGCTTCGGCACCCGCATGAGCGAAACCCTCCTGCTCTCGCTCGGCTACTTCAGTGAGGACGAGGTCGAACGCCGCCAAGCCATGGGACTTCCCCTCCCTCCCCCGTCTCTCTGGGTCACCAACAGCATGCGCCGCCCATTCGCACTCGTGGGCAACGCCATCGCCTCCATGCGTACACTCCGCGCCGGCGGCCTCGGAGCCAAGGTCCAGGAAGTCCTCGACCGCCGCCACTTCAAGGGACTCAGAATCGTCTCCACCGGCAGCATCCCCGAAGGCGGCTTCTCCAGTTCTTCAGCGGTAACCGTAGCCACCAAGAACGCCATTAACTCTTTGTTCGGCTTCGGCATCCCGCCCGACCTGTTAGTCCATTTGGCCTGCCAGGCCGAATACGGCACCGGTGTCCGCGCCGGCTCCCTCGACCAGGCCACCGAACAGAAAGGCCGCACCGGCCGCGGCACCCTGATGTCCTCCAACCCCCGCGATAACTACCGCACGATCGGTATCTATCCGGTCCCGACCGACCGTATCCAGATCGTCTTCCCCTTCTCCGTCGAACGTGACCGCACCGCTTGGAAGTGGTCCTGGGGCGCCTACGGCGAAAACATGAACTCGCCCATGCTCACCCCCGGGGAGATGCGCAAACTCACCGGTAAAGCTGCCGAAATCGCCGCCATCCTGGTCCGCCTGCCTTTAGAAACCGATTTCTTCAAGCAAGTGGAAGACGACTTAGTAACGTACGGCGTTTTCGGCGAGAAAGCCCAGGCCTGGGTCTGCGCCACCCTCCGCCAGTTACCCTGGCTAGCCACCCGCGATCAGCTCCGTACCATGGTCTTCGCCAATCGCGCCTGGTACGTCAACCAGTTAGTGGATACCCAGCGTATGGACCGCGACGCCGCCGAACAAAAGGCCGATGCGACGCTCGAATCCTTCTTCGCCGGCTGGCGCAACCCCACCCTCCGCCGCACCACCCCCTCGGGCGAAGTAGTCGAAGAACAAGGCGTGCCTTTACGCGCCATGCTCGCCTACTTATTCGGCGAGGTCGCAAAGAACTTCTATCTCATCCGCCACCCCGAAGAGTGGATCGCCTGCGTGACCCGCTCCCAAAACGGCGACTGCTGCTTCCAGATCGATACCGCTGCTCTCCCCAGCCGCGAAGAAATGGAGACCACCCTCGAGTGGGAGCGCGGCCTTCAAGGCCCCGAGTTACTCAGCCTCTGGATGAAACGCATCCATGCCAAACCCTTCGACTACAACGCTGGCCTCGATGACGAAACTCTCTCCCACCCGCAATCGATAGACTTCGCGAAACTCCCCGGTTCCAGTTTCTTCCGCGGCCTGGCACTAATCGACTTGGCCCAGGCCATGCTGAAACGAGCCTTCGGCCACGACGCCGTAGCCGTCCGAGTCAACGCCGCCGGCCAGGGCGACTTCTTCCAGGTCCACTTCGACAAAACAAAGGTAACTCCTACCGAGGTCAAGCGCTTCCTGAGAAACGCCTTCTACAAACGCTTCGGCATCCAGTCCACCCCCGAGTTCGTAGAACTCCACCCCGGCGGCGGAGCCCGCGGTGTCCGCCTGTCCCGTTACGCCGACCTCCCTCAACTAATCCGGCGCCTACAAGGTGCCGCAACTTTCTAGCTTTGCCGGAAGACTTGCCGGAAGACTTGCCGGAAGACTTAGCCTGACCACAAATATGCCTTCTCTTCGCCTCGCCGCCGCCATCCTCTTCCCTGCCCTGTCCCTGTCCCTGTCCCTCTACGCCCAAACCACTTTCGAAGCCGGCGCCGCCAAGCGCCTCATCACGCCCAACCAACTCCTACCCCTCAGCGGCGGCATGGGCCTCCCCAAACCTCCCAAAGGCAAGCAAGGCGAACTAATGGCGCGAGCCGTTGTCTATCGCTCCGGCAACGAACTCCTGGCCATCGCCACAGTCGACCTCCTCGGCTTCCCCTCCGTCCTCGGCGACCGCGCCCGCCGCTTAGTCCCCCGCATCCCCGCCGACCGCATCTGGATCGCCGCCACCCACAACCATAGCGGACCCGACTCCTACGCCTACCCCGATGGCAAAGGCGGCCACACCGGCAACCTCGAATACCTCCAACTCGTCTCCGAACAGGTCGCCGCCGCCCTCAACGAAGCCTTCGATAAGCTCCAGCCCGCCGAACTCCGCCTCGGCACCGCCAACGCCGAAGGTAAGATCGCTTATAACTACTACGCGCCTGACTTATATGACCGCCGCGTCTCTGTCCAGCAAGTCCGCAGCCGCGGCCCCGGCAACCGCATCATCAGCACCCTGGTCAACTACGCCGTCCACCCCGAAGTAATGGGCAGCGACTTAGGAATCCTGAGTCCCGACTTAGTGGGTCCTCTCTGCGACATGATCGAGAAACAAGCCGGTGGGACCGCCCTGTTCGTCAACAGCGCGCAAGGCGGCATGGTCACCGCCGACAATCGCGACCTCGGCCGTCCGAAGGACCCCGCTCGCGCCTACTGGCACGACCGCCGCGAATGGTCCGAATGCGAACGCATCGGCACTCTGCTCGCCAAGGAATCTCTCCGCGCCGTCGACAAAAGCCCCTGGCAACAAACCCCGCCCCTCAAAGTCTGGACCACTCCCGCCAAGTTCCGCGTCGATTCCGACGACCTTTGGGCCGTAGTCGTCTACTCGCCGCTCAAATATCCTCATAACCCGGACCGCACCATTACCACCACCATTGGCTTCGCCAAACTAGCCAACGCCGGCATGCTCACCATCCCCGGCGAAGCCCTCCCCAACATCGGCTTTTATCTCAAACGGAAAATGGGTGCCGAGCATAACTTCTTATTCGGACTAACCAACGACGCCTTCGGCTACATTCTCACCAAAGTCGATTTCCACAGCTTCCCGCGGTACGACTACGTATCCCGCGTCTCCCTCGGCGAAATGACCGGCGAAACTTTGATCGACTACGCCTTGAAACTAATCGCCATGGCAGGTCCGCCAACTGAACCGACCACCCGGCCCTAGACCCTGACCGCGCCCCGGAACCCTCGAGCCGCATAGTAAGAGTCCGCGCCGTTGTGATAGACAAACACGGTGTCGTACCGCCGGTCGCAAAACAATGCGCCGCCCAAGTCTCTTATCTTCGCAGGTGTTCTAATCCAGCTCGAAGTTTTCGTGTCGAACTCTCCCAGCTTTTGTAACTCCCGGTACTGTTCTTCTGTTAGTAACTCAACGCCCATTAAGGCTGCCACATCCAGCGCGCTGCTCTTCGGCTTGTTCTGCTTTCGTGCGTCCAGCGCTTCACGGTCATAACAAAGACTTCTTCGCCCTGCCGGACTCTCTTTCGAACAATCCACGAAAATGTACTCGCCCGTCCCCTCGTCCCGGCCGGTAACGTCCGGCTCTCCCCCACTTCGTTCCATCTCATCCAGCGGCAAAAGTTTCTCCGGGCCGGCTTCGAGCTTCGCCTCAATCGCCGCCCAAGCAAGCCCCACGTGACGACCCATATTCTCATCGAACCGCGCCTTCAGCACCGCAAGTAGCCGCTCGCGTTGTTCCGGCGACAGTTTCAGTTTGGCGCCCTTCATCCTCGTCCTCCTTAACGGCCTATTTCCCCACTACATCCGCGATCGGCTTGCCTGCCTTCGATACCGCGCCGGCATAGTCTTCGCCCAGCAGCGCCGCCACCGTTGCGGCCACCTGGCTTTGCGTTACCGGGCCGACGTTCTTACGCTCCCCCAGCGCTTTCGTGTCCGGACCCATAAATGCCATCCAGATATACTTCGTCTCATCCAGCTTTTCCCCATGGCTCTTCCAGTCCACCGGCGCACGCCCGCGCCCATGGTCCACCGTAACCACCAGGCTCGTAACACCACGGTATTCGGGCATCGACTGCGCCTGTTCCCAAAGCGTCTTCAGATACAAGTCCACACGATTCGCGGCCCGTATATATTCCTCGTACTTACCGGCATGTGCCCACTCGTCCGTCTCACCCAGAGAAAGAAACAGCACCGAAGGTTTCCGGGTCTTCAAATACTCAAACGCTGTATGGAACGTGAGCGCGTCGATCGGCTCGCCCTCCGGATCCCTCGGCGATTCCGCCTTAAGCCGGTTCAATAACTCCATTGCCGCAGTCGTCGGCGTCATTTCCATGGCGTCGTAACCGGCATTCACGGGAAAGCCTGCCCGCGGTCCATTGATGATCCACGGGAACGCATCCCACGCGCCAAACGCCGCCACCTTGCCCCGATATGCCGGCTTATTGTGCAGCCATTCGAGCACCGTCACGTTCGGGTTGTACTTCTTGTCGTTGCTGTCGATCCGATCGTCCGCAAACCCGGTAAGCGTCTCGTTGTACCCGGGATACGAAAAGTTCCTCCGGTTCGTCACGCTAGCCTCCGAACCAGCCTCCCGATTCCCATAAATCTGCCCCTTGGCCGCCATCTCCGACCAGAGAAAAGGAAGCAGCGCAGCCCGCCGCTGTTCCGCCGTCTCGCGCCAATACGCCTTGCGCATGGCTTCCATGTTCTTCACCTTGCCGGCTTCCTTGTTGAGCAGCGCAGGATCGACGCCCTGAAACACCTCTTGCCACCGCAGCCCATCGGTCATCACCAGAATCGTTTTTTTGGTCTGCGTCTGAGCAGTCAACAGACCGCCAAAGAAGATAACGAAACTAAGTAATCGCATGAAGGTTCAGCATACCGTGTCAGCCCCAACGCGGTTTGTGGCCGCTTATCTGGATTAATTTCGCGAAACGAACTCCCCTCGTCCAACCGAAGTCGGAAAACGAATTACACTTTCGCAATCTGCGGAATCGGCTCCCCATACACATCCGTCAGCCGCATCTGCCGCCCCTGATAGGCGAACGTCAGCTTCGTGTGGTCCATTCCGAGCAAGTGCAGGATCGTTGCATGTAGGTCGTGTACCGTCACCACCTGCTGCTCGGCCTTGTAACCGAACTCGTCCGACGCGCCGATTGCCTGGCCGCCCTTGATCTTCGCCCCCGCCATCCAAATCGACTGCGCACCCGGGTTGTGGTCCCGGCCCAGCCCGCGTTGCGAAATCGGCATTCGACCGAACTCGCTCTGGAAGATGACCAGCGTTTCGTCCAACAGTCCGCGACCCTTCAGATCTTCCAGCAACCCCGCGATCGGCACGTCCACTTCCGCGGCATGTTGCGCGTGGTTCTCTTTCACATTCCCATGCGCATCCCACGTATCGGTGTTCTGGTTGCCGAGTCCGCCATGGTATAGCTGAATGAACCGCACGCCGCGTTCCGCCAACCGTCGCGCAATCAGGCATTGCCTTCCGAAAGGCGATGTCACCGGATTGTCAAGCCCGTACATCTTCTTCGTCGCCGCGCTCTCGGTCTGGGTATCCACCGCCTCCGGCGCGCAGCCCTGCATCCGGTACGCCAGTTCATAGGCGCTGATCCGGGCCGACAACTCCGAGTTAGCCGGGTTCTTCTCGAGGTCCATCCTATTTAACTTGTCCAGTACCTCCAGCCGCGCCCGTGCCTGGTCGTCGCTAACATCCTTCGGCGGCTTCAAGTCATAGATCGGGTCGCCCGCCGACCGGAAGATCGTCCCCTGATACGCGGCCGGCATATACCCCGACGACCAGTTCGCCGGACCGCCAAACGGACCACCCCGCGCATCGTAGATCACCACAAACGCCGGCAGGTTCTGGTTCTCCGAGCCCAATCCATAGGTCACCCACGAACCGACGCTCGGCCAACCCATCCGCACCGTTCCCGAAGCCAACTCATAGTGCGCCTGTACATGGTCGTTCGACCGTCCCGTTGCCGACCGTACAATCGCCAGCGAATCCACATGCCGTGCAATGTTCGGAAAGATCTCCGAGACCGGCAACCCGGATTGACCGTACTGCTTGAACGTAAACGGCGAAGGCATCAGCGGACCCGGATGCCCCTGCCTCACCACGATCTCGCCTTTGCCCGTCAGCGGTTGTCCGGCGAACCGTGCCAGCGCCGGCTTCGGATCGAACGTGTCCATGTGCGAAATGCCCCCGCTCATAAACAGCGAGATCACCCGCTTGGCCCGCGCTTCGAAGTGCGGTTTCTTCGGCAGGAACGGCGAACTCGCGACGGCGCCCGAAGCGCAACCGTTGTTCGAAGCCAGAAGATTATCCTTCCCGAGCAGGTACGCAAGGCCCAGACCCGACAATCCGCCACCCGCTTCAAACAGGAACTTCCGCCGCGACACAAATGGCATGATCTACCTCAGATAAATGAACTCGTTCAGGTTCATCAGCACGTGCGCGAAGTCGGCCAGTGAACCCTTCGCAAGGAACTGGCGCGCGACGGCCAGTTCTTCCGTGGTGGGCGGGCGGCTCACCGCCAACTGGTACGCCCGCTCGATCTGCGTATCCTTATTACTACCCGCTTCCGTCGCCACACGATCCGCAAACCGCCGCGCCTGGTTCAGCACCCATTCGTTGTTCATCAGCGTCAGCGCCTGCGTCGGAACGGTCGACACGTTACGCCGCCCGCACGTGATGTTTTGGTCTGGCAGGTCGAACACCTCAAAGAACGGCAGCGGCAATCCGCGCTTCCGGTACACATAGATGCTGCGCCGCCACACCTCCGGACCATCCGCGTGCCGCCGCCAGATACCTTTCTCCATCGACGCCAGTATCTGCTGCGGTAACTCCGGAAACACCGCCGGCCCGAACTGCGTCCTATTCAACCCGCCGCTGATCGCCAGTATGTTGTCTCGTACGATCTCCGCCTCCAGCCTTTGTTGCCGGAACCGCCACCAGTACAGGTTCTCTGCGTCCTTCCGCAGGTTCCCTTCTTCCGCAAACTGGCTCGACATTCGATAAGCCCGCGACGTCATCAGCAACCGGTGCATCTCTTTTATGCTCCAGCCACGGTCCATAAACTCCACCGCCAGCCAATCCAATAACTCCGGATGTGTCGGCGCATCGCCGGTCTTGCCGAAGTTGTCGAGCGTAGTCACAATGCCGCGGCCGAAGTGGTGATGCCAGATGCGGTTCACCATCACACGCGCGGTCAACGGATTCGACCGCGACCCCAGCCACTTTGCCAGCGCCAGCCGCCGTCCCGACGTCCGCTTGTGCGCGGGCGTCATCGCCGCGGGCATCGACCCGTCGTCCAGGACAGTCACGAACCCCGGCTCTACCACCGATCCGCGGCTGCCCGCATCGCCATGATGCAGGAAGTACGCCGGCGGAGCCTGATACGGCCGCGACCCGTCGCACAGAAAGCTCCCTTCGGTCACTTCCTGCTTGATGCCCTTCCCCGGCGCCGGCTCATCCCCCGGACCGTCCGGCGCAAACCGGTAGTCTCCATCCGTGATGCCCATGGCCACCGGAATCGGCTTCGGCCGTTCCTTCTCGATCTCGCGTACCTGCCCTTCCAATTGCCGCTTCCGCGCCAACTCCTCCGGCTTCATCACGCGGTCGATCTCGCTGTTCGCGACACGCGTGGTCCGCGTAATCTGATTCGCCAGCAGCACCTGTCCCGGCGTCCGCTGGTTTTCCGGCGTGAAGATAGCCTGCTGGATATGCTCCGGCCACTTCTTATACTTCTCGACTAACAGGGCTTCTTCATAGGGCCTGTCAAGCAGTTTGATCTGGTCGCGCAACGGCTTCAGCCGCGCGTTGATCTCCTGCGTCTTCGCTTCATAAGCTTTCGCCTCCGCGGCAGCAACCAGCGGATGATCCACCTCCACATACCCAAACAGCGCCGCCTGCAGCTTGTAGTAATCCCGCTGTCCGATCGGATCGAACTTATGGTTATGGCACCGCGCGCATTGGATCGTCAGGCCCAGCACACCGCGGCCAACCGTCGCAATCATGTCGTCCAGATAGTCGAACCGGTACTGCGGATTGTCCTTCTCCCGAAACCCCACCTTCGCGTAGTTCCTCAGAAACGCCGTGGCGATTAACCGGTCGTTGGTGACCTCATCCATCTCATCGCCCGCGAACTGCTCCTGAAGAAACACATCGTACGGCGTATCGTTGTTGAACGCCCGGATCACATAGTCGCGATACCGCCATGCGTTCGGACGGTCGAAGTCATGCTCATAGCCGTTCGAATCCGCGTACCGCGCCACGTCCAACCAGTGCCGTCCCCAGCGTTCCCCATAGTGTGGCGAGGCCAGCAGCCGCTCGATCAGGTTCTCCCAAGCTTTGTCCGACCGATCGTCCACAAACTGCTTCACTTCATCGGGCGTCGGCGGCAGTCCGATTAAATCCAGATAAGCCCGCCGTACTAACGTCACCCGATCCGCCGGCGGCGCCGGCTTCAGCCCGCGGTCCGCCAGCGTCTGGTGCAGAAACGCATCCACCGGATGCTCGTCGCCGGTCGCCGGAATGGCCGCCTTCACGGGCTTCCGGAACGCCCACTGCTTCCGCGCTTCTGCCGGCGGCGTGTACTGCTCCATTGCCTGCAAGCCGTTCTTCGCCCCGCCCGTACCGCCGAGCGCCTCGGTCCACTGGGCGCCCTGGGCGATCCAACTCCGTAGAATCTCGATCTCCCCGGGTTTCAACTTGCCGTCCATCGGCATCGCCGGCTTTTCGACGCCGGCCACCTTCTTATAGAGCGAACTCTGCTCCGGCTGCCCCGGCTTCAGCACCCTCAGCGCCCCGTCTCGCGACCGCAAGTCCAACTTCCCCGCCTGCATCGACGCCCCGTGACACTTCAGGCACCGCGCCTCCAGTATCGGCTTCACGTCGGTACTAAATGAGACAGTGGCCTGGGCCTGTGCCGCGACAGCGGCGGCAACGAGGACGAGCGGGATGGGGTAAGCGGACAAAGTGCCCTCCCAGAAATGGGCTTGTCGGAATTATATAAGAGGTTTTGCGTCCGGGTCGATATGAATAAGCGGAATGCTGTCCGCTATTGGACCAGTTTCGGCTATCGACTCGCTCGCCGCCCCCAGCGGGTTTGCTGAAACTCTCCGCAGCCGCACCCGCCAGAAGAACGCCCAGCACACCATCCAGCAGTTGCAACAGCTTGAAAAGCTGAAGAAGATCGACCGCGACGTCCATGCCCACGAGCAGGCCCACCTCGCCGCCGCCGGAGCCTACGCGACAGGCGGAGCAAGCTTCCAGTACACGACGGGTCCCGACGGCCAGCGCTACGCCGTCGCCGGTGAGGTGCCCATCGACACTTCACCCGTCCCGGGCGATCCGGAAGCCACCATCCGCAAAGCCCGCGTCATCCAGGCTGCGGCCAGCGCGCCCGCCGACCCTTCGTCGCAGGACCGTGCCGTGGCCGCCGCCGCCGCCCAAATGGAATCCCGCGCCCAGATGGACATCCTGAAGAAGTACACCGAAAATCAGGATGCCCGGCCGTCCCTGTTTGACCTCTACGGCTAACGGACGCCGCCGCCCGCAACTTTCCTTCGTTTGCCAACGGAACGTTTGGTTAGCTACCCTCGTCTTATCTGTTTCGCGCGCTAACCCAACCTGACATGCGACCCCTCTATACGTTTGCGTTCACGCTGTGCCTTACCGCACTCGTGGCACCGGCGCAGGACAACCTCGCCGCAGTCGAAAAGCGGCTCACTGAATTCACACTCTCCAACGGCTGGAAGTTCATCGTCCTCGAGCGCCACCAGGCGCCCGTGGCCGCCTTCTACACCTACGCCGATGTCGGCTCTGACCGTGACGTTCGCGGCATCACCGGCATGGCGCACATGTTCGAGCACATGGCCTTCAAGGGCAGCAAACGGATCGGGACCAAGAACTACGCCGAAGAGGTGAAAGCCCTCGCCCGCGTCGACGAAGCCTTCAAAGCCCTTCAAGCCGAGAAGACCAAGATGGGCGGCGGCGACAAGGCGACCATCGCCAAGCTGGAAGACGCCTTCCAAACTGCCCAGGAAGCGGCGGGTAAGTTCATCATTCCCAATGAATTTGGCAGAGCCATCGAAGAGGCCGGCGGGCGCGGTCTCAACGCCTCCACCTCCTGGGACCGTACGGATTACTTCTTTTCCCTGCCCTCCAACTCCGCGGAACTGTGGTTTTGGCTGGAATCGGAGCGGTTCTTCGAACCCGTCCTGCGCGAGTTCTATAAGGAAGCGGGCGTAGTTCGGGAAGAGCGCCGGATGCGCACCGACTCTAACCCGATCGGCCGCCTCGTCGAAGAAACCCTCCACGCCGCTTACCTCGCCCATCCGTACGGCCAGCCGACCGTCGGCTACATGAGCGACCTGTCGGCGTTCACCCGCGACGATGCCGAGCAGTTCTTCAAAACCTATTACGGTCCCTCGAACCTCACGAGCGTCGTTGTCGGCGATGTGGACCCGAAGCAGATCCGGGCACTGGCTGAGAAATACATGGCCCGCATCCCGTCGCGACCGAAACCTGAGCCGCTCCGCACCATCGAGCCGCCGCAACAGGTGGAACGCCGCATCATCCTGCGTGCCAAGGCCCAGCGGCTGTTCCTCGAAGGGTTCCACCAGGTCGGCATCAATCATCCGGACTACGCCATTTACGACGCCCTCTCCTCCCTGCTGTCCGACGGCCGCTCCTCCCGCCTCTACGATACTCTGGTCAACAAGAAGAAGGTCTGCGTGCAGGTGGCCGGATTCACCGGATTCCCCGGCATCAAGTACCCTGGCCTGTTCGCTTTCTATGGGTTGCCCGCTCCCGGTAAGACCAACCAGGATGTCGAGAAGGAAATCCAGGTCGAGATCGACCGCCTCAAGACCGAACTGGTAAAACCGGAAGAGTTGGAAGGCGTGAAGAACCGCGCCAAAGCCGGCATCACCACGCTAATGGCCTCCAACACGTCAATGGCCTCCGCCATGGCCCAATACCAGGTCCTCACCGGAGACTGGCGGAACCTCTTCCGCTACCTCGACAAAATCAGTGCGGTCACCCCACAGGACATCCAGCGCGTGGCCAAAGATATCTTCGTCGACAAGAACAAAACCGTTGCCTACCTGGAGCCGGAGCAATAAAACCGGAGCAATAAAAGATGACCCGCCGCTTGATCCTGTCCTTCACCCTCGCCGCCCTGGCCCTCGCACAGCAACGTCCGGCCACCACCGCGAAACCAACTTACGGCGGAACCGTCCCGCCCAGCTACAAGGACCTCAAATACCCCCCGCTCAACCCGATCAAGATTCCCCCGGTCGAGCGCTACACGCTTCCCAATGGCATGACGATCTTCCTGGTGGAAGACCACGAGATCCCCGTAGTAAACGCACAGGCGCTGGTCCGCGCGGGCGACCGGTATGATCCCGCAAACAAAGGCGGTTTGTCCGACATCACGCTCAAAGTCATGCGCACCGGCGGCACCACCTCGCGTTCCGGCGACGACCTTGACAAAGAACTCGACCGGCTGGCCGCCTCCGTCGAAACCTCCTCGGGCGGCGCCTCGGCGTCCGGTTCGGTCTTCGTCCTCCGCGAAGATGCCGAAAAGGGTATCACCATCCTGGCCGATGTGATGCGCAACCCGGCCTTCCCCCAAGAGAAGATCGACCTCGCCAAAATCGACATGCGCGACTCCATCTCGCGCCGCAACGACAGTGCCGACGCCATTCACTACCGCGAAATGGGCCGCCTGCTCTACGGCAAGAACAGCCCTTACGCCGCTTTGGTCGAGTACACCGATGTCGACTCGATCGCCCGCCAGGACCTGATCGACTATCACAAGCAGTACTTCCAACCCGAAAGCACCTACATGGCCGTGTGGGGCGACTTCAAAGCTGCCGATATGAAAGCGCTCATCGAGCGCACGTTTGGGTCGTGGCCAAAGGGCGGCAAGCCCAAACCGCCGGTCCCGCCGGTCGACCGCGCCGCCCAAGCCAAAGGTCTCTACCAGATCACCAAAGACGACATCAACCAGTCCACCATCGACATCGGCATGCTGCTCGGCCAGTACAACGATCCGGACTACGCTTCCCTCCGCGTCATGACCCAGATCCTCGGCGGCGGCTTCAGTTCCCGCCTCTTCCAGCGCATCCGTACCAAGGAAGGTTTGGCCTACGCCGCCTATGCCGGATACTCCGCCCAGTTCGACCGTCCCGGCAGTTGGTTCGCCAGCGTCAGCACCAAGAGCGAATCGACGGTGAAGGCGCTCAGCCTTATGCGCGAAGAGATTACCAGGATGCGCGACACCGAGGTGACCGACGACGAACTCAAACTTGCCAAGGACAGCATCCTCAAAGGCGAAGCGTTTGACTACGACTCCACCGGCAAGATCGTCGGCCGCCTGCTCACCTACGCGTATTACGGCTATCCGGCAGACTTCCTCCAGAAGTCCCGCGCCGCGGTGGAGAAGGTCACCAAGGCGGACGTAAGCCGCGTCGCCCGCCAGTACCTCAACGACAACGGCTTCGTTACCCTCGTCCTCGGCAAACCAAAGGACTTCGATAAGCCGCTCAACACCCTCGGCCCCGTCAGCGAAATCGACATCTCCATCCCGCCGCCCAAGGGTGAAGAAGTGAAAGAGAGCACCCCGGAATCCGCCAACGCCGGACGTGCGCTGCTCGAAAAGGCTCGCGCCGCCCACGGCGGTCCGGCCATTGCCAAAGTCAAAGACTACGTCTCTAAGCTCGACCTGACGGTCAACACCCCGCAGGGCGAATTCCCGATGAAGTCGGAAGCGACGATCTCCACCGCCGGCAAGTCGCTCATGAAGATGACCACCCCGATGGGAGAGATCCAGCAGGGCTTCGACGGCAAGACCGTTTGGCTCAAATCGCCGCAAGGCGTTCGCGACATGTCCAACATGGTCGACCAGGCGCGCAACACGACACTGCGCGAGACCATCGCCCTGCTCAACCACTTCGACCAACCGGGCTACACCGTCCAGTCGCTCGGCAAAACCAAGCTCGACGGCAAAGACGTCGAAGCGGTACTCGTGAAGAACGAAGCCAACAAGTTCCAGGTCCGCGTCCTCATCGACCCCGCTACCGGACTGCTCGCCGGCAAGATTTATCAGGGCCAGGTCCCAATGGCCGGCGCCGGCGAGATCACCGAGAGCTTATCTGACCTCCGGGAAGTGGAAGGCGTCAAGCTTCCTTTCCGTTCCGTAATGACCAATAATGGCAAGAAGGCCGTTGAACAGCGAATCGCTGAAATCAAGGTCAATACGGGAGTTCCGGATAGTGCATTTGCCAAGCCTCAATAAGCCTCTTTCGCGTCGCAGCATGCTCGGCGCCTCGCTTGCCGCCGCCGCTGCCGCTGCCGCGCCGCTTAGGGCTGCCGGCAATCGCATCGACCGGTCGCGATTGTCCGCCATCACCGACGAAATCGCCCGCAGCCCCAAGGGCGCCATCGCCTTCGCCCAGCAATACGGACTGCAATGGCTCGAAGTCCGCTCGGTCCCGAACGGCGGCAAAGAGTACTTCATGCTGCCGCCTGATGAAGTGAAGCAGGCGGCCCAGGAATTCCGCGACGGCGGCGTGAAGCTCTCGTTCCTCAACACCAGCATGCTCAAGTACATGCTGCCCGGTACTACTCCCACCAACCCGCGCACCAAACTCGACGGCCGCTTCGAACGCCGTAAAGACGAACTCCGCCGCGCCCTCGACTTCGCCCACACCTTCGGCTGCACCAAAATCCGCGTGTTCACCTTCATGCGGTGCAAAGAGCAGGAACAACTCTGGCCGAAGATCGCCGGCATCATCACCGAACTAGCCGAGATTGCCGCTCGTGAAAAGGTCCAACTGCTGATCGAAAACGAAGGCGCGTGCAATGTCGGCAGCAATGCCGAATTGGTGGCCCTGCTGAAGCACATTCCCCACAAATCGGTCGGCATCAACTGGGACCCGCATAACGCCGCGCATCAAAACGAAGTCGCCTTCCCCGACGGTTACCAAATGCTGCCCACAAAGCGGATCTGGAACGTCCAGGTCAAAGCGCGCTCCATCCTGCCGGGGGAAGAAATGATGGACTGGAACGCCATCTTCCGCCGCCTGGAACGGGACGGCTACCAGGGGCAGATCGGCTTAGAGACCCACATCTTCGGCGACGTCCAGATCTGGAAAAGCCACGAATCGATCCGGGAAATGCTGCGTCTCGCCGGGTCGCCGGTGGCGAGTTAGTCGCTACCCGAGTACGCGGTTCCAGAGCATCTATAATATTGGCATGGGCCGAGTTCGCGAGACTAAGCGTTCAAAATCGGAGGCGGTCATGGCCGCTGGCGCGATCGGTGTCTCACACTTGGGGGAAGTTCCTACATTGGCACAGAGCAGTGACCACCCTGAATTAGAAGCTGAAAGTGAACTGCAAGAACTAGACGAGGTCGAAATCGTACGGAAGGCCAAGGATGTACTTGGGATGGACCAAGTCGCACGCTGGATGCGAAGCAAGATTCCTTCGCTTGGAAACCAAACTCCGTACTCGCTGATGTCAACAGCGGGCGGTCGTCGGCAGGTACAGCTCGTGCTGCAGAAGATTGAGCACGGCGTGTACTAATGCTGGTATGGCGTCTGCAGTCCAGCAGACACCCTTTGATCAACAGCGAAGGCGCAAAACTCACCGGGGGCAGATGGAATCAAAGAGGAACCGCGGTCATTTATACCTCTGAAAGCTCGACGTTGACGGCAATGGAAGTGATAGTCCATCACGGGGGTATTCCGGAAGACTATGTTGGGATTCAGGTTGATATTCCAGATGACGTCGAGATCGGATCTTTGGACATTCCCGAGGGTTGGCCCAACTTGGTCCCAGAAGAAATTACGGCGGAGTTAGGCACCAGATGGGTACAGGATTGTAGGCACGCCGTCCTGCGTGTGCCTTCTGCAACGATGTCCATTTCCGGGTACAACTACATCCTAAACCCTGCGCACCCAGAGTTCGGGCGCTTATCATTCAGCTTTGAGCCCATCACATTCACCCATCCTCGGCTACGCCCCCACAGTTGAGGGCTCCAGTCAGCTCGCCACCTGATCACCCCACCTGCCGCTCCACAATCCCCTCCGCCAACCGCACTCCAATCCCCGGCCGGTCCGGCGGCTTCAAATATCCCTCGCCATCCACCTTCGGCGCATCCGCCAGTATCCCGAACCGGTGCAAGTAACTCCCCACCGGCGGATCGTGCAGTAACTCAAAATACGGTGCATGCGGCCAGGCGCATACCAGGTGTAGGTGCGCAATCGTCCCGATGTCTCCCCCGCCATGATGCGGCACAACGCGCTTGCCCCACGCCTCGGCCAGTGCGCCGATCTTGCGCAAACACGTGATCCCTTCCGTCACCAGGCTCTCCGGCTGCAATATGTCGTAGACGCCGCGCTCCACCATTTCGCGGAACTCGTGTAAGCCGCGATTGTTCTCACCACCCGCGATCGGTATCTCGACCAGCCGGTTCAACTCCGCCAGGTGCTCCCAGTCGTATCGCGGGAGTGGCTCCTCCAGCCAGTAGACACCCATACGCTGCAACTCCCGCGCCGTAGCAACTGCCCGCTCGAACTCCCAGCGGACGCCCGGTTGCCAGTTCCCGCTCGACTGCGCCTGGTTGGCGTCGACCATGATGGTCATGCGGTCGCCTACGGCCTTGCGCACCAGTTCCACCGTCCGTAAATCCTCACGCATGGTCTCGTGATGCAATCGCAGCTTGATGGCCCGCCAACCCTCGCCGGCAAGTCGCCCGGCCATACGCGCGCGCTCTTCGGGAGTCCCCAATGCGATCATGCTCGCGTATGCCGGCACGCGTTCCTTGGCGCCGCCCCACAGTTTGTACAAAGGCTGGTTTGAAGCCTTGCCGATGATGTCCCACAGCGCGATATCCACCGCCGCGCTGCCGCGATAGCTCGCCCCCGCCGCATAGTACCGAAGCCGGGCCGCATGGTTTTCGATGTCGAACGGATCTTTGCCGACCAACTGCTGCTTCACCGCCGACGCCAGAGCTGGGTCCATCGAAGGCCCCAAGCCGACCACGTCACCGTCAGTGTGGACCTCCACCACCGTGCCCCCACCGGTTGTAAACTCCGTCTTCGTGCCCGGATTCCACGCCGGTTCAATCGACCCATGTGATCGCAACCTCTTCAGTTGCAGCACCTTCAGGTCAGTAATGCGCAACCGGCCGGCGCCGCGCGCCAGTACACCGAGAGTGGAAGCAAGAAAAGTCCGGCGGACCATGCCGGATAGTATATGCCGAACCGCCTTACCGGTTGCCCAACGCCAGAAACACGATGCCCAAGACGATCATGCCCAACCCCATAAACTTGGTGCGTGTCAACGGTTCGCCGAAAAACAGCCGCGACCAGAACAGCGTCCACACGTACCCGAGCGAAACCATCGGATACAAAATGGTCAGTTCGCCGTGCTTGATGCCCTTCAGGTAAAGCAGCGACGAGAGCACAAACACTACCACCCCCATCGCCAGGCGCCAGTTCCGCATCAGTGAATGCAGCTCGAAGTGCAACCGCTCCGCGCCGGATTT
This sequence comes from Bryobacterales bacterium, assembly GCA_020846745.1. Taxonomy (GTDB): domain Bacteria; phylum Acidobacteriota; class Terriglobia; order Bryobacterales; family Bryobacteraceae; genus JADLDI01. Next base: position 16,662 of record JADLDI010000052.1, on the reverse strand, counting down.
CAGAAACACCGCTCCGATCGAGCCGATAAACGACGCCCCAAACACAAGCAGTATCGACGAAAGCGGTGTCTTCAACGGCGCGTCGCCCTCCCTAGCATTGCGACGCCTGCCACAACCGTGGCAAGCCCCAGCATCTTCATCGGGTTCATACTCTCGTTGTAGATAAACACTGAAAGAACGGTCACCCAAACATAGGTCAGCGCGATCACCGGGTACAGAATCGACAATTCGCCGTACTTCAGCGCCACCACCAGAATCGCCGTACTGATCCCGTACAGCGCATAGCCTGCAAACAGTTTCGGATTACTGAAAATCGCAATTAGTAGCGCCATCGCGCTATCGTGGCCGGACGACTGTGTCCCTGATTTCATCAGTATCTGCGCAGCGGCGCCGAGCACCGTACACAGAAAGACGAGGAAGATCGAGAATTGCCGCGCTGCCGCCGGATCGGTTCTGAGCAGGTTCCGCGTTGACAAACCCTCTTATGATAGCGGATCTGGGGCGTTTGGCTCACCCAAAACCCCCGCCGCCGGGCGTCTCGATGCCTAGTACGTCCCCGGCCTCGGCCTGTAACCGGAGTTTGCCGTCAAGGTGCACCCGTTTGCCGCTTCGCACCAGCCAGTTCGCTCCGCATTTCCCCGGTCCGCCAAGCTCTAAACCGTACGGCGGGCGCTCCCGCCGGTCGGAAAGCAGCGTCACCTCCGCGGGAACCAGAAATTCCAATTGCCGCTCGATTCCGCACCCGCCCCGGCGACGCCCCGCCCCGCCGGATCCGCTGCGCACACGATGCGCTCGTACCCGCAACGGATACTGGTGCTCAAACGCTTCCACCGGTGTGTTCAGGCTGTTCGTCATGTGCGTGTGCACCGCGCTCAATCCGTCATGCGCGGCGCTCGCGCCCATGCCCCCGGCGATCGTCTCATAATACGCAAACGGACGGTTCCGGAACGGGTCCCACCCGCCAAACGACAGATTGTTCATTGTTCCGGAAGATGCGGCAGGTACTGCGGTTGGCGCCGCTTTCGCCAGCGCGCCCAACAGGACATCCGTTATGCGCTGCGAGGTTTCCACATTCCCCGCCGCCATCGCCGCCGGAGCTTTCGCATTCGTCACCAGTCCTTCCGGATTGAAGACGCGAATAGGCCGCATCAGCCCCGCCGTGAACGGTACGTCTTCTCGAATCAGGCACCGGAACACGTACGCTGTGGCCGAAAGCGTCACCGCATGGTTTGCATTCACAGAGCCCGCCGCCTGCGGATCCGACCGGGAGAAATCCACCTCGCACGCGTCGCCTTTGATGCGAACGGTCACGCGAATCCAAATCGGTTCCCCGCCGAACCCGTCCGAATCCAGGGCATCTTCAAATCGATACTCACCGTCAGGCAGCCGCGCGAGCATGCGGCGCATCATCCGCTCGCTATAGCTGATCAGTTGCTTAAGGTTCCGGCTCACGGTGGTGTAGCCATAGCGCTGCACCGTCTCGAGCAACCGCGCACTGCCCCGCTCCATTGCCATCAGTTGGGCCTGCAGGTCTCCTTCCCGCTCTTCCGGTGTCCGCACATTGGCGAGCACCAGATTGAGCAACTCCCGGTCCATCTTGCCGTTCCTCACCAACAGGATTGGGGGAATCCGGATGCCTTCCTGATAGATCTCCTTCGCCAGCGGCATGGACCCAGGACTCATCCCGCCCACATCTGCATGGTGCGCCCGCGTCGCCACATAGAAACGCGCCTTCCGGTCTGTGCCTGCAAATACCCCCGCCACGGTTGTGATGTCCGGCAAATGCGTCCCCCCGCGGAACGGATCGTTCACGATCGCCACGTCACCCCTACCGAGCGTCAGCGCCTCGCGGACATGCCGTACACTTTCCGGCATCGCCCCCAAATGGACCGGCATATGGTCGCCCATCGCAACGGTCTCGCCCTCGGCATTATAGATTGCGCACGAGTAATCGCGTCGCTCCTTGATGTTCACCGAGTATGCCGTCTTTCGCAGGACAATGCCCATCTCCTCGCAGATTGAGGCGAGCAGGTGCCGGAACAGTTCGAGTTCGATCGGATCGTGTTTCACTTTTTCAACGAGGGCGGCTGCGATGGGCCGCGCCTTGGCGTCACCTGTGGACCCGAAGTTTCCGCGGGCGTCTCCTGCACCGGCGGTGGTTCCGGAATCGCCGTGGCGTCCGGCTTGCAACTGCCCGCGTCTACCGCAAAGGCCGCCACCGGCTCCCAGCGCGGGCCGCTCTTCTTTTCGATGTAATGGGCTTTCGCCCCCGAATCGGATCGCAGCCTCCAGTCCGCCGGCGGTCCGAGCGGTTTCGCTCCTTTGATCTGCAGCGGTTTGGAACTCACTTCGCGCACCATCCAGGTGTCGCCGCCGGTCATCGTTTCATACAGTTCGTAACGGCCACCCGCCTCCGATCCCTGTACCCGGTCGATCAACAGGTTGCCGCGCGTCTTCGACTCGAAGTAGAACTGCTCAATGGCGCTGATCCGCGACTCCCCAAATACCGGGCGTTTCCGCCAGTTCTTGCCGCCGTCGGTGGTCAGCAGAAAAAACGGGTCGCGCGGCATCGCGCCTAACGACTCGCCCGCAATCCACCCCACCTCAAAGTCGTAGAACTGCATATGCTCCAGCCCCACGCCCTTCTGTCGTTCCACCGGCTCTGTCCAAGTCTTGCCGCTGTCTTCGCTCGCCAGCAGCAACGAGTACATCGTGGTCGACCCGTTGTGCAAGTTACCGGTCACAAAGATCTTTGCGCCCAGCGGCTGTAATCCCGCCAGTTCGACAAACACCGGACACGGATCGTCAGCCGTGCACGCCATGCCGAACCCTGTAATGTCGTCCTCCGTGCACTGGAATGCCACCCGCATCGGCTTGCCCTGGTTCTGGAGCACAGCCGTTTTCGGCTCCTCAGGCTTTGGAGCCTCGGCCTTGATCTCACCTTCCGTCTGCCGCGGCAACCGGAACACGCCCCCCGCCTCAGGATCTTTCTTCGGCTGTTCGGCCCGTTGCTGCGCCAAAGCGTAGGTAAACACCATCGCGCAGGCGATACCGGACATCGACGACCATCGTTTAACGCAACTCACGCCATTTATCCTCCACCTTTGCCGTGTGCGTCTTCAAGCCCTTCAGCAGGCGAACCGGGTCATCCTCCACAGGAATCAACCCACCGGCTTTCTCCTATCATCGCACCCGTCATCCCCGCAGCCCATTGGAAACAAACCTTCTTAGTGGCCCATCTATGTAGCAGATGATAGTTTCGCTACGTTTCTCGTTAGCTGGTACCCGGACGTTACGGTCCATTAAGATGGCAAATATCGGCACCTGACCGGCCTCGGTCAAGTTCTCTGGGCACATGAACAAACCACCAATCCGCTACATAGGAATCGGTGTGCTGCTGGTGGGAGCAGCGGCACAAGCTGCACGCTTTTTTCCCGACGACCCGCTTTGGCAGGACCCCCCGCCTTACCCAATCGGCAAAATCGATAAGGTCGAAATCCTCGCCATTGTCGACTTCTACAAGAACACTGTCTACGAGAAAGGCGAGCGTCACAAACCGGGCCATATCATCCCCTCGCAAGGAGTAAATACACTGGGTGAAGTTCCCGATTCGGCTTGGTACACCAACCGCAACGGCCGCAAGCGCATGCCGCTCCCTGACCTGGTGCGCGGCCCCGCCTTCACCGGACCGCCCGCCGGCGATCGGTGGACCGTCACATCCGCCAAAGCCGAGGGCGTAACCCCGGGCTTCACCATCAAAGATGCAAAAGGCCGCAAGTATCTCCTCAAATTCGATCCATCTACCAACCTCGAGCTGTCAACCGCCGCCGATGTGATCGGATCGAAGTTCTTCTACGCACTCGGCTACAACGTTCCTGAAAACTACACCGTCCGCTTCCGCCGCGAACAGCTCGTCATCGAGAAGGGCCTTAAATTCCGCCCCAAACGCGGACATGAGCGCGAACTGACTGATTCGGACTTGAACGACCTGTTGCGCGTTGTCGCACACTATCCCGACGGCAGCGTCCGGGGACTCGCCAGCTTGTATCTGTCCGGCGAGCCCGTCGGTCCGTTTAAGTTCTACAAGCGCCGCCCTGATGATCCGAACGAAGTCGCGCCGCACGAGCATATGCGCGTTCTACGCGGGCTTTATGTGTTCGCCGCCTGGCTGAATCATACCGACGCCAAGTCGCTGAATACGCTCGACACCGTGGTGGAGGAGAACGGGCAACGCATCGTTCGCCACCATTTAATCGATTTCGGAGCTAGCCTTGGCAGCGATTCGCTCTGGGCGAAAGACCCGCGCCTCGGCCACGACTATTTCCTCGATCCCAAACCCGGGCTGATCCAGCTAACTACCTTCGGAGTCGCCGTCCCTAAGTACGCACGCATTCATTACCCGAGTAACCCCGCCGTCGGTAACTTCTCGTCTGAAGATTTCGATCCCGATAAATGGAAGCCCAATTACCCCAACGCCGCGTTTGAAAACCGCCTGCCCGGCGATGAATTCTGGGCCGCCAGGCAGGTAATGCGATTCACCGATGAAGAGATCCGCCAAATGGTTGCCACCGGCAACTATTCCGATTCCGAATCGTCTTCGATCATCTCCGCCATCCTGTCGCGCCGTCGCGACCTGATTGGGAGAACGTTCTTTCAGAAGATCCTGCCCGTTGATAACATTCGTGTCGAGAACGGCCGCCTCGCCTTCGACGATCTGCGCACTGTCTATAAGTTCGGCTCCGCCGGCGTTTACCAGGTTGCGTGGGCTGCGTTCGACAACGCGCGTAACCAGCAGACGCCGATAAGTGGGGCTTCGGGCGTCGGTCTTCCCCAGCCACTACGCTCCGCCGCGCCAGGCTCTTACTGGGCCGCCACCTTGAAATCGAGCACACATCCAAAATCGGTCACAGTATTCCTGCGCCGCGACCGCGGCGAGTGGACCGTCGTCGGCATCGACCGCGAAGGCGAAAACGAATGGAGACCTCGTTGAACTGCCGCCTCCTGTTTATATCCGTACTGGCCGCTTCCGCGCTCGCCCAAACCGCTACCACGGAACCCGCCACACGTGCGGAGGAAGTCGAGCGGCAGCGCTACCTCCTGCATCAGACTCCATTCGACCCCGATAGCGATCCCATTGAGCGTGGTCTCAAATGGGCCAACGACCGCCACCTGCTCACCATCTTCTCCGAAGGCTGGAACGGACTTACGCCTACCATCGGCGGCATGATCAATCAGTCCGGTTTCGCCGCCGGCATCCAGTTCCTGCGGCCAGACCTCATGCAGGGCCGCCTGCTGCTTCGAACTTCCGCCCGCGTCTCCACGCGCGCCTACCAGATGGCGGACTTTGAGATCGGCCTGCCGCGCCTGGCTCACGATAAGTCGTTCTTCGACTTGTACGTCCGTCACCGTAACTACGGCGCCGTGTCCTACTTTGGCCCCGGACCTCACTCCAAGCACACCGGTGGCACTTCTTACCGCCTCGAAGACACCACCACCGATTTTTGGACGGGCGTCAAACTCCATCAACGCATGCGGCTCGGTGTTACCGGTGGCGCACTGCTCATGAACGTCGGTCCGCCCGACGCCGCCCGCTATCCCGAGATCCAGAACGTATATACGCCCCGGCAGGTTCCTGGACTCGACCGTCAATCCAACTACCTCCGCGGCGGCGCCATCGCCCACCTCGACCTTCGCGATAGCCCCTACTATCCGCGCTCCGGCGGCCAATACTACGCCCGCTTCGACTATTACGACGACCGTACCTGGGGCCAGTACGACTTCCGCCGCCTTACCGCCGAAGCCCAGCAGTTCATCCCCATGTTCAACAAGAAGCGCGTCATCGCCGCCCGCGCCCGCGGCGTCTTCTCCTATCCCAATCCGCGCCAGCAGGTGCCCTTCTACCTGCAGCCCAGCCTCGGTGCTGCCGACGACCTGCGCGGCTTCGTCCCGTTCCGCTTCTACGACAACAATGCCATGGTGGCCAATGTCGAATGGCGCTGGGAAATCCTCAACGGCGTGGAAGGAGCCCTGTTCGGCGATGCCGGTAAGGTGTTCCCGCGTCCCGGCCTGATGAACCTGCGCAACATCCAGTACTCGTTCGGCGGCGGCTTACGCTTCCGCGCTCCTGTAACCGGAGCCATGGTCGTCCGCCTTGACGCCGCATTCAGCCGCGAAGGCTTCCAGGTCTGGTTCGTCTTCAACGATATCTTCGCCGCTCCGCAAATCCGCACGGGCCGCGAACTCAGCCCTCCACCAGGACGTCTGCCGTAGGGCAAGTTTTGCCGGGAAAAACAATAGTTTCCCGGTGGCGCAGTGACAACCGCGCCGACAATGACCCCTAAGTCGTTCATTTCTCGCCCTGATGCCGCTTTGGCAACCTCTTTGCATTCGCCCCTGTGCGCCTGCGGGCGCGGGGTAGAGAACATGAACAACACTATCGAGTTTCCCATCTACGACATCCCCTTCGACTGGCCCGACCGCGTTCCGCAAGATCAGTGGGATATGTATGAAACCGTCCTGCGTGCCGTCTCTGACGCCGGTATCGACTTTGCCTTGGGCGGAGCGGTGGCGCTGGGCGCCTACACCGGCCAGTGGCGCAACACCAAAGATATTGACCTCTACATCGTTGAAGAGGACCGGCCCCGGATCGTTGAGGTTTTCGCGAGCCTGGGCCTACAGGATTACTACGGCGTCAACGCCTACGACCGCCGCTGGATCTATCGCGCCTACAACGGCGAGACACTTGTCGATGCCATCTGGGCAATGGCGAACCAACGGGCCGAGGTCGACCGCGATTGGCTCCGCCGCGGCCGCCTCGTTGACGCTCGCGGCATCGATTTGCGCGTCCTCCCGCCCGAGGAACTGATTTGGTCGAAACTCTACGTTATGCAGCGCGAACGCTGCGACTGGCCCGACATCCTCAACCTGCTCGATGCCACGGCCCACTTCCTCGACTGGGATCGCCTGGTCCGTCGCGTGGGCGACGACGGCCCGCTGCTCGCCGGAGTGCTGTCGGTCTATCGGTGGCTCTGCCCGCGCAATGCAGACCTCATCCCTCAGGTCGACGGCCGCGAACGCTGTCCCGCCGAGCGCCCCCGCCATCCGCTGCTCGATTCTCGCCCGTGGTTCCGCGGCGCACAGGCAGCCTGACCGTTGTCCGCCCGAAGGAGAGGATTTACAGAATGCTGATCGGTGCAATGAATCATCCATCCCAGGATGTTGTGTCGGAAATCCGTTGGATGGCTGATCTCGGCCTCGATTTCGTCGACCTTACCCTGGAACCCCCTACCGCCGCCAGTTGGCGCGTGGACACCAAGGCCATTCGACGTACGCTCAACGACCACAACCTGGCCGTGGTCGGGCATACCGCGTTTTACCTGCCCTTGTGCAGTCCCTTTGAAAACATCCGTCAGGCCGCTGTCGATGAACTGCGCCGCTGCCTCGATCTGTTCTCCGAAGTCGGCGCCCCCTGCATGAACGTCCATCCCGACCGCCACGCTCCCATGCACGATCGCGCCTTCTACATCCAACGCAATATCGAAACTCTGGCCACCCTGCTCGACCACGCTCGCCAGTACACGATGTGCGTCATGATCGAGAACCTGCCCGGCGACTTCAACAGCGCCCACCAGCTCGGCGAACTGCTCGTTCCGCTCCCCGAACTGGCCCTCCACCTCGACATCGGCCACGCCAACCTCCTGGTGCCCCGCAACACCACTTGCGAAATCCTCGCAGCCTACGGCAAGCGCGTCCGCCACGTCCACCTCCACGACAACAAAGGCGGCCACATGGACCTGCACCTCCCCCTCGGCGCCGGCAATCTCGACCTGCCGGCCGCCCTTCGTGCCCTGCAGGAGTGCGGCTACGACGGCACCATCACCCTCGAAGTCTTCACCACAGACCGTCATTACCTCACCTACAGCCGCGACGTCCTGCGCCGCACCTGGGACACCCTCAAAGCCCAAGCCGCCGAAAGCGAGCGCACCGAGGTCACCCTCGAACGGATGACCGCCGCCCGCTGAGACATTACTATCCGAATTTCCAGTAATACCGGCAAAAAAAACTTGCCCGCCCTGCGTCTTTAGAACATAATGGCAATGGGAGGCAAGAATGACTCGCGGTACAAGCTATATCGTCGCGATCCTGGTTGCCGCCCTGTTCCTTGTGCAGCCCGTTATCGGCTGTGCCGTGGCGCTCACCGCTCAGCACTCCGATCACTCCTGCTGCCAGAAAACCTCCGCCCAATCCCCTCAGCCGAATCAGTGCTGCAGCGCGACCTCCGCTACCACTGAGCCCGTAAAGATCACTGCCGATCGCACTCCCCTCTGGACAGTGTCGCCCGACACCGTCCAACTGCTCGTAGCGCCGGTCTCCTCCGAAGCGACTAGCGTAACCCTCGACGAGTGTTCGCAGCCCGGTCTTTACACCCTCTTCCACCAACTCCTCATCTGATCGTCTCGTCCCGATAGCCATACCCCTGGTTCTTTGCTGGTTCACCGCCGGCATCCTCAATAGCTATTCCGACGAGACGTAGGTAATCTAACTTCGTCTCCTGTCGCCGAACTGCGTCTCAGCTCGGCCCAAAAGGGAGAATTGTCGTGAAATTGCGGGTAATTGTGCTCGCGTTTCTGGCTGGCTGCACGTTATACGCGCAGCAGTCCGCCGAAGCCAACGAGCAGGAAAAAGATCCGTTCGCGGATGTGAAAGAATCCGCGCCCAGCCCCACCGCCGACGCTCAGTCCCAGCGTTCGTGGTCGCACTATATCTTCGGCGACAACTTCGGCTTCCGCCGCGAGATCATGTCGCAGTTCAATACCTCCGACGGGCGCGGTGGCAGCCGCCAATCGGTCGGATTTGAAGTCCTGAAGAAATGGTCTACTGCCACCTCTACCGTCGCGAGCTTCAACTTCCAGGGCCGCTTCGTGCGCCGCGACGGCTACCGGCCCGTCCAGAACGACCGTATGACAGATCCGACGGCCGGCGGCTGGACCTTCGAATATCACAACTTCTATGGCGACCTCTATAACGTATTCAACCCCGTACTCTCCGATGCGCAACGCCGCGCCAACGTCGGGCGCTTCAACTTTCGGGCCGGCCGGTTCTATGTCCCGTTCGGATTGAACCTGCAAACCGATACGCACGGCACTGTGCTCCAACTCTCGAACGAGTCGAACTTCGGCTTCGAGCGCGACTGGTACACGGGCTTCTGGGGAGCCATCAATCAGCACCTCAACTACGACGCTTACTATCTCACCGGCTCGGGTTACGACCTCAAATACAAAGGCCAAAGCGGACTCGGCGTCGTCCGCATCAGCCTGGGCAACCGCTACAGCACCCAATATGGTCTGGAAGGCGGTGCCTCCGCCATCGCCGGCGAACGCCTCACCAACCCCATGATGAATGCGGGCATCGAAGCGCCGCTCGCCACCAAACGGTATGGCATCGACGCCCGCTACCGCCGCGCCGTCCCCAACGGCTTGCTCACCTTCAGCACCGAACTCAGCCGCGGCCGCGACGCTCGCGACACCATTCGAAATCAGCTATACCAAGCCGAGTATCTGCACTCCTCCCGCCGCTGGGGCCTCGGCGCCCAGTACCGCGACCTATCGCGCGATGGCATGGGACGCGACTCTTCCATCATCGGCGAGTTTACCTTTTACCTCAAAAACGACGTTGGCAACTCCAACCTGCACTGGATCAAATTCAACGTCGAACAACCCCTCGAACAGAGTCCGCATGGGCTTAGAGGCGCCGTGTTCGCGCTTCAGTATTACTTCTACTGGTAGGCATTCTTATGAAGACCTTTTTCGTTCTTACACTCCTGGCGGTGGCGGCCATCCCGCAAGTTGCCCTTGGCGCAATTGGCTGCACACTCACCAACCCGGCCGAGAACCTCAAATCTCTCTACCCGGAAATGACCACTTACAAAGAGGACTTATACGAGTTCCCTCGTCTCAAAGGCGGTGCCGAGTTATTCCAAGGCCTGCGCGCCCGCCTAGGCGCCGACCTCGACCCGATCTATGAAACCTACGAAACGCCCTATACCGTCTACACGGTTTTCAAGGGACAAACCAGGCTCGGCATCGTCCATGGCGTGAACGTCCCCGGCAAGGGCGGCGTCATTCAGGTCTTCCTTTCCACCGACGCTTCTACGGGAGCAATCAAACAGCTCTTCTTCCAGCGCCTGGAAAGCCCCGCCGCCCGCGCCTTGCGCGCTACGGGGTTCCGTTCGCAATTCGCCGGGCTCACCCTCGCCGACTTCTACAAACACGATTACTACGTCGAATCGAAAACCGGCGGCGCTGCCGACAAGGTAGCCTCCGTCAAACCCGTCGCCATCGAAGCCCCAGGAATCCAGGATTACGAAACGTCGCTCCGCGGCGTCCGCAAAAACCTCATCCTCCTCGACTTCTTTGTCTACGGCAAACGGTTTGAACCATTTTTTGAACGAGCGCAGGCCGCCCGCGCCAAGGCTCGTTAACAGGAGATCGCTTCTCATGAGAACCATTCTTTCCATCACGGCTCTCACGCTCGCTCTCGGAGCCTTCGCGCTGTGGAGCGCCTTCCGCTCCCCCAACACCTTCGGCACGTTTGACGGAGCGCAGAAGGTTGAAGCCGCCGCCCTCATCGAACGTCCGCGCGACTTCCTCGGTCGAAAAGTCTCCGTCGAAGGCAGAATCACCGAACAGTGCAAAGCGATGGGCTGTTTCTTCTTTATCCCCGCCGGAAACAAGACCCTCCGCGTCGACCTGGAAGAAATCGCCATGACGGCGCCCCGCCACGAAGGCGGCCAGGCCCGGGTCGAAGGACAGTTAATCCCCCACGGCGACGGCTATCAACTCTGGGCCAGCGCCATCGAATTCAAATAAGGTATCCCATGACAAACAGTTATTCCACAGATATGTTCGTGCTAAAGCGCTATGCTGCGCTCGCCGTAAAGAATCTCCGCCGCCGCCCCGTGCGGACCGCGCTTACTATTTCGGGCGTCGCCCTCGCCGTCACCGTCGCCGTCTCCCTTGGCGGCTTCATGCTCGGCTACAGCGGCGCCATCGACCGTAGCATCAACATGCTCGGCTTCCAGGTGATGATCATGGCCAAAGGCTGTCCCTATGAAGCCGCCACCATGATGCTCAAGGGCGGCACAGGCCTGCTCTATCTCCCCGGCGATACTTACGACAAGGTCAAGGCCGACCCTGAAATCGAAACCATTACCCCGATCTTCGTCGGCGTCGCCGAAAAGGAAGGCAGCGGCATCGGCGACAACGCCGCCAAAAACTTCTCGATCGTCAGCGGCATCGACATACCCAGTTTCCGCCTCATGAAGCCCTGGCTCGCCTTTAAAACCGGACCCGGCTACGACGGTGGCCGTTGGTTCTCCCCCACCGCCCCCAACGAAATCGTCATGGGCTTTGAAGCCGCCGAATACGAACAACGCAAAGTCGGCGACACGTTCTACGCCTCCATCACGCCCGCCGGCAAAACCGAATCCGTCATGCACGAATTCAAAGTCGTCGGCGTGCTCGACCGTACAGGCACCCAGGACGACGGCACCGTCTTCATGCCCCTCAATGTCGCTCGCGACTACTTCGGCCGTCCGGGCCAGTTGACCATCCTCGGCATCAAGCTGAAGCAGTTCAGCGGCGCCAAACTCCGCGAATTCGAAAGCCGCTGGCTCCAACTGCCGGAAGTCCAGGTGGTCGGGCTGCAACAGGTCAAGAACACGCTCGTCAGCCTGGTCTCTACCGCTCAAACGATGATCGCCGCCGTGGCCGCCATCGCCGTAATCGTCGCCCTGATCGGCGTCATCAACACCATTCTGATGAGCGTCTACGAACGCACGCCCGAAATCGGCGTCATGAAAGCCCTCGGCGCACGCCGCTCCGGCATCTTTCAGCTCGTCTGGCTTGAAACCGTCATCATCTGCCTCCTCGGAGGTTTCGCCGGATCGCTCGCCGCCATCGTCGGCTCCGGCCTCGTCGAACGCGCCATCAAGGCCCTTGCCGATATCGGCGTGTCCGGCTCCGTCGTCAACATCACCCCCGCGGTCATCGCCTACGCCATCTTCGGCGCCGTCGTGCTCGGGTTCGTCGGTGGTTTGTATCCGGCATGGCGCGCGTCGTCCATGCGGCCTGTTGAAGCGATTGGGAAAGGACTCTAACCATGAACGAAGTATTGATCGAAGGCCGTGGCCTCAAGCGCTACTACCACCGCGGCAGCGAAACCGTCAAAGCGCTCGACGGTGTCGACATCACCATCCGTGCGGGCGAAATCGTCTCGATCCTGGGCCCGTCCGGGTCCGGCAAGACCACTCTCATCAACCTCCTGTCCTGCCTCGACGCCCCTACCGGCGGTACGCTCACCATCGCCGGGCGTTCCGTCGCCGGGCTCTCCGAAGATCAACTCGTCGAAGTCCGCCGCGGCCTGCTCGGCTTCGTCTTCCAGCAGTTCTCTTTGATCCCCACCCTCACCGTTCGGGAAAACATCGAACTCCCGCTGATCTTCCTCGGCCGCCGTCCCGACCCTCAAAAGACACAGCAGGTGATCGACGCCGTCGGCCTTGGCCATCGCGCCGGTCACCTTCCGCGCGAACTGTCGGGCGGCCAGATGCAGCGCGTCGCCATCGCCCGCGCGCTCATCGTCGAACCCAAAATCCTCGTCGCCGACGAACCGACCGGAAACCTCGACAAAGCCACCGGAGAGTCCATCATCGACCTTTTGAAGCGCCTCGCTTCCGAACAGAACCTGGCCATTCTGCTAACCACTCACAACACGGTGTTCGCCTACGAGGCCGATCGCGCCATCACCCTCGAAGACGGCCGCATCGTCAGCGAGGAAAGGCAACTTTCAGCTGCCACTATCCGCTGAGCTGAGTTCTAGTATGCCGGCGGCGGAACCACCCGCCGCCAGCTCCGCCGCGCCCTCTCTTCGCCTTAGGCGGGCGTATTCCCGCCGTCGCCTAACTGCCGTTGCATGATCACCGTATCTACCCAGCGCCCGAACTTCAGCCCCACGCACCGCAACACCCCCACCTGCTCAAACCCCATCCCGGCATGCAACCCAACCGACGCTCTGTTGGCGCTGTCCCCAATGATCGCGACCATTTGGCGATGTCCGCTGTGTTCGCAGGCCCGGATAATCTCCGCCAGCAGCAAACGGCCCAGTCCGCGGCGCACATACGACGGGTGGATGTAGATGGAATCTTCCACTGTGTACCGGTACGCCGTTCGCGACCGGTAGGGCGCCGCATAGGCGTAGCCCACCACCGTGCCGCCGATCTCAGCCACGATGTGCGGCAGCCCTTTGCCGGTCACCTCCGTCCGGCGCCGGCGGATCTCTTCTTCGTCCGGCGGTTCGGTCTCGAATGTAGCAAGGCTGTGGCGGACGTAGTGCGAGTAGATCTGATGGATGGCGCGGATATCGCTTTCCCGGCTGGACCGGCAGCGGGTGGTGTGCATACCAGGGGCTCGGTGATCGATGGTATCACCCTAGCCGCGGTCTCAATGTGCCGTATCGCCCCGCAACAACTTCACCACATGCGGCAATAGGCTCTCGATGGCTTCAAGCGATTGCACCGCTCCTTTCGGAGACCCCGGCAGGTTCACGATGAGCGTGCGCCCCCGCAATCCAGCCACCGACCGCGAAACATAACTCAGCGGCGTGAACTTAGACCCGGCCTGCCGCATCAGTTCGCAAAGCCCCGGCGCCTCGCGCTCCATCACATCCTTAGTCGCTTCCGGAGTTACATCTCGCAATGCCACGCCCGTCCCGCCCGTCGTCAGCACCACGTCGTAAGTCCCTGAATCCGCTAACTCCCGCAACCGTCCCGCAATCAGCGCCCGCTCATCCGGCAGCACTTCGAGCACCGGCACCGCATAACCCGCCAACTCCAGCCGCGCCTTCACCGCCGGACCCGACTCGTCCCGCCGCCTCTTCAAATACGACGAATCGCTGATCGTCAGCACCGCCGCTACTATTTGCCCTCCCGGCGCCATGTGCCTGACTTACCTCCCGTCTTTTCCAATAAGTAGACGTCCGTGATCTCGATCCCCTTATCGAGCGCCTTCGTCATGTCGTAAATCGTCAGCGCTGCCACACTCGCCGCCGTCAGCGCTTCCATCTCCACCCCCGTCTGCGCCGTGATCGACGCCGTCGTTACAATGCGGATGCCCTCCGGCTCTACGGCCACTTCAACATCGGCATGCGACAGCGGCAAGGGGTGGCACAGCGGAATCAACTCCGCCGTCCGTTTCGCCGCCATCACGCCCGCAATGCGCGCAATGTCCAGCGGATTGCCCTTCGGATTGTGCGGTAACGCGTCCAACACATGGCGCGGCATCTTCACAAAGGCGTGGCCGCGCGCCGTTCGGGTGGTGGCTCCCTTCCCCGACACGTCCACCATCCGCGGCGTGCCCGCTTCGTCGAAATGCGACAACTGGCTCATGTGTATAGGATGACAGGGATTAAATCGCCCGCCTCGTAGCGCGGCGTGTCGGGGTCGGCCACCAGGAAGGCGTTCCCCTTCGCGATAGCCGGAACGTCCGACGACCCTTGCCACGGAATGTGACTTACTTCGCTCCCGTCCGCGCTCAGCCGCGCCGGTAGAAACCGCGTCAATCCCGTCTTATGCGTGAACGGAGCAGTTAGCTTCGCCCGCGGCATCGGTAACTCCGCGGTAACTTGGCCCGCAAGTAACTCCACCGCCGCCCGCGCGAATATATGGAAGCACACCATCGTCGAAGCCGGATTCCCCGGCAATCCGAAAAACGGCTTACCGTCCGCCAGCCCGAACACCACCGGCTGCCCCGGTTGAATCAGCGCGCGATCAAACAGAAAGGTCGCCCCTAACTCCGCCAGCACCGGTTCCACATAGTCGTACTTACCCGCCGAGACTCCGCCCGATAACAGCAGTAAGTCCGACTCGAGCCCCTGTTTCATCAGCCGTAAGGTCGCTTCCGGCCTGTCCGGCGCAATCGGCAGCATCTTCGGTATCCCGCCCGCGCTCCGCACTTGCGCCGCCAGCGCCCACGCGTTCGAATTGCGCACCTGGTTGTCTTGCGCGCCGGCCTCCACCGGCACTACCTCGTCGCCCGTTGAAAGAATGGCCACTTCCGGCCGCTTGTACACCCGTACATGCGTCATCCCGTAGGTCGCCAGCATGGCAATGTCCGGAAACCGCAGCCGCTTGCCAGGTTCCAGCATCGTCTGCCCTTCGCGCGCTTCAGACCCCTGCGGATTCACAAACTCACCCGGCGCGGGACCCCGCTCCGTAACCATCCGGTCACCCTCCCGCCGCGTGTACTCCACCATCACCACCGCGTCCGCCCCCACAGGCATCGGCGCCCCGGTCATGATCTCGACACACTCCCCCGGCCCCACCTCTCCTTCAAAACGATCCCCCGCGCGGACCTCCCCGATCACCCGCAGCCACCCCGGCACGTCTGCCGCCCGCACCGCAAACCCGTCCCGTATCGAACGCGCCACCGGTGGATAGTCGCGGTCGGCGTGTACCGCTTCGCCCAACACACGCCCCGCCGCGTCTTCTAAATGGACGTACTCCGTCGCAGGCTTTCGCAACCCCGTTATGGTTTCAATCACCACCCGGCGAGCATCGGGAAACGAATAAGTCGGCACCAGGCGCTCAGTGTACCAAGCGCCCGTGCCCCACGCCGCTTAACTCAGCTGCGATTCGAGTTCGATCGCTCGTAGGTGCAGAATGTTGTTTTCGAGATGAATGTGCTGGTGCAGGTCCTTCTCGAAATTGTCCAGTCCCTGCCACAGCGCCCGCACCGTGGCGCACGCAAACTCCGGCAACACAAAGCCATTCGTCAGTTGCCGGATCCGCTCGAGCGCCCGCCCCGCCGACTCGTGCTCGTGCTCCATCATCCGGATCGGATTCCCCACGCTCCCAAACGGTACGTCACCGAGCGGCACACCGGCTTCGGCTACCCCTTCCAAGTGCTCAATATACGGGAACAGGATCATCTCCTCTTTATGCATGTGCATGTCGAGTTCGTCCCGCAAATCCTCAAACACACCCCGCAACTCCTGCAACCGCGAGTCTTTCTCCCCATGCACCTGAACCACCTTCTGCAGCCGCGCCGACAGCAGCGGCATTTCAGACCGCAAAAACTCGTGGTGCTTCGCAACGATATAGCTCGTCAAATCCCGCAACGAAGCTTTCCGCCAGTCCTGCTCCGCCGCCTGTCCCCCCGATGCCGCTATGGCGTCCAATACCTGCTGGGCTTCGAGCCCTTTGGTTACGCACACTTCCCCCAGGGTCCGTTTGCCGCCGCAGCAGTAATCGATCCCCAACTTCTCAAAAACCCGCACCGCATCCGCCGATTGCGCCGCGATCTCGCCTACCGTCTGTTCCAGAGTGGTCGTCATTTCCGTTCAGCCTCCGAGTCCATTCTGTCCCCCCACGCCGCCCGTGCGCGGTGACTCCTGTCACCTTCAAACCAAAAGCCGCGAAAAAGCCGCTCCGATATCCCCTGTGAGCACGCGATCGTAACCGCGCCGCGACCGCAACGTCTGGGCGTGAGAAAAACCCCCGGCAGGCGATCCGAGGGTCCCTTCGGGGTCCTGTAAATCATTGCAAACAAGCACCCAATGTCGTAACCGAACCGCGGCGCGTAAGCCCGCGGTCCATCAAGCCCAATGCAC
>JADLDI010000051.1 GCA_020846745.1 Bryobacterales bacterium | reverse complement strand
GCCTCAAACGCCGGCCCCTTTCCCCGCCCCCTTTCCCCGCTCCATTACCGTCCGGACCTACTATAAGCCCGTGGTCCGTTTTTTCTCAATCCCGTAAGGGCGCGGGCCCTATTTCTTCTCAGTCCCGTGAGCGACCCGGCCGCCGACCTCCATGTGGCGCGAACGTCTGCCCCCACTTGAGGGTACCCACTAGAACTTTTCTCCTATAAAATTCCAGGTAAAAACCTGAAGAGTGTTAAGCTGTTCAGGTAACTGTATTAAGGGGACCTCCTCCACCCGAAATAGTACGTTTTTTCGGGCTACACCCTAATCCTTTGGTTACCGCCGGACGATTAGATTAGGGAAGAGCCATGGAACTCGGATCACTGGAAGTTCAAATCTTCGTTAGCCTTGTAGTCGTACTCGGCACTGCATTCATCGCATTGGTTTGCGATTTCCTCAAAGGAAACAATGAGCAATTGCGTGAGCGAAATGTCGAGTTGCGCACTCGGCAGGACGAGCGCGATCGTTTAGGTTTGGGACAGCCCTTGCACTGGTTACAGGGTTTGGCTTCCCTCGTCACAGGTAAACATGGAAGCGCTCCCGCTCCCGCCGCACAGGACCAGCGCGCCGGCTCACCGGCAACCTCAACCACCGCAAGCCCTTTGACGGCACAGGCGGCTTCCGCCGCACCGGTAGCAGGGGCTTTCGACACTTCCGTAGCTGCGCCCGCTGCAACACTTCCCTTTGACCTGCCGGCGCCTGTCCCATCGTCCGAGCCCCAGACAGAACTGGATCCGCCCATGCGGCGCCGCGCCTACGACGAGGTTCGGCCTCCAGCGCCTACTCCCTCCTGGGCGAGCAAAGAAGAGCTCGAACAGCTTGCCGGCCGTGCCGCTCGTATTCGCGCTCGTCATGAATCCACCAAGACTGAGCAGGAAGCGGTCATCGAAAACATCATTCGCGACATCAAAGGCCGCGCCGATTCGCCTGCAACCCCAGAGCCTGCCCCAGCCGCCGCCGGTCCCGGTACGCCCGCTGAAAGCTCCGTCAAAATCCGCATCGTCCCCATCAAGGCCCCTCTTGAAACAACGCCTGAAACAACTTCGGAAACAACTGAACAATCGGAACCTGTCGTAGCGTCGGAAATCGCGGTAGAGTCCGCCAGTGACGTGGTCGCACCGCCGGTAAGCGCTGCTCCGGTCGCCCAACAGGAACCTGCATTCACTGAGGCGGCGGCCCACACAGACGCCCTCTTCACCGCCCTTCTGCCCGACACACCGGAATCGCTACCTTACTTCCACAGTTCGCTCCTGCCTTCACCCGCCTCCTCCGGGCAGGAGCCATATTCCCTTCAACCACCTAGCCTTCCGCCGCTGCCCGAAATCCCGCCCGTCATCGAGCAAATCGCGCCGCAGCATCCCATCGCGCCAGTCGTCGCCGAGCCCCTAACCGTAGACAACAACGAACCCCTGCCGGTAGAGAACAGCGAGCTTGTTGCCGAAGCACCGAACCTCCCCGCCGGGCTGCAAACAGCGCCGGTTCTCGCCAATCTCCTCGAAACAAATGATCCCTTTACCGGTGTCGTCGTTTCCATCGGTATCAACGATTTCGATGCCCTCAAAGAGCGTTTCGCCTCCCAGGAAGGCGAAGAAGCCCGCGAATCCATCAATCGTCTCATCGAATCCATGCTTCGCCCCTCAGACTTCGCTTCTCCGTTCCAGGAAGACGACTTCGTCCTTCTCTGCGCCGGCGAGGTCGGCTCTGCCGCCCAACGTCGCCTCTTCCAGGTCTCCGAAAAACTGTGGGACTATCAGTTGCGCTCCCTCGGTCATCTGACCGTGATGTTCAGTTGGGGTGGCGTTGAAGTTACGAACGAACCACTCTCCTCTGCCGTCGCCGCCGCTCGCGAGCGTATGTACCAGACACGCCGCAATCGCCGTCCGTCCATGGACCGTCGCCGAGTCGTCAACGGGTAATCAGCACCAACCGGTACTCACCCCAACAAAGTACCACCATAAAAAGACAATAATGTCCGTTTACAACCCTTTGAAATATTTCTAACCGGAACAAAACAAACAGCTTCCCCAGTTCGAGCACCCTCCAAAACCCGCGTTTTCCTTGACAACGCCTGCTACTGTAGTCTCTTCCGGACGGCATTCCTGCCGTCCTTTTTCTTTTTGATCAGGTCGAGGACTTGGGATTGCGCCCATGTCCCCTCCCACACCACGTGGTTTTTCTTTTCGGACCTGCCATAACCCGCGGTCCCATTTCTCCTCAACCCCGTCAACGACGGGTTACCCAGGGCGGAATCCGCCCAGAAAGGTCGTATATTCATATGTCCACAAATCACAGCACAGGCCCCCGCACGCCCGAAGGCAAAGCGGTCTCCTCCCAAAATGCCAGAAAACATGGGCTCGCCGCCGAATCCATCCCGGCCGATCTCCAGCCTGTTTTCAACGATTTGCGAAACGAACTCCGCTCCCAGTGCCGCCCCGATGGCCCTTTGGAAGAAATCTTCTTCGATAAACTCGTCGCCGCCCGCTGGAACATGCTCCGCGCGCTGGATTTCGAAAACGAACTATACGACCGTTCCGAAGGCCGCGACCCCATCACCCACCCCGCCACCCAAAAAGAAGCCGAACTCTACTCCCGCTACTACATCCGCTACGAAGGTTCGTTCAACCGCGCCTACAAACAGCTCAAAGATTCCCAAACCAACCGTATCTGCCAGCTAATAGAAGCCAACCCGGACGCCCCCCGTCCGTCGCTCCCCCTGGCCGACGCCCTTAAAATTCAACTCTTTGCGAAACGAACTCCCCCACCTCGCACTGCTCCCGTAACAGAGCCGCCACCGTCAGGGACCGCCGCGCCATCCGACGACATCCTCACCCACTTCCCCCCGTCCGTAGCCACTGAAATCCGCGACGACGCTGACGCCCTCGGCATTACCGTCAACTTCCTGCTCAGCCAGTACGCGAAAATCGGCTACCAAACTGCCCGCGAGCAATGCGCGCAAAACGAACCCAATCTCAGCGCGTAGTAAGCCGTTGCTTCGCCCGCTCGATCACTGCCGCCCAGCCAGCGATTCTACCGCCTCCAGTTCCTTGCCGGCTTCGGCATACTTGCCCTGCGAAAGCAGATCGCGATAGCGCCTGAGGTGTTGCCGTATTTCGCCCAGCCGCGGGTCCGTCGTACCTCCCGGCTGCGCTGGTCCGGCTCCGACAGCCACACCCGCAGGCTGTTCGTCGGTCCGGCCCACTCTGGGTGCCCCGGCAGGCGGCGCCGCCCCGGTCAACGCCGCGAGCGCCTCTTCATACGTCTCCCGGTAGATCAACTGATTCCCGGCCGCCAGCACCACGCGCTTCAGTTGCGGCATACGTGCCTCCGCGGCTTGGATGTAGATCGGCTCCACATAAAGGAACGTATCGTCAATCGGCAAAACCAGCATCTGCCCGCGCAACACTTCCGAGCCCTTTTGGCTCCACAGTGCCAGATCCCGCGAGATTTCCGGGTCCTGGTTGATCCGCGCTTCCACCTGCATCGGGCCGAAGATCAGCGCTTGTTTCGATAGCTGCAAAAAGTGCAGCTCGCCCAGATTCTCGCCATCGCATCGCGCCACCATCAACCCGATCATGTTGTCCTTGTTGCGCGGCGTGAACGGAAGAATCAGCAGGAACTCCGGTTCTTCGATTCCCGGCAGCGTGGCCACCACGTACGAGGGCGCAAGCTGTTCCGGCCGGCTTTCCCGCCCGTAGACGTTCCGCGCCACATCCCACACGTCCTCTTTGTTGTAGAACGCCTGCGGATCGCGCATATGGTAGTTCCGGTAAATCTCCGCCTGCACCCGGAAGAACGCTTCCGGATACCGCAAGTGCCGCCTCACATCGGGCGGCATCGACGACATCGGCGTGAACAGCGTTGGGAACAGTTGCTGGTAAGCCAGAATCACCGGGTCGGCTGTGTCGGCAATGTAGAGCTTAACCGTCCCGTTATAGGCGTCTACCGTGGCCTTTACCGAGTTCCGCATGTAGTTCAACCGCTCGCGGCGCTCAAGCGACAGCGTATGCGAATAGGGGTGCGCATCCGACGCTGTATACCCGTCCACCGTCCAAACAAGCTGTCCCGCGTCCGTTAGAACCAGGTAAGGGTCCCGATCCCACTGAACGAATCCGGCGATCGTCTCCAGCCGCTCGCGCACCCGCCGCCGGATCATCATCCGGCTGTCGCCTGAAAGCTGGTTCGTCAGCAGGATGTTGAAGTCGAATTCCTTCAGCGCCGCCGCCAGCCGCAGCAGCGGCGACGCGATCGGGAATCCGCCCTGCCCGTCGTACCGGGTGAACACGCTGTCGTTTCCCGACGGGTAGCTGAACTCCCGCTGGTTCGTCCGCACAAACACCGGCTCGTGCGTGCTCTCCCCGTAGTAGATCTCCGGGCGCGTCAGCTTCAGGCTGGCTGTGTGGATCTTGGCCGGAGCGTCCTGCACAAACAGCACGGGCAAGCCGTCGGCCGTAATCCGGTTGGCCTCGGCCATCACCATGCCGTACCCGTGCGTATACACAAAGTGCGGGTTGATCCAACGCCGCTGTGCTTCGGGCAACTGCCTTATGTCCAGTTCCCGCGGCGTCAATAGCACCTGCCGCAACTGCCCGTTGATCGTATAGCGGTCCACATCGCTGTCCGCAAACACATAGTACGGCCGCAACGCCTGTATCTGCGTCACCGTATCGTGAAACGCCCGCCAGTCCCACAGCCGGACGTTATCGAGCAACGGCTGGTGCTTGGCGCGGTCGATCTTCGCATCCATTCGAGCGCCATACTCGGCTTCTCGCGTCCGCGAATCCAATCCGTAGGCATGGCGTGTGGCCGCAATGTGCTTCTCGATATAAGGCCGCTGGATCGTGATCTCGTTGGGCTTCACATAGAGCGTCGAAACCGCCCACGGCGCCACGATATAGATGATATGCACCGCCACCAGCAGCAGCGCCGGCTTCCACTTGCCCATCGCAATGCCGCCCGCGCCGATCACACACGCCGCCACATACAGCCACAACAGCGGTAGCCGCACCGTCTCGTCCACATAGTCGATGCCCACCATAAACCCGTGATCGTTCAGCACCAGCGCGTACCGGCTCAAGTAGAACCGTACCGCCAGCGACAGCAGAATGGCGGCCGCCGAAAACCGCAGGAACACAGATTCCAGCCCACCCTCGAGTTTCAAGGAACTGATCTCGATCTCGCCCTGCTCCCGCAACAGCGGCAACTGCGTCCGCAACTGCGCCCCGCGCGCCGCCAGCCAGTAAACGGCCGCGGTCGCAATCGCGACGGCTAACACATACCCGTAGAGCACACGGTAGAACGGGAATGTGAACAGGTAGAACGAGAGCGGCTGGTTAAAGATCGGGTCGTGCCACGACGTAGCCGCCGCCACCCGCAACCCGCCCAGATACCGGATCACCGTCCACGAATCGATCGTAACGAAGCCAATTACGAGCCCTACCGCCAGCGCGCCGATCAACGATAGCCGCAGCAGGTGCGGCGTGTGCGCGAGCGATGCTCCGCCGAACTTCACGCCTCGCGCCAGCGCGATCCACAGCAACAACGCGGCCGCCAACCCCGCCGCCGCCTGTGGAGCCACCCCATAGGTCAGCAGGTTGATCCAGACCGGAACCTGCCCCACCTCCTTCCACCACTCGTATTCGATAACGGTGGAAGCAATCTGCCCCGCGCCGATCAGCAGCAGGGGAATGAGTACCAGCAGTAGCCTGCTCACGCCTCTCTATTGTAGAGGCAGGCCTCCGCGATTCCTACGGGTTGTCGTAACCGCGCAACGGCCGCACCCAGATGTTGCGGTACCGCACCGGATCTCCGTGGTCCTGTAATGCCAGCGATTCTTCCGCTCCGTGCGGTTCGTACTTCCTTACAATACGGTGCGCCATCGGACCGATAATGTCCTGCTTATGGTGCAGCACCACGCCGTTATGGATCACCGTGGCATTCGCCATCTTCACCACGCGCGTGCCTTCAAACTTCGGAGCCTCAAAGATGATGTCGTATACCTGCCATTCGCCCGGCGGCCGCGTTGCGTTCACAAACGGCGGCCACTGCCCATAGATCGAACCCGCCTGCCCGTCCGCATATGTCGGGTTCTCCCAGGAATCGAGCACCTGGATCTCATAGCGCTCCATAATCAGGATGCCGCTGTTGCCGCGCAACTGGCTCTTCCCCTTCGGCGGCGTTGGCGCCGACCATTCGATATGAAACTGCGCATCCCCGAACTTGGCGTTGCTCACCAAATCGCCGCTGCTGCCCACCGTCTCGAAATAGCCGTTGCCCATCCGCCATAACGGCGCAGCCTCGCCGCCTCCCTGCCGCGCTTTCTTCCGGGTGTGCCACTTGGAAAGGTCTTTCCCGTCGAACAGCACAATCGCGTCCGACGGCGGATCCCCCGGCTTGGCGCCCGGCGTAACAATCCGCGGCCGCGGACGTTCCACATCGTGTACCTTCCACTTCTGTCCCGGCAGCACAGGCGTATCGCTGTAACCAAGATCGTGGTTTTCGGCCGGCTTTCCTTTATTCGACTGGGCCATCATCACCGCGGCGGCAACCGCGGCCGCGGCACACACGGGGATCACAAGTTTGCGCATAGCTCGATCTAACGTTTCAGCATAGCCGAACCTATAAGTCCGACGCGCGCCCCCAGTAGTCCGCAAACAATCCCGACATCGCCTCCGCCATGCCCGGATGATCGAACAGCACCGCGGTCCAGGTCGGCTTTGTAACCAGCGGAGCAAGCAAAGCGATCAGCCCGCACTTCCGGTCGAATACAGCCAGCTTCATCGGCAGCGACGTGGTCTGCCTCACCTCTATACCTGCCGCCTGATACTCCCGCAACCGCTGCCGGTGCGCGTCGTCCAGGGTCTTGCCTTCGAGCAGAATGCGGATCGAAACCCCGCGCAACCGCGCTTCGCGCACCAGTTGCTCATCGAGCGGATCCACCGCATACGGCGGCCGCGAAAACTCTACATATTCCGTCCGTGCCGTTGCCGTCATCTTCCGGTACTGCGCCGCCGTCTGCCGCGGATCGGCGACAATCCTCAGGTAGTCGAGCGTTCCCCGCCCTTCCTGCGCTTCCGAATACGCCCGGTTCAGATCGTCAATCAACGCATCGGCCACACGGCTCTGTTCAGATAGCTCCAACCGCAACTGGTCGTCCCGCCGCGCAATGTAGTTCGGAATCGCCAACCCCGGCTCAATCGCCGAAAACAGCTTCGTCTTCTCCTGCACCACCTGTGCGAACCCCTTCTCCGCCAGGCTGTCCAGCACTTCATAGATCTTCTGCCGCGGAACATTCGCCCGCGCCGCCAATTCCAACGCCTTGAACTTGGGATGCCCGATCAGGACCATATAGGCCCGTGCTTCATACGCGTTCAGTCCAATCTGCTGCAACCGGCGCCAGAAGCGCTGAAAATCCAGGTCCTGTAATTCCCGCTCCATAAACTGTCTCAAGAGAAGATCACAAAACCATGCCGTAGCGCAACTGCCGTCCCGACAAGCACCACCTATTGGAACTGCTTACGGAATTCCCCAAACTTCGCCCGCAACGCTTCGAGTTCGGCCTCCAGCCGCGCCACGCGATCGGACAGCGGCAAATGCGCGCCGGCCGAAGCATGCGTCGAGGGCTGATGCGAGTCGTGAACCGCCGGCCCGCTCGATGCCGGCATTGGCTCGCCCGTCATCAAGTGTGTCCACCGCGGCTCGCGCATGCCGATCTGTTTCTCGAGCAGCGTGGTCATGCCGCGCTCTTCCAGCCGCCGCAGCACCGTTTCCACCGAGTCCGGATCGTCGAAGTTATAAAGCGACTGCGTCCGTGTCTTGATCTCGTTCAGCGTTTGCGCCCCGCGCAGCAGCAGAACGCAGATCACGGCCAGTTCGCGGTTGTTGAGGTTCAACAACTCAGAAGCGCGGTGTCCGTACTTGGTGACGCGTCCGCCCGACTGTGTGACGATCAGTTGCTTCGAGCGCAGCGATTCGAGCGTCTCCGTAACCACCGTATCGTCATAGCTCACGATCGGGTCCCGGTTGTTCTTCTGATTGCACGCCGTAACCAGCGCGTTCAGCGACAGCGGATAATACTCCGGCGTCGCCATATCTTTCTCGATCAAAACCCCCAAGACGCGTATCTCTTCCGGAGAAAGCACTAAACTCATCGTTTCCGGCCCTTCTTCCTGTCCGTCACTACTGAGAATTGCAGGCGCCGCTCCACGCCGTCAACGCGGTCCAGCCGTACGCGCGCCTTGTCGCCAATCGAATAAGTGGTCCGTGTGCGCTGGCCGATGATGCGGCGCGTGTTCTCCTCATAGCCATAACGCTCGCCAGGAAGGGTGTCGATCGGGACGAGACCTTCCACAAAGAACTCGGCCAGCTCGACAAAGAAGCCGTATTTCGTGGTGGAGATGATCAGCGAGTCGAACTCCTCGCCCACGTGATCCACCATAAACTTCACCTTCTTCCACTCCACCAGTTCCCGTTCCGCTTCCGACGAGCGGCGTTCCGTGAAGGAACTCTGGTCGGCCAGATGCTTCAGTTGCTCCTCACTGTAGGGCGCGCCCGCATGGTCAAGCAATGCGCCAAGCGCCCGGTGTACCAGCAGATCCGGATAACGGCGAATGGGTGACGTAAAGTGCGTGTAGCAGTCCGACGCCAGCGCGAAGTGGCCCAGGTTCTCCTCGCTATAGCGCGCCTGCTTCAGCGATCGCAGCATCAGATACGCCAGAATGCGCTCCTCCGGCTTTCCCTCCATCGCCGCGATCAGCTTCTGGTAGTGCCGCGACGTCACCTTGAAATTGGTATCGGTCACGGTAACGTCTCGCCGCGACTTACGCCCGTCCGCATGGCGCGTCATGTTATGGAACTTATACGACCCGATGCCCTTGATGCCCAGCGTCGCCCCGAACTGCCGGGCAATCTCTTCAAATGCGATCACCTTGTTCGGGTCCGGCGTTTCGTGCACACGGTACACCATCGCCATGCCGGCTTCGGTAATGTGATTCGCCACCGCCTCGTTCGCGGCCAGCATGAACTCTTCGATGATCCGGTGGGCAATGTTCCGGTCGCTTCGCGAGATATCGATCATCTCGCCGAACTCGTTGAACTCGAGAATCGGTTCCGGCAAATCGAAGTCGATCGACCCGCGCCGCACGCGCTTCCTGTTAAGGATCAACGCGAGTTCGCGCATCTTATCGAAACAGTCCGCCAGCGGCGCATACTGCTCACGTAGTTCAGGGTCCCCTTCGAGGATCTTGTGCACGGCCGTATATGTCATCCGCTCGGCCGACCGGATCACGCCCCGCGTGAACCGTTGCGACACGACATCGCCGTGGTTGTCGATCTCGAGAATCGCGGACATCACCAACCGGTCCACGTGCGGCCGTAGCGAACAAATATCGGTCGACAACTCAACCGGCAGCATCGGCACCGCGCGATCGGGAAAGTAAACGCTGGTGCCGCGCATCGCCGCTTCCGCATCGATCGGTGTACCCGGACGTACGTAGTGCGACACGTCGGCAATATGCACCTGCAATCCCCAGTTGCCATTCGGCAGGCGATCGACCCACACGGCATCGTCGAAGTCCCGGGCCGTTTCACCGTCGATGGTCACGATGTCGTAGCTGCGAAAGTCCTCACGCCCAGCACGCTCGCCGTCGCTGATCTCCGCCGGCATGCTGCGCGCCTGTTCGATCACCTGCGGCGGAAAATGATGCGGGATGCCATGCTTGCGGATCATGATCTCGACGTCAACGCCGAAATCGTCCGGTTTGCCCAACACCTCGACAATGCGCCCTACCGGATTCTCATCTTCTTGCGGATAGTCGATGATCTCGGCTGTTACGATCATGCCGTCGAGATCTTCGGCCTTCTTGATCGTCAACGGCTTCGCGCCGATCCGGTCGACGGAGAGTCCCCCCTTCGGCACGGCCAGCTTTTCCGGGATGTGTATCCATTGCCGCAGACGTTCGTCATGGGGCTGAACGAAATATCCGCGCTTGCGGCTGAGAAATTTACCGACCACCGAGGTGTGGCCGCGCGCAATCACTTTGGTGATGTCGCCCTCGGCCCGCCCATCGCGTGGGTTGAACCGCACGATCCGGATGCCGACCGTGTCGCCGTGCATCGCCTTGGCGGCCGCGTCCGGCGGTAAGAATATGTCGCCTTCGAGTCCTTCGATCGGCTGGTCCGGCGTCACAAAGCCGAACCCGTCGCGGTGCACCTGCAGGCGCCCGGAGATAAGTCTCGAAGCCGGTTTACGCACGGGTTTCATTCAGCAGCCGCTGTAATTCGGCTTGCAAGTCGCGTACCGGAGCACGACGGTCGTTAAACAGGTTAGTCATTTCGTAAGGATCGGCCTCGAGATCGTACACCTCGTCACTGTCTTTGAGTTCGGTGTAATGAATGTACTTCCACCGGCGTGTGCGGACGGCCTGGTAACCCATATTCTGAGTGCGCGGAAAAACCCGGTCGGAGAAGTATTCGATCAGGAACGCCTTGCGCTTCGGCGCCTGGGCTTTGCGCACACCCGCCCAGTTGAGCGCCAGCGTTGAGATGTCGAGGCTGAGCGTGAAGTCGTCCACTCGGGTGCGCGGCCGGTACGCCGCCGGATAGCGGATCAGCAGCGGGATTCGGATCGTCTCTTCATAAGCCAACCGCCGTTCGTAGTTTAAGCCGTGTTCTCCGTAGAAGTACCCGTGGTCGCTCGTGAAAACGATAGCGGTGTTGTCCAACTGCCCGTTCGATTCGAGCGCCTTGAGCATCTCGCCCAGCCCTTCGTCGATCGCCTTGGTCATCCGCATCCGGTTCCGGATCGTCGCATCGTCGGTCGCGGTAGTTGGCCCAAGCGGTGTCAAGCCCGCGAGCGACCGCTGCAGCGCGGGCTTGCCGGAGGCTGGTTTCGCATAGTTCGGACGGTGTGGAATCGGATTCGAGGCGTAAAGGTTCCGGTGGCGGTCGGCGACGATAAACTCCTCCGCGGTACCGAAACTGCTGATGCTGCCGTCGTTACGCTGCTGAACATTCGGATGAATCGCCTTATGCGCGAGCCAAAGACAGAGTGGTTTTTCGCGTTGTTGTTTGATGAACTGGATCGCATGATCTGACAGCAGGTCTGTAATGTAGCCGCGCGTTTGTTGCGCGCGGCCGTTCACGTTCAGCGTCGGGTTCGTCGATTCGCCCTGGCCGGGAAAGCTGACCCAGTGGTTGAACCCGGGCCGCGGCGAGTCGTCGTTGCCCATGTGCCACTTGCCGATAAACGCGGTATCGTAGCCCGCGTCGTGCAACTGGCGAGGCCACGTCAGTAGACGGTGGCTCTGGGCGGAACGGTCGGTGTTGTCGGTAATCCCGTGCTGGTGTGGATATTTACCCGTAAGAAAACTGGCCCGCGAAGGCGAACAGAGCGGCGTAACGGCAAAGGCGCTCGAGAAGTTGGCGCCTTCCCGAGCCAGCCGATCGGCATTCGGAGTCTGCGCGAACGGGTGGCCCGTGCACCCCAGTTCGTCCCAACGGAGGTCGTCCACAAGGACGAACACAATGTTCGGTCGCCTGACCGTTTGAGACTGCAACAGGGGCGCCGCGGAAGCGCCCAGAAACCGTCGTCGCGAGAGCATTGAATGATATTCTATGGGTTCCCATGCAACTGAGCGCAATCCCGCTGGAGATCCCGCCAGACGGCAACATAATCGTCGGTCAATCGCACTTCATAAAGACCGTTGAAGATATTTACGAAGCCATCGTAAACACGAATCCGGGAATGAAGTTTGGGGTCGCTTTCAACGAGGCTTCCGGACCGTGCCTGACGCGTGTGGACGGCAACGATGATGAGATGAAAGCCGCCGCCACGCGCAATGCGACGGCCATTGCGGCCGGCCACACGTTCGTAGTGGTGCTTCGCGGCGGATTTCCGATCAACATTCTCGGCCGCATCAAAGACGTGCCGGAAGTGTGCGGCATCTTCTGCGCGACCGCCAATCCTGCGAAGGTGGTGGTGGCCGAAGACGAACAGGGCCGCGGGATTCTGGGTGTAATCGATGGATCGTCGCCCAAGGGCGTTGAGACAGCTGCAGACGCCGACGCACGCCGCGGATTCCTCCGCAAGATCGGATACAAGCGTTGAGGATCACCAACGAACAGGAACTCGACGATCTGATGTCTCGGCCCAATGAGGCCGACATCGAGGCTGCCCGGCATTTGCACGGCGACCTCTTGATCCTGGGCGTGGCCGGCAAAATGGGCCCGAGCCTGGCATTGCGTGCACGGCGCGCAGTGGAGCAGGCGGGTGTGAAGAGCCGCGTGATCGGAGTAAGCCGCTTCTCTTCCGCTGCGAACCGGCAACTGCTGGAGCGGCACGGAATTGAGACCATTTCGGCGGACCTGTTGCGCGATGACGAACTGCGGGCGCTGCCGGACTGTCCCAACTTGATCTACATGGCCGCCCGCAAGTTCGGCTCCACGGGCGACGAGGCGTATACGTGGGCGATGAACACCTACCTGCCGGCGCGCGTTGCCGACCGCTTTCAGCAGTCGCGAATCGTCGCGTTCTCAAGCGGCAACGTCTATCCGCTGGTGCCGGTGGCAAGCGGCGGGGCGACCGAAGAGACGCCGGTTCAGCCCGTGGGTGAGTATGCGATCTCCGCGCTTGGGCGCGAGCGCATGTTCGCCTACTTCTCTGCCCTGAACGGGACGCCGGTAACAATCCTGCGGCTGAACTACGCGGTGGAACTGCGCTACGGCGTACTGTACGACATCGGACGCAAAGTTTTCGAACGCGAGGTGGTCGATCTCGGCATGGGCAATGCGAACGTGATCTGGCAGGGCGACGCGAACTCCATCTGCTACCGGTCGCTGTTGCACGCATCGTCACCGCCCCTGGTGTTGAACCTTACCGGTCCTGAGACGATATCCGTTCGGTGGGTTGCGGAGCGGTTCGGCCAGATACTGGGAGTTACTCCCACGTTCTCCGGCACAGAAAGCCCGACAGCGCTGTTAAACAACGCGTCAAAGTGCTTCCGCCTGTTCGGGTATCCGACGGTGTCGGTAGATCAGTTAATCGAATGGATCGCCCAATGGATCGGCAGCGGCGGACGTAGCCTGGGCAAGCCGACGCATTTCGAAGCGCGAGACGGGAAGTTCTAGATGTGGCGTGAGAAGTTACAGCAAGGCGTAGTGATACCGGCGCATCCACTGGCGTTAACCGCGGAGCGCAAGTTAGACGAGCGGCGGCAGCGCGCGCTGTCGCGATACTACCTGGCCGCCGGAGCGGGCGGTTTGGCCGTCGGTGTCCATACCACCCAGTTCGCCATTCGCGAACCGCGCATCGGGCTCTATGAGCCGGTGCTGCGAATCGCCGCCGAAGAGATGCGCGGCAAGAATGCAATTAAGGTCGCCGGTGTCGTTGGATTGACTTCGCAAGCCGTGAAAGAGGCGGTGCTTGCCCGCGACCTCGGCTACGACATCGCTTTGCTGAGCATGGCGGCACTCAAGGAAGCCACCGTGCCGATGATGATCGACCACGTACGCACGGTCGCGTCCATTCTGCCCGTACTCGGCTTCTATCTGCAGCCTGCCGTCGGCGGGCGCCTGCTGCCCTACGAGTTCTGGCGTCAATTCGCCGAAATCGAAGGCGTGGTCGGCATCAAGATTTCGCCGTTCAATCGCTACCAGACGCTGGATGTGTTGCGGGCGGTGGCGGAATCGAGCCGGCGCGATGAGATCGCGCTCTACACCGGCAACGACGACACCATCGTCACGGACCTGTTGACCGAATTCAAGTTCGGCGATAAGTCGGTGCGGATCAAGGGCGGATTACTCGGCCACTGGGCTGCCTGGACCAAGCGCGCCGTTGAGTTATTGGAACGCTGCCATCGCGCCGATGCGGTCACGGCTCAGATGCTAACGTTGGCCGCGCAGGTAACCGATACCAATGCCGCGCTGTTTGACGTGGCGAACAACTTTCACGGCTGCATTGCGGGCATCCACGAAGTGCTGCGCCGGCAGGGCTTGCTCGAAGGGCGCTGGTGTCTCGACCCGAATGAAGATCTGTCGCCCGGGCAGATGCAAGAAATTGATCGTGTCTACCGGTTGTACCCCTATCTGACCGATGACGGCTTCGTAAGAGAGAATCTCGATAACTG
This sequence comes from Bryobacterales bacterium, assembly GCA_020846745.1. GTDB lineage: Bacteria > Acidobacteriota > Terriglobia > Bryobacterales > Bryobacteraceae > JADLDI01. The sequence continues at coordinate 19,633 of JADLDI010000051.1, read as the reverse complement.
GTTGAAACAGTAAGAGTACAAGAGAAAGAGGAGCTTTCCATGTCTGAAGATCGTAAGTTTGGATTCAACACGCGTGCGCTGCACCACGGCTACCAGCCCGATTCGGCAACCCATGCCCGTGCGGTGCCGATCTACCAGAGCACTTCGTTCACGTTCGACAACTCCGATCATGCCGCGGCGCTGTTCGGCCTGCAACAGTTCGGCAACATTTACACGCGGATCATGAATCCGACTACAGACGTGCTGGAGCAGCGCGTGGCCTCGCTTGAGAGCGGCGTCGCCGCGCTCGCGTTGGCCAGCGGTCAGGCCGCGCAGTTCATCACGGTCAACTCGTTGATGGAAGGGGGCGACGAGATGGTGGCGGCCGGCACGCTCTATGGCGGCACCTACACCCAGTTCGACGTCAGCTTCCGGAAGATGGGATACAACGTCAAGTTCGTCGATCCCGACGATCCCGAGAACTTTCGGAAGGCGATCACCTCCAAAACCAAGCTGATTTACGGCGAGACGATCTCAAACCCGCGCGGCAATGTTCTCGACATCGAAGCAGTGGCGAAGATCGCTCACGAACACAATCTGCCGCTTGTCATCGACAACACCTTCGCCACACCGTATCTTTGCCGGCCGATTGAGTATGGCGCCGATATCGTGGTGCACTCGCTGACGAAGTTCATGGGCGGTCACGGCACGTCCATCGGCGGCATCATTGTCGACAGCGGCAAGTTCGATTGGTCCAAGAGCAACCACCCGCAGCTGACCAAGCCTTCGGCTGCGTATCACGGGATGATCTTCTACGACATTTTCGGCCCGATCTCGTTCATCATTCGCGCCCGTGTGGAAGGTCTTCGCGACCTCGGCCCCTGCATGAGCCCGTTCAACGCATTCCAGTTCATTCAAGGCATCGAAACGCTCGGAATGCGCATGGAACGGCATATCGACAACACCATGGCCGTCGCCAAGTGGCTCGACTCACACGACGACGTGATGTGGGTGAACTACCCGTCGCTCCCGTCCAGCCAATACTACGCCGTGGCCCAGAAGTACGTACCGAAGGGCGCCGGCGCGGTGTTCTCGTTCGGCATCAAAGGCGGCTACGAAGCCGGCAAGAAGTTCGTTGACAACCTGAAGATGTTCTCGCACCTTGCTAACGTCGGCGACGCGCGGAGCCTTGTCATCCATCCGGCGTCCACCACGCACCAGCAGTTGAATTCGGAACAACAAGCGGCCGCGGGCGTCACTGGCGACATGGTGCGGCTGTCGATCGGGCTGGAAGACCTGGAGGACATTCTCTGGGATCTCGACCAGGCGCTGGTCGCTTCGCAAAAGAAGTAACCTTTCCGAACCTCGCGCAACGTCTTCCTTCGGCATGCGGGCTACCATAAACGGAGATGGTTGCCTTTTTTCTACTGGCGCTGCCGTTCCTGCATGCGCCTTCTGTTGACACGTATGCCAAGCACGATCCCAGCGGGCTAACGATTCTCCCTAACGGCCGCCATCTTACGCCCGCCGGCACACACGTTCCCGTCGCCAAATGGCCGCACGGGCTGGTGCTGAGTCGCGATGGAACCAGACTCTTTGTTGCCAGTGACGGAGTTGGTCAGCTTTTCAACGATTGGCAATCGGAGACACGGCGGATGGTCGAACTGAAGCCACCGAAGCCGGCTGGTAATCGACGGGCTCGCGTGAACGCCGGCGGTGCGGACTTCTCGCCCGACGGCGCACAACTGTACTGGAGCAGCGGCGATCGCGGTACGGTGTACATCTTCGACACCGCCACACAGCAACTGCTCGCCGAGATTCCGCTCAACGTTGAGATCGGTGGCAAGAAGTTTGAGGACAGCTATGCAGCCGACGTCAAGACGTCCACCGACGGTCGCTACCTGTACTGTGCGGACGTGACGAACTTCCGCGTTGCGGTAATAGACACAAAGCAGCGCCGGGTTGTCGGGTCGACGGCGGTTGGGCGCTATCCGTACGCGTTGGCCGTGAGCGGCAACCGCGTGCTGGTCGCCAACATCGGCCTGTTCGAATACAGCCCGATTCCCGACCCTTCGGATGCACGCTTCGACAAGCGCGGCCTGACGCGGCCCGCCTACGGTTATCCAAGCAAGGAAGCACGCGACGGTGTCGAATTTGAAGGGCGCAAGATTCCTGGCCTCGGCGAGCCGAACGTTCCTGAATCATTCTCCGTCTGGAGTATCGATGTTACTGATCCGGCAGCGGCGAAAGTAATTGCCCGGTGGAAGACAGGGCTGCTGATCAGTTCGCCATCCGATCACGGGAAGACCGTCGGCGGCAGCGCTCCGAACTTCGTGGCGGTTTATGGCGATGCCCTCTATATTTCGAACGGCAATAACGACCTGATCGAACGCCTCGATATGCGTACGGGCAAAATCGTTGCCAAGCAGCGCATTGTCCCCTCGCCGCTGGTTGCTGGTCTTCGTGGCGTCGGACCTGCCGGTATGACCGTGTCCCCAGACGGCACACGGTTGTATGCCGCCGAGAGCGGTATCAACGCGATCGGGGTCTTGGACGCGAAGACATTACGCGTGCTTGGCCACATCACGACCGCCTGGTACCCGTATCGTGTCGTAGTGTCCGCCGACGGCAGGCATGTCGCTGCCATCTGCTTCAAGGGCTTCGGCAACGGTCCGAACGCCGGCAGCAACATCCCAAAGAGCGAATTCCTCGGCATGCGCGGAGTGCTCAGCATCGTCAACGTCCCTGTGGATGGGGCACTCACCAGGCATACCCAGAGCGTACTCAAGAACAACGGCATCATCGACCGTTCTGCCGAGCGCGCGGCAATGGCCTCAAGCATAATTCCCAACACACCCGGCAAGGCTTCCAAGGAGATCAAGCACGTCGTTTTCATTACGAAAGAAAACCACACCTACGACACGATCTTCGACCGCATTCCTGGGGCCAAGCACGACCCTTCCCTGCTGCGTTGGGGACTGAAGCAGACCATCAAGGGCAAAGATCAGCCGGCGATTGAGGATGTAGGAGTAATGGTGAACCACAACGCGCTGGCGCGGCAATTCACCGTCAGCGATAACTTCTATGTCGAGCCGGAAGCGTCAGGTGTCGGGCACCGCTGGTTAGTGGGTGTCCAGCCGAACAATCTGATGCAGATGACCTATACGCTCGGCTGGGCGTTCAAGAAGAACAGCACCGCACCCGGCAGGCGCTATTCAATGGGCTCCGCCGGATCGCTCATTCCCGAAGATTATCCGGAGGCCGGTTCCATGTGGGAGCATCTGGCTCGCAATAAGGTCACGTTCCGCAATTACGGCGAAGGATTCGAGTATCCAGGCGTCGAGACCGGCGAAGATGAAGCACCGACGGGAGCGCGGGAGGTGGTCAACATCCCCATGCAGAAGGTGCTGTTCGATAACACCAGCTTCGACTTCCCCATCTTCAACATGAACATACCGGACCAGTACCGCGCGCACTGGTTCATGAAGGATGTGGAGAAGCTGTTCCTGAAAGGCGGGCGCAAGTTCCCCTCGTTCGTGAACATCGCCATCTGCAACGATCATGGCGCACAGCCCAAGCCCGCGAAGGGTTTTCCGTATCTCGCCTCCTACATGGCGGATAACGACCTCGCGTTGGGCCGCCTCGTGGAGTTCCTGTCGCACACGCCTTACTGGAAAAACATGGCGATTTTCGTGACCGAAGACGATTCGGGTGGCGAACCGGACCATGTCGACGCACAGCGTAGCGTCATGCTGATGATCAGCCCGTGGATCAAGCGCGGCTATGTCTCGCACCGCCACACCACCATTCTGAGCGTCCACCGCACCATGTACCAGATCTTCGGGCTGAAGCCGCTGAACATGTTCGACGCGTTGGCCAACGACTTCTCCGATGCGTTTACCGATAAGCCGGACTTCCGGCCCTATCGTGCCGTACCCGTGGACAAACGCATCTTCGACCCGGAGAAAGCAAAAGATCCTAAGGACCCGGATTATGGTCAGGCGCGCAAACTTCCGTCAGTTGCCATGGATGACGAGGACGACATGGCCGAACTTGCCGAGAAAGGCAGGAAGGAGTCCACGGCACGCCCCAAGTAGAATACAAATGCCATGGCCATTTCGATCGTCAGACTCGGCACTCCGCGCAAACCCGGCGAAGGTCTGCGGCTCGGCACCGTGAGACGTCCGCCCCGTGGAGTTGCGAAGGCGGACTTCGCGAAGCTCGACTATTACGACGTCTGGTTCCCGAATCTCGCGCCGAGCGCGGAACTTGTGCACGAGGCGCTGGGCGCATCGACTGAGCGGGAATGGGCGGCGTTCGTGCGAAAGTACCGGAAAGAGATGAGCGAGCACGACCGTGGCCGCGAGTTAGACATGCTGGCGGCGTTATCGCATCAAACCAACTTCTCAGTCGGGTGCTACTGCGAAGACGAGCACAGATGCCACCGGTCCGTGCTGCGGGAACTGCTCAAGGAGCATGGCGCGGCAATCACTTAATTGACGGTCTACACTTTCTACATGTCGTCTCGTTTGGTGCGGACCTTTCTGATCGGCTGCGGCTTGACGCTGGCCGGACTGGCGGAAACGCCGGCGAATTTCACCGTAAGCGGCGACTGGGCGGTTCATGTCTCAGCCGCCGGAGTCCGCGCACAGACGGTTCACGTGACGCCACCCGCAATGGTGACGGTCAGCGCAGAGCGCTATACCAACGTTCCCGTCTATAACCCGAAAGGCGGCGGCTGGATGCGTGGCTCGCAACTGTCGGGAGTGAAGGCACAGGAGACTACCAGCCCCGGCTTACTCGATGCAGACAGCTTCGTGCTTCGCACGGGGCCAGAGCCCGACTCGCCGGCGCTGAAGAAAGGTGTCGATTACGAGATTGACCTGCATTGGGGAACCTTCGGGCGGCTCGAAGGCGGCGGCATGAAGCCGGATCAAACGGTCTACGCGACTTACAAACACGCACAGAAGCGGTTGGATGCGGTAATCCTCGCAGCGGACGGAAAGATCGTGCTGCGGCAAGGCACGCCTCACGCCGCCGCGCCCGCCCCGCCGCAACCAGGCCCAAACGAACGCCATCTCGGCAATATCTACCTGCCCGGATTTATCGCCAGATTGGAGCCCGAACATCTATTCCCGATCCTGGAACACTCGTATCCCGAGCAACCGCCTGTTGAGAACGCCACGGTCCAGCGCATCGTCAAGCGCCTGAATAGCAAACAACCGGTTCGGATTCTGGCTTGGGGCGACAGCGTTACCGATGGCGTGTATCTACCGGACCGGTTCAACCAGCGCTGGCAGGAACAATTCGTGGCCCGGCTGCGTGAGAAGTTCCCGCAGGCGAAGATCGAGTTGCTCACCCAGGCATGGGGAGGGCGCAACACCAACAGCTACCTCAACGAACCGCCGGGCAGTCCGCATAACTATCGCGAAACGGTGTTGGGGGTGAAGCCCGACGTTGTGATTTCCGAGTTCGTCAACGATGCAGGCCTGAAGCCGGCCCAGGTGGAAGAGCGGTATACGAGGCTGCTCGCCGACTTTAAGGAGATTGGCGCGGAATGGATCATCCTCACACCACACTATGTGCGCCCGGACTGGATGAATCTCACCCGCGAGCGTGACATTGATGACGACCCGCGTCCCTACGTTCAAGGCCTTCGACGGTTCGCCGCGACACACGACGTCGCTCTCGCCGATGCCTCTCTGCGGTATGGCCGGCTGTGGCGGCAGGGCATTCCATACAACACGCTCATGCTCAACGCGATCAACCATCCGAATGCCTTCGGCATGAAGCTGTTCGCCGATGCACTGATGGCCTTGTTCCGTTGATCGATCCGTCAGCACCAGCGCGACTTGGTTAGCGCGCATTATCCGGCTCAAGCAGCCAGATATTCCCACGCAACTCGGCCATCGGGAAGACAAGACGTCCCTTACCAGAGGCCAATTCGAACTCAGCAAGCGAGAGATTGGCCATCGATAACTGCATCTTGTGCAGGTGAATAACCGCGAACGAATCACCAACCGGCTTCTTGGTCTGCGGATCCAAACGGCGCGCCCAAATGCAGCGGAACCCATCCCGATCCGACGTGAAGTACATCAGATTACCGCCAGGCGCCCAACGCGGCAGATCGTCCCAAGATGTTCCTTCATTGATCTGCACCCATGTATCGCGCGCCGGTTGTAGAGTGTCGCCCAACGGAGCGGCGAACACAACCGTGCGGGCTACATCCAGGTCTCCCTTAAACGAGAACCATCGTTTGTCCTGCGAGACGCGGCCGCCGTAGAGCGCCATCTTCTCGTCGAGCATCACCTTCGAGGTCTGTTTGGTAGCCAAGTCGAGCACGTTAATGTGGGCGTGCGGCGCGGCAATGCGAGTGTAGAAGACATGCGTACCGTCGGGCGAGAAGCCGGCCGGCGGGCCACAATCGTGGCATACGGCCTCGGCCACGCCGCCCTCGGCAGGCACGACGTACATGACACGCTTACCGTTTTGCATGACAGAAAACGCAACCTGTTTGCCGTCCGCGCTAATCCTCGGCATGCTCTCCGACACGGTGCTCTGTGTAAGTGCGCGATCTTTGCCGGCCTTGATGTCACGAATCCAGATATCTACAGTGCCGGACCGGTTCGAGCGGTACACCAGCGTTGAGCCGTCGGCTGAAATATCGCAACTCGTGTCCTGTGCGCCGCCGGGCGTGGCCGGGGCGAGTTCGCCGCGCACGCCCCCGTCATCGTCCACAGATACGGTATACAGCCGGCTGGTGCGTGTGGCTGACGTAAACACGACCCGGCCGTTGCGCGACATGGAGGCCGACAGTTCAGCGGCGCCGGAGGTCAACCGTTCAGCCGGACCGCCCACCAGCCAGTTCCCTGGCGAGATCGGCATACGCCAGATGTTGGTACTGTCGCCGAACGAACCGGAGAAATATAGCGAATCGCCCTTTTCGCTCAGTCCATCCAGTGTCTTGATTTCAATACCTTGCTTCTGCAGGATTGCCCCGGCGCCGGTGCGCACCGCAGATCCGCCATTAATCGGCGCCACCCAAACGTCGCCGCCTTCGGTCGGGTGAATGCCATAGAACATGACGGCATCGCCCTTGGGGGTCCATACCGGAACGGCAGCCGCGGTGAAGTCCTGCTGCAGTTGCGTCGTGCCGGACCCGTCGGAGGCAACGATGAACATCTTCGATCCGGTGATTCCGCCTTGCGGGCTAACGAAGTAAGCGATACGAGATCCGTCCGGTGAAAACCGGGGTAACCGGCCGGCCTTGGCGATCAGCCGTGCTTCACCACCGAGTGCCGGCATGACGTAGACGCCGCCGCCGTCCCGTTCGGAACAGAACACGACCCGCGTGCCATCCGGCGAGAACGCGGGCGAGTGGTCAGCGGCGGGATGTGTGGTCAGCCGGACTGCGCCGCCACCGTCCACATGCTGCACCCAAAGGTCGAGATTGTCGCCGTCTTCGCGGTCTGACGAATAAGCAACCAGTTTGCCATCCGGAGACAGCGCCGCGGTCTGCGTAACACCCGAATCGCGGGTCAATTGAATGAGCTTGAAATGCGGCGCCGACGGCCCCTGGTTGCGATACACACGCAGCCCCAGGTATGCACCGCCACCGAGTACGGCCACCATCATGGCAAGCCACAGGGGTTTGCTCCACGGTGGAGTCTTGGCGGCGCCTTCCCCGTATGCCGCCACTATCGGCCGCGACTCCGACTCTTCTTTAAGCTCTTCGAGCGTAAGCTTTAGATCTTCCATCAACTGGAAGCGCCGGGTAGCGTCCTTCCGGAGACACCGGTTCACCACGCGCACCAGATCGTAAGGAACGTCGGCAGCGACTTCCTGGATGGGTTTCGGCTCGCGGTCCACCACTGCCTGGGGAGCAGTCAACTCACCTTCCTTGGCAAACGCCGGACGGCCCGTCAGCATTTCGTAGAGGATGCAGCCGAATGAAAACACATCCGATCGCTTGTCAGCGGGCTTACCCATCACCTGCTCGGGCGCAAGATAGCAAACGGGTTGCGCGTCGTCGGGCACGCGGAGATCCGAGAGGCTAACTGTCTTTTCAGAAACATCCAGCGCCAGCGGCTCGGTCAGCTTGCCCAGGCCGAAATCGAGCAATTTCACCACACCTGTTTCCGTCACCATGATGTTCACGGGTTTCAGATCGCGATGAACGATGCCCGCCGCGTGAGCCGCCGCAAGACCTTCCGAAATCTGGATCGCCAGCTTGTAGACCTGCGAGATCGGCAATCCACGCTTGCCGAGAATCTGCGCAAGCGACTTGCCGCGGACCAACTCCATGGCGATGAAGTGGATTCCACTGTCCTGATCGATATCGTAGATCGCCGCGATATTCGGATGGTTCAGACCGGATGCAGCTTTGGCTTCGACAATAAACAGTTGTTCGCGGTCGGGATTGTCCGCTGCCGGGGTGCGGAGGATTTTAAGCGCAACCGATCGGTCCAGGTGGAGGTCCTGCGCGCGATACACGGTGCCCACCGGCCCGTGGCCGATCTGTTCAACGATTCGATAATGCGAGAGTTGGCGCCCGATCACCGCGCCGCTCCGAAGGACACCGTATCTAGCCTACCAGCGAACGCAACCGTCCGTGTGGTCCCGAAGCGCTGATACCAAACGCTATAAGCCGAAATTCTCCTCACTCTACTCCGTAGTCTCTCATTTCTTGCATCTACATCCACCAGCAAAGCTGAACCGTACGGATCCGCACTCATCGCCAGAACGAATAATGAAATTCAAACCGAAGTCGTTTCGAAATCGATGTATACTGGCGCAACCCTGACTGGACAAATCTGTCCATTTTCAATTGATTAGGAGGCACGAAAATGGGTGAGTCGCATACCACCAAGCCGCGCGTTTCCCGTCGCGGTTTTCTACATAAGGTAACCGCCACGGCCATTGCTACGCAAGCAGCTCGGCTCGCGGCCCAGCAAACCGGACAAATCATTGCCTACGTCGGCGCCTACACCGACCGTGGCAAGGGCATCCACATGTTCCGGTTTAATCCATCGGATGGGGTGCTGACGCCGTGGAAGAACCTCACGGGAATCGCCAGTCCTTCGTCCATCATTTTGTCCCCGAATAAGAAGAACTTGTATGCGGTGAATGAAATCTCCAACTACAACGGGACACGCAACGGATCGGTGACCGCGATGGCGGTGCAGCCGGACGGAGACCTCCAGATTCTGAATACGGTAAGCTCAGGCGGCGGCGGTCCGGCGCATATCGGAATCCATCCGACCGGGCGCTATGTGTTCGCGGCGAACTACGGCGCGGGCAGCGTGGCGGTAATTCCGGTGAACGCCGACGGCACGGTGGGTGAGGCCACCGATGTAGTGGCCATCGTGAACACCGGGCTCGGGTCGCAGCCTGCACAAAGCGCCCCACCGGGAAGTTTCGCCAACAGCGGACACGACGCACCGCATGCACACATGGCGGCGACCGACCCATCTGGCCGCTACTTGCTCCTAAGCGATCTCGGGACCGACCGCATTTACGTCTATGAATTCAATTCCACTACCGGCAAACTGACGCCTGCGGCGTCGCCTTCAGTGCAGGGCTATAACGGCAACGGTCCGCGCCACTTCGGGTTCAGCCAGAACGGAAGGTTTCTCTACGTGCTGAACGAAGAAGGCTCAACCGTTGATATGATGTCCTGGAACGCGAACACCGGCGGGCTCGAAATCCTGCAAAGCATCTCATCGCTGCCCGACGGCTATGAGGGGACCAACTATCCGTCTGAGATCGCGGTCTCGTCGGACGGACGGTTTGTGTACGCCGCCAACCGGTTGCACGACACGATTGCACAGATTGCCCTCGATCCCGTAGACGGGTGGATGCGAATGGTCGGCCAAACGTGGACACGCGGCAGTTATCCGCGGCACTTCGCGATCGACCCAACGGGAAACTACATGTTTGTGCTCCACAGCCGCAGTGACAATTTGACGTCGTTCCGAGTAGACCGGGCCACGGGTGGACTGACGTTCACCGGCAAGTATTACGGCGTCGGCAACCCGTCGCATATCGAGTTCGTGCAGCTATAAATAGAACGGGCAAAGGTGAGGTTCGGGCGCGTCCTCCGAGCGCGCTCGAACCTCAACCCGCCCAAGCGCTTGTAAGATAGCGCTTATGGCTGCTCGAAATGAAAGCGGAACCGGTCAGACCAGCCGGCGACGGTTCCTCATCCAATCTTCCACCGCACTCACGTCCGGCGCCGCTCTCACCGCCAGGGCGGGCACGCAGGGCAAACAAGTGATCGCCTACGTCGGGGCAGGCGCAAACAAGGGCAAAGGCATTCATATGTTTCACCAGAACCCGGCAGACGGCAGCCTGACTCCGTGGAAGAATCTGACGGACGTGCGCAGTCCAGGGTCGCTCGTATTTCATCCCAACAAGAAGTTCCTGTACGCGACCACTTCCGGCAGGTCGCGGGGCGACCGTATGGGAACGGTTACAGCCATGGCGGTGGCGCCGGATGGCGACTTGAGGGTGCTGAACGTGGCCCCATGCGGCGGTTCCGGCCCGGCACACATCGGCATCCACCCTACTGGACGCTATGTATTCACGGCCAACTATGGCGATGGCACCATCGGTATGGTCCCGGTGAAGGACGATGGTTCTGTGGGCGACCCAACTGACGTGCAGAGGATCGAGAAGAAGGACCTTGGTTCGCAGCCGGCCAAAAATGCGCCTCCCGGCAGTTTCGCCATCAGCGGCCACGATGCTCCCCACGCCCACATGGCGTTTTGCGATCCGACCGGGAAGTTCGTGCTGCTTAGCGACCTCGCTACCGATCGCATTTATGTGTATCAGGTTGACGTCGCGAATGGGAAGCTGAAACCGGGACAGTTCCCGTGGGTGCAGGCGGCGAATGGAGACGGTCCGCGGCACTTCACGTTCAGCCGCGACGCAAAGTTCGTGTACTCGCTAAACGAAGAAGGTTCCACTGTGGACTGCATGACCTGGAACGCATCCAGCGGCGAACTCAAGATCATTCAGACCTTATCCACGCTTCCCAAGGGCTTTGAAGGTACAAACTATCCATCAGTCATTATGATCAGCGCTGACGGCAAGTTTCTGTACTGCGCTAATCGGTTGTACGACTCGGTCGCACTGTTCGCGCTCAACCAATCTGACGGTCGCATGCGAGCCGTGAACCATTACTGGACGCACGGAGCGTATCCGCGGCATTTTAATATGGACCCGGCGGGCAGTTTCTTTTACGTGCTGCATTCGAACAGCGACAACATTACCGTTTTCAAGGTGAACAAGAAGAACGGCGCGCTTACGTTTGCGAACAAGTGGTACGGAGTAGGCAGCCCGGCACACATCGAATTCCTAGCGATCTGACAATGGACGCGCGCGCGATCACGGCGCCGGCCCTGCTCGACATTAGAGCGGGCGCTGCACGCTTCGCCTGTCGAGTGGCTGTTCTTGCGCGAGTCAAAAATCGGCACCAGTCGCCGCAACGGAAACGTGCAGCGCCTGGATGCATTCGCCTTGCATGGTTACAATTCCAGCGCCGTGGCGCGATACGCCCGGGCCGACGTGGCAACTGGTGGCGGCCATGCTGCGCAACCAGCGGCGGGAACTGTCGGAGCGGCCGCCGGCGCCGCCGGCACAACAAAAGCTGGAGTTACTGTAGCGGCTACTGAAGATCGGCCGGGATTGGCAATGTCACCGCGCCGGTGGCTGCCCATTCCGCCCCGCGCGTAAATGTCACCTGAAACGTGGGGGTGGACACGGCCGGCGCATCGTGTCCCAGCGCCGTTACGAAGATACGGCCGGAGCCATAGTTCGACACCCACAACATCGGCTGGTCGACGCCCGGTCCCGGAGTCGGCTGGCGTGCCTTGCCGTTGTACAGCGCATGATCGTCATAAGCGGTAGCAAGTATGCGGTAGCCCTCTTTCGGCTGCCATTTGAGGTTGGCGTATAACTCATCGTCAGGCTGGGGCAACTTCTTTCGCAGGCCTTTCGTAATGGGGTGATCGGAGTCTGTGATATCGACGCTAAAGGAGTGCTTTGCCGAGTGGTGACCTTGGTTCGGCCGCCAGTTACCGCCGCACATCTTTTCCCATTGCTCCCAGCCGTTAAACGCGGCCACCGAGAAGTGATAAATTACCAGACCCTTGCCGCCGCGCACATAATCGAGAAAGGCGGCCTGTGTGGCTTCGCCCCACCACAGGTTCTTATTGTTCCGGTCGAAGTAGTTGACGATCACAAGGTCGTATGGGGCCAGCGTGGCAGCGGTGGCTCCGCGAAACTCTTCGGTTACCCTTACCTCAAAGCGCGCGGTATCTTCTAAAGCCTTTCTCAGTACCGGCGTGACCGCGCGCCAATCGTGGCCATTCTGTCCGGTGATAATAAGAGCTTGCAGTTTCGACGCGGCCGGCGCCTGCGCCCAGGCGGCGGTTGTGGAGGCGACGAGGAGAGCAAGCGGAAGTCTGAGAGCGACCGAATCCGATCCCATAGTCCGAATTATACTCATCTCTATGATTACTGGAATTGAACACACCGCCATATTGTCGACGCGCCCCAAGGAACTGGCCGCGTGGTACATCGATACGCTCGGCTTTAAGACCTGCTACGAGTCAGGTTCCACAGTGATGGTTCGCGCGCAGAACGGCTATATTCTCGAGATCACGACCGGCGAAGGCGAACCGCCGGCGAACAGCTTGAAGACTACGGGCATTCGCCACCTGGCTATCACGGTCGCCGATTTCGACGCCGCTTATCAGGCGCTCAAGGATAAAAATGTGAAGTTCGTCAGCGAACCGGTGGAGGTGAAGGGGAACCGGGTGGTGTTCTTCACCGATCCAGAAGGCAATTTCCTGCACCTGCTGTACCGCTCGGTTCCGCTGCCATAGCCCATGTTCGCGGTTACCAAGCTGATGTACCTGTTGCTCGAGCCGAGCAACATGATGTTTATCGCGTTCGCGACCGCGGTGGCGCTGATGAGGCCAAGCCGGTTACGCTGGCCGCTTCGTCTGATATGCGTGCTGTTTCTGGTGATCTGGATCAGCCCACTGTCGGATGCGATGCTGGGTTCTCTAGAAGATAGGTACGCCCAGCCTGAGTTGCCGGCCCGGATCGACGGCGTGATCGTGCTCGGCGGTTGGCAGGACCTCATCCCTGCCGCCTCTCGCGGCGGAATATTGGCGACAAACGACGCGGGTGAGCGTCTGATTATCGGTGCCGGGATAGCACGGCGGTATCCGGATGCCCGCCTCGTCTTCACAGGTGGCAGTGGCGATCCGAGGTTCCCCGGTTTAAAAGAAACAATCGTCGGTTATCCAGCCATCCGCGAACTAGGCATCCCGGCCGATCGAGTCACCTTTGAGGACCGAAGCCGGAATACCGCGGAGAATGCGAAATTCTCCTACGAGCTGGTAAAACCAAGAGCAAGCGAAATCTGGGTGCTGGTCACTTCCGCCAGCCACATGGCGCGGTCGAGACGCTGCTTCGACGCTCTCGGATGGACCGTCATCCCCTACCCTGTCGACTTCCGGAGCGCTCACGGGGGATTCTGGTTTCGCGACCGGAAGATCGCCGAGCCGATCAATCGTTTCGGAATTGCGATGTACGAGTGGACAGGATTGGCCGTTTACCGGCTGTACAGCGTGTTCTGACAACATTTCGCCTGCCCCACGGGTCTACCCAAAAGGAGGCCCAATCGATGGCAGGCATATTGAACCGTAGCTCACAACGCAACAACGAGCCAGTTCCGGACCGGCGCGAGCATCAGCCAAGCCGGCTGTCCCGGCGAGGCGACTACATGCCCACGCCGAGTGAATTCCTCAGCAATCCCTTTGGCGTAATGCGCCGGATGCACGAAGAGATGGACCGTGTTTTCGCGGAGTCATTCGGCAGTGGGCGTGAGGGCGGACAGGTCGCCTGGGCGCCCGCGGTGGAAATCGCGGAACGCGACAACAAATTCATCGTCTGCGCGGAGTTGCCGGGCATGAACCCGGAAGATGTGCAGATCGAAATCATCGAAGACGCTCTGGTGCTGCAAGGCGAACGGAAGATGGAAAGCACCTCCGGAGAGGGCAAGATGCACCGCACCGAACGCCGCTACGGCAGCTTCCAACGCGTCATCCCGCTGCCCGAAGGAGTAGACGCCGACCGTGCCCAGGCAGATTACCGGAATGGCGTGCTCGAGATTTCGATGCCGATGCAGCAACCGGAGCAGCGCCGCCGCCGGATCAGCATCGGCACGGGATCGGCTACGGATAGGGCGCGCACGGCTAAAGCCGGAGAATCGGCAACCGGGCAACCCCTGAGCTAGCCCTGAGCTAGCCTTGAGCTAGCCCGCCAACTCCACCGCGCGCTGTAAACCGATCAGGGGCAATTCGGGCACAAACTCGTCAAACACATCCGCGCTTTCAAGTAGCCGGCCAAATCCGCCCGTGCCGATCACGACTGGTTTGTCCCCAGCAAAATGCTCTTGGGTGACAGCATCGACGAGGGCGCGCACGGTGGCGAGTGTGCCGTAGTAAAGGCCCGACTGGATGCTTTCCACCACCGACCGTCCCAGAACCTCGGCCGGCCGGATAATCTCAACGGCCGGTAGCCGCGCTGTGTTCGATTCGAGCGCCGCCATCGAGGTATAAATACCCGGCGTGATAATGCCACCCAGATACTCTTTGCCGCGGCTGACGGCGCACAGGGTCGTAGCCGTTCCAAAGTCGAGTATGAGCAGGTTTCGCCCCGGGTGCCGCGCCACGGCGCCCATGGCGTTCGCGATCTTATCGGGACCAACCTCCAGCGGGTTGCGGTAGCGGATCTTGAGGCCGGTTTTTGCGCCGGGCTGCAAAACGAAAGGCTCAAAGCGGAAGTATTTTCGAAAGCAGTTCCGCAGCGAATGAACAACGTCGGGCACAACGGAGCAAAGAGCCGCCATGTCGATGCGCGACGGGTCGACGTCGTTTTCCCGAAGAACCGTCCGGAAGAAGATTCCGAACTCATCAGAAGAACTGCGCACACTGGACGTGCGCCGGAAGGTGGCTAGAAGTTGATTGCCGTCGTACACGCCGCCGAACAGTTGTGTGTTACCTACGTCCAGACAGAAAAGCATTTGGGTTACCGCGACGGAGCCGGCACGTTGTCGATCAGCCGGATACTCTCCAGGAACACAGCGGCGAACCGGCGTCCCCAGTGCTCCTCGAGGTAGTCGATCGTGAATCCTTGGGCGGCCAGTGTACGGGCAGCCGATTCGACGTCAGGACAGCGGGTGAGCGCCTTGTAGATGGCGGCGGCCTGCACGCGGCCGGATTCAGACAGCAGGCGGTTGCGGGAACTCTCGGCCAACCCGGACTCTTCGCGAATCGTCTCACAGGCGACGATCTCAGTGCCGACGAAGAAGTCGTCCACCATCTCTTTAATGGTCTGTAACTGCTGATAGTCCTTCTCGCCGAAGTAAGCCCGGTTCGCGCGGACGATGTTTAGAAGTTTCAGAACGACAGTCATTACTCCTTGTAGGAATCCAGGGCGGTGGATGCCTTCCATTACCGACGTCATCGCTTCGGATTCGACCCGGAATCGGTAACCATGCGGATAGAGGTCAGCCTGCGAGGGCGAAAAGACATAGTCGACGCCCAGGCCACGCAGCAGGTCGAGATCGGCTTCGAAGGTACGCGGGTACCGGTCCAGATCCTTGGGATCGTTGAACTGAGTGGGGTTCACGAATATGCTCACCACCGTGAGGTCGTTTTCGGAGACACTGCGCTCAACCAGCGACGCATGGCCCCGGTGCAGAGCGCCCATTGTCGGAACGAATCCAAGTGTCTTGCCTTCGCTGATCTGACGGCGCTGCGCCAGCCAACCGGCAACTGAATCGGCGACGTGCATCAGTTATAGCTCTCTTCGCGCGACGGGAAGGACCCCTGCTTCACCGCCGTGTTGTACTGATCGAGTGCATCGATGACACCCCGCCCGGTTTGCGAGAAGGTGCGTACGAACTTCGGCTGAAAGTCGAGGTTCATACCGAGCATGTCCTGCAAAACCAGAATCTGCCCGTCGCAATGCGGTCCGGCGCCGATGCCGATGGTCGGAATCGCCAGTTCCTGCGTGATCTCCTTGGCAAGGCACACCGGGATACACTCGAGCACCACGGCGAACGCACCGGCGTGCTGCAACAGGCGGGCCTGCCGCAGGATCTCTTTTGCCTGCTCCTCCGAGCGTCCCTGGACCTTGTACCCGCCGTAGGCGTGCACGGATTGCGGCTGCAGTCCGAGGTGACCCATCACGGGAATACCGCTCTGCGTCATCGCTTCGATGACGTCGTCATGCCCATCGACGCCTTCGAGCTTCACGGCATGCGCCCCGGCGCGCATCAACTGATGCGCGGTGTCCAGCGCCGCAGAGACGCCCTTCCGAAACGATAGGAACGGCATATCGGCGACCAGAAACTTCTCCCCCGCGCCGCGGGCAACGGCGGCGGTGTGATACCGCATTAGTTCGAGTTCAGCGTTGATAGTAGACGAGTGGCCATGCATCACCATGGCGGCACTGTCTCCAATGAGAATGGCGTCGATCGCCGATTGTGACAGCAGGCGCGCAAACGTGTAGTCGTAACACGTGACCATTGACAGTTTGCGGCCTTCGGTCTTGGCGCGGAGAAAATCAGTTACAGACACGACTCACCTCGACGTTGAGGCGAGCGGCAAACGGGTGGGAAGAAAGCATCGCCTTGGTACCTGTCCTTAAAGATCAAGTCCCGGACTTACAGGGAACCCCCGGTGGGTAATTGTCAATCCGTGGTCGCTGCCGTTGCCGGTCGGCGCCACTTGCAGTATATCGCAATGTACCAATAGCAAGGGGAAGCCGCTCAGGCGGGTTAAGGTTTAACGCAGTCGCAAATTGGGTTCGTTCCGCACGGGTCGCAGATTGGGTTCGTTCCGCACGGATTGTTGCAGGGCGGTTTGGGCGCGGCGCTGCCTGACGGTGGCGGGTCTGTTACGGATGGGGGAGTTCGTTTCGCAAATTGTTGAATTTTAAGGACCGGGGGCGTCCGGATGGGCTTCTATTAGCTGACAGACGCGGTTCGTTTTGGAAATCGAGGGCACGGAGCATGTTCCAGCGGGCGGGAGTTCGTTTCGCAAATTCTTGAAAACAGGACGGAGATCGGCATTGGCCGGTCAAGGTGCGCACCCTGTCATGAACGGCGGGCCGATCTGTTCTGATCACACCCGTATAATGGAAGTAACGCTTTCCCCTGCATGAAGACTTTCTATATCGAGACGTTCGGGTGCCAGATGAATGTCCACGATTCCGAAAAGGTGATCGGGACGCTTGTCGACCAGGGATACTCACAAGTTGACACGCCAGACCAGGCCGAACTTGTCCTCTACAACACGTGCTCGATCCGCGATAAGGCGGAACAGAAAGTTTTTTCGCGGCTGCAGCAGTTTAAGCGCGAGGCGGGTAAGGGCAAGACGTTTGGCGTGCTGGGATGTGTGGCGCAACAGGAAGGGGAGAAGATTTTCGAACGGGCGCCGCATGTGAGCCTGGTGTGCGGGTCGGCCAGCTACAACAAGCTGCCGGAACTGCTGGTGCAGATCGGCAGCGGCGAGAAGCGCGTGACGGGGCTGAGCCTCGATACGGAAGACACGTTTGAGACGGCGATGACGCGGCGGGACAATCCGCATCGCGCGTATATAACGATCATCGAAGGTTGCGATAAAGCGTGCGCGTATTGCGTGGTGCCGTTTACGCGAGGCCCGGAGCGAAGCCGGACTGGCGAGAGCATCTTAAAGGAAGCCCGGGAACTGGCGGACATGGGATATACCGAGATCCAGTTGCTCGGCCAAAACGTGAACAGCTATCGCGATCCGTCGCCGTCCGGTGGGGATTTTGCGCGGCTGCTCCGGGCGGTGGGCGAGGTGAAGGGGATAAGGCGGGTACGGTTCACGACGTCCCATCCACGCGACTTCGTGAAGGACATTATCGACGCGATCGATGAGAATCCAGTGCTGTGCAACCACGTGCATTTGCCGGTGCAGGCGGGGTCCGATTCGGTTTTGAAACGGATGCTGCGGTTGTATACGCGGGACGAGTATATGCGGCGGATCGAGTGGATGAAGCGGTCGCCGCGCAACATTGCGATTACAACCGATATCATTGTCGGGTTCCCTGGCGAGACAGAAGACGATTTCCAAAAGACATTGGCGCTGCTGGACGATGTGCAATATGACTCGATGTTCAGCTTCAAGTACTCGCCGCGGCCCAACACGTCGGCGCTGGGGCTGGCGGATGCGATGGACGAAGTAGAGAAAGGCCGGCGGCTGACGATATTGCAAGAGAAGCAACGCGCGATCCAGTTACGCAACAATTCGGAGCTGATCGGCAAGGTAGAAGAGGTGATGATCGAAGGGTTCAACAATGCTACGCTGCAGTGGATTGGACGGACCTCGCAGAACCGGACGCTCAACTTCGTGGCGGCAGGCACCCCCGCTCCATTGCAGGCGGGACAATATCGGAACGTCCTGGTGACACGGGCCGGGGCGAACTCACTCGTCGGCGAGATGGTGAACTGATCGTAAGGGGTCTACATGGAAGTGGAAATGAAGATTCGCGGGTTGATGATGGACCCGGTAACCAATATGCCGATTGTGATCCTGAAGGACATTAGCGGGAACGGCATCCTTCCGATCTGGGTGGGAGTGTACGAAGCCAACGCCATCGCCCTCGAGATCGAGAAAGTTACGACACAGCGTCCGATGACGCACGACCTGATCAAGACGTTGCTGATGGGTCTCGATACGGGTGTGCGCAAGATCGTGGTGAATGAGTTGAAGGACGACGTGTTCTACGCGGTAATCTGGCTCGAAAAAGAAGGCCGGCTGATCAGTGTGGATAGCCGTCCGAGCGATGCACTGGCGATTGCGCTGCGGCTGGATTGCCCGATCTACGTGGAAGACGCGGTGTTGAACAACTCGAAGATGGCGAGTGCGCTGTCGGAGAAAGTCGCGAGCGACGAGTTGCGGCGGTGGTTGGAGAATCTGGGAGACGAGGATCTGGGCCGGTACAAGATGTAGGGTAGGGTTGATACCTGCCGCCGGCGGCAAGCGTGGACATTCGCCTTACATAGATGAATGAAATGGTGTATAGCCCACTGATGCAGCACCAGATCGAGAAGTTGGCCGAAATAGGCATTGTGCCGGTGACGGCCCTCGCGTTGTCGCATTATGTTGTGTTTGCGCGAGATAGTTTCGCCGCACTGGTGGAGCATCGGGAGAACCGGTTCGTAAGCATTGGAACTTCGGGCATTGTGACCGAAGGCGGGCTGAGCATGCTGATGTGGCGCGGTGATACGGCCTGGGTTGTGAGCAAGACTCGTGAGCGGCAGGCGTCGGACGAAGAAGTTGCCGGTTTGCGGCAGTTTTCAACCGACTTGTCCGCGGCCTTGCAGCTATTGCAGTAAAGTCTACGCCGGGCGATCGTGGCTGCGTTGGGTCGTAGTGGGACGAGACCCGTCGCTTACGGGATTGAGAAAAAAGCGGCCCGCGCCCTTACGGGATTGAGAAAAAAGGACCACGGGCTTATAGTAGGTCCGGACGGTAATGGAGCGGGGAAAGGGGGCGGGGAAAGGGGCCGGCGTTTGAGGCCCCGTTCCCCGCAATCAGCACGG
>JADLDI010000050.1 GCA_020846745.1 Bryobacterales bacterium | reverse complement strand
TGCCATCCCAGGCTCTCAAGGCGAACGCCAGGGGCGGATTCGCTCCGCCCCAAGCCTGGTCTAGCCCCGGAGTCAGCGCTCAGGTTGCATCCCTGCAGAGCCTTATCCTCTGCTCCGGTCCTGCCCAATGTAGGCAAACTGCAGCGCCAAGCCAAGAGTGTAGTTGTCGCTGGTAGGGAAATATAGTTGTCGCTAACCGGAAAGAATAGTTGACGCCAGACACACAACCCAGCCACCCAATCCGCCCTCATCGCCGTCCCCACAAACCCCGTCCAATGCTGACTCCTGTCTTCTCGCTTCTGACTTCTCCCCAAAATTACAAAACGAACCCACCAACCGGCAAACCCCTATCCATCAACCTCTTGCAAGCTCCGAAGCGGCTTAGAAACGATGGCCATCGCATCCGAACGTTTCTCCCGTTTTTCATCGGCGCCCACCGATGAAGAGCACACCCCGAAGCCGATTTGCCACTCTTGGTCGAGGAACTCTTTCTCGCACACTCCTGCCGCGCGCAGAAGATGCCGCCATTCGACACGCACGCTACCATAGTATTTACCCCCTCAAACGATGGATTCCGAACAACTTGATCTGAAGAAGACAGTCAACCTGCCGCAAACCAGCTTTCCCATGAAGGCCAACCTGCCGCAGGCCGAGCCGAAGATGCTCGACCGGTGGAAGGCGGAGAATCTCTACGGGAAGATTCGTACGGTTTCGGCGGGGCGGCCGCGCTACGTTTTGCACGACGGACCGCCCTACGCTAACGGCAACATCCACCTGGGCCATGCGTTCAACAAGACGCTCAAAGACTTCATTGTGAAGTCGAAGACCATGGCCGGATTCGATTCGCCCTACGTGCCGGGCTGGGATTGCCACGGCTTGCCGATCGAGATCAAGGTCGACGGTCTGCTCGGGTCGAAGAAGGCCAAGATGTCGCAGGCGGAGATCCGGCGCGAGTGCCGGAAGTACGCCGCGAAATATGTCGAACTGCAGAAACAGGACTTCATTCGGCTGGGCGTGTTCGGCGAGTGGGACCGGCCGTATCTCACGATGTCGGCGGAATACCAGTCCGTCATCGCGCGCGCGTTTGTCGACTTCCTGGATAAGGGCTACGTCTACAAGGGACTGAAGCCGGTGAACTGGTGTTTGAACTGCAAAACCGCGCTGGCGGAGGCGGAAGTCGAGTACGAAAACCACTCATCGCCGTCGATCTGGGTCCGGTTCGCGCTAACGTCCGATCCGGCGGCGATCGACCCGGCGCTCGCGGGCAAGCACGTCTACGCCGTCATCTGGACCACCACTCCATGGACCATCCCGGCCAACATGGCCATCTGCTATCACCAGAACTTCGAGTATGTGGCGGTCGAAGTGGGCGAGGCGGTGTATATCGTCGCGGCCGAACTGTTGAAGACGACCGCCGACATCGCAGGCTGGGCCGATCCGAAGGAACTGGCGCGCTTCACGGGAGCGCGATTGGAAGGCGCCGCGTTCCAGCATCCCTTTGTGGACCGTACATCGCCCGGCATTCTGGGCGATCACGTGACGCTCGAGCAGGGCACGGGTGCGGTGCATACGGCGCCGGGCCACGGTCATGAAGACTACATGGTGGGTCTGCAGTATGGCATCGACATCTACTGTCCGGTGGATGCGGCAGGCCGGCTGTACCACGTGGACAAGCCGCCTTATACCGAGAAGCAGCGGCTGCCGGAAGAGTTGATTGGTAAGTCGGTTTGGGACGCCAACCCCACCGTCATCGACATCCTGAAACAGCACGGGGCGCTGCTGGCGCAGAAGAAGATCGAGCACAGCTATCCGCACTGCTGGCGTTGCCACAAGCCCACCATCTTCCGCGGCACCGAGCAGTGGTTCATCGGCATGGAGCGCAACCAGTTGCGCGAGAAAGCGCTCGAATCCATCCGCAAGATCAAGTGGATGCCCGAGTGGGGCGAAGACCGGATCTACAACATGATCGCGACGCGGCCGGATTGGTGCATCTCGCGCCAGCGCGTCTGGGGTGTGCCGATCGTGGTGTTCTATTGCGAAGACTGCGGCGGCATGGTGACCGATCGCAAGGTGCTTGATCACGTGGTGGACCAGTTCGCCGAACATACCGCCGACGTCTGGTATGAGAAGACCGCGAACGAACTGGCGCCCGCGGGGACGAAGTGCCCGAAGTGCGCGAGCGAACGCCTGGCCAAAGAGACTGACATTCTTGATGTATGGTTCGATTCCGGGTCGAGCCATCTCGCGGTCCTGAACAAGAAGTGGGACCTGACCTGGCCCTCGGACCTTTACCTCGAAGGCGGCGATCAGTATCGCGGCTGGTTCCACTCATCCTTATTAGTAGGCGTGGGGTTGAAGGGCGAAGCGCCGTACCGCGAATGCGCCACCAACGGCTGGACCCTGGATGGCGAAGGCCGCGCGATGTCGAAGTCGCTCGGCAACGTGATCGAGCCCGAAAAGATCATCAAACAGTTCGGCGCCGAGGTGCTGCGGCTGTGGGTGGCTTCGGTCGAGTTTAACGAAGACGTCCGCTTATCCGACACGATTCTTACGCGGCTGACGGAAGCCTATCGCAAGATGCGGAACACGCTCCGTTACGCGCTCGGTAACCTGTCGGACTTCAATCCCACCACCGATGCGCTGCCGGCCGGCGAGTTACTCGAAATCGATCAGTGGATCCTGACACGGGCCGAACAGTTAGTAACTACCGTTCGTAAGTTCTATGAGGACTTCGCCTTCCACCGCGCGTATCAGGCGTTCTACAACTTCGCCACCACCGACCTGAGTTCGCTGTACTTCGACGTTTTGAAGGACCGGTTGTATACGGCCGCGCCCAAATCGATTGCCCGCCGCAGCGCCCAAACCGCCATGTGGCGCATCACCGATGCCTTGCTGCGGTTGATGGCGCCGGTGCTGACGTTCACCACCGAGGAAGCGTGGCTGGTCTTCCCGAAGAAAGAAGGCGAACCCGGCAGCGTCCACCTCGCGCTATTCCCGGAACCGTCCGACCTTACCTCCGGGCTAAACGCCTCGCATCGTGCACGCCTCGCGAACTGGGACAAGTTGGTAGCCGTTCGCGAGACTGTCAACAAGAGCCTCGAAATGGCGCGGCAGGAGAAGTTCATCGGTGCGCCGCTGGAGGCCAAGGTCCGGTTGAAAGCAGGTTCTGACCTGTTGCCGCTGCTCGAACAATACAGGAAAGACCTGCCCGCCCTGTTTATTACGTCTCAAGTAGTAGTGGAAGGGCAGGCGGATGGCGCGGATCTGTCGGTCCACGTCGAACGCGCCGACGGCACGAAGTGCGAACGGTGCTGGAAGTACACGCTCGATGTCGGCAGCAATGCGCGCCGGCCCACCGTCTGCGCCGCGTGCGCATCGGCCGTGAATGAGATCGTGGGCGGGCAGCCGAACGCATGACCGCCAATGTAGCGCCGTTCCTTCTCGCGCTACTCGTGTTTCTGGTGGACCGGCTAACCAAGATCTGGATCGACCGGTCGCTCACCGCCTTCGACGAATGGGTGATCATTCCGGGCTTGTTCAGCATCATCCATGCGGAGAATCGCGGGATGGCGTTCAGTTTGATGGCCGAATGGTCCAGCCGCTGGCGCGAGTTCTTCCTGATTGGCGTTTCCGGAGCCGTGCTGCTGCTGATCGCGACCATGCTGTGGCAGGCGCGCGATGCCCTGCAGCGTTGGGCACTGGTGTTGGTGCTAGGGGGCGCGATGGGTAACTTATACGATCGCGTCGTGCGCGGCAGTGTTACCGACTTCCTCGATTTCCACGTCGCCGGTTACCACTGGCCGACGTTCAATGTGGCGGACTCGGCCATCACCATCGGCGCCATCCTGCTGGCTTCGGAGTTACTCGTCGCGCACAAGAGAAAGGCAGCCTGAGGCGATGCTACCCAAGATATTCCAGGTCGGCGACTTTTTCCTACCCACTTATGGGGTGATGGTCGCGCTGGGCTTTCTCGCCGCGCTCTGGCTAACAGGCAGGCTCGCGCGTAAGTCGGGTATCAACCCGGATAAGGTCACCAACCTCGGTGTGTATGTCGCGCTGGCCGGGTTGGTGGGCGCCAAGCTTCTGATGTTCGTCGTGGACTTCGATTACTACCGCAAGAACCCCAGCGAAATCGTTTCTATCTCCACCTTGCAGGCCGGCGGTATCTTCTATGGCGGACTCATGCTGGCGCTAGCCGCCGGATTCTTCTTCATGCGGCGCGACCGGTTGCCGGTGGCCAAGACGCTCGATTGCTTCGCTCCGGGTTTGGCGCTGGGACAGGCGATCGGCCGCTTGGGATGCTTTGCGGCCGGATGCTGCTGGGGCACGGAATGCGACCGGTCATGGGCCGTCACCTTCCGCAACCCGGAGGCGAACCGGTTGACCGGAGTTCAGTTGATGGTCCCTCTGCACCCCACGCAAATCTATGAGGCCATTCTATATATCCTCGTTTTCGCCATAACTTATTGGCGATTCCATAAGCAACACACACCCGGCGTAATCATGGGCTGGTACCTGGTTCTGGCGGCGACGTCCCGGTTTGTGGTCGAGTTCTTCCGGTTCCATCAGCAGCCGAATCCGTTCGGCTGGGGTCTTTCCAATTCGCAGTGGATTGCGGCGGCGCTGATAGTGTTGGGGGTGTGGATGCTTGCGCGCCCGCGACAAGCGTCGAAGGCGGCGTAGGCCCGGGGCACATTTCGTTTGACGATCGCCTGGTTGAGGACGGTAAGCCTTTACTTGCCGGCCCCGACACGAAATGGATTGACGATCTTAACGCCGCGGATCGTGCGGCTATGTTGAAGATCTTCACTGAGAAGTGTATTGCATCCGGCCAGGACCGCAGCACCCACGATGAGAGAATCCCACCACGAAAGCCGATCGGTCCGATGGAGATCGAGCGCGAAATCAAGGAGTTCGCGACTCGACTGAATGTGCCAAAGCGGCTCAATCAGTTTCTCGTAGATCGAAGTTGCCTCAATGGGGCTGAGTGGCACCGCTGCTTTCCTCAGCACAACGTTGAACCACTCCTGGACAACCTGATCACTCAGTGTTCCGTCACCGGACTGATGGGCCGTTGCGATCCACTTCTGGGCGATCGCCTGCTTGCGTTGGTCACTTGCATCAATGGCATAGATAAGCAGATTGGTATCGATGAAAAACCTACCGGTCATTCCGCTCATCCCGCGTGAAGCGTCGCCCCGCCCGGAAGTGTGCCGCAGTCCCGGCCGCCTGACGGATATCTTTGGGTGACAGGGACCGTGGAGCAGCATAGCCGGCCAGCCACTCACGGAAAGCATTGTTCAGGGTGGTGTTCTCCGCGTGAGCCCGTCGACGCGCACTTTCAATCAAATGTGCCTCCGCGCTCAAGGTTACATTCTTCATCATTTATAGTGTACACGAACCGTGTACACTGGCCGGTCGCCCGGGCACTATAGTCACAGGTTAGAAGAAGAACTTCGCCGCGATCATGATTTGGCGGGGCGATCCTTCCTGGGTGTTAATCACGCCGAACGCGCGGTTCGGGAGTGAGTTTACGGGCTTACCGGCATTCATGTGGTTAAACACGTTCTGCCCCTCAAACCGTAACTGCAAGCGCCGCGATTCAGAGCCGAGCGACACATTCTTGAGCAAAGCGAAGTCCCACTGCGAAAAGCCAGGGCCGCGCATGCCGTTCAGCGTACTGCCGACAGTACCGATGTCGAGATCGGTTATCGGCTTGAACGCGTCGGGATTGAAGTAAGGGGTGAACCCGGCCGAACCTTCCAGGGACGTATGCCCGGACACGCCGTTGTCATAGGGCAGCCGCGGCTCCACAAACGAAGGCCGTCCTAACTTACCCTGGCCGATGGTGATGTAGTTACGGCAGAAACCCGAAGCGCAGGTGAGCGAAAAGGGCTGTCCGCCGCGGTACATCGTAGTTCCCGCCATGGTCCACCCGCCGATGAACCCGTTCACCACCCGGTTCGCGTTGCCGGCCACGCGTTTGCCGCGGCCAAATGGCAGGTCGAACACATAATTGAACAGAAACCGGTGAGTTACGTCATAGTCGGACAAACCATAGACTTCCTTCATCGGCTGGTTGGCCTGTGGCGGACCATTGCTGTTGCCGATAGCGCCCACGTTGTGAATCCCATCTGCGCCAATGCCTCCGCCCGCGTGCAGCGCTTTGCCGAACGTGTAGTTCGACAGGAAGCTGAAACCGTTGCCGAACCGGTGTTCCAACTGCACATAGGCGGAGTTGAAGTTGGAGTAACCGATGGGGTCGTTCACAGAC
This sequence comes from Bryobacterales bacterium, assembly GCA_020846745.1. GTDB lineage: Bacteria > Acidobacteriota > Terriglobia > Bryobacterales > Bryobacteraceae > JADLDI01. The sequence goes on along the minus strand of JADLDI010000050.1, from coordinate 61,715 downwards.
CAAATCTCGCGCCAAAGCGGCATCACCTGCATCACCCGACCCAGGAAATTGGTCTGTCCGCCCATCGTAGTGTTCGGAGGAATCTGGCCGTAGAACGGGTTGGTGATCTGTTTGTTCAGGTTAATGCCCAGGGGCTTGCCTAGCGTGTCGTACGCATTCTTGACGCTATGCAGGTTTCCGAAGAACGGCAATTTGCGGCCGAAGTTACCGTTATAGGCTGCCTCCACCACCCAGGTGTTATTGCCGGAGCCAAATTCGCGCTGAATATTGAACTGCGCGACGTGCTCATAACCGGGAAACTGGTCGATTGCCGGCACCACGAACCAATTTCCGAGCGTGGAGTAATTGAGCGCCGTCACATCGCGTGTGAATGGGACATAGCCCAGCCCGCCGGGAAGCGGATTCCGGAAGCTCGCAGGGTAAGTCAGCCCGCCATCAGGTGTTCCATCCTGGCTGACACGCGCGAAATCGCCAAAGCCGACGTTGTCGACAGCAGAGCCGAGAAAGCGGTCGCCGGTAAGTGAAAGGAAGATTTTGCCGTAACTACCGCGAACCACTGTACGAGGCAACACCTGATACGCAAAGCCGATGCGTGGGGCGAGGTTGTACGAGTACGTCTTCTGCAACGTCCGGCCGGGGTAATCCTGGGTGCCCATCAATGCGGCGCGCCCATAGATACCTTTCGAGATCCAGTCCGGTGCGGCGAAGTTGATGCCCGCCTCGCGCTGGGCAGCATCCCACGACCAACCGGCATTCGGCTGCATGTTCCACTTGTAACTCGGGTCCCAATAGATTTGCCGGTCGAACCGTTCAGTACGCGGAGGCTCGTAATCCCAGCGGACGCCCAGGTTGAGCGTGAGCTTACGCGTTACTTTGAAATCGTCCTGAATGTAGGCGCCCTGGTAAGTCTGTAACGATGCCGGTCCAGCGACCTGGACGCCTTGGCCCCAGCTCGCGATGCCAAGCAGAAAGCTGGCCATGGGATGGCCGGTGACGGGATTATCGTAGTACTGCGATGTAACCCGGCGTTCGGTAGCGAGACTGAAACTACCGCCGCTGGTGACGTTTGAATAATACCGGCGATGCTCCCAACCTACCTTAAACGTATGCTTACCCCATAGTTTCTGAAGCGCCACGGCGCCGGTGTAACTGGTGTCGCGCACATCACTAACGTCGCCGCCGCCTAACGATAGGATGTGGCTACCCGTTCCGATGTTCGGCACACGGTTGACGGCAGTGCCAAGCAGGTTCAGCACCTGCTGCGGCAGGTTCCACGACGACGCATCCGCGTCTACCTGATTACCACGGAAACTGGTGGACCGGACGGCTCCGCCGCGGAGGTTCAGAACCGTCGTGGGTGAGAGTGCGATCGTATGGTCAAGCGACAGCGTGTAAGCTTGGCCCGTGGTGACGTTGATGGGCTGCAATGGACCGTACCAACGCGTGTTACTCGACAGCGTGTCGAAATAAGACACCGCGCCATGGGTGGTGTGGCGGGCACTCCAGTTTTGGTCGATACGGCCGGTCCATCGATTGTTGTCATAGGGGTTTGAGACGGAACCGATGAAGTTACCTTCGTTGTTGGATCCGGGCAAAGCCGGGCGGTTCGCCTGCGGATAATAACCCATGTAAATCTTCGCCAGCGGATCGAATCTGGTGGACGGAACGACATTCGCGGGAAATGGATCGCGCCGTACGCGGGCGCCCTCTATTCGGGACGTGAGCGGATCGAAAACCTGTACTACCTGCCCGCGATCGAGCAGGCTTTGCGAAAAGTCGCCCTGACGTTCCAACTCGGTGGGGACAGACCCGAGTGCCGCATTGCTTCCCGTACGCCGCCGTGTGCCTTCGAAATTCAGGAAGAAGAACGTCTTGTCCCGCCCGTTATAGATTTTCGGAATCCTCACCGGACCGCCGATCGTAGCGCCAAACACGTTGTCGTGAAAGACGCCGCGCGGCCGGCCGAAACGGTTTGAATTCCAATCGGAGGCATTCAATTTATCGTTGCGGAAGAACTCGTATACCGAGCCGTGGAACTGGTTGGTCCCGGAGCGCGATACCAACTGGACCGCACCCCCCGATAACCGGCCGTACTCGGCCGATAACCCATTAGTGATGACCTTGAACTCCGCGATCGCTTCGCGCGAAGGCACCGACGGCGGCACGTCGTGCAAGTAGCCGGTGGTCACCGGCACGCCGTCAATGAAGTACTCGATCTGCTTAGTGCGGCTACCGTTGATGCGTAAGTCGCTCTGGCTGGACCCGATCACATTGGGCGTAAGAAAGACGAAAGCCAGCGGGTCGCGGTTGTACTGCGGCAGGTCCTGAATTCGCTTCGTATCGATGACCAGGCCCGCTTGGGCGTCTTCCGTTCGGATCAACGGAACCTCCGCAGTCACGGTAACTCGTTCCGCCGACGCGCCGATCTCGAGCGGGATGTCGAGAGAAAGCCGATCGCCGACGCGGAGCAGCACGTTGTCGCGTTCGACCGTTCGAAACCCTTGATGGGCGGCGGTCACGGAGTAAGTGCCGGGGATCAGGTTGGTAACCGAAAATCTACCCTCGGGATTGGTTTCCGTCGTTTGCCGGACGTTAGTTGCGGAGTTTTGAATACTCACACTCGCCCCGGCAATCACCGCGCCTGTAGGGTCGGTGATGCGGCCGGAGATCGAACCGTTACCGGTTTGGCCGATAAGTTTTGTCACTAAACATGCCGCTACGATCCAAGTAGTGATGAGACGAGCCATTTCCACACCCTCCTTAGAAACTGTTCGCGCGAATACCTGTGCAACCTGTGGCGGGATTATATCAGAATGTCGGCGTGCGTTTATCTGGAAAATTCGTATGGGAAATTTGCAGCTTGTCTCGCTCGCGGTTCGCCGCGCAGTGAAAGCGTCCGCGAAGCTGTTGTACAATGCTCGACGCCCATGCTACGCCATTTACTGCTCTCCTCAATCCTGCTCGCCGGGCTGGTAACGGCCGCCGAGCCTTACAAACCCAAGCGGATCAACAAAGCCATCGAACTGCTCGAACAGGGGCAACCAATCTATTACACGTCCACCAGCGGCGGAGGTTATGACGACGGCCGCCGGCTGGCTAGAACCTGGGCGGATTACATCAACTACGAAATGGAACACGGCGCATTCGATATCTCGGCCTTGCGGGCGTTCATGAAGGGGTTGGTGGATGCAGGCCCCACCAAGAGCGGGCACCGGACGGCGGCGGTAATCGTCACTCTGCCGGTGGTCGTGTCGGATGAGAATACCGTCCGGGCGAATGCCTGGATGATTCAGCAGGTGCTGGGGACTGGTGTCCACGGGATACTGATGTGCCATGCCCGGTCGCCCGAGGGCGTCCGCGCGTTTGTCGAAGCCGTGCGGTATCCCTTTGCGGAAACTGCCGCGGGACTGGGCGAGGGTACGCGCGGCAGCGGCAGCCAGGGATACGCATCGCAAATCTGGGGCGTCTCAGGCGACCAGTACATCCGGCTGGCGGATACGTGGCCGCTCAACAAGAAGGGCGAGATCATGCTGGGGCTGAAAGTGGAAGACCGTTTTGCGGTGACCAACGTCAGCCGCTCGGTCGCCACGCCCGGCATCGCCTTTGCCGAATGGGGACCGGGGGACATGGCGTGGTCGCTGAAGTTGACGGTGGACCATTCCAAGCCCTATCCGCCGGCGATGCTCGACATGCGATCGAAGGTGTTCGCGGCGGTAAAGGCGAACAAGAAGTTCTTTCTGGACGGCGTCAGGCTGCCGACGGTGGAAGCCAATCTCAAAGAAGGCATCATGATTGGTTCGGGCGATGAGGCGACGGCGAACGCCGGGCGCAAGCTGACCAAGCGCGGCATGCCCTGGTAACAGGACTCTGCTAGGATTACTCGTTGCCATGAGACTCCTGTTACTCTCGTTCCTGCTGGCCACCTACCTGAGCGCGCAGCAGGGCATCGTAGTTATCGACCCATCGTTCAAAAACCTCGTTGGCGGCAACGCCAAAATCGAGAAATTAGCGGGGGGTATGAAGTTTATCGAAGGTCCGGTGTGGGTGGGCGGCACTGCGCCCTATCTCCTGTTCACCGATATTCCCAACAACGCGATTATGAAGTGGACTCCGGACGGCAAAATGGCTCCATTCCGCAAACCCGTGTTCCCCGGCAAGTATACGGAAGGGCAATTTGTCGGCGCGAACGGCCTGACGCTCGATAAGCAGGGCCGCCTCGTGTCGTGCGAGCACGCCAACCGCCGGGTAGCGCGGACAGAAAAAGACGGCAAGATCATCGTGCTGGCAGACCGCTTCGAAGGCAAACGGTTGAACAGCCCGAACGACGGCGTGTATCGGTCGAACGGCGATTTCTATTTCACCGACCCGCCGTACGGATTCACGAAGGAAGACGACGATCCGGCCAAGGAGTTGAAGTTCAACGGCGTGTACCGGATTCAGAACGGCAAGCTCGAGCTGCTGGTGAAGGACATGACGCGCCCGAATGGCATCGCCTTCAGTCCGGACGAAAAACGGATGTACATTGCCAATTCAGACGGCAAGCGCAAGATCTGGATGGTGTACGACGTGGCGGCGGACGGAAAGCTCGCCAACGGCAAGGTGCTCTACGACGCGACGAAGGAAACAGCCGACGGCGCACCGGATGGATTGAAGGTGGACAAAAACGGAAACGTCTGGGCTACCGGTCCCGGCGGCATCTGGGTGTTCTCGCCGGCGGGCAAGGTGCTGGGCAAAATCCAGCCGCCAGAGGTTCCCGCGAATTGCGGTTGGGGCGATGCCGACGGCAAGACGCTCTATATGACTGCCCGGACGGGGTTGTACCGGGTGAAGGTGAATGTCGCGGGCATCCGGCCCTGAGTTTTGAGCCGGCGCGCTCGAACGCGTTCTCTCGATCCGCATCTAAGGCTTTAACAAGCCCATTCATCGATTCTGTTCCAAAAGGCATATCGAATTTGCACTCTACTCGACAGCCGCGTTCCGCCGTAAGGTGGAATTGAGGGTGGCTGCGCGAAACGATTGGACCGGTGGAGGTCCTAACGACTGGACCGGTGGAGGTCCTAACGATGGGACATGCGGTGGCCACGGAGGAGAACGGAAGAGATATGCAAGGAACAGTTCTTTACGGACCTGGAGATATCCGGTTTGAACGGCGGGACGATCCAGAAATCCTGAACCCCACGGATGCGATTATCCGGCTGCCAGCGACCTGTATCTGCGGGTCGGACTTGTGGCCGTACCGCGGTTTGCAGCCGATTAAGGAACCGACGCCGATGGGGCATGAGTATTGCGGATTTGTGGAAGAGGTGGGCAGCGCGGTCAAGTCCGTGAAGCCGGGCCAATTCGTTGTGGGGTCGTTCGCCACTTCCGACAACACCTGCCCGCATTGCCGCTATGGTTACCAGTCGTCGTGCGTCCAGCGCGAGTTTATGCTGCGAGCCCAGGCGCCATTCCTGCGGGTGCCATTGGCGGACGGAACCTTGGTGGCGACGCCCGATGGCGCGCCGGGCGACGGCCTGGTGCCAAGCCTCCTCGCGTGCTCCGACGTCTTGGGGACCGGGTGGTTTGCCGCCGATGCGGCCAACGTCAAGCCCGGGGCGACCGTCGTTATCGTGGGCGATGGCGCCGTGGGCCTGTTGGGCGTGCTGTCGGCCAGGCAGATGGGCGCTGAGCGGATTATCGCCATGAGCAGGCATGCCGCCAGGCAAAAACTGGCCCGCGAGTTCGGCGCGACGGATATCGTGACCGAGCGCGGCGATGAGGGAGTGGCGCGCATTAACGAAATGACGAAGGGCGTCGGCGCAGATTCGGTGCTCGAATGTGTGGGCACCCAGGAATCGATGATGCAGGCCATTCAAGCGGCCCGCCCCGGCGGATCGGTCTCCTATGTAGGCGTTCCGCATGGGGTGGAGTTGAAAGGCCAGCAGTTGTTCTACACGCACGTTCACCTGCATGGCGGTCCGGCGCCTGTCCGGCGGTATCTGCCACAGCTTATCGATTTGGTAATAAACGGCAAGATCAATCCGGGCAAAGTGTTTGATCTGGTGCTGCCGCTCGACCGGGTGGCGGAAGGTTACAAGGCAATGGACGAACGTCGCGCGATTAAGACGCTGTTGCGGGTGAATTAGCCGGGCGGCGGGAGAAAGTGACGCCAACCCGTGTTCGCACCGCCCGGTCTTGGGCATCCACGCTCATGCCCCTCGCCACTTATCGATCGGAATGCTGCTTTGTCCGGCAAAGTAACTCAAATACTCCGTGGTGTCGGGTTCGCCACTCGCCCCGCGGGCCGCTGTTCCCCGCCCTGCCGGTCCACGTCCCCCAAATTTGCCCGCGCCTTCTCCGCCAAATCCGTCAGCCGCTTTACCACGTCGCCATGCTTCGCCGCCACATTGGCCGTCTCACCGATGTCGGCTTCCAAGTCGTACAGTTCGGCAGGGCTCGCGGCCGTACCGCCATTCAGCGTAATTAGTCGTTTCTCCAACGGCAGAAACAGCTTCCACCGTCCCGCCCGCACCGCCTGTAACTGCGGACCGTAGTAATAGTAGAACGCCTCGTGCGGCGACTTAGTTGTCCGCCCACGCAGCAGCGGCCCCAAGTCCTTCCCATCGATTCGCTGCCGCGTATCTAACCTCGCCCCCGCGATGCCCGCAAACGTCGGCAGCCAGTCCATCAACGTCACCATCGCCCGGCATGTACGGCCCGCCGCAACGTGCCCCGGCCACCGCGCAATGCACGGAATGCGCTGTCCCCCTTCCCGCGTCGAATACCCCCAACCGCCCAACGGCAAATTCGACCCCTGCATCGGATTGCGCTGTACCGCTCCGTTATCCGAAGTCCACACGATAAGCGTGTTATCCTCCAACCCGGCCGACCGCACCGCCTCCAATATCCGCCCGGTCGACCAATCCAGTTCTTCAATCGCATCGCCATACCGCCCATTGGCCGACCGCCCGCGAAACCCTTCACTCGCGAAAGGCGTCGGCGTACTGCCCGGCATCGCGTGCGGCAAATACAAAAAGAACGGCCGCTCCCCGTTTCGCCCGATCCATTCCACCGCCTTCTCCGTGTACCTGCGCGTCAATTGCTCGCGGTCCACAGGAGCTTCAATCACGGTTTCGTTTTCCATCAGCGGCAGCGGAGGCCATCGATTGTTGCCCACCATGTCTTCGCTGTACGGAATGCCGAAGTACCAGTCGAACCCCTGCCGCGTCGGCAGAAATGCGGGCTGATCGCCTAAGTGCCACTTCCCGACAATCCCCGTCGAATAGCCGCGGCTTTTCAGCACCTCCGCCATCGTCACCTCGTCGGGATTCAACCCGTTCGGCGAAACCGGCCGCAACACCGCGCCATCCGGCTCTGTGTAATGCAAACCGACCCGCCGCGGATAGCACCCCGTTAGTAACGCCGCCCGCGATGGTGTACATACTCCGCTCGCCGCATAGCAATCGGTGAAGCGAACACCCTCCCGCGCCATCCGGTCGATTTCCGGCGTCCGGTGCTTCGTCGACCCGTAACAGCCCAAATCCCCGTATCCCAGGTTGTCCGTCAGAATCAAAATGATGTTCGGCGGACGCCTATCCGTCGCTTTCAGCATCGCCGCCGAACCGGTAAGGAAACGGCGCCGGTCTAACTGCCTGGCCTGCATAGTAGTCCTTAGTGTGGCACGCTTGCGGTCCGCGACTGCGCACTTACTACTGACAGTAAAGAAATTCGTTGACAATACCTTGCAGTGCTATGCATAATAGCGCTAGGCATCAACACCGCAACCCATCGCCATTTACTCATCATGGACTTCAACAAGGACCTCATTGCCGCGTCCTCCACTCCACTCGTCCTCGCCATACTCGCCGAAGGCGATAGCTACGGCTATGCAATCCTCCAGCGCGTTCGCGAACTCTCCGGCGGCCGAATGGAGTGGACCGACGGCATGCTCTACCCCGTTCTTCACCGTCTGGAACGCCTCGGCCACGTCAAAGCCCGTTGGGATGTGGCCGATAACGGTCGCCGCCGCAAGTATTACCGGATCACGCCGGCAGGCCGAACTCAACTCGCCGAAGATCGCAAGCAGTGGCAGGCCGTCGACGCTACGCTCCGCGGTATCTGGGGCGCATTTGCACTTACTCCTCCCGCCGGGCTCTTACCCGAGGTTGCTTGATGGACACACACAATTCCAACTCGCCGCTTGAACAGCAAATCAGCCAGTGGCGCCACTACCTCCGCCGCCGCCAGGCCATCCACAACGTCGATATCGCCGAGTTAGAAGACCATCTTCGCGAACAGGTGTCGGTCCTCCTCAACGTCGGCCTCACCGCCGACGAAGCATTCCTTGTCGCTGTGAAGCGCATCGGCAACCTCGACGAACTCTCGCGCGAATTCGCGCGCGAGCACTCCGACCGGCTCTGGAAACAACTCGTCCTCTCCTCCGGCTCTGGTCCGTCCCGCGCGCGCACCGATACCATCGTTGCCTTCTGTCTCGCCGTGGCGACGGCCCTCGCCATCAAAGCTCCGGCGCTTTTTGGTTTGCAACTTCGTGAGCATGGCAACGTCTACGCCCGCAACTTGGCGCTGTTCGTGTTGCCCCTCTTGACGGCCTATTTCGTGTGGAAACGCCGCCTGGCTACCGGCGCGGTTTTCAGGCTGGCCATTCCCTTCGCCGCCGCACTCGTATTCGCCAATGTGTATCCCTTCCCGAAACAAGCCTCCACAGAAGGGCTAACCGCATTGCACCTGCCCATTGCGCTTTGGATCGTCACCGGCGCCGCCTACGCAGCCACCCGCTGGCGCCAGGTCGACGGCCGCATGGACTTCATCCGGTTCTCGGGCGAACTCTTCATCTACTACGTCCTGATTGCACTTGGTGGCGGCGTTTTCATGGGCTTCACCGCCGCGATCTTCCGCGCCATCGGCGTCAACGTTGAGCCCATCCTGGAGTCGTGGATCGTCCCCTGCGGCGCCGCTGGAGCCGTGATCGTCGCGTCCTGGTTGGTCGAAGCCAAGCAGAGCGTCATCGAAAACATGGCGCCCGTGTTGACGCGTCTCTTCACGCCGTTGTTCACCGTTCTCCTGCTGATGTTTCTAGGCACCATCGTCTATACCGGGCGCGGCGTCGACATCGCCCGCAACGTCCTTATCGCTTTCGACCTGCTGCTGGTCGTGGTCCTTGGCTTGCTCCTCTACTCCATCTCCGCCCGCGACCCCGAAGCTCCCCCCAACATCTTCGACGGGCTCCAGGTCGTCCTTGTGATCAGCGCCCTTTTAGCCGATGCCGTGGCATTGTCCGCCATCGCCGCCCGCATCTCCGAATTCGGCTTCACGCCCAACCGCGTGGCCGCCCTCGGTGAGAATGTGATCCTTCTCGTAAACCTTGCCTGGTCCGCCGTACTGTACATCCGTTTTCTGCGCAAGCGCCTGGCATTCACCGCGCTCGAACGCTGGCAAACCAGTTATCTCCCCGTCTACGCAGTCTGGGCGGCCATCGTCGTGATCGTCTTCCCGCCCCTGTTCAGTTACCAGTGACCTTACGAGGCGACTAACTCCGGCTCCTCTTCCTTCTGGGGAACCTGCACGGCCAGGATGCCGGCTTCTTCTTTTTCGTCAATATCCAGGATTTCCCGGAAAGAGGTTTCGATCGTGCGCACGGCATTACTCAGTTCGAGCAGCCAGTTAGACCAGAACTGATCGATGCCCGGCACTTTCTTGGTTTCCCGGATTTCGCGCTGAACGTCTTTCTTCATCGTCGGCAGGTTGAAGCCGCGCAGCATGGCCGCGCCGATCTCGGAAAGATTCACCCGGTCGTCCAATTGCAAACAAAACAGGTCTTTGCGGAACGTGCGGTCCGCGCCTTCTTTGGTTGTAAACGTGATGCGTTCCTGAAACGTAAGCGCGCCTGAAAGAGGCCTGGCCTCATCGGTCATGTGCAGCAGGGTGGTCGCGGTAGTGGGCGCCTTCGCGGCAATGGGCGGAGCAGCCCCGTGTATCTGAATCTGCGAAGGGGTGGAGATGCCGGCCCACAGTTCGCTGGGCAATTCAGTCATCGAGAAATAGCGGGCCACAATGCCTTCGAGTTCGCGATCGTCCAGCTTCTCAATTTCCTTCGCGCTGAAGTGCTTGGCTTCTTCCGCGCGTTTCACGAACTCGTCCTGGTATTTCGTCGCAGCGTATAAACGGTTCAGGATCTCGGCTGGCCAGTACGGTAAGTTGTAAGTCCACGCCACCGGAAAGACATCCGCCCCTAACTCCCTTAGTTTTACAGTTATCGCGTAAATCAGCTTCTTATTGCCGTTCTCGATATAGACACGGCCTTCGTTGAAGTCGAGCAGTACGGGAATCTGGCGCCGGACAATGCGGGTCGCATTGGTTGTGATCTCGTCCACCGATTTCTTGTCCGTTTTGTGCAGAAACCGGTATGGCCGCTCCAGCAGAATGTAGGACCGCCCTTCCTTGATGGACGCGAGATCGCTGACGTTCTTCCATTCGTTGCACACCGCCCACAATCCAAACCACGGTATCGTCGCGTTGATGCGGTAACGCTCGGCCGAGAACGCAAACCCGCCCGACTCCCATATCTCTTCGGGCAGCCGGTGCTCAGACCGCGCTTCCTGCTCCGTCATCGCATACATCGCCAGCGCTTCCTGGTGCTCCGGCGGCATGGCGCTGTCCTCATCGAGGCGCGGGGCATTGTAGGGATTGATGCCGATGGCGTCAGAGCCATATTGCCGCGCAACAGCGGCCGCCGCTACCTGCGAAGACGCCGCCATGTGCGACCGGTCGTCCAGGCTCTTCCTGAAACTGTCAAGCGACTCTTTCGCGAGTCCAAAGATGGCCCAAGTACCACGTCCAAACATAGGTTAAGAAAAGATGGTGCAGCAACGAAGCAGGCCGGCCGGCGCATCGGACAGGCAGTCCTGGTGAACCCGCCGAACATAAACTCCACCCGGTTGGCGGCGCCGCCTGACCTCCCATCCTTTGTACCACGGGGCGAGCCGCTCGCTCACAAATCAATTCCCAAACCCAAAGACGCCGCGCCAAATCGACTCCTGCCAACCGTGCGTATGTACTGACGGCACCGCAATGCGGAAGTATATGTCCCAACAACAACTGCTGCGGCTCTGCGCCCTGGCCCTGGCGTTGACCATCCTGATTCCCATCCGTGACAGCGCAACGGGAGCGGAGATTCGGCTGCCGGCCGGCGAACTCCAAAAGAAGATCGCGTCGCTTGACGCTGCACTGTTTGACGCCTATAACCGTTGCGATCTCCCCGCGTTTAGCCGGTTCCTCGCCGACGACCTGGAGCTCTATCACGATCAGGACGGCCTCGTGTTGGGCCCGAAGACCTTGATCGATAATCTCCGGAAGTACGTCTGCGGTGGCGATGTCGTCCGCGAGTTGGTGCCCGGTACGCTGCAGGTGCATCGCATTGAAGGTTACGGAGCACTCTGCACCGGGATTCATCGTTTCCGTCACCCGAAAACGAACGCCGCCCCCAGTGAGCGCTCCTTTGTGAACCTGTGGCGGTACAAAGATGGGGTGTGGAAGGTGACCCGCGCGATCAGCTTTGACCATCGCTCTAAGCGTTGAAGCGCATTAGCCCAATCAACGTCCAGCAGCAAAGCGGAACGCGTATAGATCCGCGTCTTTCAGCACGAAACGCAGGCGCACAGGAGTGCCCCTCAGCTTGCTCACGTCGCCTGAACTCTTCCACGTCACCGTCCGGTCCACCGCGTCGCCAAACAGTTCGTCGCAGTCGGACTCTGTGAATCCCGGGATGGGCCCGCCCGCTGCGTTCTGCAATTCGACGCGTAACACGCCGGCCGCGGAGGTGGAGAAGTTAATGTCAAGCCGGCCGCCCTCGAACTTGACCGGCTTTGTGATGATTTCGCCGCCTCCCCATCCTGCGTTGATCGAAACGAAGCCATCCAGGCGCAGACTGTACCGGCGGACCTCACTGCTGTTACCCGTCCAGTAACTTTCGCCGGCGTACAGAGAAAGCTCGTTAGCGGCGCCCGGCAGCGACGACTTAGTTTCGACTAAGTGCCAGCCGACATACTGATGGCCATAATTCCAGGTTCCCTCCCGTTCCGCGCCGGGGCGCAGAAAGGCTTCGTTCCAGCGATGGAACAGTACGCCGTCGCGGCTGGCCATCAGCAGCGCTTCGGTTATCGCCGTGCCGTACCGCACGCCCGCGGCGGAGCGTTGCTCGCGATGTTCGCGTTCCGGCAGCGCCCGCAGCGAAGGCGACCACTCACGCTCGGTGTAGCGTGTGGGAAAGCCGATCAACAGGTGCGGCGCGCGGTGATACGGCTTCACCTGATTCGTGTAGAGTTGCTGCGGCGGCGACTCGACGTAACTCAGATCTCTCAAATCGCGCCAATTCAGAAAGTCTGAGGAAACGGCGGTGCGGATCGCGCGTATCCCCTTGGGTTTCCAGGCATCGCCGGTAGTAACTCCTTCCGTGAAGATGCGCCAGTACGCGCGGTACTGTTTCCCCACCGGATCCCAAAACGCTAAGTTCTGCGAATCGAAAGCGCCGTCGACGATCACGGGCGCCGCGCTCATCGGCGTCCATCGCAGACCGTCCGGCGATTTCATCGCAATCAGGCCGTGCGCTTTCTTATCCGCCGATCGAATAAAACCCTTGTAGCGCGCGTCGCCGGCGGCCTCGGGATTCTCGTCTTTGCAGATGGCGGGATGCGCGGCGTCAAGGTTCAGCGATCCAACGGGACCGCCGGCGATCACGATGTTGTTCGCCTTCGACCCGCGAAAGTCGACGAGATTCAGTTCCGGCTTACGCCAGCGAATGCCGTCGTCGCTTTCGGCGTAGCAGCAATAGCCCGGATGCGAGTCGCTACGCAGTTTTCCGCCTGTAACATCGATATGCCAGGCTTTGTAGTACATACGGTACAAAGCGCCGTCCTGGAAGATGCTGTGATAACCGCTGCCGGCGCCTTCCCACGGCGCGTCGTGGACAAGAGCCGTTTCGCGCGGTTCCGGATGGTGGAGTTGTTGTGTAGCGCTCCCGCTCAGCCGATCGATCAGGTGGCGGTCGACAAATAGCTCGCGGCGGTCGGCGATGTCGGCAGCCGCCGCCCCCGGGGGCGTCAGGGCAACGGCTTTCGCTGTGGCGGCTGCCGTAGTAACGGCGGTAAACAAGCGGCGGGTGATCATCATAAGAATGATAGTCCCGGCAGCATCTGCCTGTTTCAGGTTCGCTAAGTCATTGCAAACCAGCACCGTCGTAACCGACCCGCGACCCCGCGGGCGTGTGCAAAAACTCTGGCTCCGGCAAACTATTCCAAACAAGCAGCATCTAACCGAGCCGCGACCGCAAGGGAGCGGTGTTCCGGATTCTTGCACACAACCCGAGGAAGCTCTGTTCGCATTCCTTCTCACTCCCGTTACGGCGCGAGCCCATTTTTCCCCACCTCAACCACGCCAAGTAAACTGGATTTCATGATCGTACGTGGAGTGGCGAAGCTCGCCGAGTTTCAGCACGAGAAGATGGGCAAAACCACCGTGGTGGCCGGTGAATCGCTCTTCGTAGGCTTGAACTCGTTCGAACCCGGGCAGGAGCACAGCGCCCACACGCACGCCGGGCAAGACAAGCTGTACGTCATTCTGGACGGCACGGCAGAGGTGCAAATCGGTGAGGAACAGGCGGTGCTCGCAGCCGGCGACGCAGCCTTTGCTTCGTCCGGAGTCGTGCATGCCATTCGGAACCCTGGTCCGGGACGGTTGGTGGCGATGGCGATCCTCGCGCCGCCTCCAAAGCGGTGATCCTCGATAAAACTGGGCCTATGGCCGTGCTACGCTCACGAGCGTCGTATTCTCAAGACTGATGTTTTCGGACCCACTGTCGGGGCGCCGCGTCGTGGTCCTTATTTGGACGGCATTCCTGCTCCGTGCCGCCTATTACTGCGTCCAACAACCGATGTGGGAAGGTTTTGACGAGTGGGCCCACTTCGCCTACATCCAACACATGGCCGAAACCGGATCGATCCCCCAAAGAACCGACCCGGTTTCGAAAGAAGTCCTCTTGTCGCTGCAACTGGCGCCCTTATCCAAATCTGCGGCGGAGTCGGTGGCCGGCGCGATCACCCACGAAGAATTCTGGCGGCTCCCACTATCCGATCGCGAGCGGCGCCAAACGCAATTGCGAACCGTCACGGCGCCGCCCGCCCGCCTTTCCGATCACCAGGCGATCGAGACATTGGTGGTGCAGTACGAAGCCCAACAACCACCGTTCTACTATGCCGTGTTGTCGATTCCTTACCTGGCTTTCCGGTCGTATTCGCTGCCCGCCCAGGTGTTAGCCCTACGGCTGATCACCGTTCTGATTGCCTCGGCAATTGTATTTGTTACCTACCAGGTAGCTCGCCTTCTGATGGGCGGCGGCGGAGCACCCGTGTTCGCCGTGGTTCTTGTCGCCTCCTTACCCGGCTTTTTTATAACTGTGTGCAGAGTCGGTAACGACGGGTTAGCGGCCCTTCTGAACGGTGCTGTCTTACTGCTACTCGTGAAGATAGTAAAACAGGGCGGGCCGATGCGGCTCTGGATTGCGCATGGATTGCTACTCGGCATAGCACTGCTGACCAAAGCATCCGCGCTCGCCTTTCTGCCGCTGGCGCCTGTAACAGCTTTCGTCGCCGCAAGGCAGGTCCGATCGCATTCCGAAAAATGGAAAATACTGGCTCGCGCCTTAGTCTCAATTGGCGTAACGGGACTGGTGGCCGGATGGTGGTACTGGCATGTCTGGCACACCACCGGAACTCTGGCCGGTGAGCAACTCCATGTTGCGGCAGGGGCCAAAGGAACCCTGGCCGAGAATGTCGGCCAGATACTGCAGGTCGACTGGGGGCGGGTAATCGACTCCGCGGCGTTCACCCACATTTGGGTAGGCGGGTGGAGCTTCCTTACTCTCCGCAGTTGGATGTATCGTGTCTTTGAAGTTATCGCGCTCACCGCGTTAATCGGGCTATTCATCCTGCTGGTCCGCCGTAACCGTCCGCAGCCGGCTGTGGATAACCACGACGGCTCTCTTGTTATAGCCGTCCTGTTCTACGCGGCGCTGTGCGCGGCTGTCGCTTATCACTCGCTCGTGGTCCATCTCGCAAAAGGAATCTCCACGGGCGCGGGGTGGTATCTTCATGCGGCCGTCACCGCGGAAGCAGTGTTGATGGGGATTGGACTGCGGGCTTTCGGCGTTCGCGTTGGCCGCATCGCCCTATGCGGCTTGTGCGTTCTAGCCTGCGCGCTCGACCTCTACACCACACAACTGATCCTGATGCCCTATCATTCAGGCGGCGGCAGACACCATTGGGACGGACTACGGCCGAACCCCGGCATCCAGGCGATGTTTGAGGCGCTCGCGATCAACGAAAGCGGAAGTGTTACCCCTCTTGTTATCGCAGCGATGTGGGCCTCTTACTGGGCTGCCACACTGGCGCTCGTAGTCGTTCCGGCCGCGGCGCTGTTCCGGCCGCCTCCAAAGCCGATCCCCGGCCGGTTAGATACTCCACCAGTTACATGATGCCGAAATGTTTGAACGCCGCCGCCGCGCCCATGCCTTCTTCGAGCGCTTTGCGTACTAATTTCTCCCCACGCGCTTTCTCTATCGCCTTGGTGAAGATGTCGCGTTCCGCCTTCTTAGGAATTACACACACCCCGTCCAGGTCTCCGAAAACGATATCGCCCGGTTCGATTCGGACCCCGCCTTCCATTTCGATCGGCACGCGAAAATCGATTACTTTGCCCCTCGGCCCTTGGTCCTGCGCGTAACAACCGCGCGAGAAAGTCGGAAAGCCGAGCGAAAGAATGCCGCGTGTATCCCGGGAGTAACCATCCATTACAGCGCCCGTGGCGCCTAACTTCATGGCGCGGATGCTCATCAGTTCACCCCAAAGCGCATACCGCGGCGATGCGCCGGCGCACACGTATACCTCGTCCATCTTCAGGTCGTCCAGCGCTTCGAGCATCACCCCGAACGGCTTCTGTCCCTCTTCGAAGCAGTCGGCTTCAAGCACCGTCATCGCGCGGCCAATGGCCACCATCGACCGTTCCAGCGGCTGGATGGCGGCCGGCAGAAACTGCCGCCGCAACCCCGCTTTATCCATCACATCGCCGACAACGGCGGTAAACAACTCCTGTTTGGCGAGCGCGAATAACGACGCATCGTCTTTCCAGAGCTTCTTGCTCAAGTAATAATCTCCTTTATGACGTTCCCGGCTACGTCAGTTAGTCGAAAGTCGCGGCCGGAATAACGATAAGTCAGCCGTGTATGATCGAGCCCTAGTAAGTGCAGCGCCGTGGCATGTATGTCGTGGACGTGCGCGGGCTTGTCCACCGCTTTAAACCCGAACTCGTCGGTGGCCCCATACACCGTGCCGCCGCGAATGCCGCCTCCCGCCAACAGCGTCGTGAACCCGTAAGGATTGTGGTCGCGGCCGTTCTGCACCTTCACCGCTGCGCTGTTTTCCACCGACGGCGTGCGCCCGAACTCGCTCCCGATCATAACGAGCGTTTCGTTCAGCAGTCCCCGGCGTTTGAGGTCCCGCAACAGGGCGGCCATCGGTTTATCCGACTTACCGGCCAGTTTCTTATGGATCAGTATGTCGTCGTGGTTATCCCACGGCTGGCCGTTGCCATAATAAACCTGTACCATGCGGACTCCGTTTTCCACCAACCGGCGCGCGAGCAGACAGCCGCGCGCGAATGCGCCTTCCCCGTATTCCGCGCGGACCGAGGCCGGTTCCGCCGAAAGGTCGAACACCTTCGGCGCCTCGCTCTGCATCCGGTAGGCCACTTCCATGCTCTCGATAGTGGACTCCAGTTCGGCATCGCCGGCGCGCTCCGCGGCATGCAGCCGATTCAAGCGGGCCAGCAGATCCACCTGGCGGCGCTGGCGCGTGGTGCCCGCCAGTTCGCCGTGGATGTTCGGAATCAGTTTCGCCGCATCCTCCTCGTCGTTCCTGATATAGGTGCCCTGGTAGGCAGCCGGAAGAAACGCCGAGTTCCACAGCGGCGGCCCAACCACCGGAACCCCCGGGCACAGGACAACGTACCCCGGCAGGTTCTGATTTTCACTGCCT
The DNA here is from genome assembly GCA_020846745.1 of Bryobacterales bacterium. Classification (GTDB taxonomy): domain Bacteria; phylum Acidobacteriota; class Terriglobia; order Bryobacterales; family Bryobacteraceae; genus JADLDI01. The sequence continues at coordinate 44,634 of JADLDI010000050.1, read as the reverse complement.
AAGCCGTAAGTCAGCCACGAACCCATCGACGGCCGGCCCGCCTGTATATCGCCGGTGTTCATCATGAACAGGCACGATTCGTGGATCGGATTCGCCGTGTGAGTGGAGCGGATAACGCAGATATCGTCAATCGTTTTGGCGAGTTCCGGGAAGATCTCGCTCACCTCAATACCGCTTTGCCCCGCGCGATGAAACTTGAACGGCGATTTGAGCAGCGTGCCCGTCGTGCGCTCGGTGCGTGGGTTGCCGCCCGGCATCGGCGTGCCGTGATACTTCGTCAGCGCGGGCTTTGGATCGAACGTGTCCACCTGCGACATGCCACCGTTCAGAAACAGGAAGATCACGTGCTTGGCGCGTGGCGCGTGATGTGTGCGCCGGCCGGTAGCGGCAAAAGCCGTCATCCCAAAACCGCCGCCCATCGTGAGTAGTAATTCGCGCCTGGTCATGTTAGTCGACAAAAAGAAACTCGTTCGAAGTTAGCAGCACGCGGGCGTAGTCTGGCCAGTTGGAGTCTTTCAAAAAGTCCTGCGCCAGTTGTAACTCAGCGTCCGACGGGCCGCGGTTGTAGAGTATCCGGTAGGCACGCCCTACGTCGTTTTGCGTCCGCGCGGCCAGCCCCTTGGCCTGGCGCGTAACAAAGTCGTTATTAAGGAAATACAGCCGCTGCAGCGGCACGTGGGTAACTACGCGCTTCTCAGCGGTAATCGATGGCGATGGAAAGTCGAACAACGCGAGCGTCTCATTCAGCTTGAACCGGCTCACGCGGCCATAGATCGTGCGCCGGCGCATTTCCGGTCCGATTTCTTCCGGCGGACCGCCAACCGTACCATCAAGCTGCCCGCTCGCGTCCAGCAGCGAATCGCGCAACGCCTCCGCGTCCAGCCGGCGTCGATTCGCCCGCCAAAACTGTTTGTTATCCGGATCGTTCGCCTGACTTACTTCGACAATCGCGCTCGATCGCCGATATGTCGCCGACAGCACGATCTCCCGGATCAGAGACTTGACTGACCACCGGTTTTCCACTAACCGCGCGGCCAGGTATTCCAGAAGGGCTGGGTTCGCCGGACGGTCCCCGAACCGGCCGAAGTTAGACGGTGAGTTAGTAATGCCGCGGCCGAACAAATGCATCCAAACCCGGTTTGCCGCCACGCGGGCCGCCAGCGGTTGCTTCACAATCGCCTCTCCCAGTTGCAGGCGCCCGCTGCCGGTTGACCATACTTCCGGTTCGCCGCCGCCCTCCCACAGGATCTCCACAAAGCGCCGTGGAGCCTCTTCGCCCAGCCGATAGGGGTCGCCGCGCAAGGCGATCTTCAGGTTCGCTGGACGCTCTTTATCCGCTACGCCGTGCAGAAACGGATACGCCGGCGGAAGCGCTTTCTTCATCTGTTCAAGTTCCGCCCGCAGTTGCTTCAGTTGCTGCTGGTTCGGCAAATCTTTCTCCGCCACCCAAAGCACGCCCCCCGGAGTGTCTTTGGACGGTTCGCGGAAGATCTCCTGCCACAGGACATAGCGGTCGCGTTCGAGCGATCGCACCGCAACGTCGCACCCTGGGCAGAAGTCGTCGTACAGTTCAAAGCCGTTGGGCAGGCGTGTCTTCGCCATCTTCATCGGGCGCGATGCGTCCACCGCCCGGCGCTTCTCTCCGTCGATCTGTTTCTTCTCCGCGCGCACCGATAACACAATCGCTTGGATCTGATCGGGAGTTAGTCCGTCTATCAGCGGCTGGTCGCGGTCTTTACGGCCGAGATACTTCTGCCACCGTTCAGACCGGATCTCCGCCGCGATCTGCGTCGACAACCGGTCCTGTTCCGCTTCCTGGGCGTTGGCCAGCCACTCTTTGATCTGCTTCTCCTTATCGCGGATCTTCTGCTGGTGCGCTTCGTAAGCTTCGACAACCTGCTTCGGCGCAAGCGGATACTCGCGGTATTCGGTGCTGCCGAAGATGCCCGCCAGCGCGTAATAATCCTTGGTGCTGATCGGGTCAAACTTATGATCGTGACACCGGGCGCAGCCGACAGTTAGCCCGAGAAAACCGCGAGTAACTACGTCAATCCGGTCATGCCGCTCGTCCGAGCGCGCCTGCGGCGGCGGCGATACGGTGTATTGCCAGGGGCCCAGCCCAAAGAATCCGAGCGCTGGACGGAGGTCAAGCCCGTAGTCGCCTTCCATCAGGTCGCCCGCGATCTGTGCCTTCACGAAGACGTCGTAAGGAAGGTCGCGGTTGAAAGCTTCCACCACCCAATCGCGATAGCGCCACGCGTTGGGGTACTTTTCCTGGCTCAGCCCCAGCACGTCGTCTTCTCCATAACGCGCCACATCCAGCCAGTACCGCGCCCAGCGCTCCCCAAAACGCGGAGAGGCCAGCATCCGGTCGACAATCGCCGCAAGGTCGCCTTCCATGTCGGCGTCCCTCGGCGGCAATCCGGTGAGATCGAACGAAAGCCGGCGAATCAGCGTACGCCGGTCCGCGGGCGGAGCGGCCTTCAACTCCAACTCCCGGTGTTTACCGTCAACGTGCCAATCGATCGACCCCGTAGCGGGCGGCAGTGGACGGAACGCCCACCAGTTTCGATCCTCGGCGGTGATTCGCCGGTCGCCACGAACCTTCAGCTTCGCCGTCGCCGGCCAAAACGCGCCATCGCGCACCCAACTCTCCAGTGTCGCGATATCGCCTTCGGCCAACTTCCCGTCCGGAGGCATTTTCAGCTTTTCGTGCGTGCGCCGAACCGCCTGCAGGAACAAGGTCTGCCCCGGGTTCCCCGGCGTCAGCGCCGCGCCTGACCGGCCCCCCGCCAGCATCCCCTCCCGCGAATCCAGACGCAGACCGCTTACCTTGGCATCGCCATGGCATCCCCAACACCGCGCCGCCAGCAGCGGCCGGACCTTCTCTTCAAAGAACTGGGCCGCATCAGGCTGCGCCTGTACCAGGAGAGCGAGCACCAACCCAGTCATGGCATTTATCTTATCGTGAGGGCAGCCGCCGCCCTTCCACACCTTGCCCACCCCTCGTAATCCGCGCCCCGCGGCCCACGATTACCGATGAAACCTCAGGCCGCCTTGCGGCTCATCATTCGATACGCGGCCAAAAGCAAGATAGCCCCGACTACCGACATGATCAGGCCGGCCCCTTCCCCCGCTTGATACAACCCCAGCGACCGCCCCAGAAAACCCGCCACTAACGATCCCGCGATGCCAAGCAGCATCGTCACCAACATCCCGCCCGGATCTTTCCCCGGCATAATCAATTTCGCCAGTGCCCCGGCAACGAGGCCGATGATGCACATCCATAACAGGTGGAACATGAACAACCTCCTTCTTGAAGTTCGAAGTACAATCGAACGTTCTAATCATCACACTTCTGAAAGCAGGTGTGCTCGGGCCCATGTCCAGGCAGGCGGTCATCGCAAAACTGAGAAAGCGGCAGACGCTCGCCAGAAGCGCTGCCGCCTTTGTGCCAAGCGTCGGGTCTGATTAGCCCGCGAACTTCCAGCCTTTGCGGAACTTCGGTTTCAGGTAAGCGTTCGCTTCCTTGTTATTCGTGAACTGGCCCTTGGCCGCGTCCCAGTTCAGCTTGCCTTCAAAGCGCATCGAGATCGCGCCCAACAGCATCCACGACACAAACGGGGCCGCGACAGAGAAGTTTGAGCATGCGGCTTCGCCCCCTTTGCAGGCGCGGATCCAATCCCGATAGTGGCCGGGCGAACGGCTCAATACTTCATTCGGAAGCGTGTAGTCCTTCATCTTCGTGGCGGGCACCAGGCGCGTGCGCTCGCCGTAACATCCGGTGGTTACCATCCCCTTTTCGCCAATAAACAGGCTCCCGTTGATGTCGGAATCGCCAAGCATTTCTCCCGCGGGCACGCCCTTGATGTCAGGTTGTTTCCCCTGGCCGTCGTGCCAGTATACGCTCACCGGTGGCATCGATCCGCGGGCCGGGAAGTCGAAGCGGATCAGGGCCGACTTCGGGAACGTGTACTTGCCCTTCCCTTCCTGCTTCAGGCATTCGACGGCGATCGGATTACCCAAACGCAGCGCCATGTTCGGCGTGCCCAGAATGTGGCAAGCCATATCGCCGATCGCCCCGCAGCCGTACTCCGGGAACCCGCGCCAGTTGTGCGGTGCAAACGCCGGACTGTACGGCCGGTCGGGCGACGCCGCCAGCCACGCCTGCCAGTCGAGGTGCGACGGCACCGGCGCTTCCTTCGGCTCCACTTCCGGTCCCTGCGGCCAGTATCTCCGCGGCCGGTCCGTCCACGCGTGCACTTCGGTCACGTTGCCGATGTCGCCGCTCCAAACGATCTCGCAACACTGGCGCGCGCCTTCGTTCGAATAACCCTGGTTGCCCATCTGCGTGGCCACCCCGTACTTCTGCGCGGCGGCCATCATCTGCTGTGCTTCCCATACCGTCCGCGTGAGCGGCTTCTGACAGTAGACATGCTTGCCCCGTGTCATCGCCCACATCGAGGCTGTGGCATGCACGTGATCCGGACACGACACCAGCACGGCGTCGATCTCCTTGGTGTGCTTGTCGAACATCCGCCGGAAGTCCTTGTACTTCGGCAAATTCGGGTATTCCGCGAACGTCTTCGCCGCGCGCTTGTCGTCCGGATCCACCAACGCAACGATATTCTCTGAAGCGCATCCTTTAATGTCGCTGTTGCCTTTGCCGCCCGACCCGATGGCCGCGATGTTCAGCTTCTCATTGGGCGATTTGTATCCCAACCGCTTCAGCGAAGCCGCGCTGGCGAATCCGCCGGCTGGTACCGCTCCGGCCAAAAGGGAACCGACAAAGAAGTGTCGGCGCGAGATGTTCTGCTTTGTCACCTGAAACTCCTAATCTTCATGCTAGCAGGTGGCGGCGTTTGCTACGCTAGTCCACAGGCAGGGTCAATGAAAAAAATCGTTATCGCCGTTCTCATCAGTGCCGCGGGAGTTTGGGCCCAAGACCATGCGCAGTTCGATGCGTGGATGAAGTCCATCGACACCACCATGAAAACGCTTCAAAAAATGGAACCCAAGACTGGTCCGCAAGTCGTCAGCGCCGGTGAGCGGTTTGGCGCCATCTATGAGCAGATGATCCACTTCTGGAAGGAACGCGGCTTGGCCGATGCCGTCAAGATCTCGATGGAAGGTAAAGCCGCCGCCAACCAGCTCGCCACCGCCGCCTATGCCGGCAATGCCCAGGAAGCGGCCGCCGCCTTCAAAGCCTTCGGAGCCACCTGCCGTGGATGCCACACCAAGTATCGCGTGAAACGGCCCGACGGCAGTTCGACCTTCCCCCCTCTCTATCAGGAACGCAAGCGTTAGGCCAATATGGCCGCCATCCATGAAACCATGGTGGGAAACCATGGTGGCACTGTACGGTGTTGGCGCTATCGACAAACAGACCCAACGCTCCCCCTAGCCGGCGCCCTTAAAATTCAACGCTTTGCGAAACGAACTCCCCCACCTCGCACCTCCCCGGAAACAGAACCGCAACCGTAAGGGCGTGAGAAATAATCTCCCGAATCCGATTCAACGCCGCCCTACAGGTTCGGCAAATCGCTGCAAACACGCACTGCTCCGGAAACAGAACCGCAACCGTAAGGGCGCGGGCCGCATTTTTTCTCACTCCCGTAAGGGCGCGGGCCCTATTTTTTCTCAGACCCGTAAGCCCGTGGTCCATTTTTTCTCAATCCCGTAAGGGCGCGGGCCGATCTTGCGTCGCTTCGACACCGCCTGCCTTACAGGACTGGTCCTACAAGGACCGGATCAGCTCGAAGGCGGTCGAAGACGGTAAGCGGCCGGTACGTTCGGGTTTTCTCGTGATACTGTGAAGCCATGCGCAACCTCACAGTCGCTGTCGACGATGAGACTTAACAATCGTGCTCGCCTCGCCGCCTAGTTACCGTTCCGCACAGGCTTGCAAGTATAGTACTTGGCACCATAGAATCAGAATGCGTGGAAACGCCATCCGGGCGACCGAGAATCTTCAAAACGAGGTGGTTTGAACGGTTTGCAGGAAAGGAAGATCTTGATGACCGCGCGCTGACAGATGCCGTCCTGCGCGCGGAAGCGGGACAAGTGGATGCCGATCTCGGCGGCGGTGTCATCAAGCAAAGAATCGCCCGTACAGGACAAGGCAAATCGGGTGGGTACCGGACGATTGTTTTCTTTCGCCGTGGGGCGCGAGCGGTATTCGCCTACGGCTTCGCAAAGCGCGACCGAGCGAACATCGACGTCAGTGAACAGCAGCAGTTCAAAGAAGCCGCTGGCTATGTGCTCCGTCTGACGAACAAGCAAATTGACGAGTTACTCCATAAGGGCGATTTCGTAGAGGTTAGATATGAGCAAGAAGTATCGAAGTGAGCCAATGGCCGCCATCCATGAAACCATGGTGGCACTGTACGGTGTTGGCGCTATCGACAAACAGACAATGCGTCGCTTTGACACCGCCTGCCTTACACCAGTTCAACCTCTCTCTCCGAAGCAGATCAAGGCTATCCGGCAACGGGAGAACGTAAGCCAGACTATCTTCGCGAACTATCTAAACGTTACACCGAATCTGGTGAGCAAATGGGAACGTGGAGAAAAGCGGCCGTCGGGTCCGGCGCTGAAGCTACTTACATTGATCGAAAAGCATGGCATTGGGGCGGTTGCCTGAGCGATGCTGTGAAGCCATGCGCAACCTCACCGTCGCTGTCGACGATGAGACTTAACAATCGTGCTCGCATCGCCGCGGCGGAGCGCGACACCTCCGTTTCCGCGCTCGTGAAGACTTCTTTCGAGCAACTCGGTTCGCAAGAGACCGAAACCGAACGGTTGAAGCGGCAGGAACGTGAGATTAGGAGCCGGATTGTGAATTTCAGCGCGGCGTCCTGGCTTTCTCGCGATGAGGTTCATCGGCGGTCGAGCTGATGCCCCACTTCCTTTCCGGGTGCAGGACATGAACCTGGACGTTCTCAAGGCCGCCCTGCGGATTCGCCACGCCCACGGCTTCTCATTCTGGGATACAGCAGTCCCGGCGGCGGCCGCCGCTGTTGGATGCGATTCGGGTGTACACCGAAGACTTCACACATGGACAGGTTGTCGACGGTGTTACCGTGATCGACCCGTTTCGCGCTTGAGACCTGGTCCGGGAATTGGGCCATTACGAGATAGACTGAAGGCAGGTGCGCCGATGCAAAGGAATTCGTGGAACGCCGGCATGGCAGCTTCTATTTGATTGGGAGCCGTCTGCCGTTGGCGCACATTGTTCGCCAATTTCAAGTGGGTCCTGTTGTAGGTACCAGACGGTTGTATGCGTGTCGATGACGAACGATCCCGGCTCGGGGCGGTCATGAGATATCGTTGCGCGTAAAGTCGCACCACATTTCGCGCCGAGCTTGAGCGAGGTCCTCTTCCGTCAGAACGAATTTTGAATCGGAAAGAGTGCCTTTAGGGCTACGGAAAGGGCGACGGACAGGTTTGTCGAGTCCGTAGACAAATTGGAGGACCTCCTCCTTTTGAGCAGCCGGCAAGTCTCGCACCTTTTCGATGATTACGTCTTCGATCGTCGTGCCCATCCCTCGTTTTTATTATGAGGCATTGACGCACGAGAAGGATGTGCTTCGAATTTTCCGGCCTTTACGTTTCCAGAGTGGGTCGGCCCGGGTGCCAGACAGGTATAGAGCATCCGCAGTTGCTGAGCAGCGATGTCTGTCTTTAGGGTTAACTCGGTCGAAACGGGAAGGAGAATACCGTGGTCAGTTCGGCCGCGGGTTCAAAGTCCGGTTGACCTGCTCGGGATCACTGGCGATGAGTTTCAGATAGGCTTGCGTGGGTTGATCCGGCTCGGCGCGGCCCTGCTCCCAATCGCGCAGTGTGCCGAGCGGAATGTGGTACCGCGCCGCGAACTCCTCCTGCGTCAGTTCCAAAGCCCGCCGGATGATTTTGGTTTGTGGCGTGCGCCTCATCCGCTTGAGATCATCGGGGGTCAGCGGCAGCGCGTCACGATCCGCCCTGGCGGCACGCTCGATTGCCTCGGGAGTTATGCCACTAGGAGTTCTGCCGGAAGTAGTCTTCTTGCTCATGCTGCGTTACCCTGCGTGGCTACCCGTCGTCAAGTCGCGCTATCGCGCGTGGACCCGTGGACCCGGTTTTCGCGAGTTCAAAGACCATCCCGAAGTGCCACAGTTTCGGTTGAGCGTTGGCGTCGTGTCACTCGAAAACCAGTTTCATCATAATACTGGATACCAGTACCAGAACTTGAATCGAGTTTCCTATGAGGTTGACACGCTCGGCGCTAATGCGGCAGTTGTGAAACGAGGTATCGTGGGTGATGGATTGTGGGTGATGGATTGTGGGTGATGGATATGAGCCATACGCCAGACGCACAATACGATTTGGCCAAGCGGTCTGTACAGGCGCTTGGGCCTGCCGATCAGTTGCGTCTGATCGCTGAGCTCGCGGCGAGTTTGCGTGGTGGGATTGAACGCGAGCCACGGCGGAGCTTGTTGGAGTTGCAGGGGTTGGGCAAGGAAGGTTGGCAAGGGGTTGACGTAGACGAATACCTCCGGCAGGAACGTTCGTCCTGGAATGGATAGGGGCCGCCCGTTCTGCGTAGATACTGCGCTTCTACCCAGATCACCTCGGCCATGAGTCTCTGGTTCGGGAGCAATACGAGATAGACTAAAGGCAGGTGCGCCGATGGCAAAGGAATTCGTGGAACGCCGGCATGGCAGCTTTTACCTGATTGGGAGCCGTGTGCCGTTGGCGCATATTGTCCGCCAGTTCCAAGAGGGTGAATCACCCGAAGCCATTCGTTCGCACTATCCGACGCTCGATCTCGAACAGGTCTATGGCGCGATCACTTTCTATTTGGGCAATCGAGAGGAAGTCGAGGCGGATCAGATGGAGCGGGAGCAAGAAGAGGATGCGTTTACGCGAACACATCCGGCGCCGGCTGCAGTCAAGCAGACATTCGAGCGCATGCGGCGGCAGATCCTAACGCGCGGAAACTGACGGATGGTTCGCTATCTGGCGGACGCCAACCTTCACGCTGGCATCGTTACGGGCTGCTTGCGTCGTGAACCGACCATGGATTTTCTGTCAGCGATCGAGGCGAAATTGGAGGGCGTGGCCGATCCTGAGATTCTTGCCTTTGCAGACCGCGAGAATCGAATCCTTGTCACGTCTGATTTCAAAACAATGCCGATGCATTTCGGCGATTTCTTCACGGAGCACGGTCATTGTCCGGGTGTTGATGGATGTGAGCCATACGCCAGACGCCCAATACGATTTGGCCAAGCGGTCTGTACAGGTGCTTGGGCCTGCCGATCAGTTGCGTCTGATCGCTGAGCTCGCGGCGAGTTTGCGTGGTGGGATTGAACGCGAGCCACGGCGGAGCTTGCTCGAGTTGCAGGGGTTGGGCAAGGAAGTCTGGCAAGGGGTTGACGTAAACGAGTACCTCCGGCAGGAACGTTCATCGTGGAGAACGATCATCGTGGAATAGGTAGCGGCCCTTCGGGGCTCAACGGTCGCTCTCGATACAGGTCCGCTGATCTACTTCATTGAGGAACACCCAGCCTACATTGCCAAAGTCCGGCCGTTCTTTGAAGCCGTCGAACGTGAAGAGTTCCAGGTTGTTACCTCCTTCATTACATTGGTCGAAGTTCTTGTTCATCCGATTCGGGCAGGCAGAATGGAACTGGCCGATGAGTACCGGCATGTGCTGCTTTCTTAACTCACCGAAACTGACCACGATTCCGGTCGACGAAGCCATTGCCGAGAAAGCGGCCGAGTTGCGGGCCAGGCACAACATCCAGACACCGGATTCAATACAGCTTGCGACGGCATTGGCGGCGGGTGCTTCGCCCGTTTCTTACGAACAACGCTGAGTTGGGCAGAATTGCTGGTGTCGCCACGCTGGTACTGAAAGACCTTCCGTAGAGGCCGATGTTGGTCCAGGTTCTTCGGGAACCAGCCGAGATGGGCGATAGGGACGGACACCTCCGACGCATTGTAGATTTTGGGTGCTGACCTTGGAGAATTGGCAAGTTACTGACTTTGGGTGCCAGTTCGGATGTGAGCCGAGCCGGTGTGCGGGAAGGAAGGGGTCCAGGTTGGTGGGCAGGGACGCCGGGACGGTCATCCTTTGGCGTGGCGTGTCATTCTAACCCCAAGAACTTGAGCTGTGAGCGCGAACGGGACGGTGCCTTGCTACCCGTCGCCGCAGCCGCGAAGGTGTTTGATGAGGCTCACACGCTCTGCCACGCATCAAGGACGGTATTTCCTTAGCGCAGGAATTGCATCAACGAGGTTCCTCATAAATTCGCGCGGCTCGCGGCGGAAATCAAAGTCGTGGCCGAGTCGGCACACATAAGCATCGACTTTCGCGAGTGCCATCGTCGCCCAGACGAGAGTAACTCCGTACGGCTGGCCCGGCTGCATCATATGGCCATATAAGCCATTGAGTTCGTTGAGTGTCCCCTCAATGTCTCGTCGAGATTCAGCGTCGAGGTTCGCCGATAGTTCTATGAATGCGTCGCGCGTATCTCGGACGGCTGCGCGACAGTCTTCGTGGGCTCGCCGTAAGCGCTGCATATTGTTGTGTCCGCGAATCGGCGCTCCGCCGATCCTCACTGGGCGCTCCAGATAGTTGAACTCCTGCAGGAGCGACGCCAGTATCATCAGCGACGAGAATCCATCCGTCAACGCTCGGTCTATCTCGAAGATCTGGTGTCGGATTCTAGACGCATGCGCCTCTGACATCTTCTTCAACGTCATGACTGCAGCCACGGCACCGATGGAAAGCGAGCCTACCTGCACAACGAGGTTCGCCACTTCGAGAATCAGTGACAGTGGATCTGGATCTATGAGATCGTCACTAGGTTGGTAGCATTTTGCTGCGTCCAAATCCGTAAGCTCCATGTTCCCTGATACTTGAACGGGGCTCGGGAGGCCCCAAGCCCCGTTCGCTCCTTGCGTCGTTGTCGATTTACCCTCTTGGTCTGAGGAATTTGGGTTTTACGCTGCTGCGCAGCAACCTCATGCCCACACGTGCTCGAGATTCCCTATTTGAGGGATTTGAAACACGTTCGCAAATTAGCACCGCAGGTCAGCCAATGTCAATCGGCGCTCCCGTGCCGTCCCGTGCCGTGCCGGGTAAAGCAGAGCGGTCTATCACAACATCTAATCTCATGCAAATTAAAATGCATGGCGTAAAATGCATGGCGGTGCATCTCTCTGACATTCACTCGCTGAGCGAGTTCCAGCGGAACACTCGTGAGCACATTCAGCATCTCAAGCAGTCTGGGAAGCCGGTGGTTCTCACGGTCAACGGGCAAGCTGAGGTTGTCGTGCAGAGTGCCGATGCTTATCAAAAGCTACTCGACGATCAGGAGACGCTGGAGCGGATCCGCGGCATCAGCCGCGGGATGGAACAGGCGAAGCGTGGGGAGGGACGTCCGATGCGGGAGTTTCTGGAAGGGCTGGCAGAAGAGCACGGCATCAATCTCAAATGAAGAAATATGAGGTGATCGTTACGCCCGAGGCGCAGGCGGCCATTCGGGGTCGTCTATCTACATCCAAGCGCGGCCGCCACAACCCGCAGCGCTCAGACGCTGGGCTGGGTACCGAAATGTCGCCCAGTGGGTGCGCATTCGTGTTACAAGTAGTACAAGATGGACACGACTGTTCGAAATCTCGATCCACAGGCATACCGGGCCCTGCGGGCGCGGGCGGTGTTGGAGGGCCGAACTGTCGGCGAAATGATCAGCGAGGCCATCCGCGTCTACCTCGCCCGCGTGATCATGAAACCGGGAGGGGGGACACTGCGGGCGCTCCGGCCGGAACCTTATCCGGAGGGCAGCGAAGGACTGAGTCTGGAGATCGACAGCATTGTTTATGGCGCTAAACGATGATTGTCCTGGATTCGAGTTTCCTGATTGGCTTTCACAACGAACGGGACGCGCACCACACAGCGGCGAAGGCGTTAATGGAGCGATTCCTGCGCGGAGAATGGGGCAACGGCCTGCTTCTCGAGTACGTGTTCCTGGAGGTCATGACTGTTCTGTTGGTGCGGCGCGATTTGAGTGTGGCGTCGAGCGTGGGGCAGCTTTTGCTCGCTGCCGAAGAGTTGGAGTTCGTGCCTTGCTCCGACCTGTTTGCTGAAACGTTGAAGACCTTTTCCGGACAGGGAAGCACGCGTTGGAGCTTTGCCGATGCGGCAATTGCGCATGTCGCCCGGCACCGTGCCGATGGTCTGGTGCTCACTTTCGATGACGAGTTGCGCAAAGCGGCTTCGCTCCGGGTGCCCCAGCCCTGAGCGATTCCCGGCAGCGTCTTTCGTCGACCGCGCTCCTTCGCCCAAAGCTTACCCACATTCACGCAAACAGTAGACCGCCGAAACGGCGAGTACCATCGACCCTGGCAGGAAAAGTTCATTCACAACTCAAACGAAATACATTGGATCTTTTTGTAAACGCTTTCCCTGCATTAGCTTAGAAGCCTTCAAAGGGGTCTCAAACGCCTCTGGCCAAGGTCAGCTTCCCTTGGACTCGTGGTATCAGTTTGGGTGTGACCGCGCGTTCCAATCGGATTGCCCATGGCTCCGCTCCTTTCTTCCGAGCCCGTGAGCCGAGACCCCTCGCGAAAACTGCGAAACGAACTTGAAAAATGCGCAGACATCATGAAATCAATAAATTGCGAAACGAAATCCCCGATCAGGAACCCGCGGCAGCCCGATTCGAACTCTGGCCCAGCCTAGAGAATTGACCTCAGCACTCCAAGTTCTTTGACATCACAGATTTGCGAAACGAAATGGCGGCGGTTTCTGCTTCCGCGTCGATTACCGCGCGGCGATTCCGGACGCAACGCCCTTCAACCGGCAGCGGCAGGCCGCCCTACCCCAACTGCACCCGCCTCAAGTCTTTTCGAATGAACAAAGTGTGAGACGAAATGGCGATCCGGCTGGACTGCCTCGATCCATTCGATCCGGACCATGCGCCTTGCCGGCGCGGGACCCTAGCAACGTGAAAGAAGTTCTTTGACATCACAAATTTGCAAAACGAATTGGCGGCCGTTTCTGCTTCCGCGTCGATTACCGCGCCGCGATTCCGGACGCGGTGCCCTCCAACTGGCTGCGGCAGGCCGCCCTCCCGAATGCACCCGCCTCAAGTCTTTTCGAATGAACAAAGTGTGAGACGAAATGGCGTCGCTTCTCCTTCCGCGCCGATTACCGCGCCGCGCTTTCGGACGCGGTGCGCTCGACTGCGCGGCGGCAGGTTGCCCTACCCAATGCACCGCCTCGAAGTCTTTTAAAATGAATAAAGTGCGAAACGAAATGGCAGTCCGGCGGGATTGCTTCGATCTGCTCGATCCAGGCTCGGCACGCTGCCGGTGCCGAGCCCGAAGTTCTTTAGAATGAGAAATTTGCGAAACGAACTGGCGTCGGTTAGCCGTCCGGACGCGCTCAGCACCGTCCAGCAAACCGCACAACCCATGGCAACCCTTCCGCAATCAGCAAGTTGCGAAACGAACTGGCTCCGCCACCGCTATCCGCCGAGCGTGTTGAGCGTCGCGAACCTCTGCTGTTCATAAGCGGCGATTTGGGATTCGTGTTGGAGGATGTAGCCTAACTCGTCGATCCCCTCCAACAGGCAGTGCCTGGCAAAGGGATCAACCGCAAACCCCACCGCCGTGCCGTCAGGTAAGGTGACGGTTTGGCTGGCCAAGTCTACCTGTACGGTGGCTCTGGGATCTTCGGCGATTTGGAAGAGCTTGGCGTGAATGTCGCGCGAGACGACGATCGGCAACAAGCCGTTCTTGAGGGAGTTGTTTTTGAAGATGTCGGCGAAACTGGTAGAGATTACGGCACGGAAGCCGAATTGGGTTAATGCCCAGGGGGCGTGTTCGCGGGAGGAGCCGCAGCCAAAGTTGTCGCCCGCTAACAGGATTTGGGCGCCTTGCGCTCGGGGCGTGTTTAGGATGAAGTCGGGCTTGGGATTGCCATTGGCATCGTAGCGCCAGTCGCAGAAGAGCTGCTTGTCCAGACCTTCCTTGGTGGTGGTCTTTAGAAACCGGGCGGGGATGATCTGGTCCGTGTCGATATTATCGATCGGCATGGGCAACAGGGTGCTCTGGAAGGGGACGAACTTCGTCATAGCAGGCTCCTCACATCAGTAACTACGCCGGCTATGGCGCTGGCGGCGGCGGTTAGGGGGCTGGCGAGGAATGTTCGCCCGCCTTTGCCCTGGCGGCCTTCGAAGTTGCGGTTACTCGTGGAAACGGAGTATTCGCCGGGCTGGAGTTGGTCGCCGTTCATGGCGATGCACATCGAGCAGCCGGCTTCGCGCCATTCGGCGCCGGCATCGCGGAAGATCTGGTCCAAACCTTCGGCTTCGGCTTGGCGCTTAATGGGCTGCGAACCGGGGACCACCAGCATCCGCACCCTGGGGTTGACCTTGCGGCCCTTTAAGACCTGGGCGGCGGCCCGGAGGTCGGACATGCGCGAGTTGGTGCAGCTTCCGACGAACACGACATTGACAGGCTGGCCGGCCAAAGGCTTGCCGGGTTGAAGGGCCATGTACTGCAGGGCCTTTTTGAGGGACTCGCGTTCCTGCGGATCGCCAATGTTCGACGGATCGGGTACCGCGCCGGTGACCGGGATGCCCATGCCGGGGTTGGTGCCGAAGGTGATCATCGGTTCCAGATCGGCGGCATCGAGCGAAAGGGAAAGGTCGTAAGTCGCGCCATCGTCGGTGGGCAACTGCTTCCAGCGGGCGACGGCTTCGTCCCACGCCGTGCCTTTGGGGGCGTAGGTCTTGCCGGCGAGGTATTGGTAGGTGGCGTCGTCGGGGGCGATCATACCGGCGCGTGCGCCGCCTTCGATCGACATGTTGCAGACGGTCATGCGCTCTTCCATCGAAAGAGCGCGGATGGCGGAACCGCAGAATTCGAAGACGCAACCGGTGCCGCCACCGACGCCGATTTTGGCGATCACGGCGAGAATGATGTCCTTGGCGGTGACACCCTGTTTGAGCGCGCCATCGACTTTGATCTGGAAGGTTTTGGACTTGCGCTGCGGCAGGCACTGGGTGGCGAGCACCATCTCGACTTCGGAGGTACCGATGCCGAAGGCGAGCGAGCCGAACGCGCCGTGGGTGGCGGTGTGCGAGTCGCCGCAGACGACAGTCATGCCCGGTTGGGTGAGTCCGTTTTCGGGTCCGATGACGTGGACAATGCCCTGCTTGTCGGACTGGAAGCCGTAGTAGGGGATGCCGAAGTCCTGGCAATTCTTTTCAAGCTGGGCCACCTGGGCGGCAGCGATAGGGTCGACGATGGGCAGGGACCGGGGGGTGGTGGGCGTGGAATGGTCGGTGGTGGCGAAAGTGAGGTCCGGGCGGCGGACTTTGAGGCCGCGTGCGCGCAATCCGGAGAAGGCCTGCGGCGAGGTGACCTCATGGACGAGATGCAGGTCAATATAGAGAAGCGTGGGCGCGCCTTCGCGTTCGGCGACGACGTGCGAATCCCAAACCTTCTCGATGATCGTACGGGGTATACTCATGTGCTATTAGCCTATTGCTTCGCAGACTGCCTGGCCCACCTGGTCGGTTGTGGCCGGGGTTCCCTTGGGCTTCAGGTCCGCTGTAACGCGGCCGGAGTTGAGAACCGCTTCGACGGCATGGCTCACCGCGGCGGCTTCTTCCTTCAAACCAAAACTGTAGTCGAGCATGGCGGCCACCGAACCGATGGCGCCGAAGGGATTGGCCTTGTTCTGGCCGGCGATATCGGGGGCGGAGCCGTGGACGGGTTCGTAGAGGCCGACCCAGGCGCCGTTGGGACGCCGAGGTCCGATGGAGGCGGACGGGAGCATGCCGATGGAGCCCGCGAGGACCGCGCCTTCATCCGACAGGATGTCGCCGAACATGTTTTCCATGACAACCACATCGAACCGCTTGGGGTTGAGGATCAACTGCATGGCGCAGTTGTCGACCAGCAGGTGGTCGAGTGCAACGTCCGGATACTCTTTCTCGATCTCAAGCACCACCTTTCGCCACAACTGCGAGGTTTCGAGGACATTCGACTTATCGACGGAGGTGACCTTTTTGCGGCGGTTGCGGGCGAGTTCGAACGACATGCGGGTGACGCGGGCGATTTCGGCGCGCGTGTACGTCATCGTGTTGGTGCCGCGTTCGGAGTCGCCTTCGCCCTGGATACCGCGGGGCTGGCCGTAGTAGATGCCGCCATTGAGTTCGCGGACGATGATCATGTCGACGCCGTCGACCAGGTGATTCTTGAGCGGCGAGGAATCGAGCAGCGCCTTGTAGCTGCGCACCGGGCGGAGGTTGGCGTAGACGCCGAGGCACGCACGAATGCCGAGCAGGCCCTTTTCGGGACGCTGGGACGGCGGAACGTTGTCGAATTCCGGCAAACCGACCGCCCCCATCAGGGTGGCGTCGGCGTCGCGGGCGAGCTTTTCGGTTTCGGCCGGGAAGGGGGTGCCGGTCTTATGGATGGCGATGCCGCCGAGCAGTGCTTCCTTCGTATTCGCTTTGTGGCCGAACTTCTTGCAAACGTGGTCGAGCACCTTCACGGCTTCGCGGGTGACTTCCACGCCGATGCCGTCGCCGGGCAGAATGAGAACGTTAAATTCCAAGTGCGTATCCTTGACTGGGGAGTGGGGCGGGCGGTTCTGGTGAAGCGGCGCTTTAGGAAGCGGCGACAGCGACACCCGTCACTTGCTGGATGATAGCGAGAATTTGTTCGTTGCGCACGCCCTTTTGATGGTCTGCCAGGGTGGTGAACTGGCGGTAGACCTCATCGAGATGCTCGCGGGTGAGCTTATACCCCAGGTCGGCACAGCGCTGGTTGAGGGCGTGGCGGCCGGAGTGTTTCCCCAGCACGAGGCGGCTTTCGGGTACGCCGACGGCCTTGGGTTCGATAATTTCGTAGGTGGCTTTATGTTTGAGATAGCCGTCCTGATGGATACCGGCTTCGTGCGCGAAGGCGTTCTCGCCGACAATTGCTTTATTCGGCTGGACGCCGAAGCTAATCATGGAGCTGAGGAGCTGACTGGCCGGGTACAGCTCTTCCAACACGATCTTTGTTTCAAAGGGCAACTGGTCATTGCGGACTTTGAAGGCAGCCACGGCTTCCTCAAGCGAGCAGTTGCCCGCGCGTTCGCCAATCCCATTGATGGTGCACTCGATTTGACGGGCACCCGCCTGAACGGCGGCAATGGAGTTGGCAACGGCCAGGCCGAGATCGTCGTGGCAGTGAACCGAAACGATCGCCTGGTCGCCCAGCGCGCGAGCGATACGGCCGATGAGGGCGGCGTATTCGTGAGGAACAGACCAGCCGACCGTGTCGGGCAGGTTCACAGTACGTGCGCCTGCCTCGACTACGGCTTTGCATATGAGTTCGAGGTAATCGGGGTCGGTGCGGGTAGCATCTTCCGCCGAAAACTCGACATCCTCGACATAGGAGCGCGCCAGTTGTACGGCCGCGCATGCCTCATCAAGGACCTGTTGCTGGCTCTTCTTCAGCTTGTATTGCAGATGGATATCGCTGGTTGCGATAAAGGTGTGAATTCGAGGGCGTTGCGCCTTCGTCAACGATTTGGCGGCGCGCTCGACGTCGAGCCTGGTTGACCGCGCGAGCGCTGCCACCTGTACCCACGGAAATTCCGCGGAAACCGCCTCTACCGCTTCAAAGTCGCCCTGCGAGGCAATTGGGAACCCGGCTTCGAGGAAGTCGACACCGAGTTCAACCAGCTTGCGGGCCATCCGGAGTTTTTCCGGAACGGTCATACTGCAGCCGGGCGATTGTTCTCCGTCGCGGAGAGTCGTATCGAAAATATAAACGCGATTGGACAAGGCCTGAGACATGGGGTATCTCCATGAGAGAGGTCGGTTTCCACGCGCAGCCCTGAGGCTTGTTCACCGTACTACGCGTGCCCACCAGCATGTTTCGCTGGGTGTGCAGTGGGTACAAGATGATGTTGCCAGAGGCAGAACAATTTAGCAAATTGATAATTTTATTTAAATCGATAAGTCGTGCCTATGGCATAAGCTGCACATTATCTGGAAGCGGGCCGACATAAAAGCAGATCTGCGAGGTTTGCGCCGATCACGGGTCTGGGGAGTGTGGCATACTGATCAAAACTTCCAGCCGCCCCAAACAACATCAACGGAAACGAACGTGAAAATACTAGCCTACGTAAGCGATGAAATGTATCTGGCGCTGCCCGATGTGAGCGCGGAGTTCCAGAATGAACAGACCGGAGAGGTGACCATACTGCGGTCGTCTCCGCGGGGCATCTTCTATGGCGGCCTCGCGGGCGGGCGGTATCGCGTGACGCTCGCCAGGCAAGGCTTCGGCGCGAAGACGGCCTATGTGGAGATCGGCGGCGGGAAACCGGTGCAGTTCCGGCTGTTGGCCGACGGGTTGATCGGCTATATGTGGCCGAAGTGGTCGCGGAGCGGCGAGACGTCGGAGTATCGCGTTCATGCCGTTGAGCAGTATCAACTCACGCTGTGGCGGTACGGGCTCAAGAAAGAGTTTGTGGAGATGATCGCGTGGATCGACGAACACGGTCCGCAGGCGAACCGGCAGATCCTGCCCGATGAAGACTTCACCGAGCGCGGCGTCCGGTGGAACATGGACGGGTATCCGGCCGCGCCGGTCATTGTCGCGCCGGAACGGTCCGGATTGTACTACTTATGGGCGCGTACGCCTTCGGGCAAGTCGTTCTCCTTCCCGTGGGTTGTTGCTCCGGCAAAACCATCCGCGCCGATCGCCGTACTGGCGTCGACGAACACCTGGAATGCTTATAACAACTTCGGCGGACGGAGTAACTACATCAATTCCGACCGGCTGCCCGATGCGCCGATTGTGCATGCGCGCCAGGATTTAGACCGGTACCAGAAGCCGAAAGCCTTCGGGGTGTGGGCGCCGAAGGACGAAGCGTATCCGCCGCTGTCGTTCGACCGGCCGGAGCCGCACAACCATTTGTTCGACGACCCGCAGGTGACCGATCCCGTGCAGGGGCGGGTGCAGTGCGGGCAAGCGCCGGCCGAGTGGCGGCTATACGGTTGGCTGGAGCGCGAAGGGTTCAAGTATGACCTGTATGCCGAGGCGCAGTTGCACGATGGCACGCTGCCGCTGGACGCCTACAAAGTGGCGATCCTGGCAGTGCATCCCGAGTACTGGAGCCGCGAGATGTACTTCAGGCTAAAGGCTTGGGTGTTCGAGCGCGGCGGGCGGTTGATGTATCTGGGCGGCAACGGGTTGAACTGCGAGGTGGTGTTCCAGAAGGACGGCTCGCTCCGGTTCCTGACACACTTGAATTCACTGCACGGCGAGTTAGGCGGCCATTCCGACGACGGCACGATTACGTATGAAAGCCGTTTGCACCGGACACTGGAATCGGAGGCGAACCTGCTGGGCGTGGTGTGTTCGGAGACGGGTATCATGACGTCGGCGCCGTATAAGGTGATCGACGCGAGCCACTGGATTTTCACCGGTACGGGGCTGAAGAACGGCGATGAGTTCGGGAAGGAGACGCTGCACGAGCGCGTTCCCGGAGGGGCGTCCGGACACGAGACGGACAAGCGCAGCGCGTCTTCGCCCCAGAACACGCTGCTACTCGCCAAGGGAACGAATCCCGACGACGGCGGCGCGGAGATCGTGTATCACGAGCGGGACAAGGGAGGCGCCGTGTTTTCCGTCGGTTCCATCACATGGGTATCGGCGTTGTTCACGGACAAACATGTCTCGACGATTACCCGGAACGTGCTCACGCGGTTCGTCGCGGAATGTTAATCGAAACACACACTTAGTCCGATTTGTCTAATCCCGGAATGCCGACAGTAATGTTCAAACGTTCGGAATGATTTTGCTATACTCGCGTTCGTAGCAGTTGGCCGAGGGGTTGGGTTTCGGAGGACGTGTGAAGAAGATTATCCTACTTGAATTCAATGAGTTATGCCCAAGCTTGCTCGAGCGTTTCATGAGCGAGGGCAAACTTACGAATTTCAAGGAATTCTACAGCAAATCGCAGGTTTTCACGGCCGTTGCCGATGAACCGGAACAGTTAAAGCTCGACCCCTGGATCCAGTGGTACTCCATGCATACAGGCCTGCCCGTGCAGGAGCATCGCGTGCGGAATCTGACGGATGGTCCCAAGGCCGGTCATGACGATATATGGCAGATGCTGATGCGGCGCGGAATCGGCGTGGGCAACTGTTCCAGCATGAACGCGAAGGCCATCGCGAGCCCGGGTTCATTCTACGTCCCCGACCCGTGGTGCACGACGGAAAAGCCGTATCCCGAAGAGTTGGAAGCGTTTCACCGCGTTGTCCGCAACCGCGTGCAGGAGAACAGCACGGGTAGCGACGGGTGCCTGAGCAAGGGCGATTACCTGAAATTCCTGACGTTTCTGGCGACGCACGGAATAAGCGCTGGGACGATTGCCGCCATCACGGGGCAGTTGTGGTCCGATTCGGTGAAGAAGCAAGACACGGCGTGGAAGCGTGTGCCGCTGCTCGATAAGATGCAGATGGACGTGTTTCTGCATTACTGGGACAAGTTTCAGCCGGCGTTCTCGACGTTTTTCCTGAACAGCACGGCACACTATCAGCACGCCTACTGGCATTACACGTTCCCGGAACTCTACCCTGGCCGCGTCGACGAGGAGGGTCTGAAGAAGTTCGGCAACGCCATCCTGTTCGGGTATCAGGAGATGGACAAGTTGCTCGGCCGGTTCCTTGAACTGGAATCGCGCGGCGTGATGCTGATCCTGTCAACCGCGCTCAGTCAGTTCGCCGACACCGCTGCGCTGCGCAACTACTACCGTCCGCGGAACGTTGAGCAGATGCTCGAGTCGGTGGGCATCCGTTGTGAGCAGGTGCTGCCGGTGATGTCGGAACAGTTCTCGGCACGGTTCGCCAACGCGGCGCAGACCGAGGATGCGAAGACGAAACTGTCCGCGCTCCATTTCCTCGGCAAGCGGTTGTTCGACTTCGGCCGCGCCCCGGAGAATCACCTGTTCTTCGGCTGTAACATCCAGACGGAGGTGGCGCGCGACGCTGTGATCGACGAGTGGCCGGGCGGCGGCCGTAAATTCTTCGAGATTTTCAGCAAGATCCCGCATACGCGCAGCGGCCAGCATCATCCCGATAGCGTGCTGTGGTTCAAGACGGGCGACCATCGCGTGCACGAGGGCCGCGTGTCGATATTAGACGTGCTGCCGACGATCATGAGCCATTTCGGCGTGCCACGCGACGACTACGATCCGCAACGCCGCCTGCCAGGGCGCGACCTGCTGCCCGTCATGGCCGGCGTTGAGACAGTTACCGGATCTCATCGGAATCATTCGCATGATCCTTTGCTCGTATCCAGCCGTGCTACGTTGAAAAACTATGTTGCGGCCGGCGGCCCTCTACGTCGCGTTTGACGTATTTCCACGCGCGAAAGGTTCGTCCACACATATCGCGTCGATGGTGCAGGGGCTCGCGCGGCGATTCGGCAATGTGCGGCTGTTGTGCCTGGGTATCGCCGGAATGCCCGCTTATCAGCGGGAGGGCGACATTGAGATTTACCGGTTCACAACCCGTCACCGGAACCTGCTGCGGCGGGCGACCGCGTTTGCACGGTTCGTCGCATCGCACACACGCCAGTTACGCGGGACATTGCGGATCGCGGGCTTTCGCGACCCATGGGGAGGCTATCCTCTGCTGCGCACCCAACCACGCTGCCCGACGCTCTTCGAGGTGAACGCGCTGCCGAGTTGGGAACTCGCGTACTCGCGACCCGCGATCTCAGACGAACCCGCGCTGATGGCCAAGATCCGCGACATCGAGCGCTTCTGCCTTGGAGAGGCGACAAGCATCCTTTGCGTATCGTCCGTAACGCGGCGTGCGCTGATCGGCTTAGAAGTGGACCCGGCGAAGATCACGACGATCCCGAACGCTGCCGGCGATATCTTCCGCCAAGCGGCCACTGCACCCTGCGCGATTCCGGCACTCCACTCGGGCCGCTGGATCGGCTATATCGGTGGTCTCCAGGCCTGGCAAGGCATCGATACATTGCTTGACGCGTTCGCGCTCGTCGCCGGGGCTCTGCCCGATTTCAACCTGCTGATCTTACATGGCGATTCCACTCGCGCCGTGGATTTGACCGAGAAGCGGATTTCGCGCCATGATCTCCGCCGCCGTGTAATGTTACACTCGGCGATTAGCCATCCGGAGGTCGCCGGTGTGCTCAAACGCCTGGAATTCACTACTGTCCCGCTCGCCGATACACCACGGAATACGGTGCAGGGCTGCTGCCCGATCAAGCTGGTGGAGTCGATGGCCGCGGGTACGCCCGTGATCGCTTCCGACCTGGCCGTCTGTCGTGAGTGGGTCACACACGAACAGAACGGATTGCTGGTGGAAGCAGGTGACAGGCGCGGCTGGGCCCTCAACTTACATCGCATGGCTACCGACAACCGGCTGCGGTCTCGACTCGCCGCCGCGGCCGCCGCTTCAGCGGCAGAGCATTTCTCCTGGGGAGGCGTTCATCAGCGGTTGGATGACCTATTTCTTCACACCGCTACGCACTAACTACTAATGGCCGACCAACCAACCAAACGGAAAAAGCAGATGCGGCTGGAAGATCTCACGCCGGAAGCGCGTGCGGTGATCGCATCCCGGCAGATAGCCGGATCGTACAACGTTAAGAACTTAGTGAAGCTGTTAGACGAACTGGCGGCGTTCGATGCCGGTACGGACGAGGCCGCCGACAAGGCCGGCAGCCGCATGGTCGTGTTTATCGTTCTGACCTTTCTCGGCTTTATGGGCGCCATCTTCACGCTCGTGGCG
The DNA here is from genome assembly GCA_020846745.1 of Bryobacterales bacterium. Classification (GTDB taxonomy): domain Bacteria; phylum Acidobacteriota; class Terriglobia; order Bryobacterales; family Bryobacteraceae; genus JADLDI01. The sequence continues at coordinate 21,808 of JADLDI010000050.1, read as the reverse complement.
GAGCTCTTCATCGTCGCACCATTCGTAATTCTTCCGCCGCTTGGCCTGACAATCTATTACTGGCGCCGGAAGAAAGCGCTCAAGGCGATCGACCTGTTAAATGACTTTCGTACCTGCCTGCGGCCCGCGTTACTCGACCTGGCGCAAGATCTCGCGCCTGGCGAGAAACTGAAGGTCCGGCTCGACCTGTCGGCGGCAGTGGACTCAAAGCTCAAGTCGAAGAAAGACCTGCCGACCCGCTACTTGAAGCTGACCGAGTCTGTTTACGACGATCCGTGGGGAGAGGTCACGCTGCCGCTGGCCGACGGAAGCGAAGCAAGTATTGAATTTTCTAACTGTTACCGCCGCTACGACCGGCGCTATCGCGCCAGCCGCGGCAAGACCAAAAGTAAAACTAAGTGGCGCAAAGAGTGCCAGGCTACTGCCAGCTTGTGTCCCGCCGCCGCCGGCGCGTTCGATGAGAGGCGCTTGCAGTCGACTGTCAATCCCGAGTTGGAAAAGGTTAAGTTCGCCGGCAAGAGCGGTAGAACAGAAGCGCGTCTGGTTCGCTACTGGGTATTCAAAGCGGCGTCTGACTTACCCTCTACCGCACCATCGGGTAAAGAGGTGGTTGGCATGTTACTCAGGCTTTCGACTGCTTGGAAGCCGGCACCGGGGGTCGCACAATGAACTGCCAGGCACGAATGGGATTGTTAGTCTTGCGTGAGTGTGGTGCGCCGGCAACGGGCTTTTGCGGCACCTGCGGCAAGGCTGTTTGTATCGCGCACCAGGTAGGCGCCTCATGCCCCGACTGCGGAATGCTCGACCAGCAGAACGAACAGGATCCGGTGGCGCAGGATGCAGCACAACGTAAGTCCTACTATCAGGAGTACGGCGAACCGGAATTCGGTCACGATAGTTACTTCAGCGAGAGCGATAACTCGGCGCTTGGCCGGGGAATGATTGCCGGCGCCGGCCTGCCGCGCCGCCGCCCCGAATACGACCCCATGGAGACCTAGCCGCTCCCTATGACCGGGAAGCGGATTCTTTGGATCACAGAGCGCTACCCTCCGGCGAAGGGTGGCATGGCGGTAAGTTGCGCCCGTCAGGTGCGCGGGTTGCGTCGCCGCGGGATGCGCGTGGACGTGCTCGTAATGGACCGCGCCGCGGGCGACGTGCAAGTTCACCCGCGAGACAACGGGGAAGACATCTTTGTCGGCCATACCTTAACCGACGCCGTGGGTCCGAACCTCGCATGGAACGCCGTGTCAGCGCGTCACTCCCGTGAGCCCTATACGTGTACGGTCGGCTTCGGCGCCGCGTGGCCCGGGTATCTCGCCACCACCTTCGCTGCGTGGCTCGATATCGGCGGAGCCGTTCTCGTGCGCGGCAACGATCTCGATCGCGACTGGTTTCTGCCACGGCGTGGAGGCTGGGTGAGGGAAGCGCTATCGCGTGCCCGGGCCATTGGAGCCGTGTCCCCAGAGAAGGTACGGCGGATCTCGCGTCTGTTTCCGGAAAAGCCCGTCACCTGGACTCCAAACGGAGTTGATGCTGTCCGCTGGCGATTACTCCCGTCCGATGAGCAGCGGCGGAGCGAAGTGCGATCGATACTAGACGGCGATCGAGGCCGCATTATCGGCCTCTTCGGCGACTTGAAGGCTAAGAAGGGCGTCACCTTCTGGCTGGAGGCTGTGCGCGATGCGGGACTATTGTCGCGGATGGGCCTGCTTATCGTCGGACAGTTAGATCCGGTCACATCGCGTATTCTGGACGACCCGGCACTGGCTCCGCGCAGCATGCGAATCCCTTTCAGCCCTCCGGACGAGTTGGCCGGATTGTATGCGGCCTGCGACTTCGTCGCGCTACCTTCCAGTTTTGACGGCATGCCGAACGTGTTGCTGGAAGCCATGGCGTGTGGCGTCATTCCGATCGCCTCCAGCGCGGGAGCGATGAGCGAGTTGATCGCCGACGGGGAGAACGGATTTCTGTTCCGTCCGGAGAATCGCGACGCTGCCGGACAAGCCACGTCTCGCGCCCTGGCGCTTTCCGACGGTGAGAAGACCGTTTTCTCAAACCGCGCGCGCGCCGTAGTACAGGAGCGGTTCACGCTTGATCGTGAATTGGATGTCCTGCTCGACTTGCTGGCGCGCGCTACTCTATGAAACGCCCGTACATTCTCTATTTCGCGCCCGGTTCCGGGCTCGGCCATCTGAATCGTGCGCTTGCGGTCTGCCTGGAGTTGCGCGATTTGGGCGCTAATGCCGCGATTGTCACCAACTCGCCGTTTGCGGAAGGTCTCGCCCCGCTCGCACAGCTACCATTTACTTGCATCGCCGGGGAGTTATGGGAACGGGCAGCCCCGGCCTATCTGGCTCGGGAAGATCCTGAGTTAGTTGTATTGGATACCTTCCCGTTCGGGATGCGCGGGGAATGGGTCGATTTTGAGTTCAAAGCGCCAGTGCTCTATATGGCGCGGCGGCTAAAAGTTCCGGCTTATCGAGAGGCGTTGCCCAGCTTGCCGGAGTTCAGCCGGTTTCGGCGCATAATTGCTTGCGAAAGCCTTACAACTGACCACGATACGCTAATCGCCTCAGCCGAAGTCGTACGCTTGCCGGGCCCTATCCGCTTGCGTCCGGGCGTGGTTGCCACGGCGGCGCCCGCTCGGCTTGGCCGGATTGTGAATTCCCGTGAGAGTTGCCTGGTGGTGCATGGCGGTCCCGTCCCGGAAATCCATGAGTTACTAAGTCACGCGAGTGGCGACATTGCGCTGATTACGCCCTGGATTGGGGAAGATTGGCCCTGTCCGGCGTTTGAATATTATCCGGCGGCCAACTTATTCGAACGGGCTGCGCGGGTTGTGAGCGGAGCCGGATACAACACGATCGCGGATATGCTTCCCTACCCCGAACGTCACACGGCGATCGCTTTTGCGCGCCGGTTTGACGATCAGGCGGGCCGGCTGGCGTCCCCGCGCCCAGCGGAAGACGGCACACGGCAGGCGGCGGAACTAATTGCCGGACTTCTTCAATAAGTCCTCAACCTCCTCGACAATGATCTCTTCCACCGCCGCCCCGAACGGCGCCGGATGCCCATCGCCCAGCATCGCCTCGGTCCCCTCATATCCGCCCTCGCGAAGCACGCGCCGCGACGGGATGTACGCGAACACATCGTTGCTGTAGCCTACTACCCAGGTATCGAACCAGCCGTGCTGCTGCTTCAATCGCAGCGAGTAATCCGCCACCAACTCGCCGCCGAGAATCACCATCTTCATCACATCGCCCAACCGCCAGATCTGCACCGGGTACGGATACTCGACGGGCAGTTTGCCTTTCTCTTCCAAAATCCGCATCAGGCGCGTGTACTGCTTCTTCTGATACGCGTTCCCTTTGGCGATCCGCGCCTGTAACTCCTGTTTGTCGGGCACGTTATGGAACGGCACCATCACTTCCTCGTAGACCGTTTTCAGGGATCCGGTCACCGGCTTCATTTCTCCTTTCAACACCTGCGCCACGGCCTCGGCGAGCACGCCGCCGTACTCCTCAGCCATCTGAACGCTCCGGCGTGGCAAAGCGTTTGCATCGGCTCCCGCGCCCTGCACAAACATCGCCGTCGCGCCCGGGTTCGCCCTTTCAATCGCGATCTGCGCAAATCCCGGCCAATCGCCGTTGATCTGGTAGTCGCTCAGCGCCGTGGCATGACACGCATAACCTGCAACGATGGCTCGCAACTTGCCATCCTGTCCGCGCACCGCCAACACCGGGACGTCCTGATCCACCGGACCCGGCAAATTACGCAACCGCGTGCGCCGCCGGTTGGTGGCGATGCCGGCAACACCCTGTTCAAACGACAGCGTGGCTGGCTGAAGATCCTTCAACGCCCCGCCGATCACGTCAACGATCTGACCGAGCATCCAGCGGGTATAAGCGCGAATCTCCTCCTGGTCGGCCGCCGGCACGTCGTACCAGCCGGAGATTTCGTTGAGTGTGACGATAGGTCCGCTGTGGGTATGGGAGACGTTCAAGGCAAATTGGTCGCGCTTCAGGCCGTACTTCTGCTCTACCCCTTTCGCCACTATGGCGGCCATATCCCGCGAAATGTCGCAGAGATCGAGCGTCACCAGTACAGCCGTGTTTCCGCCCCCATCGCGAAGCGCGAGCGCCTTCGCCCAAAGGTCGTGCCGCACCCCTTCCGACTTGTGGGTGCGCGAGGAGAAGCCGGCCATCCACGCGGGTTCGTTCGGTGTGATCGCGGCTTTCGCTACTCCGGCTTTCCATGCATCCTGGGCGAGGGCGATGGGGACGGGGAAAACGGCTGAAAGGGCGACGAGGGTGAAGGCGAGGCGCATCGACCTACTACTTTAGCCTGTGACTCCCAAATCGAAGCGCTTCGGGCATAACGCCACACCCGCTGACCGGGCAGTGTCGCCACGCTTCGCTACCCCAGCTTCGGCGGTACTGATTCGAGCGGCCCCATCCACTGCAGTTCGCGCTGGATATCGTCGTGCATCTTATACTTCCGTTGCACGGTCGCGAGCTGCGGGCCGTCCACATCGATCTTGTCCAGATCGTATTGGCCGACGCCGTTCTGGTGGCAGTAGTTCAGGTAACCGATCCACTTCGGGTTGATGCCCATCAACTCCACGCCTACTCGATCGGCCGCGATGTAATCGGTCGACGCCACCGCCACACGGCTCGGCACCGCTGTCCCGCCGCCGGGACCGTTCCCCTCCATGCCTTCAAACCCATCGATTACCGTCGCGCCCCAGTATGGGCGCAGTTTCATGGCTGTGAGAAACATGTTGTAGTGGGTCTGCCTGACACCGCCGTGATACTTGCGCTTGTCGCTCCAGCGCGCCTCACCCGGTTTGTTGTGCAGCGGCGCGCCAAGCGTCATGTTCTTCACCGATTGCGTGGTGATGACGGTGTTGTGTGTCTTCATGATGGCGGCGCAAATCTGGTATCCGCCGGGGTCCATCAGCCGCGCCGCAAGCCGTACCGGTTGCACGTGGAGGTCGGGACTTAACAGGTCGATCAGCTTGTACTCGCCCTCTTCGTTCAGGTCGACCAACTTGACCTTCAGTTTCTTGTACTCACCAGCAAGCCGGTTGTACAGGAACGTCTCGAAACCCTCGCGAGTGGTCCCCGCGCTCGATTCGGCGATCAGCACCGCACCCTTGAACCGCCCGTCGAGGTAGTCAAGAATCCCGCGCAGTGCGTCTGCGTGGGTCGATGCCAGTTGGTTCTTCGTCGACACGATGTTCGGCTTGATGATGACGTATTCCTTGCCCTTCAGTCCGCCGCGGACCCGCTTGTCGATGCCTTCCAAAGCTTCGCGGACGATCTTCCGCCGCTCCTCGCCCTGCCGCACAGCCACCACCGATCGCTGGGTTGTGGGCGCAACCGGTTCGTACTTCATCTCCGGATCGATAAGGCGTTCCTGCCCATGTAGGCCGGTGGCGGCGAATCCGCCCGCCAGTGCCATCAAGCCGCGGCGTGTCATCATGATCGAACCTCCCGTCAAGCAAGTTTCGACTCTGATTATACGTTAATCACACTGCACGGGCGAAGCGGCGTATCATCGTCTGGTGCGCAGTATCTCTTTGTCCTTCCCCGCCGGCGTTACCATTGCCTGCATCGCCCTTTCGAGTTGCTCCTCTCCCACCCAGAAGCCCGCCCCGCAGGCGGCGGAGAGCAAGCCGCCGTACCGTGTTTATGTCACGAATGAATCGTCAGGCGAGTTGAGCGTGATTGACGGCGGCGCCAACAAGGTCACCCATACGGTGAAGCTCGGCAAGCGTCCACGCGGTATCAAGGCCTTCGGCGACCGGCTCTATGTGGCATTGAGCGGTTCGCCCATGGCGCCTCCGGGAGTGGATGAGTCCAAGCTGCCACCGCCTGACCGGTCGGCTGATGGCATTGGCGAATACGACATTACCGCCAACAAGGTGTTGCGGATGCTGCCCGGCGGATCCGACCCCGAACAGTTCGCCATTACTGCCGACGGCAAACGGCTGTTTGTGGCGAATGAAGATGCGGCGTCGGTTTCGATCGTCGATGTAGCGGATGGCAAAATTACGAGTTCCATTCCGGTCGGCGAAGAACCGGAAGGGGTGACAATCAGCCCGGACGGTAAGTTCGTCTACGCCACTTCGGAAAACGATAGCGTCGTAACCGTAATCGATACGGCCACGAATAAGAAGGTGAAGGAGTTGAAGGTAGGCCGCCGCCCGCGAGCGGTGGCGTTCCTGCCCAATGGAACGCGCGCTTACGTGACAGAGGAGAACGGCGCGTCGATCACGGTAATAGACGCCACAAAGCACGCCGTGCTGACGCGGATTTCGCTCGGTCCCAAGGAAGTAAAGCCGATGGGGATCACGGTCGCGCCGGATGGTGGCCGCATTTACGTCACCACCGGCCGGTTCGGAAAGGTGTTCATCCTCGATCCCGCGGATAACAAGATCGTCGCATCGTTCCCGGTAGGCCAGCGGCCGTGGGGGATTGGCGTAACTCCTGACGGCAAGCTACTGTATACGGCCAATGGTCCGTCGAACGACGTTTCGGTGGTGGACATCGCTTCCCAAAAGGTACTGACGAAGATCCCGGTCGGTGACCGGCCGTGGGGCATCGCCATTGTGCCGTAAGTCGCTTACGCGGGTTGTTGAAGTCGACGTATTTTTCTAACGTCGATCTTCACCGGTACCTTCTCACCTTCAAATGCCTAGCGCAACGTCATCTCATCCTGCGCAATTGCCAGGCAGGCCAATATACCCGTGGCCAGCCAGCAGTCTCAGCAGCATTTCGCCCTCATATATTTCGAGCGCAGCCTTTCCTCGCAAAACCTGCGCCACTCTTCCGGCGAATGCTCGCGCCCGTGCGCGCGCAGATGGCGCGCATAAGCATTTTCGTCCGCCAGTTCGCGCAACAGCGCCATTACCAGCCGGCCCGCGTTTCTTAAGTAACTCACACTTCCTCCGCCCGCAATCGCGACAGCACAAAGGGAGACTCAACAACACGCGCTTCTACCGCGCCCGACAAAATGCGATACCAAAGCCTAAGTGAGTCCACCAGGATTGTCGTTACCAAAACCAAAAACAATGCGCACACCACCGCGTCCAGCTTGTTGTTGAATACCTGCGCTTGCACCGCTGTCAGTTGCGCCGCGGGAACCGTGCCCGCCGCCAACTGCTGCTCGAGCATCCGCGCCTGCGCCAGAAAACCCACTCGCGGCAGATCGGAAAATATCTTCTCCCAGGCTGCCGAGTAACAAACAATCACCAGCCATGTGAGCGGCATACAGGTGATCCACATGAACCGCGCTCCGTGCATCTTAATCAGGATGGTCGTCGCCACGCACAAGGCAATCGCGGCCAGTAACTGATTCGCGATGCCGAACAGCGGCCACAGCGAATTGATTCCGCCCAGAGGGTCGCGCACACCCTGAATGAGAAAGTAACCCCAGGCCAGCACGACTACGGCGCTGGCGCCAATCACGCCGGGCATCCAACTCACGCGCCCGAGCGGCCTATAAACGTGTCCTAGCAAATCCTGCAACATGAAGCGGCCCACGCGCGTACCCGCATCGATGATAGTCAGGATAAACAGCGCCTCAAACATGATCGCGAAGTGGTACCAAAACCCGAGAATCGCCTTGCCGCCGCCGCTCGACGCAAAGATATGCGCCATGCCGAGCGCCAGTGACGGCGCGCCGCCGGTGCGATAGAACAACGAGTGTTCGCCCACATCTTCGGCCAAGGTCTGCATGGTCGAGGCCTGAACGGGAAAGCCCCAGCTACTGATGGTTTCCACCGCTTTCTGTGCTGTGTCTCCGACAATGCCCGCAGGGGAATTGACGGCGAAAAACACACCTGGGTCCAGCACGCAAGCCGAAATCATCGCCATGATCGCGACAAAGCTCTCCAGCGCCATCGAGCCGTAACCCACCGGCCAGGCGTGCCACTCCTTAGCGATCATCTTCGGCGTCGTCCCGCTCGAAATCAGCGAATGGAACCCTGAGATAGCTCCGCACGCGATAGTGATGAAGCAGAAGGGAAAGATCTTACCGGAGAAGATGGGTCCGGTGCCATCCACAAACCGCGTCAGCGGCGGCATCTGTAACTCCGGCCGCACGAACAGGATGCCGACTCCCAGCATCAACACAACACCTAACTTGACAAAGGTGCTGAGATAGTCGCGCGGGGCGAGTAAGAGCCACACCGGCAGCGCGCTCGCAAAAAAACCGTAAATAATCACCGCCCATGCCAGCGCGATGCCGCTGAGCGTAAACCACTCGGCCCATGTCGAATGCGATATCCACTGCCCGCCGAAGATACTGGCCACCACCAGTCCAAACCCGATCACCGAGCATTCCAGCACTTTTCCCGGCCGCCAGTAGCGCAGGTACACCCCCATGAAAACAGCAATCGGCATCGTCGCCGCAATCGTGAATGTTCCCCACGGGCTGCCTTTGAGCGCATTCACTACTACCAGCGCCACCACCGCCAGCAGGATGATCATAATCAGCAGCACGGTCAGCAGCGCGGTCACTCCGCCTACCTTGCCGATCTCTTCCCGCGCCATCTGTCCCAACGACTTCCCGTCGCGCCGCATCGAACAGAATAGAATCACGAAGTCCTGCACACACCCGCCCAACACCGCCCCGATGATGATCCATAACGTGCCCGGCAGGTAACCGAACTGAGCCGCCAGCGTGGGGCCGACCAGCGGGCCTGGACCCGCGATCGCCGCGAAATGATGCCCGAACACGATCCACTTATTCGTCGGCTCGAAATCGTGGCCGTCGCGCAATCGCTCCGCAGGCGTGGCGCGCTGATCGTTCAGTGCCATCACCTTGGCTGCTATGAACTTCGCGTAAAAACGAAATCCCAGCAGGTAGGTGCACGCCGCGGCCACCACCAGCCACATGCTGTTGATCGATTCGCCACGGTCGAGGGCGATCGCCGCCAGCGCGTAGGCGCCCAACACTGCTAACGCACCCCAGCCGAGGCGCCCCAAGATCCTGTTCATTGGGCTTTATTGTAACGTCTAGGCAACGCCTGTCCTGACATTCGTGCCGATTGCTGAGGAATTTTTGGAACCGGAATGGGACCCGAAGCTTCGTTGACTACTTAAGAATCGACGGCAGCGCTTACTCTTACTTGCGGTTCTGGACAGCATGGGAATACCATGCACACATGCGTGCGCTCAGGTCTCTATTCGCAATCACACTCTTCGCAAGTCTGCTCGCAGGGCAGGCTACGGAGGGAACCATCCTCGGTTCGATCGTCGATGCCACAGGAGCCGCTATCTCGAATGCCCCCGTCAGGATCACGAACATTGGCACCGGAGCGATCCGGTCCACAACGACAAATGAGTTAGGCGAATACACTGTCACTAACCTCCCGCTAGGCGACTATTCGGTAAGCGCCGAACTGAGCGGGTTCAAGAAGGCGGTACATCCGCCAGTGCCGATAACGGTGAAGGCGCGCGTACGCGTCGACCTACGGCTTGAGGTTGGCGAGACGTCGCAAAGTGTCGAGGTAACCGGGGCCACGCCACTCATCAAGACCGATACCGCCGAGGTGGGCGGCGTTGTGTCGCGCCAGATCCTCCAGGATGTTCCGGTGTTCGGCCGTAACTTCCTGGCCCTGGCCGCGCTCGTTCCCGGCACCACCAGCGGGCCGCCGGCCAGCCGGCAACGCGACTTCTCGGGCGCTTCGATCAACGTCGGCGGCGCCTCGGCGGAAGCGAATAACTTCATCATCGACGGCATCTCGAACAACATGGAGTTTTCCGGAGCCATGGGCGTGGTGCCCGCAATCGACGCTATCCAGGAGTTCGCTATTCAGACCAGCCAGTACTCCGCCGAATTCGGCCGGTCGGGCGGCGGTATCGTCAACCTGGCGATCAAGTCGGGTTCGAACGAATGGCACGGCTTCGGCTACGACTATTTCCGCAACGACAAACTGGATGCCCGTCCGTTCGACTTCACGTTCACCAACCAGCCCAAGCAACCACTGCGGCGCAATCAGTTCGGCGGCGGTATGGGCCTGCCGATTATCAAAAACCGTATGTTCCTCTTCGGCAATTACGAAGGCATTCGCAACCCCAGCGCCACAATCAACAGCTACATCATGCCCGACGCGACTGAACGCCGTGGCGATTTCTCCACATCCAGCATCATCTATGCCGACCCCGCCACTACTCGTCCCGACCCTTCAAACGCTTTAGGCATCCGCACGCCGTTTCCCGATAACAAGGTGCCCTCCGGGCGTGTGGACCCGATGACGACGCGTATGCTCGGTTTCTTCCCCTTGCCGAACTTCCGCGACCCGAATCCGAACGTGCGTAACAACTATCTCGTCTCCGAAAAGAACAACGACAGACTCGATTCATTCAACTTGAAAGGCGACGGGCACATCAATGAGACAAACACGGTCACCGGCCGCATCTCGCAGCAACGCGGCGGACGGCGGCGCTCGTTCTGGATGCCGGATGACCGTTTGGGCGGCATCGCCTCATTAGACGCGACTAACACCGGCCTCACCTACACCCACGTGTTCAAGCCCACCCTGGTCAACGAAGCGCGAGCCGGTTATAACTACCTGCGGTTCGGCAACGAGATGCTGAACACCGAAAATGTCATGGACGAGTTCAAAATTCCCGGTTGGAACACCGTCTCGTTCGCGCGCGGCTTTCCGGCCTACAGCGTTCGGAACTACACCGCCACCTCGATCATCCGCCCGATTGCGAGCGTCCCCACGCCATTCTTCCTCGTCGAGCATTCGTGGCAGTTCATGGATAACCTCAGCTGGCAGCGTGGCCGCCACGCCGTCAAGTTCGGCGCCGAAGCCGGCCGCATTGCCAACAACCGGTTCCAGGGCCGCAACGGCGGCGGCGCGCTTACTTACGACGGCACTTACTCCACGCCTCGCGTGGGCGCCGCGCTTGAGGCCCTGCGCTCCGGCATGACCGATGCGCTGCTCAACCAGGCTCGCGCGTTCTCCACCAACTACCAGTTTGATGGCGTACGCATCCGGTCGAACCGTGCCAGCTGGTTTGTCCAGGACGACTTCCGCGTCAACGCCAGGCTCACGCTCAATCTCGGCGTCCGCTGGGAGTACTTCAGCCCGTGGTGCGAAGAGCAGGACCGCCTCCTGAACTTCGACCTTCGCACCGGCGAACGGCTTCTCGCCGAGTCCACCCGCCCCATCATTCGCGACCTCATCGGTATTCCGAATGGCAACATGCCCGCCGGTTGGCGCTACACCACCAACGACCAGATCCTGCCCCGCCCGAACTGGCGTAACTTCTCGCCGCGCTTCGGCTTTGCCTATAATGCGGGCCGCAACCTCGTATTCCGCGGCGGCTACGGTATCTTCTATGCCGCCACCGTTAGCAACAACTTCAACAACGCCGGCACAGACGGCAGCCCGTTCTTCTTCGATTTCGCACTCGCCTCCGAACTCGATAAGCCGATCTTGCCGCGCGACGGTTTCCCGGCCGGAGGGGCGGGCGGGGCCTTCGCCGCACGCACTTTCAGCGCCTACTACGGCCCGCTCGACCGGCCCGACCCCTACACCCAAAAATGGAACTTCAACATTCAGTGGAACCCCATCCGGCGAACGGCGATCGAGTTAGGCTATAGCGGCCAGCGGGCGCTGCGGTTCTCTACGCTTTCCTACGGTAACTCGCCATTGCCCGGCCCCGGCGCTGTACAGGACCGCCGCCCATACCCCAACGTCGGCTCCTTCCTCTCCTATCTGCCAGTGAACGATTCCAACTACAACGGCCTGGAAATCACCGTCAAGCAGCAGGAATTCAAAGGACTGTCGTTTTTGAGCGCATTTACCTTCTCCAAGTCGCTGGCCTACACCACCGGAACCGACGGCGGCGTGCTCAACGATCCGTATAACTTCCGCTACGATTACGGCCTGGCGAACTACGATTTCCGCAAACGCTGGGTTTCGGCGGTTACTTACAAGCCGCGTTACGGCCAAAACTGGAATAAGTTAGTGCGTGCGGCTGTTGTCGGATGGGAAACCTCGAGCCTGCTTACACTGCAGGGCGGGTTCCCGTTCACCGTCGGCGTAAGCGGTCCGCAATTGAACAATGGCGCCGGATCCAATCGCGCCAACCTCGTCGGCAACTGGGACCTCGGCGGCCAGGCTACCCGCGACCGCTGGTTCGACACGTCTGTTTTCACCGCGCCTCCAAACTACGTATGGGGAGCGCAAGGTAAGAACCTGCTTCGGACACCCGGTCTGGCGCAGTTGGATTTCTCCTTCCAGAAGACATTCACGATTACCGAAGGCAAGCGTCTGACGCTCCGCATGGAGTCGCAGAACTTCCTGAACCGCGTTCAACTCGGCGCTCCCGCCGCTACGCTCGGTGCACCCAACTTCGGCGCGATCCGCAGTCTGCAAGCGGGGCCGCGTAACATCCAGCTCGTAGGCCGTTTCGATTTCTAACCGGAATTATGAAGACTACTCGCCGTCATCTCCTGTCCGCAACTGCCGCGATCGCCGCCGTCCCCTCTTCCGCCCCAGCGGACCCCGTAATCTCCATCGGCTCTCGGCGCGAGTTATTCGTCGATGAGTTTCTGATCGACGAATTCAGGTACACCAGTCTCCGCCTGCAACAGCCGCGCCGCGAAGATGCCGCGCTGCTGCTCGACCGTCCCTGGGAAGGCGCATTCTCCAACTACGTCACAGTGCTGCGCGACAACGACGAATACCGCCTGTATTACCGTGGCGTGCCTGAGGCGGGTAAAGACCTGACCGCCGCTGAAACTACCAGTTACGCCGTTTCAAAAGACGGTAAGCATTTCACGCGCCCCAATCTCGGCCTGTTCGAGTACAAAGGCAGCCGCGATAACAACCTGATCCTGGCGGGAATGCCGCCCTTTTCGAGTAACTTCAGTCCTTTTATCGATACCCGGCCCGGTGTGCCGGCCGCTCAGCGTTATAAAGCGCTCGCGGGTACGCAGAAATCCGGACTCGTGGCATTCCAATCCGCCGACGGCATCCACTGGAAGAAACTCCGCGAATTGCCGGTCTTTCGCGACGGCGTGTTCGATTCGCAAAATTTGGCGTTCTGGTCCGAAACCGAACGCATGTACGTGATGTACTTTCGCACTTTCAAACCGGTCGGCGGCAAGCGTTACCGCTGGATCAGCCGCACCACCAGCGATGACTTCATCAACTGGACCCCACCTGTCGATATGACCTTTGGCGACGCCCCTCCCGAACACCTCTACGTCAATCAGACCCATCCCTACTTCCGGGCTCCCCACATCTACCTCGCTCTGGCCGCGCGGTTCATGCCGGGCCGTCAGGTGCTGTCGGCCGATGAGGCCAAGTCGCTAGGCGTCGATCCCGGTTATTACAAAGATTGCGCCGATGTGGTCCTGCTGACCTCGCGCGGCGGCGCCGCCTACCGTCGAACCTTCCTCGAAGCATTCCTCCGCCCTGGACTGGGGGTCGAAAACTGGGTTTCCCGGAATAACTACCCGGCGCTCAACACCGTACAAACGGGTAAGGACGAGTTATCGTTCTATACCTTGAGTAACTACGGTCAACCGGGCACTCACCTCCGCCGCTATTCCCTTCCCCTCGACCGTTTTGCCTCAATCAACGCCGGCTACCGCGGCGGCGAAGTGATTACTCGCCCCATCACCTTTACCGGCTCGCGGCTGTTCCTCAATTACTCTACCTCCGCCCCCGGCGGCATTCGCATCGAAATCCAGGACGAAAACATGCAGCCGCTCACCGGCTACACGCTCGACGACAGCGTCGAACTCATCGGCGACCAAATCGAACGCGCGGTCCGGTGGAAGAACTCAACCGACCTCTCCGCAATCGCCGGCAAACCCGTCCGCTTAAGAATGGCCTTAAAGGACGCCGACGTGTTCGCCTTACGCTTCGGCTAGCGGCCGCCTGCAGCGCAATCACGCTTTCCGTTCACCGATCGAAGAGTCCGGTATCAGTCGTCGCCTTTGGGAACGAACAGGCTAATCAGCCAATTGACGATGCTCAGCACAATCGAGCCCACAAACGCCGACCCGAACCCGGCCACGCGGAACCCGTCTACCAGGTAAGCCGCCAGCATCAGCATCAGTGCGTTGATCACCAGCCATGCCAGCCCGAGCGTCAGCACCGTTAACGGAAACGTCAAGAACTTCAGCACCGCGCCAACGGTCGCGTTCACCAGGCCGATCACCAGTGCCGCGATCACCGCCGTCACAAACGTATCCACCGAAATCCCGGGCACCAGGTATGCCACAGCCAGCAAACTCACCGTGCCGATTAGCCACCGGAGTAAAAGTCCCATTTGAGGTTCAGTCTCCCATCAGCTTCCCATACGGTTGCAAAGCGGGTACGTTGTCGAACACTGCCTTCATGCCCGCCGTAATCGGAATCGCGAACACCAGTCCAACCGCGCCCCACAGCGAGCCCCAAAACATCAAGGCCACCGTCACGGCCAGCGGATTGAGGTGCACCCTCGACCCCACCAGCTTCGGGTACAGCAAGTTCAAAGCCATCAAGTGCAAAAACCCGACCACCGCCGCGATCACCAGGTACGGCGTCATCTTGCTGTACACCGGCAGCGCCGCAAACATCGGCGGCAAAATGGCGAGCGGCAGCCCGATGTACGGCACCAGGCTGAAGAACGCGCTCAGCGGCGCCACCAGCAGGAAATACGGCAAGCTGATCGACCAGAAAAACAGCCCGCTCGCGCCCGTCAGAAAAATGCCAAGCAGGAAATTGCCGACCACGTAGGCACGCGCCATGTCCGCAATGCCCTGCCACGACCGTCCGGCCGCGTGCCGTTCCGGGCCGTGGAACAGTTGGAGATAACTGCGCCGCATGTGATCGCGCCAGCTGAGCATGAAATAGACGAGAAATGGCACGAAGCTCGCCAGCAGCGCGATGTTGTACAGTTCCTGCCAGTAGCGGTACACGTAATCCACAAACGGCGACCGCTCGGGGCGGATGCGCACCTCCGTCACCGGAGGCGGCGTCGTTGGAATCGGCAGCGGGGGTTCGGCGCTGCGGCGCCTCCGCGTCGTCGGTTCCGGCGCCGGCGGAGCCTTCTGCTGCTGCTCCTGCAGTTCCTTCCAGCGCCGCGGCATCAGGATCTTATACGCGTCCTTCTCGGCCGATTCAAGCGCCGCCACCACTTCATCGCCGATCTCGGAAATCCGCTGGCTGTACTTAGGCAAGTCTTCCCACAACGCCGATGCCTGCGTATACATCCCGAGCCCCAGCGCATACACGCACAGCAACGACAACGAACACACCAGAAAACTGGCAAACGCTCGCGGTAAGCGCAGCTTCATCGCCAGTTCCACAAACGGCTCGAGCAAAAAACTGATCGTGATAGCCGTGATGAGCGTGACCAGAAATCCACGCCCGTAATACAGGAGGGCGATCGCTACGCCGGTGGCAATAAGGCCGCCGGCCCAGCCGCGGGGGCGATGCTCGGAGAAGGATTGAGGCAGTACCGACACGTCGACCCCACCACTGGTACTGTATCATGAGCTTGACGGCGATCCTCCGTTTTATAAGCGGATGGAGAAAAACAGAATCCGAATGGAAATGAGCGGGCGCATTCTTGCGCTGGACTTTGGAAAACGGCGCATCGGGCTCGCTATCAGTGACGGCCTCGGCATTACCGCCCAGGGCCTGCCCACCTTCCACCGCACCACACTGCGCGAGGATTTGCGTCAGCTCGTCGCACTCATCCACCAACGCGAGATCAAACAACTCCTGATGGGTCTGCCTCTGCATATGAGCGGCCGCGAAGGCCGGCAAGTGACCTGGGTACGGGAGTTTGGCGACCGCTTGGCGGAAGAGGCGGGCGTGCCCATCGAATACTGGGATGAGCGGCTCACCAGCGTTGAGGCCAACCGTGTGCTGAAACTTAGCGGCGTCAGCATCGAGAAACGCGCCCGCGCCGTTGACCAGCTATCGGCAGTTATCTTGCTTGAAAGCTACCTTTCGCGGAGTACGCCGTGCGAATGATGAAGTGGGGCCTCATTGGACTGTTCCTGTCAGCCGCTGTGGCCGCCGGGGGTCTGTACTTGCTCACCTCCCAGCCGTACCGCGGATTCTCCGATTCCACCCTGGTCGATCTGCCCCGCGGCGCCCGCGCCGGCGGCATCGCGCGTTTGCTCGCCGAACGCGGCGTTATCCCGTCGCCTTACGCCTTTCTCGCTGTCCGTGCAATGCGCCCCTCGGCAAAGCTACAGGCCGGCGAGTATCAGTTCACCGAACCTGCCTCCGCCTGGCAGGTTTTCGACCGCATCTCGCGTGGCGACGTCCACCGTTACGAACTCACGATTCCGGAAGGCAGTCATCGCTGGGACGTCGCCCGCCTGGTAGGCGAACTCGGGTTCATCTCCGCTGCCGACTTTCAGAAAGAAGCCGCCAATCCCAAAGCAATCAAGGATTTGGACCCCCAGGCCGAATCGCTGGAAGGCTACCTCTTCCCTTCCACCTACCACGTCACACGCCATACTACCGCCGCACAACTTGCCAAATTGATGACGGATGAGTTTCGCAAGGAGTGGAAACGTCTGAACGCCCCCAAAGACATCCACCACACGGTTACACTCGCCTCACTTGTTGAAAAAGAGACCGCAGTCGCTGCCGAAAGACCGGTAGTCGCGTCCGTGTACCAGAACCGGTTGAATGCCGGGATGAAGCTCGATTGCGACCCGACTGTAATTTACGCGGCGCTACTGGAAAACCGGTATCGCGGGACCATTTACAAGTCGGATCTGGAAAGCGATAGCCCGTACAACACGTACAATAAAGCAGGGTTGCCGCCTGGCCCGATTGCCAATCCAGGCCGCGCCGCTTTAGCGGCTGCGGTCAACCCGGCGGAGACGGAATATCTTTTCTTCGTCGCCAAGGCAGACGGCAGTGGCCGGCACGAGTTCACCTCGTCGTTAAAGGACCACTCCAAGGCGGTATCGGAGTATCGGCGTGCCCAAAAGAAGGGAGTCCAAGAGGGATCAACTCCAGGCGTGGCTCGCGGCGCATCCGGGCGCCGTGGTGGATGATCGCGTCTTTGGCATACTACTCAAACACCTGGCGCCGCTAAGCGAGGCGTACCTTCGTGAGATGTTACACCATTCCGGCGCGGCGCTTGCGCCCCGCATCGAGGGTGTCAGGCTCGACAGCTTCGACAACCTGCAACGGACTTTGACGGCCCTGGCAGACCTTTACGAACACGGGGACACCTCTGTGCGTTCCATCGTTCTCCTCGCCAAACAGCGGGCGCGCTGGGCCGGCCAAAGGGCGAAGGACGAACAGAAGCGTGCCGAAAAGGAAGAGATGGCCGAGTGGCTCCTCGTCTGGCTCGAACATCCCAACGTGTTCCCGATCTGGGCCGGAATGCGCCGCAAGCGCCAAACGGCGGAGGCTAGTGCAACTCCACCGAGTCTACCTGAATAACGTCGCCCTCCAGCTTGCCCAGAATCAGGAAATGTCTCATGCGGCTTAGGTGGCAGATGCAACGGTGATCAATGAATTTACGTCCTACTGTTCACAGCCTGTACTGCCGATACTCATAGTGTTGGTTCACCCCTTTGGGGGGCCGGCCGATACTTGATCGTTTCTGCCTTGCTGTTTATACTGGCAATTTCGAACGCAGGAGATTTCAGAGGGTTCCTGGCTATGCCGGAAATTTTGACGATCCGGGACGACTTTGACCCATCAGCACCGATGAAAGAGGCGGCTATGTTCTACGGCCTCTTCCTCCGCGGGCACTCCGCCGAAGCCTTGCGCCGCGACATCGATGTCCCCAAGACAGTGCTCCAGAAGTGGATGCGTCCGCGCCGCCACGAGCAGGACTTCCGCGAGAATCTTCGCCGGGTGTATTGCTACCGTAAACAGGTACTCGCCATCTTTGACGAACTGGTGACCAGCGAACGCGCCCGCGCCCGCCTTCAGTAGCCTGGGACCAAAATAGGCACGATCCCGCCGCGTAAACATGGCGTAAACACGGCGAAACTCCGCTTTTTTCGAAAAGGCTGCTATAATGATTTTACCGTTCCAGCTAACCCGCTGAAACGATTGGAGTTTGCAGTCGGTCGCCACACTCGTGGAGTGCCCGGCTAATCCGGGAATGTCGCGTTCCGATGGGGCACCACCCTGCCGGAAACCTCTTTCCCTTACCTGACGTCGAATGTAGGGCAGGGATCACCAAGAATCGTCGATGTCGCAACCAGATTCTGACTCGACTGGGAGATCTATGACTGGGCAGATTAAGTCGTTATCCGCCGGCAACACAGAAGGTATGATCAAGGCGGAAAACGGTGTTATGGTTCGCTTTTCCGCGTCGGACGTACTCGCCTACGACGTGAACTCGTTGGCCGTTGGCCAACTGGTCACCTTCGAGACGGACGGTCCGAACGGCCGCATCGCCTTCAATGTCTGCATCCTCACGAAGGATCAGGACATCGGCGCTCACCTCAAACAACCACCGCCGGCCCGCTTGCGCTATGTCGGCTTCGAGCATCGCGGCAACGCCCGCGCGTACCGGTTCGAAACCGCCGGCAGCGGTATGAAGCGTGCCGCATGCCATGTCTCGATCGAAATGGCGCAACTGGCGCGTTACCGCCTGACTATGCAGGACGGTCCGGCCGTGTGTTTGCACTCGCTTTCAAGCAAGTCGGAAACGAGTGAGACGCTGCCGACCACCTACACCATTACCGAAGCCGACATGCAGGCCTTTATGGCGACCCGGCCGGCCCCCAAGGCGGCGCGGGTAAAACCGCCGAAGCGGACGCCGCGCGATCCCAATTCGCCATTTTCGTCGTTCACGATGCCGCAGCGCCGGATGTCATAGCTCGACATCCGGTCGCGGACGCGCGGCCTTACTTCAGCACCAGGTCGCGCATCCTGGTCCATTGCGCCTTCCCGGCCGGACCTTCCACAAACAGCCGCACGATATACTCTCCGGCCTTGGTGTAGCGGTGTACGGGATGCTGCTCGGTCGACATCGTCCCGTCACCGAAGTCCCAACGCCACTTCTCAACATTCCCCGTCGACTGGTCGGTAAACGCTACCAGCCGACGGTCCATATCCAGCACCATAAAGCTGTACTTCGCATCGATGGCCTTGCGGAAGCTGGCCTCGAGCGGCATCGGCCGGAAGGCCACCAAGTCGCTGGCATCGCCATACATCGTCGTCTTATGCGATAGGTTCCAGAAGCCCTTATAGTCCCCAGGACCGTCATAGTCCAAAACCGACCACGACAAGCCAATCAGCCGGTTCTCCACTAACTTCGACTCAATCGCCCGCGCCGGCCCTTCGTAGGGCGCATAGTCAAACGGCGTGATCCAGAACTCCAACGTCAGCTTGCCGCCTTCGCCATGCTTGAAATTGTAGTTATAGGCGGCGTTCGCATACGGCAAGTCGCGAATCCACGGCTGGCAGCCCCACACGAATGCCCACTCGCGGTCGGGCGCCGGGGTGAAGATGTGATAGTTCTGCGCGTGTACGCCGTGGATCTGAAAGAACGTATCGTCCTTTAACAAAGCCGTTGCCTCGTGCATCCCCGCGATCAGCGGACCACCCGACAAGTCCCCGTCCACCACCACCTCGAAAATATCGTTATGCCGGCTTGCCTCGGCAAAGTCCCAGAAGTCGTCTGTCGCTTCGTAGAGGAAGTACAAACGGTTCAGCCCGCGCACCCAGCCGACCTTTACGCGAACATCGAGGTCGGCCTTGTTCGTCTGAAAGCCCTTACCTTTTACCGTGTCCTTCAACTGGTCCATACCGATGACATAAGATTCCGGCACGATGTCCCAATCCCCCGCCTTGCCGTCAATCGACGGAATCCGGTCCGCGGGGAACTGGAAGATTTTGAACTCCACGCCGGGACGTTCGAGCGCCGGCACGGGCACTGCCAGCATCACCGCCAGCCAAAGGTTTCGCATGGCGGAGTTACACCTGTGCGAAGACTTTCAACAGCGCCGTCAGCGAAGTGCGCGACGCGTGGGCTTTACCCTGCGGGCTCTGATAGTGCGTTTCCAAAGTGAAGTTCTCTTTGTAACCCGCCTTCAACAGCGCCCGGATTTGACCCAAGTTATCCATCTCGCCCTCTCCGACCGCGCACCACTCGGTTTTCCCGTTGGCGCTTTTGCGATAGTCGCGCAGGTGAACGTGGAAGATGCGCGCCGGATCGAGTTGCTTGTACCCGTCCGGGAACGCCTTCTCGCCGGACATGCCGGCATTATTCGGGTCCCACACAAGCCCTAACGTATCGTTGCGAACGGCTTTCAGGAACTGCGCCGCCTCAGCCCCGGTTGAAACGTAGCTTCCGCGAACATTCTCCACCGCCAGCCGGATGCCCTGTTGGTTTGCCCGCCGCGACGCCTCAGTTAGTAACTCATGGATGCGCGGAAGGTTCGCCAGGTTCGGCTTTTCGCCGTCTTTATAGGTGAACGCGAAGACTCGGATCTTATTCACGCCCAGCACGCGCGCCCGTTCAAATGCGCCGCCTAACATCGACCATTGATTATCGAGAATCGCACGGCCTTCCGGGGTGTCGGGGGGCAGCGGAATTTTGAAGAACCCGGTCCCGAGCATCGAGCACTTGATCTTGTGATCGTCGAAGATCTTGCGCAATTCCTTGATCTTGTCGACCGGTTGCGCCGTGTTGTACTTCCCCCATACATTGCGCACCTCGGCGAGCCCCAAACCGAACTCGCGCAGAAACTTCGACGCCACCACGGGATCTTCATCGATCTCGTCCGTCGTCACCCCCAGCCTCCGCTTCAACTCCCCAGCAGCGGCCAGTGGCAGCGCAACGGCCGCAGCCGCGCCGGACATCAGGAAACAACGACGGTCGAAAGTCACCATACCGCCGATTGTAAGCTAGTCGATAGATGACGAAGTCTGTCGCGTTCCTGCATACCTCTCCGGCGGCGATTCCGCCGCTGATGCAGTTTTATACCGAAGCCGCGCCCGACCTGCAGATTACCAATCTTCTGGACGACGGCCTGCTGCGCATGCTCTCCGCGGGCGATCGCGCCCGAGCCCGAGAGCGCCTGGCGGAAATGCTGGACACGGCCCAGCGCTACTACAACGCGTCGGCAGCGCTCGTAACTTGTTCGTCGGTCTCCACCGCCATGGTGCGCGACATCCAGCGGTCGTCGCCAATTCGCGTCCTCAAGATCGACACACCCATGGCTCGCGCCGCGGTCGGCATCGGCGGCCGCATCGGCATCTGCGTCACCTTCAAACCGACCATCGCGCCCACCACACGGCTGATCGAAGAAGCCGCCCAGGACGCGGGCACGACCGTCGAACTGATCCCGGAAGTGATGGAAGACGCCTATACGGCCCTGCTCGGCGGCCGGCCCGAAGAGCACGACCGCATCCTTCTTGCAGGCATCCAAAAGCTCTCCACTTTGGGCGTGAACGCGATCGTACTGGCACAGGTTTCGATGGCGCGCATACTGCCAAAGGTATCCGCGGTCACATCCACTCCCGTCTTGAGCAGCTTGTCTACCAGCTTGCAGGCGCTTCGTAATTTACATGCCTAGCGTGATTTACACGCCTAGCGTGCAATTTCCGCACGGGTTTTCAACTTCGGCAGCCGGTATGCACCACCCCCGGTGACCGGGCCAGGGCCGCGCGCGACTAACGTTTAACGCAATCGTAATTGGGTTCGTTCCGCACGGATGCTTGGAGGGCGGTCTGGTAGCCGATTTTGGCGTACTGGCTGATGAGGAAGTTGACGGAGATATCGAGGTTGGCAGCGTCGTCGCGGATTTCGGCGGCTACGGACGGGGGGAAGTGGGTGAGGATGTC
>JADLDI010000049.1 GCA_020846745.1 Bryobacterales bacterium | reverse complement strand
CGACCCCATCACCCACCCCGCCACCCAAAAAGAAGCCGAACTCTACTCCCGCTACTACATCCGCTTCGAAGGTTCGTTCAACCGCGCCTACAAACAACTCAAAGATTCCCAAACGAACCGCATCTGCCAGCTAATAGAAGCCAACCCCGAAGCTCCCCGTCCGTCGCTCCCCTTAGCCGACGCCCTTAAAATTCAACGCTTTGCGAAACGAACTCCCCCACCTAGCACGTCCCCCGAAACGGAGCCGCGACCGTCAGGGAGCGCCGCGCCATCCGACGACATCCTCACCCACTTCCCCCCGTCCGTAGCCGCCGAAATACGCGACGACGCTGCCAACCTCGACATCTCCGTCAACTTCCTCATCAGCCAGTACGCCAAAATCGGCTACCAGACCGCCCTCGAACAATCCGTGCGGAACGAACCCAATTACGATTGCGTTAAACGTTAATTAAATCCGCATAAGCAGATTCACCTCGTGAGGGGGCGCACCACTGAAAAGTGATTGATTGTGGGCAACGCGTCGGCCCGTCCCGGCCATTGTTGACAAGACGATGAGCAATTTGATGCGATTGTGGTGGAGATCATGCTCTCTGCTACTTGTCAATACGCGCTTCGTGCGCTGGCCTGCCTTGCTGCGCACCCGCCCGGCTCGATGCTGGGGGGCGCGGAGTTATCGCGACTGACGGGGATCCCCAAGAACTACATGTCCAAGATTCTGCTCACTTTGGGGAATGCGGGGCTGATCGAAGCCGTTCGGGGGAACGCAGGGGGCTACCGGCTGGCCGGTGCGCCGGAGGAAATCCCGCTGGTACAGGTGGTCGAGCTGTTTGAGCGCCACGTTTCCCATCGCGCTTGTCTCCTCGGCCTGCGGCGAACTTGTTCGGATCACGATCCATGCACCGCTCATGAAGCCTGGAGGCCGGCGAAGTCAGCCTACTTCGATTTTCTCGAAACCACCACCCTTTCCGAGATCTCGTCCGCGGGAAGGCCTGGACGCTCAGAGAGTAGAGAGAAGCCCGCCCGGGGCAAAGCCAAAAAACCGAGGCTGCCAGGCTAGTCCGGCGCGGTGCACCGCCCTTACGCGGCCTTAGCGCGGCCCTTGAATTGTCGATATCCGCAGGTGCGGTGGGACCTGCCCGAACGTGATCAACAGGTTGGCAGCGAAAATCGTCATCGCGGCCATCTCGATTACCGCCGAGACCGGCAACACGGGCCACAGAACGGGCAAGTAATCCTCGTAGGCGCCGATCTCGGATACGACGCGTAACAGACAGCCCAGGTTCAATAACGCCAGGTCGGCGAACATCAATTTCGTACTAAACAGGACGCGCATGCCGCAGAATGCGGGCAGAACCCTCTGGCCAATGGCGAAAACCATGGCCGATATGAATCCGACGGTCAGGGCATGGCGGGAAGCTCCCCACAAGCCGCCTGCCTTATCCCAAGCGGCCGCACTCAACGAAATGCCGGCGGATGCGAGTAGCCACACATAGGCAATACGAACAAACAGCGGAAAGGTTGGGTGGACCCCAATAATCTTGGGTGGCCGTTGCTGACGTGTGAAGATATGCAATCCGGCAGAGGCGGCCGTGGCAGCCGTCGCGAATAGCGCGGTGGCAGGCAGCCACCAGGCGCCGATCGCACATGCGACGGCGACGGTGTTGACGAGGACGGCGAGCTTCAGCAATCGCGCATCGGGGTCGGAAAGGCCAAGGAAGGTCGGCAGCCAACGAGCGCTGAAGCCCCAGATAGCGACCACCGGGAAGGCCCACGTAAAGAGGGGGAGCAGGCGTTCATTGATGCCTCGTGGAACATCCGGGCCGCCACCCGCATAGGCCCCCTGCACGGCCATTGCAAAGTTTGCCAGCAAGCTGAGCAGGAAGCCGAGCGTGCCCACAACCACGATGCCGATCCAGACTTGCGATGCGGGAGCGCCAGATTCAGCCGGATTCTTTTCGCTGCGATGACGGCGAACGGTGATGAAGAACAAGACAAACGCGGCAACTTCGAGAATCGCGGACAGCGGCAAGGTCCAGCGCCATTGCCAGTGCCAAAGATTTGTGGCCCACCGAAGCCCCACGCCGGCGGTCCACAGCACCCAACAGGTCCACGCCCGGCGGACCGCGAAGCGCGCCAGTCCGCGCATTTTGGAAAGCGAGTAAAAGCCGATTCCTAAGATGAACGTGCCGATCCAACCGAAGATCTGTGCGTGACCGTGGGCTTGAATCCAGGCCGGGTCCAGAAGGGCTGCCCCGTGCCGGTCGGAGATCGAGATCAGGTTCCAGGCCCCGAGGAACGTGCCGGGAAGAAGCATGAAGAGGAGCCCAGTCACAATCCACACCGTCAGACAGCGTTGGAGGGCTGCCTCATGTTTTTTGATCGCGTCGATATTTCCCATAGCTCGAAAAAAAATCATCGGAAGCGGCGCAGGTATTGGTTAAGCGCACCGTAGGCGCCGGCGGGCGCCGGGCTTCCGTCCCAACCTTTGAGGAAGACATTCAGGAATCCCGACTCGTCGTGCATACGACGGCCGACGTCACCTTCGAGGGCGGCCCCGCTGGGCTTCCAGTCCGGTCCGAGAGCGCTTCTTGCTGAGGCGAGCATGGCGGCGGCCTGCCGGGTATCGCCGCGCATCCAGGCGATGTAGCTTCTGAGAAACCACGCGTCGGCGGCGCGGGCATTGGCCTGGCAGGCGTGGGAAAGCCGCCGCTCGGCGGTCTTCAGATCGCCCAGGGCCAAGGAAACCTCGCCGAGCAGCACCAAGGTGCCGGTCTCTTCTGAGTTGAGACGCAGGGCCGCTTCCAAAGGCTTCAACGCCTGATCAAGCTGGCCGCGCGATGTCGCGGAGGCCGCCAGCAGCTCACCTTTACGTTGGAGGGCCCGGTGGCTTTGCGGGTTCACCTGTGCGAGCAAATCCAATTGCGCCACAGCGCCCGGCGCATCGCCTTGGGCGGCCAGGCAGTTGGCGAGGTAATAGCGCGAATCTTCGTGTCTGGGATCGATGACGAGTGCCTGGCGGAACAGTTCCGCCGCCTTGGCCACATCGCGCTCGCGCTTCATGGCGTCCATTGCCGCCCGCTGCTTTTCCCAGAACCGGGCCACCAGACTCTGGTTGAGCTTGGGGTGCGGCAAGAACAAGCTGGGCTCGCGTTCACCGGCGGTAATCTCCCAGATGCGATTGGCCGCCAGATCGGTCCAGGTCTCCGGAGGTCCATTCAACCAGCGCACCTCCAGCCGGTCGATCTTGGCCGCATCGCCCAGACCGATGTGCACCCGGCGGCTGTCTTGCGACAGATACGATGCGCTCGAAAGGGTACGGCGCAGCGGCACGCCGTCGACCCATGCAACGATGGTGGCCCCATCGGCGAAGCCGAGTGCGGTGCGGCTGCCCGGAACCCGGCTGTGCAACCGGAACTCCGCCCAGTTACCGTGCGGCATGTCGTTGCGCAGCAAGCGTACGCCTTCCCCGTGATCGACGATGGCGATGTCCATCGCTCCGTCGCCGTCGAAATCCGAAACGGCCAGGCCGCGGCTGACGTGCGGCTGTGCGAAGGACCGGTTCCAGGGTGCGAGGTCGTGAAAGAAGCGCCCGCGCGAATTCCAGAACAGGAACGAAGGCATTGACGCGAGGCGCCGCGGCCCGGTTTGTTTGATCTCAAAAGTGCTGCCGTTGGCGACCACAAGGTCAGGCCAACCATCGGAATCGAAGTCGACAAAACTCGCTCCCCATCCGATAGACTGCATCGACGCCTGTCCGATGCCCTGTGCTTCAGAAACATCGGTGAAGTGAAGATCCGGCGTTGACGCGCCAGGCTTGCGCTGTTCGGAAAGCAACGACTGGTAGAGGGCATACTGCTGCGCGACCCAATGCGAGATGAACAAATCATCGTCGCCGTCACGGTCGAAATCTCCGGCGGCGAGCCCCATGGATCCGCGATACTCCTCCACCCAAGCGCTTCGTCCGGCGTCGACGAACCTACCGTTTTGATTCAAGTACAGCTTGTTCTCGGAAATGTCGTTCGCGACGTAAAGATCGAGCCAGCCGTCACCGTCGAAGTCGTGCCACAAACCGGTGAGGCTGCGGCCTTCCGTGTTGGCTACGCCTAACTCCCGGGCCACTTCCGTGAACGTCCGGTTGCCGTTGTTGCGGAAGAGCAGGTTGCGTTCCGGCTCGTAGGAGGCGGGATTGAGGGTAAAGGGAACCTCTTTGCCGAACTGCTGCGTGCTGTTGGAAGAGGTTCCTTTCCCGGGCACGTACTGCACGTATCCGCAGACGTACAGATCGAGAAAACCGTCGCGGTTGTAATCCCCCCAGGAGGCGCCTGCCCAGAAGCCTTTGGGCGATGGAAACTGCCGGTCGCGCGCAAGGCGCCCACGATCGTTGCGGAACAGCAAAAGCGTATCGTAGCCGCTGACGGCCAAGTCGAGCCAGCCGTCGTTGTTGTAGTCGCCCCAGGCGGCGGCCAGGCCGCGGATGCGCGTCTGGGGAAAATCCGCGACGGGCTCGAAGCGGCCATCACCGAGATTCCGGTAAAGAATGGAGGGCGCAAGTTGGGAGTTTGGCAGATTCAAGGCGCCGCCGCCGCTGACAACGAACAGATCGTCGTAGCCATCGTTGTCGAAGTCGCCCCAGGCGAGGCCCGATCCCATGTCCTCGGGCAGTTGCGAAGATCTCGGGCCTTCGAACTGGCGGAAAGAGCCCAAGCCCGCGGCCTTGGTGACGTCTGTGAAACGTGGCGCAGGCGCGCCGGACGGTAGTTTGCGGCCCGGGTTGAGGAGCGGATCGATCGCGCGCGCGGCCACTTCAGTTCTGGCTGGCGCGGCGGGTGCGTGGGCGCGGGCCGCACGGTCGCTCACCTCGGTGGTGATGTCGGCGGACGCCTCTCCCGGCGTGTATTGCTCCGGTTCATTCTCCTTCTGAATGCGCCATGCGACCAGGCCTCCGATCAGCATGAGGGTGACAAGCGTTGAGGCGGTCCACAGTATTCTGCGGCGACGCCGCGAAACCGTTCTGCGTGATGGCGGGGGAGGAGTCGCTTGCACGAAGGTGTTCACCTTTTCGTGGCCACGTTGGCTTTCGTGGCTACGATGGCTTTCGCGGCCACGGTGACTTGGGCCGTAGCGCCCGCGATATCTACGGCAGGCGAAGTGAGATGGGCGCTTTCTCCCATCACATAGTTCAGCAGGAACTGATCGATCTTGCGGTAGTGCAAAGTGGCGGCGATGCGGAGTGTGCCCGGCTTTAACGCTGGAACCGAGAACTCCCGCACATCACCGATGGTTCGAGCCGGAACACGCAGCCCGCCTGAGGGACACACTATGTTGTATTCGACCGTGTCGGAATAACCGGGGAACAAAGACCGGCGGTAGCGCACGCCGACCATCTCCCACAGGTTGTGCCGGTCGATGAGATTGCCGTACTGATCCACCGGCTCGGCTTTGAAGAGAAACGTGCCCGGTTCGAGGAAATTGCGGTCGTCGCGCCGGCCGGACGCAAAGACGGGTTCTCCGCGCTCGTTCTCAACGCGCAGTTCGACCCAGCTCTGGATCATGTCGAGCGGTCCGGTGGGATAGTCGTGGCCGACCTTGTTGGAGATCAGGACCACCCGCACGGGCACGCGTTGCCCCGGCATTGCCGCGGGCGGGGTTTCGAGCCGCAGCTTGACCACAGGCCCTTCGGCCCACTTGTCGCGGATCTCGGGGATGCCGATCCGGCCGCGCAGCCAGCTTTCGGTCAACTCGACGTGCTTTGCGGCCCCCTCCAAATGAAGCAGCGTGGGGACGAAGTTGTTGGCGGCGAGGAACCGGTGGCTGCGGTGCTTTTGGTCGCCGGCGTTCCGGTTATAGTCGGTGGAGTCGCCGGAGGCGGGGTCAGTTGAGTCCACCAGCGGCATGTGGCACTCACGGCACTCGATGGTAACGCGGGCGTCGCCTTTCTTGTTCCAGTGGCTGGCGGCCCAGTTGTCGTACTGGTTCTGCAACTGGACCCAGCCGACGCGGTTGACCTCCTGGTCGATGAATTGCTTGTGGCATGCCGCACAGTACTCCGGCTTCTTGTACACGCGTTTGCTCAGCCGGTTGTGCTGCGCGGGCCACGTGCGGATGAGGAAGTTGCGCGCCAGCGCTCCGGCGGTATCCGGTGCGCTCCACTGCCAGAGGTACTCGCCGGGCTGGGTGATGGTGTAGTTGGCGTTGCCCTGAATGTCGGTCTTCTGGATGGCGTGGCAGGCGACGCAGGAAATGCCCTCGTTGTAGCCGTCGAGCCCGGTCAGATTCTCGACGAAGATGTTCTTGGTGCCGGAAAACAGGGAGATGGGGTCGTGACACCCGCCACAGTAACGGGTGGACTCTGCGCCGTTCTGCCGGGCCATCACGTTCTGGATGCCCTGGAAGATCGGGTCCATGGCGGCATAGCGGTGGGCGCTCGGCTTCCATTCATCGTAGATCTGTGTGTGGCAACCACTCGAGCCGCACGTGGCCGAGCCGGCCAAAGAGCGTGCATCGAAGGCGCCGTTGGTGGATGTCCGGGCGAGGCTTGGGGCAAATGGCCGGTTTCTGCCATAGAGGAAGTTGTAGCCGGCCGGGAATTCGTTCCGGTATTTGATGCCCCCATAGGCGAGCGTAAGAACGGCCGCCATAATCACGGCCGTCAGCGAACCCAGCCCCGCGATGCCCAACCATGCGGTGGCGGGACGCGCCGCTTCGGAACCCCGGCGGCGGAACCAGGAGACGACGATGTGCGGTACCGACGCGGCGAGCGCCAGCAGCGTTGAGAGGAGGTGGAGATAGCGGAGCCACGCTGAGGTGCGGGTGGCGAACAAGCCCTGCCAGGTGACCACGAGTCCGGACAAGACGCAAATGGCCATGGCGGCCAGGCCGACGTAGCCGAGCAACACTACATCGGACATTGCTTGTCCGGAGTAGTCTTTCCAGTGACGCGCGAAGTACCAGGCTAAGGGCGCCAGGGTAATCAGGCCGGCCGCCGTGTGCAGGAGCAGCCCCCAGCTCACCGCCGGATGAAAGGGGCCGAAGGTGATCGCGAAACCGGACACCAGCTCAAACAAGAGGATGGAGGCGGTAGCGCGAGCCAGCCACGATCCCCAACCTGTGCTGAGGGTCATCTGAAACACTATGCCGTGGAGGCGTCGACACGAGCGGCGATACAGCCCAGTACTTTCGCCAGGGAATCGCAGGTTGCCGGGATGAAGTCACGGCTTCTCGCGGCTGCCCAGGTCTCGATGGCTCGAAGCCCTTCGAATGGTGCGTGTTGCCGACAGCACACGTTCATTGCGGGTTTGCCCAGTGGCCCTCGGAGCAAAGATACGACTTCGCGCGCGGTGAGGCTGTGACTGAAGTCACCGGCGTTTTGGTGAACTGTCTTCCCGCTCGCAGCGCGGCGGCCAGGCGCAAATAGAGAACAACCCATTGTGACCTTAGTCACTGCTTCGGGATCTGGCGCCGCCTAACATCGCCATAGAGGAGCCACAATGCAAGAGGTATCTGGTACGACTGTTGCTGAGATTGCAGCGAACTCGCTGCCTGCCGTGAGGATTTTTGAACGCCTGGGCATCGATTACTGCTGCGGCGGCAAGCGCCCGCTGGACGAGGTTTGCCAGGAGAAAGGACTGGACCCGGCGGCCGTCCGTAACGAACTCGATGCGGCAGCGGGCGCCCGCCAAGCCACCGATCGCGACTGGACCACAGCGCCGTTGCGGGAGTTGGCCGACCATATCGTCCGCACGCACCACGAATACCTGAAGTGTGAGTTTCAGCCCTTGGCCGAGCGGCTGGAGAAAGTGTATCGCGTTTACAACGAGCGCTACGGGCCGACGCTGACCGATCTTCCGGAAGTTTATGCGGGCCTGAGGTCGGAACTGGAGATGCACATGTTCAAGGAAGAGCGCATCCTCTTTCCGGCGATTGCGGCCATCGAAGCCGCGGCGGTCACCGGCACGCCTGCACCGAGAACACCCTTTGGTCCGCTCTCGAATCCGATCGGGATGATGGAAGCGGAACACGATAGCGCGGGACAGGCACTGGCACGGATTCGCGAGATCACCGGCAACTTCGCCTTGCCCGAGTATGCGTGCGTCACATATCGTGCGCTGATGAGCGGCCTGCGCGAACTGGAGCAGGATCTGCATCTGCATATCCACCTCGAAAACAACATCCTTTTCCCGCGGGCGGTCGAAGTAGAGCGCTCACGGAGATAACGCGCGTGGGGTTTTGACGGGCGCCCGGACAGGCGCGCGTGATTTGGCGGGCGCCCGGACAGGCGCCCAGGGGGGACAATGAGCAGCTGGGGTTGTCCGCACGAGTTGAACGGACGTTGTCTGAAGGTGAACAAGCTCCCCTGCGACCCGGGGATGAAGGGGTGTATCCTCTACGGCCGTTTCGTGTTCAGCAATCCGGCAAAGAACCGGCCGCCGAAACCGGACATCCGAAACCAGCCCAAAGCGAAGAGCGGTTGACCTAAAAGGGCATATCGCCAGCAACTCAGTTATTGCCGGCGGGTGTGGAAGCGACAGGCAGTCCCACGTAATGTAATAGCATCAGATATTCCTAGCTGAAGCGGCGAACCGGGACCAGGCTGACGGCCAATTTCCTCAAGAGCCCCCAAAAGGCGGTCATCCACGCCGCAAGAGCGACGTATAGGAAGATGTGCGGCACCGCATGCAGGAAATCGAGTTGCATGGCGTGGGCCATCTGGAACGTCGAAGCGGAGTACATGCCGAGCGGGAAGACAGCGCCCCAGTACAGCGGATCGTATTCCAGCGGGAACCGCTTGTAGAGATGTCTCCACGCGGCCAGAATCAGGAGCATCGGAATCCACCAGGTGCCCGTCGCCCAGTAGAACACGGTGAACCCCTTCAGGAACGGAAGCAGGGAATGCAGGAACGGCGCGTCCGGGGTATTCATGATAAGCCGCGCGCCGGCGAGGGTCGAGATGGCCATCGCGCCCATGTTGATCCAGTAGGGGGGCGAGAGGTCTCCAGGTGAAAAGCGAAAGAAGGTGTACCGGTAGAAGATGAGCGAGATCATCCAAATGTAGAGCATCCCGCCCCAGAGCCACATCGAGAGGGCGAAGAAGTTGATCATCAGCCGGTATGGTTGATTCCAATGGAGTGCGACCAGGGCGCTGAGGCTCGCCACCGATTGGGTGGCCACCACGGCCAGCAGCCAAGCTCCGGAGATGCCCTCGTACAATCCCGGTTTATCTTCCTTGATGGTGAATGCCGTAAGGACGGTGTAGATCAACAGGATCCACAAAACGATTGCCAGCACCCAGAGCACTGCGGCGACGTGGTAGTTGCCCGCGATCAGGACAAACTGGCTTCCGAGGATGCCGGACGCGGCCACGGTGGTGAAGAAGCCCGGACCGCGTTGATGATCCGTCAGGTCGCGGAGAACCACTCGTCCGAACCAGCGGATGCGCAGGATGTACAGGATCCAGATGATGGTATAAACCGCGACGTTGAGTTCAAACAGCGGCCATGCGAGCCATTCCACACCGAGCATATGCGCCGAGAGCGAAACAATGCCCGTGGCCATCACCATGGCGAAGTAGGCAGGAGACAATCCGGCGACGAGACCCGCTAACGCGTTATCTTGCGATGCGTTATGTTGCGATCGCGTGTTGGGCAAACTCCTCAATTGTGATAGCCGAGGCTCTGGGCAAGGAGCGGATCGCGCACGGGGGCCTGCGGCGACTGGCGGAACCACGCCAGGAACGCCAACAGGAACAACGCCATAACCCCCAGCATCATGCCAAACTCCATCCAGGGCAGAGCGGCCTTACCGTGCATGAGGGGCGGCATCACCATCAGGTACAGGTCCAGCCACCGGCCGACCAGGATCAGCACCGCCATCGACGCGAGAACCGCAGGCGTCCGCTTGGCGGCGCTCGACAGCAGGATGACGAATGGCACGCCCCAGTTCAGGACCACATTGGCGATGAACAGCACGCCCAAGACGCCTTGCTGCCGGAGGATGTAATACACGCTTTCCTCGGTCATGTTGGCGTACCAGATCAACATGTATTGGCTGAAGAAGATGTACATCCAGAAGGTGCTGAAGGCGAAGAGCAGTTTGCCGAGGTCGTGGAGGTGTTCGTCATTCACGAAGTCGCGCAGGGGTGCCGACCGTTTGAGCCAGAGCACCAGCAGAACGATGGTGGCGAGGCCGGCCGAGAACATGCCGGCGAAGTTGTAGATGCCGAAGATGGTGCTGGTCCATTCGGGCTCGAGCGACATGATCCAATCCACGCTGGCGAGCCAGAACGTCAGCGCGAACACGAACATGTAAATGACGGACGCGCGGATGTTTCGCCGCGTGTGCAGAAGGTCGCCATCCTGGTCCTGACGGCGCGAATTGCGGATCAGCACCGCCGAAAACGCGAGCCACAGCGCAAAGTAGACGACGGCGCGGACGAGGAAGAAAGGACGGCTCAGCCAGAAGGCGTGGAATCCCGTCGATTCGCCATGGTGTGCCACCCAGGGGTACAGCTCAGGATGGACCAGGAAGACAAGAAACAGTCCGGCCGCACCTATGGGCAGAGCGGCGGACATGGCCTCCGGAACGCGCCGGAACGCCACCGCCCACCCGGCGCCGCAGACGTATTGGAGGGCCACGAAGAAAGTACCGGACAGACCCATCGCAGCCACCCAGAAGGAGACCATCAGCAAGCTTGCCCAAGCGCGCTCCGGTGCGACGATGAGCCCGGCCACCCAGGCCAGAACGCCGATTCCAGACAGAACCAGCAGCGACCGTTCAAGCGCCCGCGGGGGTTGGTAGGTGAATTCGAAGTGGTTCATTTCGGCGCCTCCGGAACGGGCGCCGGCGCCACAGGCTCGTTTTGCAAGGCTTTCAGGTAGGCGATGACGCTCCAGCGGTCATTCACGGTCAGTTGTGAGGCGTAGGAGGGCATCTTCTTCTGGCCAAACGTAAGAATGTGGAACATCTGTCCCTCAGTCAGTTTCACGGACTTCTCGCCTTTCAGATTCGCCGGGGCCGGGAAGCCGTGCAGCGCCACCGCTCCGTCGCCCCGTAGAGATCCGCCATGACAGGGCGCGCAGAAGTTCTGGAAGACGACCGCGCCCCTCTCCTTCGCCTTTTGCGGATCGAGCGGGTTGGTCAACTCGGCGGATGCGCGTAGGGCCTCCTGTTCACCGGCCTGGTAACGCAGCGGCTTGAAGCCCCGCGGGAGCGTGCCGGGAACCGGCGGCTGCATGGTTTTGCCGTCCGGCAGCACGGGATTGGTGGAAAACGAAGCGTAGGCGGCCGAGTGGGCCATGTCCGGGAGGATGTCGATATTCGGGACGCCGGGATCGGGCCGCACGGCGAAGTTGGCGACCATCGACACGACGAACAGCGCCGCGAGCGTCCAATTGAGTTTCGCGGTCATGCCGGCTGTTCCTCCGCAAGCAGTTCCGTCACCTCGACGGCTCCGTGGGCCTTTAATAGTTGCCGCACGCGCGCGACATCGAAGGAAGCGTCCGTCTCTTCGAGCAGAAGCGCGAAGCGGTCATTGGTGATTCGCGGATGAATCAGGTTGGACTTTTTGCCCGGCCACAGCCGCGAGACAATCAGTAACGCTCCAACAGAGGACAGCCCGGCAAACAGCACCATCACCTCAAACGTGATCGGAACGAATGCCGGCAAGGAGTTCCAAGGCTTCCCTCCCACGTCGACCGGCCAGTCGACGGCGGCCGTCCATGTCTCGAACCACAGCTTAAGGCCCGCACCGAGCGCGCCGGCGACGAGGCAAACCAGCGAGAGGCGGGAGCGCTTCAAGCCCAGTACGCGGTCCAGCCCGTGCACCGCGTAGGGAGTGTAAACCTCAACGATACGGAGGCGCTGCGCGCGGGCCGCCTGAATGGCGCCCATGATTCCGCCTTCGTCGTCGAAAATGCCCAATAACTGGAACTGGCTCATCGGCGGGCCTCCCCGTTATGCGTGCCGTGCCTCAGCACGCCCTTGATCTCTGCCATCGCGATGACGGGCAGCACGCGGCAGAAGACCAGGAAGAGCGTGAAGAAGAGGCCGAAGCTGCCGATGAGGGTCGCAATCTCAATCGAGGTGGGCCGGTAGCCGGCCCAACTGGCGGGCAGGTAGTCGCGGTGCAGCGAGGTCACAATGATGACGAAGCGTTCGAACCACATGCCGATGTTCACAAAGATCGTGATGATGAAAACTACTGTCCAACTGTGCCGGATCTTGCGGAACCAGAGCAACTGCGGCGTGATGACGTTGCAGCTCACCATGGTCCAGTAGGCCCAGGCGAACGGGCCGCCCGCACGGTTGAGAAAGACAAACTGCTCGTAATGGTTATTGCCGTATTGCGCGGTAAAGAACTCGGTCAGGTAGGCGAGCCCAACAATGCTGCCCGTGGCGATAATAAGCTTCGACATCACGTCGAGATGACGCTGATTGACGTACGCTTCGAGACCCATTACCTTGCGCGCGATGATCATCAGGGTCAGCACCATGGCCATGCCCGAGAAAATGGCTCCGGCGACGAAATAGGGCGGGAAGATGGTGGCGTGCCAGCCGGGAATCACAGAAGTGGCGAAGTCCCAACTGACGATTGTGTGCACGGAGACCACCAGGGGCGTAGCCAACCCGGCCAGCAGCAGGTACACCATCTCGTAACGGTTCCATGTCGTATAGGCTCCGTCCCATCCGAGGCTCGCAATCGAGAAGATCGTCTTACGGAGACCCGGCTTGGCGCGATCCCGCACGGTAGCAAGATCGGGGATCAACCCGACGTACCAGAACGTGGCCGAGATGATGAAGTAAGTCGAGATGGCAAACGCGTCCCAGGCCAGGGGCGAGCGGAAATTGATCCACAGCGAACCGCGGAAGTTCGGATACGGGAAAATCCAGTAGCCAAACCACGGGCGGCCCATGTGAATCAGCGGAAAGATTCCCGCGCACATTACAGCGAAAAGGGTCATGGCCTCGGCGGCGCGGTTGACACCGGTGCGCCAGCGCTGGCGGAAGAGGAACAGGATTGCGGAAATGAGCGTACCGGCGTGGCCGATACCGATCCAGAACACGAAGTTCGTGATGTCGAAGGCCCAGCCAACGGTGGTATTGAGGCCCCACGTGCCTATGCCCGTGGAGATCTCGTAGGCGATGGCCGCCACGCCCAGCAAGAGCATCGAAAGCGCCACGGCGAACGCCGCCCACCAGGCGAGGCCGGGCCGCCGCTCCATCGGACGGCAAACATCTTCGGTAACATCCGCCGGGTTCTTATGCCCCACTACGAGGGGAGGGCTCAGTGCGATATCAGCCATGCTGTTTCTCCCCGCCGGCCGGTAGCTCCGGCCGGACGATTTTCAGATACCCTACGGCCGGCCGCACATTGATCTCCTCGAGCACCCGATAGCGCCGGCCCGAGGCCATCAGGCGCGAAACCTCGCTCCGCGTATCGTCAAGGTCGCCGAATACGATCGCCTTTGCCGGACACGTCTGCTGGCAGGCGGTTTGGATGTCGCCGTCGCCGAGTGGAATGCCGGCGCGCTTGGACTCGATCTTGGCCTCCTGAATGCGCTGCACGCAGAACGTGCATTTCTCCATGACACCCCGGCTGCGGACGGTGACCTCGGGGTTCAGCACCAGGTTCGCCACGCGGTCTTCCCGCGAGTACTGGAACCAATTGAAGCGACGGACCTTGTACGGACAGTTATTGGCGCAATACCGGGTGCCGACGCAGCGGTTGTAGGTCTGCTGGTTGAGGCCTTCCTCGCTGTGCGACGTGGCGAGCACCGGACAAACGGTTTCGCACGGCGCATGGTCGCACTGCTGGCAGAACATCGGCTGGTGAGCCACGCGCGGATTCTCCGGGGCGCCGGAATAATAGCGGTCGATGCGCATCCAATGCATTTCGCGCTTCCTGCGCATCTCATCCTTGCCGACGACGGGAATATTGTTCTCCGCCTGGCAGGCGACGATGCAGGCGGCACATCCGGTGCAGGCATTCAGATCCACAACCATCGCCCAGTGGTGCGCCGGGTATGGGTGATCCGGCGGCCACAGTTCCGGCTTGGGCTTGTCCTCAGCCCGTCCACCGTTTTCGCGAAGCTGGGCAAGACCTTCGCGAAGCTGGGCAAGTGTGGTCTCCTGCACGATCGGCCGCGTGCCTCCGGCCGCCGGCTTCAGCCGCTCCGGCACGCTCAGTGTGTGATGCTCCTGGGTGCAGGCGAGCGCCACCTGTTTGCCGGTTTTCGAAAGCTTCGCGCCAGACCGGGAATACCGCAGGGTCCCCTGTTCGAAAGCCAGCAGCGGTGCGGCATTCACTCCTACCAGCCCCTTCTCGTTCAAGGTGGGCAGCGCTTCAATCCATTCGGGCCCGGCTTTGGCAAATCGCGCGGAGAGGCTACTGCCGTAGCCCAGCGCGACGGCCAGGGTGCCTTCGTGCTGGCCAGGCTGAACCAGGGCCGGCAGTTCGAGTGTCTGTCCGCCGCATTCGATGCGCACCACATTGCCGGATACGGCGCCCAGCTTCGCGGCGGCGCTTGGGGCGAGACAGCAGTAGTTATCCCAGGCGACCTTCGTCACCGGGTCGGGCACTTCCTGGAGCCACGGGTTATAGGCATGGCGTCCTTCAAACAGCGCCGTTTTGGCGTAGAGGACCAGTTCGAAGCCTTCCTGCCGCTGGGTTTCTCTGTGAGGCGCGGCTTCGCGCGGGGTAGCGGCGGCGGCCTTCGCGCGTGCGGGCGGCTGGTATTCCACAAAGCCGTCTTGCAGGGCCTTCTCCCAAAACGGCTCGAACGCAAGGCCGGATTTCGCATTGGGGAAGATCTCCCTTTGCCAGTGATCGCGTAACAGATCCAACGCACCCGCTGGTTTACCCGACCATGCCGCCAGCGTCTCTAACCAGGACCGGGTCTGAAACAGCGGGCGGATGCACGGTTGCACAAGGCTCGCCGCGCCCTCCACCGGTTCCGCGTCGCCCCACGACTCAAGCGTGTGCGAGGCGGCAGAGACCACGTCCGCCTTCGCGGCCGTCTCGTCCAACCGTTCCGCGTGCACCACCAGCAACTTTGCCTTCCGCACCACATCTCCGCCGGGAATGTCGAAGACAGGATTCGTGCCGGCGACAATGAGCACATCCACCCGTCCGTCGCGCAACTCGGCGAATAGACTTTGCAATGCCCGGTCGTCGCCGCGGCGCTGGCGGCAGGCCCGGTCTGTCACGACCGTAGCGCCGTAGTTGCCAAGCGCCTCGTTTATCCGGTTTACCAGCACCTGCGTGGCAACGTCCTGACTTCCGCAAACGACGAGGCCGCGCCCTCGGGCACCCCGCAGCCGTTCCGCAATGCCAGCCACCTCGGCGCGGCTCGAGGCGCCCGTCCGCACAGCCTCAAACAAATCGTTCACGAAGGCTGCGGTTTCACTCGGGCCCAGCACCACGCGCAGGTCCGCCTTGGTACCGGTGAGCGACATCAGCGGCTCCACTTGCGCGTGCCAGGCATAGCGGCTGCCTTGCGGATCGCGCGACGAGGCATAGCCGCGCGCGAACTCGACAGGCGAAATCCATGTTCCGAGGAAGTCGGCGCCGATCGACACGATCACGTCCGCCTTGTCGAACCGGTACCGCGGCAGGATGCGCAAGCCGTGCGTTTGCTCGTGCGCATCGGGAATGGCCGATGAAGACAGCGCATCGTAGGCGATGTGGCGGGCGTTGCGAAAGCCGTCGAGAAAGCGGCGAATTGAGGCCGATTCGGCCGGGCCGTGCACTGTGCCCGTGAGGAGCCGGACAGTGCCCCCACGCTGCCGCACGTCGTCGATACGGGACCGAATAAACGCGTCGGCTTGCGCCCAACTCGCGGGTTTGCCCTCCACCACCGGCTGCGCGACGCGCCGGCTGTCGTAGAGGCCCAGAATCGACGCCTGTCCAACGGCACACAAACCGCCTTGCGAAATCGGATGGCTCGAGTTGCCTTCGAGCTTGATCGGCCGGCCGTCCCGCACCTTCACAAGCGTTCCGCAGGCCGCGCTGCAGGCGCCGCACGTGGACGCGTAGTAGACCGGCAGGCCCGGTATGAAACCCTCCGGCTGAACCAGGTTGGGTTCGATCTTCTGAACAGTGCGGCTACAACCCGCCAGCATCGCTGCGCCGAAGCTGAAGCCCGCCGCCTTCAGGAATCCGCGGCGGCCGGGCCCGGCTTCGATTGCCGTCAAATCTTCTGCGAATTCCCGGCCGTCCGGTTCGGAAACTGACTGCCATTCTTCCAAGCTGCGCCAAGGTTTCTCGGGCATGATCAAAATCTCCCTAGAAATGACACGTCGAACAGTTCGTCGACGCATTCACACGGGTACCGGCCACGCCCGTCTGGTTGGCCTGGCGGTGACAGTTCACGCACCAGCCCATGCTGAGATCCGAAAACTGACGCACGCGCTCCATGGCTTCCACCGGCCCGTGGCATTGCTGGCACGCGACACCCACGCGTACGTGAGCCCGATGGTCGAAATAGACAAAGGAGGGCAAGGCATGGACGCGGTTCCACACGATGGGCTGCGCCTTCTTGTTCGGATCGGGCTGTAAACTCCCATCGAGCGCCAGCGCGTCATAGAGCTTCCGCAGTTCGGGCGACAGGATCTGCCGCGGTTTGCGTTTTTCTTTCTCAGCGGCGGCGTCTTCGGCATGCACGGCGCCAAGAGACGCGGTCACCTCGCGATGGCAGTTCATGCAGACACCGGCGGGCGGAACGCTCGCGTGCCGGCTGAACTGCGCGGCGTAGTGGCAATAGAGACACGGGATCTGCATCTCGCCGGCGTGCAAGCGATGGGAATAGGCGATCGGCTGCACGGGCGCGTAATCCCGTTGGTTGCCCGGCAAGTGCAGTTGCCCGATGCGCGAAGCGAGCAGGATGCACGAAATGCCGAGCCCGATAGCGAGAACGATGGTGATGATGCGGCTTCTCATGTCAGTGGCTCGCCAGCGTCTCCGCGGGTTGAATGGGCTGCGGCGCGGGCGACCGCGCCGGTTCGCCCGAGTACTTCAGAATCCAGGTCATAGTCAGCGACAACAGCGTGAGAAACACAAACACGATAAAGCCGATGGCATAGCCTGCCTTGCCGAGGTCGCGAACGGCGAAGGCCAGCGCCGGCGGGATCGCGAATCCGCCGAAGGCTCCCAATCCGCCCACCCAGCCGGAAGCGCCTCCGACCGCGCGGGGAACGGCTTGCGGCACCATCTTGAACACGGCTGCATTCGCGACACCCATACCGAACGCCATGAGGACCTCGCCGGGGATCGCCATTTCGTAACGCGTGGCATTGATCATCACGAGCGTTCCGGACAGCAGAACGAGCAGGGCCAGAACAGCGGTGTTCTCACCGCCTTCGCGAAGTTTGTCGGCGAGCACTCCGCCGCCGACACGGATCAATGAGCACAGCAGCGAGAAGGCTCCGGCAAGCCCGCCCGCCAGCAGCGGAGAGAGGCCGTAGTATTGCGTGTAATACGTAGGAAGCCAAACCGTGAGCGCGATGAACCCGCCGAAAGTAGTGAAGTAAATGCACACGAGCGCCCACGTCTTTGGACAGCGTGCCGACTCGCGCAAGCTTTCCATCAGGTTGCGGGCGGGGAACAGTTCCTGCCCCAAGGCGGCGGCATCGCGGCGCGCCTCGGCGTCGGAAGCGCCCTGCTCGCGTAGTTGGAAGTACCAGGAGTTGCGGCCCGCGACCGCATAGAGAGCAGTCCCGGCCAGCAGCATCAGAAACCACGCGACATAGGACGTCGCCAGGCCCCACTGCGCCAGCACGAACGGCAAGATGAAGGTGAAGACGCCGGGCGCAACGTTGCCGAGCCCGGCATAGATGGCTAGCGCCCGCCCCTGCTGGCGCTGGGGGTGCCAGTACGAGACCTGGCCGATGCCGACCGAGAATGTCGCGATACCGCAGCCGCAGAATATGCCCAGGATCAAAAGCAGTGGATACCATGCGGCCGTCAAGCGGTCCGGGTATACCCATAGGGCAACTGCCGTCAACCCCGCCATGCCGATCAACGAGAGGCTCAAAAGGACCAGAAACGGTTTGCGCCCCCCGGTAGTTTCAACCCATGCCGCGAAAGGTATGCGCAACAGCGATCCCGTAAGGGAAGGCATGGCTACCAGAAAGCCCACGGCCATGGGGCTCAGATCCATCAACTGCTGGAAGCGCGCCGCCGTCGGACCGAAAAGCGCCACCGCCGCGAAGCCGAAGAAGAAGCCGAGCGTCGCGCCCCACAGCCCTTGCGACGGCGTGCCTCTCAGGGGTCGAGTCATGGAAGCTTCCCTTATCCTCTGGCAGCCGCGGGACGGCGGTACCACCGGACCACCTGGGGCCTGCGCCACAGGTACGGGTTCGGCGTCACCAAAATGTGCACCAGCCGCGTGAACGGGAAGAACCCGATCACAAGGAATGCGTTAATGATGTGCCATTTGACCAACCATGGCATAACCGAAACCACCGACATGTTCGGATTGAGCGTCGCAACCGACCAAAGGTAGGGTGTGACGGCGCTCGCAAACCACGACGACCCCCACGGATGCATCATCGCCACGCCGATGCCGGTCACCACTTGGAGGAGTAGAAGCGCGAGGATGATCCAGTCGGCGGGCGTCGTTACGACCGCGATTTTATGGTTCGTGCGGCGCCGCACCATCGCCGCCACCAGCCCCGCCAGCGTCAACAACCCGGCAGCCAGCATCCCGATCTCCATGACCCACAGCCGGGCCGGAACGCTGTTCCACCACACCACCTGGCGCGGGATCAGGAATGCGGCGATGTGAACCGCCAGCACTGTCAGAATGCCGTAGTGAAAGGGCATTAGCGCCCAGAAATGCTGGCGATTCTCCAAAAACTGGCTCGAAAGGCTTGAGTACGTGAATCCGCTCGTCCTGTACCGGACAATGGTCATCAGGAAGAACGTGAACAGCGACATGTAAGGGAGAGCGATGAAGAAGAGCGCGTTGAAATAGGTGTCATTCATGGGGCACTCCAGCTGGGAGAACGGCTTCGCGAGCCACCGCCGCGATCTCCCGGCGAACCGCTATCAATAGCGGCAGAAAAGGACTTTCCGTTTTGGTAAGGCCATCGCACAACTTCTCGAGCGCGGGCACTACGTACTTTGCCGCAAATTCGGCGCGCTCGTCCTCGGGGACCCTATCCAGAAGTACAAGGACATGTGAGAGGTGATCCGGCAATTCGCGCGATTCGCCCACACCGTGCGTTCTGAGCGCGCCACGCAGTTTCACGAGGAAGTCGCCGCGGTCGTAGTTCTCGCCGAACAGGTGCCAGCCGATATCGAGGGTCGTGTCGGGATTCCAGTCGAAGGTCTGCGCGTAGAGTTCCTGGAGCGCCTCCACCGGCAGCCCTTCGATGGTCCGTTCAAAGTCTTCCATCTCCCGCGAAGCGGCAGCGCCGGCGCACGCCCGGACACGCGCGTGATAGTCCTGCTCCGGATAGAACAGCAGCGGAGCCCATGCCGAGAGGCTCATAGTCCCCTCCGAGGCCCTTCGATGAAGCCAAAGCCGACACCCTGCTTGTGCGCCAGGGGGTCGGCGAGCATTTCGATCGCCTGCTCGCGATGCATCGGCGGGATCACGAACCGCTCTTCGAAGGTACAAAGCGACGTCAAGCGGTAAATGGCTTCGGCTTCGGTTGGCGAGCAATCCGCTTCCTGAAGCATCCGCTCCGCCGTAGCCATGTCCACATCGCCGACGGTCACCGCGCGCCGGTACCAGCGCACCGCCTTCTGCTTGCGCAGCGCATAGCGAACCTTACCCGCGTGGCCGGCCCCGAACATAGCGGCCATGTACTCGATTGGCGCGCGCGCTTCGTCGATGTCGTGGAACAGGCCGTCGGAGACGTTTTCCACGGTGGCGCCGTTCTTCTGGGCCATCACGGGCGCCATCGGCGGCACGTAGAACAACATCGGCAGCGTCCGGTGTTCGGCATGCAGCGGCAGTGCGATCTTCCAGTCTTTTACGAACCGGTAGGTGGGAGAGTTCCGCGCCGACTCCACCACCGAATCGTGAATGCCGTTGCGGCGCGCGGCGGCAGCCACGGCGGGGTCGCACGGATCGAGAATCAGCAAGCGCTGAGCTTCTATCAACTCGTCCTGCGGCAGACCCGCCACCTCGCGGATTCGTTCGGCGTCGTACAGCACCACGCCCAGGTAGCGGATCCGTCCAACGCAGGAATGGAAACATGCCGGCGCCTGTCCCGTCTCCAGCCGCGGGTAGCAGAGGATGCATTTCTCAGACTTGCCCGTCTGCCAGTTGTAGTACATCTTCTTGTACGGACAAGCAGCGATGCAGGCCCGCCAGCCGCGGCAACGGTTTTGGTCGACCAGCACGATGCCGTCCTCGCCCCGTTTGTGCAACGCTCCGGAAGGGCACGCCGCCACGCAACCCGGGTTCAGACAGTGGTTGCAGATGCGCGGCAGATAGAAAAACATCAAACGCTCGACCGCGAACATCTGCGCACGCTGGTCCGGATTGAGTTGGGCGAGATTGGGATCGTTTTCGGCGTACACCGGCGAACCGCCCAGATCGTCGTCCCAGTTCGGCCCGGCCTTGATCTGGATCAGGTCTCCCGTCACCATTGAAATCGGCACGGCGGTGGGCTGATCGGAACCTTCCGGCGCGTTGAACAGGTGCTGGTAGTCGTAGGTCCACGGCTCGTAGTAGTCGTCCATGGATGGCTGGTGCGGGTTGTGGAAAATATTGAAAACCGTCTGCGTCTTGCTGGTGGAGCGCAGGCGCAGATCGCCGTTTTCGCACTCCCAGCCGCCGCGATACTTCTCCTGGTCTTCCCATGCCGTCGGATAGCCCGTGCCGGGCTTTGTCTCGACGTTGTTCCACCACATGTAGTCGGTGCCCTTGCGGTCCGTCCAGATGTTTTTGCAGGCGATCGAACAGGTGTGGCACCCGATGCACTTGTCCAGGTGGAACACCATCGACATTTGAGCACGTACGTCCATTTGATCTTCTCCCCTTTACCAGCGCAGATCCGGCAGTTTGCGCACCAGCACGTGCGTGTCGCGGTTCACGCCGGTTGGACCCCAGTAATTCAGATGGAATGTGAACTGGCCATATCCACCCAACATCAGGTTCGGCTTCAGCCGGATACGCGTGAGGCTGTTGTGTCCACCCGCGCGGCGGTATCCGCGGAGCGGCGACTTCGGCACCGAGTAGGTGCGCTCGGGCGAGTGGTACTGGATGCAGATGCCGCGAGGGATGCGCGCGCTGACCGCGGCCCGCGTCACGACGACACCATGATCGTTGTGCACCTCCACCCAGTCGTTATCGACAATCCCGATCGAAGCGGCGTCGTGGTCGTTCATCCAGAAAGGCTCCACGCCGCGAGAAAGCGTAGTCATGCGGTGGTTGTCGCCGTAGGTGGAGTGGATGTGCCATTTACCGTGCGGCGTCAGGTAGTTCAACATCAACGTGCCGGTCTTCTCGGTGGTGAATCGCAGGTCGGCGTAATCTTGCGGCAACGGCTTGGGCTTGTAGCACGGAAGGTGCTCTCCAAAATCGATATAGCCGGGGTGGTCGAGGTAGAAGTGCTGCCGGCCCGTCAGCGTCCGCCACGGGACCATGCACTCCACGTTGTAGGTGAATGGCGAGTAGGGCCGCCCGTCTTCGGTCAGGCCGGACCACATGGGGCTGTTCAGCAGGCGGAACGGCCGCGTCTGAAGCGTCTTGTAGTCGGCCCGCAGAGCACGAGCCTTTTCGACCAGGTGGGCCAGCTTCAACCCTGTCCGCTGCTCCATAT
Organism: Bryobacterales bacterium; assembly: GCA_020846745.1. Lineage (GTDB taxonomy): Bacteria > Acidobacteriota > Terriglobia > Bryobacterales > Bryobacteraceae > JADLDI01. The sequence continues at coordinate 24,282 of JADLDI010000049.1, read as the reverse complement.
TCTGATAGGAGCGATACGAAAGCTCGCCGTTGGTCACCGAAGCGAATCGCAGGATGGCGTTCGCGGCGTGCTCGTCCTCGTAAATCGAGATGTACCGGCAGCCGTCGAATTCGACGGTCGCCACTTCGCCGAGAGCGCGCTCATACGCATCTTTGATGGCGTAGTGCGTACCGTGCGCGCCCAGCCCGTTGTCGCGCGCCAACGGCCCGAAGGAGATGTACTGGTTGTAGACGTTGCGGTAGTTGCGCCGCACAATCTTCAAGCCAGGCATCGTTTTGCCGGGGATCGCTTCCACCTCGCCTTTGATCCACTCGGCGATCCGCGGCTGCGCCACCTCGGCCGCGGTGTCGTGTGCGAGCGGGCTCGCTACCAGATCTTCCACGGGGCCGGGAAAATGTTTCGGCGCCAGTTCCGAGAACTTGCGCGCGATGGCGCGGAAGATCTGCCAGTCGCTCTTCGATTCCCAGCACGGAGGCACAGCCGCGGAGAGCGGATGGATGAAGCTGTGCATGTCCGTTGAGTTCAGGTCGGCCTTCTCGTACCACGTTGCGGCGGGCAGAACGATGTCGGAGTAGAGCGCCGACGTGTCCATGCGGAAGTTCAGATCGACCACCAGGTCCATCTTTCCCAAGGGCGCCGTCTTGTGCCATTCGATCTCGTTGACAGAGCCTTCCGCCAACTCCTCCGCGATCGCGTTATTGTGCGTGCCGAGATAGTGTTTGAGGAAGTATTCGTGCCCTTTGGACGAAGCCATCAGCGCGTTGCCGCGCCAGATGAACCACATGCGAGGCCAGTTCTCCTCGGCGTCCGGATCCTCCACCGAAAAACGTAGCGTACGCTTCTTCAACTGGTCCACGGTCCAGGCGACAATCTCTTCGTCGTTTTTGGCGCCTGCCGCCCGCGCCGCACCCGGCAGCTCGATTGAATTCCGGTTGAACTGCGGATAAAACGGCAGCCAGCCGTTGCGCACCGCCTTCACCTGCAAATCCGCCGTGTGCCCCTTGGCGACCGAATCCGCGCGTTGATGCTGCGGCACCGTGTGGTAGTCGGTAAACTGCCGTTCGTAGCGCCATTGGTCGGTGTTGATATAGTGCCAGCTCGGCGCGTTCTGTAACCGGGCTGCCGGGTGCCAGTCGCGGCCGAACGCAATCGAGGCCCACGACTCGCCCGGCGCCAGCTTCTCCTGCCCGACGTAGTGCGCCAAGCCCCCGCCGTTGACGCCGACGCAGCCGCAGAACATGAGCGCGTAGATGGGCGCCCGATACATAAGGTTGTTGTGATACCAGTGATTGATGCCGGCGCCGATGATCACCGTGCACTTGCCTTTGGTGAGCCGCGCCGTGTCGCCCCATTCCCGGGCAAACCGGATCAGCGTCTCGCGGCCCATCCCGGTGTAGCGTTCGCTCCAGGCCGGGGTGTAGGGCTGGTCCTCGTCGTCGTAAGAACTCGGATACGCGCCGGGCAGGCCCCGCGGCACGCCGAACTGCGCCATCAGCAGATCGTAGACCGTGGTGACGGTGACCGTTTCGCCGGATGCGAGCGCAAGCCGCTTCACGGGAACGCCACGCTCAACAGAGCGCGCCGCGCCGAAATCGTCGAAGGCCACCTGCACACTCTCGCTGCCAAGGAACGTGAGCGCCGGCTGGATGTCCGAACCGTCGAGGCCGTCGCGCAACAGTAGGTTCCACTTGCCCTTCTCCTGCCCCCAGCGGAAGCCGCTCGACCCCATCGGCATCTTCGGCCGCTGCTGCTCCTCATCCCACATCAGGAATTTCCAATCGCCGTTCTCGATGCCGGTGTAGCCCGCCAGCCGGTCTGCCCGCAGCATCTGCCCCGCTCGCCAGACGCCGCCATCTTCCTTCAGTTCGACCAGATAAGGCGCGTCCGTATACTTCTTCGAGTAATCGATGAAGTAGGGCTCCGGCTTGTCGTGATGAAACTCTTTGAGCAGGACGTGATTGGCGGCCATCCACCAGGCCGCATCCTGCCCGGCGTTGAGCGGGATCCACTCGTCGGCATACTTTGCCACCTGGTTGAAGTCCGGCGCAAACACCCACATCTTCGTGCCGTTGTGGCGGGACTCGGCGGCAAAGTGGCAGTCTGGCGTCCGCGTCATGTTCAGGTTCGAGCCCATGACGGCCAGGAGCTTCGCGTTGTACCAGTCGGCCGATTCGTGCGCGTCGGTCTGCTCGCCCCACACTTCCGGCGAAGCGGGCGGCAGGTCGCTGTACCAGTCGTAGAACGACAGCGACACGCCGCCGATCAGTTGGAGATACCGCGCGCCGGAGGCGTAGCTAATCATCGACATCGCAGGAATCGGGGAGAAACCGGCGATTCGGTCCGGCCCATATTTCTTCGCGGTGTAGACGTTCGATGCCGCGATGATTTCGAGTGCGGTGTCCCAGTCGAACCGGCGGAAACCGCCCTTGCCTCTCGCCTTCTGCCAGCGTTGACGCTTTTCCGGATCCTCGACCAGGCTGCGCCAAGCCTCTACCGGGTCTTCATGGGCGGCCCTCGCGCTCTTCCACAGGTCGAGCAACGCGCCGCGCACGTACGGATACTTCACACGCAGCGGACTATACAGGTACCAGGAATAGGAAATCCCCCGCTGGCAGCCACGGGGCTCGTAAGGCGGAATGCCCGATTCAAGCATCGGGTAGTCCAGGGCCTGCATCTCCCAGGTGACAATTCCGTCCTTGACATAGATGTTCCACGAGCAACCGCCCGTACAATTCACTCCATGCGTGCTGCGGATGATCTTGTCGTGTTGCCAGCGGTTGCGATAGAACTGCTCCCATCCGCGCTGCGCGGGGTTGCTCTCGTCCTTGATCCACACCAACGAGCCGTTGCTTTTCATGATCGGCCTCCCAATACCTTGCGGGCGCTCATTTCCACCAGAGGGTCGCGAACCGCACGGAATCGGGCCCGCCAGATGACCGCAAACAACCCCAGGCACACGACCGCAACTGCGAATCCGGCGGCGAAGAACCCGGCCATACCGGTGCGGTCGTCTTCGCCCCCCGCGCGCGCGGTGCTCTCAAACAACGCCAGCAGCGGTAATATCTCTTCGTCTTCCTTGAGCGCCGCCTTCTTGAAAGTGGGGTTCATTGTCGCCGTGGCGGGCGCGTACAACCAGGCGCCCATCGCTTTTCTGCCCTGCAGCCGTTCATACGCCTTCGAGAGATCGGGCCCCAACCGCCCGCCGCCAAATCCTTCAGCACCGTTGAAGGTGTGGCACGTAACGCACGGCGGGCCTCCATTGGCCAGTTTCTTGTGACCCATGAAAAGGCTCTTGCCGAGCTCAACGTCCCGCTCCGTGAAAGGCCGGTCGCTGATCTGCAGCCCTACAAACTGCGACTTCGGCAGCTTTGATTCCGCCTCGATCATCGACAGCAGCAGTTCCGCGCGCGCGGGAGACATGCCATTGATCGTCGGCATGACGACATCGCGCGCCTCCTGCTTCAGCTTCAGGGCGTAGCCGTCGCCCCTGTCGATCATGGCCTGCGGCGATTGCAAAAACTGCACCAGCCATGCCCGATCCTTCCTCTGCGCGACGTTCTTGAGATCGGGTCCGGTGAGCCGGCCGCCCCCGATCGTGTGACAACTGGCGCAATTATCCCGGTAGAACTCCGCTGGATCTTGCGCTTGGAGGACCGTCGGGCCGGTTAGTAGGATCACCGTAATGGAAAATGCCGGCCCGATGTTATGAAGCAGCCGTTTGGATGTCATATTCGATTTATTCCTAATCCCTTGTGAACCGCTATGTCGGCCAATGTTGTCATTTCCAGAAATCGAGTCATGCCGTCGCCCACCGCCTGCCATGCCCGGTGAGCCGCACAGGCGTCGGCCTCCGAGCACTGCTTGTGAAAGTCCAGCAAACAGGAGCGGCCCAAAGGATGGCGCTCGAAGAGCGAAACAATTTCGGCCAGCCGGATCTCTTGAGGCGCGCGCTGCAGCCGGTATCCACCGCCGCTGCCGCGGGTGGCATCAATAAACCCCGCGCCACCGAGCGTCCAGAGAATCTTCGCAAGGTAGTTGGGGGGAATGCGGGTCTCCTTGGCTAGATCGCGGCCGAGCACGCATTGCCCATCGGGCAGGCCGGCCAGCACCGCTAGCGCCCGAAGTGCGTGCTGGACAGTGACCGAGAGCAATTGTTGACCTCTGCATGAAGAAGTATACTATGCGGAGATCGCCTGTCAAGTGCAATCTGCAATCAAATCTTAAAATCTTCAGAACCGCATAGCGCGAGTCGTCGGGAGGGAGCGTACGTCAGGGCGGACAGTCAGTTGGCGGATCCGGCAGCCTCCTCGGGGGAGGCTAAAAAAAGGGATCCTGGCGGATCGCCAAAAACGGAATTGTCCAGGAAATTGAAATCCTGGTTAGGGGATCAGGCGGCTGCCGGTCTTGATTTTGAAGCGCTGGAGATGGCCGCCGGGCGGCAGGCGTTGCGATTGGCCGCACGCGCTTTGGAGCAACGGCTGAACGCCTGCCGCACGAGCCCGGCGGCTGTGCAGCAGCGCCGCCGGCAGCGCTCCTGCCAGTGCCTTCACCAGTGCGGATTGTTCCACGCGGCCTATGCTATCTGGTTTCTCATCACCTCGGTGCCGTCCGCCAGTTGCATGATCTCGGTCAGTTTCCCGTTCTCAAATTCCAGCGAAACGTACCCGTGCGGACCGTACTCGGTCTCGTGGTCCTTGATGTAAGGGTTCGACCCGTCCAACACAACGGCATCCGGAACGCCATTAGCGCCTTTCAACTCCACCCACGATGCCTTTGTGGGCGCGCCACCCCATTCCGGCTTACGAAATTCCGGAAAGCCCGAATGGCCGATGCAGCGCCCCATAAGTCCCCACTGGGCGTGCTTCTTGTAAACCACGCAATGATGTTCATGGCCCCAGTACCAGGCGTGGATCTTACCCGCATTCAATAGCGGACCCAGTTTCTCCACCAGCTTCGGACCCTGCGAATCCAGAATCGAATACGGTTGGTGATGGCTGAACAGCACCACCTTGCGACCGCCGGCCTCATTGATTATCTTGGTCAGCCATGCCGCCTGATCGCCCGCCAGGTCGTGATCCGCATATGCGGTGTCCAAACACCCCAACACCCAGTGGTTACTTTGCAACGCAAAGTAGCTCGCCTTCTGCCCGAACTTAGGCAGCACATCCGCAAAGTACGACTGCCCTCCCGTGTACATCTCGTGATTCCCATTCAGCCCGCGGTTCATTGCGCCCGCGACCTTCGGCCACTGGTTCAGAAACCGGTCCGCCATCTCTTTGCCGGTCCCCGAATAATACACATCCCCAAGGTGCATGATCAGGTTGTACCCGGCCTTGTCTTTCTCTATGCTTCTTGCGCACACCGGAGCGCCGTACATCCCGGTCCCCCAATCCGCCATCAACGCCACCCGCGCTACGTCGGGGAACTTCGCTGGTTCCGCATCTCCCGGCAGCCAGGCATGCGGTTTGATCTTCCGCCACCAGGTGAAGAAGCTGCCGAACCAGCCCAGTATGTCGTGCGAATCGAACTTGGCCTCCAATCCGCCACCTTCCGCCTCATCCACCTTATTGGCCGCGGGCGCCTGTTCAGCGAGAAAGCTCTGTAGCTGGGCGCTGGTTGGATCGCGAAACGTCACCATCACGCCCTTCGCTTCCGGCTCCTTCTGGATCACCGGCAGCGACCGCCGCAACCGCGACAGTAAATCGCCAGTGCCTTCTTCCGTCGACTCCAGGCTTGCCATCGATTCCAAGTGCGGCAGCGCCTTCTCTAAACCATCCAACATCCGCGCAGCCGAAACCACATCCGCTTGTTTGCTCATCGTCGCCCTCCCGTCATAGTGTTCGCCCTGCCGCGATCGTTGCCGTTTGGTCCCAGATTTCTTATGGCATTTCGCGGTGCTCAGCAATTATATAGGTTTCCGCAATTCATCTGAAAACCTGATATGCCCGACTTTTCGTGGGCTGCACAATCCGGAATTCGTCGACAAGGCGATGGCGCGCAGGCACGAAGAGAAGTTAATTCGATCCGGGCGGTAGAATGGCAGCCAAAGGACTCCTCCCCTATGCTCCCCTCGTCCGCCCGGCGTGCCTTCCCGTTCCGGATGACGCTTTCCGTCATCGGAATCACGCTCGTCGCCATACCGGCAACGGCCCAAGTTGGCGGCCGCTACCCTGGTGGCCAGTATCCCGGTGGTCAATACCCCGGTGGCCAATATCCGGGCGGGCAGTACCCGGGTGGCCAGTACCCCGGTGGGCAGTATCCGGGCGGCCAGTATCCCGGCGGACGCTACCCCGGGGGCGGCGGGACCGGAATCCCCGGAATTAAATGGCCTAAGCGCAAATCCAAGGAATCTGAGAAGGGCGATAAGGCGATGCTTGCGCCCGCTGACGGCACCCTGCGCCAGATCCGCGAACGCGATCTCGTGATTCAAACATCGAAGAACGATCTTGTTCGCTTCCGTCTCATCCCCAAAACACAGTTCCGCAACAAATCCGGCGAGCCGATCCGCGATTCGCTCCTCCATGCCGGCCAGCGCGTCACAATTTTCGCCAACCCTGACGATGTCGAGACCGCGCTCCGCGTTGTTCTAACCGCCGAAGCCGGCGACGCCGAACGCGCCAATGCCGACAGGCCATTTTCCGAGTCCGCCGCCCGCCAGCCTAAAACCTCCGACTTTGGCAAACCTCGCGCCATCGCCGATAAGAATAAGGATGAGGATAAAGACGAGCCTTCCGATACACACGTGCCCCCGCCCGATCCGACGGCATCCGCGTCGCCTGAATCTCCATCCCAACCATCAAGTGTGCAGCCAAGCGCGCGGCCTGAACCCACCGTTGCAAAAGCCCCGCCTGTCTCGCCCGAAACCCTCGTGAAACAGGCCCGCACCGAGGCCGAACTCTTCGTCACCAACCTGCCCGACTTTACCGCCCAACAGGTGATGTCCCGCTTTTTCCGGCCTGCCGCTACCAGCGATTGGCAAGGCATCGACACCACCACCGCCGAAATCACCTATTCCGGCGGCAACGCCGTATACAGGAACGCGCAAGTCGACGGGCGTCCGGTCAACCGCAAGATCGAACGCATCGGCGCATCCAAGCCCGCCGAGTTTGCGGCCGCCCTCGAAGAGGTGATGTCGCCCGCCACTACCGCCAGGTTCAAACTGCGGGGTCGGCAGCACCAGAATAGCCCCAGCGCTTCCGTGTTCGATTTCTCCATCCCTGAAGCCGATTCCCACTGGGCGATCCCCTCGCCCGACGGCCGCATCGTCAAACCCGCCTATACCGGCGCAGTCTGGATCGACTCTGCCTCCGGCCGGGTTCTCAGAATCGAGCAGCACACGGCCGCCATGCCCTCAGACTTCCCCATTGCCCGCGTCGACACGGCACTCACCTTCGCCCCCGTCCAAATCGGCGACGGCACACCCATGCTCCCCCTGTCCAGCGACAGCGTCTCCTGCCTCAACGGCAGCGGCGCCTGCTCCCGCTACCTCATCGAATTCAAAGGCTACACCAAACCGTAACCCGCAACCGGTTCTGACGTCGCCCCTGTACCCTTTGTTCACCTGCAACCACGCACAACTCCGGAAACGGAACCGCAACCGTAAGGGCGCGGGCCGCATTTTTTCTCACTCCCGTAAGGGCGCGGGCCGCATTTCTTCTCAGTCCCGCAAGGGCGCGGGCTCATCTTGCCTCAGAGCGCGGTCGAATTTCTACCCCTCAGCCCTCTTCCCCCGAAACACGATCAGCATCAACAGGAAGATAAACCCGGCCCCCGCCGCCGAACTTAGCCAGAACCCCGTCCAGTTGCGTTGTTCCGTGCCGTTCACCACCGTTGTGAACAGGTCCACCGCCCAACCCGAACTCAGCGACCCCAAAAACATGCCGACGCCGTAAGTCAGTAGCGTCAGCAAGCCCTGTGCCGTGCCGCGCAGATCGGGCGGCGCTACCGAATCCGTGTAGATCTGCCCCGTCAGGAAGAAGAACGTGAAGCAGATGCCGTGGAGCGCGATGGCGACGTAGAACATCCACATGCCCGCGTCCGCGTTACCGAAGGCCAGCAGCACGTAGCGGACGCTCCAGGCCAGCAACCCGATGAGCAGCACGCTCTTCATGCTGAGCCGCTTGTAGATCCACGGCATGGCGAGCGTCAACACCACTTCCGACACTTGCCCGATCGACATCTTGCCGGCCGCGTTCACCACGCCCACCGCGTTCATATACGCATTCGTGAACGAGAAGTAGAACGTAAGCGGGATGCACGCGAGCACCGAGGCGACCAGGAACGCCAGGTACGACTTGTCCTTCAACAGAACCACGGCATCGAGGCCCAGAATCGTCTTCCAACCCGCCTTCTGCCCTTTGCTGACCGGCGGCGTGTGCGGCAGAGTCAGGCAGAAGAAGCCCATCAGGACCGAGATCGCACTCGCGATGCGGAAAGGTGTCGGCGCGGCTTCAATGCCGAGCGAGCCCACGATAACCGAGATGGCGATCCAACCGAGCGGCGCAAAGATGCGGATGGGCGGGAACTGCGTCTTGGGGTCCGTCATGTTCCGCATGGCAATGGAATTGGTGAGCGGCACGGCCGGGAAGTACAGCAGGCAGTAGGCCAACATCAAACCGTAAACGGCGGAGAATCCGCTCGCTTCCGACACCAGCCACAAGACACCCGCGCCGGCGAAGAACAGAAACGACAGAACGCGTTCGGTGGAGAAGTAACGGTCCGCGATCAGGCCGACGATCAGGGGCGAGATCATCGATGCCAGCGCCGTGGTGCCGAATACCGCGCCTGCCTGGGTGCCGGTGAATTTAAGAGTCGCCGTGAGATAGGTGCCGATGGTCATGTACCACGATCCCCAGATCACGTACGTCAAGAACATCATTCCAGCCAGGCGGGCGCTCACGGAGAGTGGCATAGGTGTCAGTGTAGACTACCACCTGGCGCGACTGCAGGCGCGTGTTTGTGGATCGCACCCACCGCCGGCAACATCAAACATACTTGTGGGGTATCCTGCGGTCGCTGGGCGGTTTGTGACGACAAGTGATTCATTGACACCGTATCTGGTGGTAGACAACGCCACGCGGCGGTATGGCAACGGGGTGGAAACTGTCGATGCGTTGCGCGGCGTGTCCCTCCATGTGCGGCCCGGGCAGTTTGTCGCCCTGGTGGGCCGTTCGGGCTGCGGCAAGACCACGCTGCTGAACCTTTGCGGCGCGATGGACTTTCCCTCCACCGGTACGGTTCGGATCGGAGACGTGACCACCACCGGGTTGTCCGATGCCGCGCTGACACGCTTGCGGCGCACGCAAATCGGGTTCATCTTTCAGTTCTTTCAACTGCTGCCGACGCTTTCGGCCGTGGAGAACGTGGAACTGCCGGCCCTGCTGGCGGGCGAGACGAATCCGCGCGGGCGGGCCTTGAAGTTGCTGCGGTTTGTCGAGATGGAGACCATGGCGCACCGGATGCCGCACCAATTATCGGGCGGGCAGATGCAGCGCATCGCGATTGCGCGCGCCTTGGTGAACAATCCCCGCATCCTCCTGGCCGACGAACCGATTGGGAACCTCGATACGGCCACCGGCGAACTGGTGCTGGACCTTTTGCGGCGCACGGCACGCGAGCGGCAGACAATCATCCTGATGGCCACGCACAGCATGGAGTCGACGAACTATTGCGATTTGGTGGTGCGTATGCGCGATGGGCGCATTGAGGAGACGATCGAGCGGTAATGGCGTTCTCGCAAATGTTTCTGCGCATCATCGCGCGGCCGCTCCGGGCTGAGCCGTTGCGAACGCTGTTGACACTCCTGGCGGTGGCGCTGGGCGTCGCCGTGGTGATCGCGATCGATCTGGCGGGCGATGCGGCGGCCGGATCGTTTCGGTCGTCGATGGAAACGCTCACAGGCAAGTCCACCCTTGAGATCTCGGCAACGGGCGGCATCGACGAACGCGTGTTAGGACGGCTGGCGGCGCTCGATGTGCCGGTTCGGTTTTCCCCCCGCGTGGAAGGGTTCGCGATGGTGGAACGCGGGCGCTTCGTGGTGCCGCTGGTAGGCATCGATCTGCTGACGGTGGACCGCCAGGACGACACGCAACTCGCCGAGCGGCCGTCGTTTGACATCTTCCGCGACCCAAAGTCCGTTTGGGTAAGCGCGAACCTCGGTTTACGCAAAGGCGAGCAGGTGCGGCTCACGGTCAACGACCGGTCCGATTCATACACCGTCCGCGGCGCGTTTGAGTCGGCCGATCGGTTTATCGCAATGGACATCGGCGCGGCGCAAGCGGCCCTCCGAAAGCTGGGGCGGCTGGACCGCATTGAGGTATTCACCCCTCCGCCGAATGGGGGCGAACAGTGGCAGGAAGCGGTCCGGAAGGTACTGCCGCCGGGCGTTGACATCGCGCCGCGCGGCACGGCTACCGAGAGCAACCGGAAGATGCTGGCGGCCTTCCGTTGGAATTTGCGGGTGTTAAGTTACATCTCGCTGGTCGTGGGCGGATTCCTGATCTTCAACACCATCTCTGTGTCCGTGGTGCGCCGGCGGGCGGAGATCGGCGTGCTGCGCGCCCTCGGCGCGACGCGGATGCAGGTGCTGCTATTGTTCCTGTCGGAAGCGGCTCTGTTTGGGCTTGTCGGTGGGCTGGTGGGGCTTATGTTGGGAAAGGTGATGGCAGGCGGGGCGGTCCAGTTGATTGCAACCACCGTGCAGTCGCTCTATGTATCCAGCACGCCCGGTGAGATTGCTGTCTCGTGGCAGACCGTTGTGGAGACGCTGATGATCGGCCTCGGCCTATCGTTTGCCTCTGCACTCGCCCCGGCGCGCGAAGCAGCGCTCGTCCCACCCGTCGAAGCGATGGCGCGCGGCCAGCGGGAATACCACGCCCGAGTGCACGCGGGCCGCGACTTCGCAATCGCCTCGGTGCTCGCGGTGACCGCGTATGCGGCGGCGCAGATGGACGCCTACAACGGGCGGCCCATCGCCGGTTATGCCGCTTCGTTCCTGCTGATCATCGCCTCCGCCCTCGCCATCCCCGCGGCCATTCAATCCGTCTCGGGCATCCTCTCCGCGGCCGCCGAACGCTTGCTCGGCTTGGAAGGAATGCTCGCCTCGCGCAGCATTGCGGCATCGCTCAGCCGAACCTCCGTGCTCGTCGCGGCCCTCTCCACCGCCGTCGCCATGATGGTCAGCGTCGGCATCATGGTCGGCAGTTTCCGCAAAACCGTCGGCCTCTGGATGGAAGCGCAGCTACAAGCCGACTTCTACCTGCGCCCCGCCACCGGCGGCGGCGCGAATCGCTATCCCACCATCAGTCCGGACCTCGCGGACCGGATCGAGAACCTCCCCGCCGTCCGCGATGTCGACCGTTTCCGCGTCTACGAAATCACTTACAACGGCATGCCCGCCCTGTTCGGCGGCGGTGAAACCAACGTCGTCGCGCGGAACGGCCGCACCGGATTCCTGCCGGGGCAGGATCGCGCGGCCATCTTGGCCAAACTGCCCGCGGGCGATTACTGCATCGTCTCTGAGCCGTTTGCGAACAAGCATCGCGTCAAGGCGGGCGATAAGGTCACAATCAAACTGGCCACCGGTCCCGCGACGTTCGTGGTGCTGGGCGTCTACTACGATTACTCGAACGAACGCGGCTACGTGATTGTCGATCGCGCAACGCTCCTGCGCCACCTGCCGGACCCGTCGCCTTCCTCGCTCGCCGTCTACTTGAAACCCGCTGTAGGTCTGGGCGAAGCGCGTACGCAAATCGAGAGCGTCACAGGTTGCGGCGCCATTGTGATCTTTTCAAACCGCAGCCTGCGCGAAGAGGCCATTCGGATCTTCGACCGCACCTTTGCCATCACGTGGGCGCTCGAAGCCGTCGCCATCCTGGTGGCGGTGCTCGGCGTAGCCGGCGCGCTGCTCGCCCTGGTCATCGACCGGCGGCGCGAGTTGGGGTTACTTCGCTTCCTCGGAGCCTCTACCGGCCAACTGCGGCGGCTCATCCTGTGCGAGGCCGGCATGCTCGGCCTGTTGGCGAACGCCGTCGGCTTGACACTCGGCTATTTCCTGTCGCTTATCCTCATCTACGTGATCAACGTGCAGTCGTTTGGCTGGACCATTCAGTTCCACTGGCCCGTGGCGCTCCTCGTCTCGGCGCTGTCGCTGATCTACGTCGCGACCGTGGTTTCCGGCCTCTATCCGGCGCGGCTGGCCGTCAGCTTGAATCCCATTGAGGTGATCCACGAGGAATGAAGCCGCTACTGCTATTGCTGACCTACGCCATCGCGCGGCCGGGGTACCATTACGAGTTTCCGCGCGACCATTTCTCGCACCCTGAGTTTCAGACTGAGTGGTGGTATTACACGGGCAATCTGAAGGACACGGCTTCCGGCCGCCGGTTCGGGTTTGAGCTGACGTTCTTCCGTGTCGCCACATCGGAAGACCGCCGGCCGCGCAGTGTCTGGGACCCGACCGATCTTTACATCGCCCATCTCACCCTCTCTGACATCGAGGGCGCCCGCTTCATCAAACATGAGCGCATCAACCGCGCCGGTCCGGGCGTAGCCGGCGCGGACTTCACCGCGGGCCGCATCTGGAACGGCAACTGGGAAGCGCGCCTCGATGGCCTGAAAGCGGTAGCGGAGGATTTCCGCTTCCAATTCAAGTTCCACTCCGCCAAGCCGCCCGTCATCCACGGCGAAAACGGTATCAGCCGCAAGGCCGCCGGCCTCGGCAACGCCTCACACTACGTCTCCTTTACCCGCCTTGAAACCTCCGGCGTCCTCACCTACGCCGGCCGCGACTTCCAGCTAACCGGCACAACGTGGATGGACCACGAGTTCTTCACCAACCAACTCACCAAAGAGCAGATCGGGTGGGACTGGTTCAGCATCCAATTGGACTCCAAAGAAGAACTCATGCTGGTGAGGATTCGCCGCAAAGACGGCTCCGTCGACCCCTACTCGCATGGCGCCTACGTCGACACATCGGGCCGCAGTCGTTACTTGAAACTTACTGACTTCTCGCTCACCGCGGCCGCCGACCGTTGGACGAGCAGCCGGACCGGAGCAGCCTATCCGCTCCGCTGGACCGTCGAGGTGCCATCCATCTCGCTGAAGCTGGAAGGGTCCACCCCGCTGCCGAACCAGGAACTGGTGCTCGAATCGAAGCTCACCAGCGCCTACTGGGAAGGCGCCATGGACTACCGCGGAACCTTGCGTGGCGCACCAATTAAGGGCGTCGGCTATCTCGAGATGACCGGTTACGCGGGCGCCGTCCGCATGGGCGACAATAAGTGACCAGTTGTGTCTCGCCTTTTCCCCATCGTCTTTCTCCTTCTCTGCGCCTGCGCTCGCGACCAGGCCACCACCCCCGTCTGGTCCTCGCTCGAACCCGAAGATTTCTCCACCCCATTTGAGGTCCAGCGTTCCGGCGAAAAGCGTGAACTGAAAGACTGCACGACGCTGGTGAAAGCGGTTCGCGAGAAGTTTGAAACCGAAAACCCCGCCGACTACGCCGTTTTCTTAGCAACCGCCGAACGCTGCCTGGCCCACGAAGCCGTCGCGGCCGCCCACCCCTACACCCGCTCCAATTGGACCCCAACCGACCAACTCCCCGCTGCAGCACTGCCCGGCGCAGGCTGGGAATCCCGTACCAAACTCGTCGCGAAAGGCGATTTCGACGGCGATTCGTGGGAAGACCGGCTCTACCAAGTCGAACAGTGGGCCACCCGGGGGACGAACCGCCAGGTGCGCTTTGTCCTTTGCACCAAGAAAGACGCTGCTCCGGTCGCGATCCTGAAACAGTTGGCGCTGTAGGCGCTACCGCCGCTTCTTCACCGCCTTCTTAATCGCCGCGTCCGTCATGCCTACACCCGCCCCGCCGGTGTTCGACCCCGCCTGTACCGCGTCCAGAAACAACTGCTTGCAATCCTTGTTGCGCGTGGGCGAAACGCCCTTGCGTTCGCACTCGTTCGCCGCCGCCGCCCAATCCTTCTTCAGCACTGCCGCGCACAGCTTCGGGTACCCCTTTTGAAACCCGTCGGCGCCCAAGCTGTACACCATGTCCAGCAGCCCGATCTGTACGCTCTGCGGATAGGAATCGAAATCGTTGAACTGCCGCCGGAGTGCGGCCGCAAACTCGCTGATGAACGCGCCCAGCCGTTTATCGATATCGGCATCCGTCATGTCCAACTGCGTGAACTTCTTATAGGTAGCCGCTAGTTTGGCCTTCTCCTGCGCGTTCACCGCCGCCCAATCCGCGCGCTTTTCGGCTGCCGTCGCCGGTTTGCCGGTCTTGCGGTTCACGAACGGCATCGCCACCGCGTTTTCCGGCGTTCGCAACAGGAACCCGACGCCCACCGTCACCAGCCCGACTATGTCGAGATACATGTGCGGGACCACACCTTCGTGCGCCCGAAAGTATTTCACGGCTTCTTCAAGTTTGAACATCTCACTTGCTCAATTAGTATAGTTCCCACGGCTATCATAGAGTACATGCGCTTACTCATCGCTGGGTTCATTCTCGTTCTCGCTGCCTTTGGCGCTGACAAGGATTCCGACACCACCAAGCGGCTCGCCAATGCGGCCACCGTGTTTGAAGAAATTATGGGAACGGCCGACAAGTCCATTCCACAAAAGATTCTCGATAAAAGCCAGTGCGCCGTAATCGTACCGGGGCTCAAGAAAGGCGCGTTCATCGTGGGCGCGAAATATGGCCGCGGCTTCGTGTTCTGCCGCAATGCAAACGGCACGGGTTGGTCCGCGCCCGGCGCCGTGCGCGTCGAAGGCGGCAGCTTCGGTTTGCAAATCGGCGGCTCGGAAACCGATGTCGTCATGCTCGTCATGAACGCCAAGGGCGCCGAGCGCCTGCTCTCCAATAAGTTCACGATAGGCGCCGATGCCAGCGCCGCCGCCGGACCCGTCGGCCGCACAGCCCAAGCCGATACCGACGCCACCCTTCGTGCGGAAATCCTCACCTGGTCGCGTGCGCGCGGCGTCTTCGCGGGCGTATCCCTGCAAGGCGCTACCCTCCGCCAGGACGGCGACGCGCTGACTGATCTCTATGGCTCCGGCCAAACCAATAAGCAGATTGTCGAGAGCGGCAAACCCGCTCCCGCCGCCGCCCAAAAGGTTCTCGATCTGCTGAACAAATACTCGGCGCGCAAGGTTAGTTAACTTTCGCGCAGAACCGGAACATTCTAATGAGCGCATCCGTCCAACTCGACCGGATGCGCTCATTGTGTTTTCTGGCCGCCGCCGCGGTGATCTGCTTTGCCCAGCAGCAGCCGCGGACGAACCGGCGATCTTCGGCCGAGCCGCCCGGCGTCGGCGCCATCTCCGGCTACGTTCGCCAGGCCGATACCGGAGAACCCGTGCGCAAGGCCGTCGTTACGGCTGTGCCCGCTATGCAGCGCGGCGGCGGCCCCATGAACCCGCCTACCGCCTCTACTGATGCCGACGGCCGGTTCCTCATGGAGAATGTCGAGGCCGGACAGTACCGCCTCATCGCCGAGCGCAACGGCTACGTCCGCGGCGAATACGGCGCCCGCAAACCCCAGCGGACCGGCATACCCATCCAACTGAAAAGCGGCGACTCGCTCACCAATCTCGAAATCAAGCTCGTCCGCCACAGCGTCGTCTCCGGACGCATTACCGATGAAGATGGCGACCCCATCCAGTCCGCCCAGGTGCAGTTGATGCGTGCCGCCTACGCCCGTGGCCGCCGCCAACTCATCCCGGCCACCGGCGGAGTCTCCACAAACGATCTTGGCGAATACCGCATGTACGGCATCCCCCCGGGCAGATACTATCTCGCCGTAACGCCGCGAACCGGCTTCGCCGGAGCGGCAGCAGCCGGACGGTTCGCTGCCGGTGGCCGTGGCGGCCCCGTTTCTTTCTCCCCCCTCGGCGGCAGCGGCCAGAACTATGCGCCCATGTACTTCCCCGGCACGCACGACCTTGAAACCGCCACACTGCTCGATCTCCCTGCCGGTTCCGACTTCCGCGGCCTCGACCTCCGCCTCGCAAAAGTCCGCACCTACAAAATCGGCGGCCGAGTAATCGGCGCGCCCAACGAAGGCCGCGGCGGCATGGTCATGCTCGTCCCCAAAAACTCCTCAGGCCTGTTCGGCGACCGCCTCATGGCGCCCTTCCGCGCCTCCACCGGCATCTTCGAAATCGCCGGCGTTCGTCCGGGCTCGTACATCCTTACGGCCAACATCATCGACCAGGAAACCCGCCTCAGCGCGCGCATGCCTGTCGAGGTCGGCGAAGGCGACATCGCCAATCTCAGCATCACCCCGGTCGCGGGCGGACAACTCACCGGAATCGTTCGCGTCGTCGACGGCGCTGCCCTCAACCTGACCTCGATCCGCGTACAATTGCAGCCCAGTCAGGAAGGTCCCTTCCTGTACGGTACGGATGTTTCGCCCGTCGACGCCGAAGGCAGGTTCACCATCGCACAGGTATCCGCCGGCCAGTACGACGTCGTCGTCTCAGGCCTGGCTGAAAACGGCTACGTCCAATCCATCAAATACGGCGAAGCCGATGTCCTCGCCGGCGGTCTCGACCTGAACTCGAGCCCCTCCGGGAATCTCGATATCACCGTCAGCCCCTACGGCGCCGAAATCACCGGCGCCGCCACCAACCCCGACGGCAATCCCCAATCCGGCACGGTGGTGCTCCTGATCCCGGCAACGGACCGCCAGCGAATCGACCTCTACAAAACCGTCAACGCCGACCGGTCCGGCGCCTACCACTTCCGCGGCATTCCGCCCGGAGACTACCTGCTCTTTGCCCTCGACGATCACGAACGCGGCGCCGAGTTCGACCCCAAATACATCGAACAATTCGAAAAACAAGCCGAAAAAGTAACCCTCCGCGACCGCGCCTCCGAATCAAAGCCCCTGAAAATCCAGCCGCTCCCGAACTAGCTTTCGAGCTTTCAGCCGCGGTCCCCGTTTACCGCCTTTAACGGCGGTTTCGGTGATTGTCAATGTCAGAACTTCGTTGCTGAAGCATGAAACGGGGTGCGCGCGGATCAACTGATTGCCGGAGATTATCAGAAGCACGTATTCGCCGCGCGCAAGGCCTGAAAACAAGAATGACCCGTCGCGCCGTAAAGGGAGATCGACGGCAGGATGGTTGTTGACAAGGGATATCAGTTTCAGCCACACTGCTGCGTAACTCGGTAGTAGAACTCTACCGGTAAGCGACACTCCTTCCTCATCAATGGATTGCGCTACGTTGAGGCCGATTCTCAAGGCAACACTCTTGCCGTATAAATCGGCGAAGCGCCTGGCCGGCGCAAATCCTCGCGCATGACCGGTTACCCGATACGTTCCTTGCGGAATCGTTTGCAGTGTGCCGGAGTGGAATTGGCGAGCCTGACGATTGCCGGAGTCCAGGCTTTGGATCTCAACTTCTCCAGAAATGCGCTCACCTCTCTGGTCGACTAACTCGACCAACAAAGCGGTATCGGCTCTCGCGACAGCGAATGTAGCTGTCAGCGAAAGCAACACTTCTAAGATGGGTATTAAGCTAATGCTAGATAGCTGACGGGTCCAGTTAGTCATTACCCCTCCCGTTAACGCAATTGTTTAGCAACCAATCGGTTATGGCAGAACTCGGTGGCTTGTGTGCGTCCTTGATTCCAAGGCTCTTCATAATTCGTTGTGAAGGATTTCGTGCATCAAGAGCGCCTGACTCCTACCAGGGTAGCCGTTTGAAGCAACCCTGGATTGATTAATCGTATTACCCCGAAGAGTTGGTTCGAGAGCCGGTTTTGGGGAAGAGAGCTGACACCCGCCGATTCACATCGATAGTTGGCCCGATAGGTTGTTGGTCAGTGCAACGGAGAGGGTGATCGCGCTCACGGGGGGTTACGCGCGCCGGCCGCGGGTTCACGCGCCGTGGCACGGGTGTAGGGTGTAACTTGGATTGACGCCGAGAATGCGACTCAGTGCGCCCTCTGGCTCGGGCAAACCATAGCAAACAAGCAGCATGTAACCGAGCCGCGACCGCAAGGGAGCGGTGTTCCGGATTTTTGCACACTCCCTCACGGTCGGTTACCCGTGTTGGCAACATCTTGGGCAAGCGTGCAGCACAGGAGTTATCGCAGCGGCCGGAGTTAAGAAGCGGGGCAAACGTTCGGCGGTCGCGAGCAACGAACTCGACGATCGCGTACTTACCGTCGTTGCTTAGAGTGTAGGTATAGGCTGTTACTGCGAATGCGGCCTACTGGTCCGAAATCGCCACCACGCTCGAACGCGTGCGGAAGTAGATCACGCCCTGTGAGATCGCGGGCGTGGCCAGCGTGACCTCGCCCAACCGGTTGATGCCCGTATATTCGTACGCCGCGCCTGCTTTGACGATCAGCACGTCGCCTTCTTCAGAAGTGAAGTAGAGTTTGCCTTCGGCGGCGACCGGCGAAGCGGTGAAGGCGGAGGGGGCGTAGGTGAGGCGTTGCTGGTAGAACCGCTGGCCGGTGTTGGCGTCGTAAGCGTTGAGGATGCCGCGGTCCGATGCGCTATAGACGATGCCGCCCGTCACAAGCGGCGTCTGCATGTATGCGCCGTTTTTCGGTTCGCTCCAGGCGACACCGGCGCTCGACCGTGCAGGCGATGGCGGCGTGATGTCGCCTTTGGCATTGGGGCGGATGGCATAGAGCGGCGACGGTCCGCCGTGCGCGTTGGCTACATAGATCAGGTTGTTTGAGAATACGGGCGTCGGCACCGGAACATCGCCGCCGGATTTCAGCCGCCACAATTCCTTGCCGGTTTTGAAGTCGTACCCCGCGATGTACGGCCAGCCGTTGCACACGATCTGCACCTGCTTCGAATGCTCCACTACGGCCGGCGTGGACCAGCTACGTTCCGAGACTCCCTTGCGCGAGGTGCGATAGAGTTCGCGGCCGTCTTTAGCGGAGAGGGCGGCGACGAACGCTTCGCGCTTCGAGTCGGCCTGGATGATTACGGTGTCGTTATAAAGGATCGGCGAACTGGCAAAGCCCCACGAGAGATCTTCGGGCATGGGTCCGATGTCGAGCACGCCCAGGTCTTTATGCCACAGTTCCTTGCCGCTGAAGTTGTAGGCGTAGAGGCCTTCGGAGCCGAAGAAGGCGACGATGCGGCGGCCGTCGGTGGCGAGCGTCGTATTGGCGTGGGTCGCCTTGGTGTGACGGGCGGCTTTGGGTACGCCTTTGTAGGCGGTGCGCTCCCAGACGATTTCGCCGGTGCGCTTGTCGAGGCAATAGATTTTCCACGACTGCACGCCGTTGTCCTGGGCGGAATCGCCGTCGCCATAAAGACCCACGCGAAGCGGAGCGTTACCCGATCCGCTGACAGCCGTCGCAACGAAGAGGCGATCTTCCCAAACGATTGGACTCGAGTGCGACAGGCCGGGAATCGGCGTCTTCCACTTCAGTCCACGCACCGGACCGGACTTAGCGTCGAGATTCCAGAACAGCGGCGCCGTGCCGGCGGCCAGGCCGAGCGCGTCGGGTCCGCGGAATTGCGGCCAGTTGTGGGGCGACTGTGCCAGCACCGCACCGGCAACCACGGCACCGGCAACCAGGGCAACGGCGAGCTTCGACATGGCTAGGGTTCGCGTAGTTCTACTATAGTGGCTCCAGTACCGCCTTCCTGCGGAGTGGCGTCATAGAACTTCTCCACCAGCGGATGCTTCTTCAGCAGGTCCGCTATGGCGTGCTTCAGGATGCCCTTGCCGTGGCCGTGCACGATACGTGTCCGGGTGACGGAAGCGAGCGCGGCGCTGTCCAGAAACTTGTCCACCTCGTCGGTGGCTTCTTCGGCGCGCCGGCCGATGACGTTCAGCTCGCGGAACGACATTTCGCCGCGCGGCGCCGTATGGAGCGAGATGCCCTTGGGGAGCTTGGCCGATTCGGGCGTTTCCGGCAACACCTCGATCACCTCGTCCGCATCGATCTGCAGCTTCAGGAATCCGGCTTCCACCTCGATCGCGCCGTTCTGCAGCAGGCGGCGGATACGGGCGGGTTCGCGTATGCCGCGCAACTTCACGCGCATGCCTTCCTGCAACGGCGGTTTGGCCGGCTGGTCGGGATTGCGTTGCGTGGCGCTCAGGGTGGAAGCGACCTCTTCGCGCAGTTCGCGCTTGGTTTGCGCGACACGGCGGAGCGACTGCGCGGTGAACTTCTTCTGTTCGCCCGATTCGGCAATACGGTCGATGGTCTGATTGGCGCGCGACTCAAACTGCTGCAACACCTCTTCCGTGCGCCGCTCTAACTCGCGCAGTTTGGCCGCTTCGCGCTTTTCCCATTGGGCGGCAAGCGTTGCCTTCTCCTGTTCAAGCGACCGTTTCAGTGCCGCCACTTCCTGTTCCAGTTTGGTCGCGGCGTTCAGGCGCTCTTCCAAGAGCTTGAGGAAATGGCCGAGGTCCTGCTGCGCGGTCGACAGGCGCGACCGGGCTTGTTCAATCAGGTCGAGCGGAAGACCGAGGCGCTGGGCGATGTGAAGTCCGGCGGATGCGCCGGGGACGCCGGTGCGCAATACATAGGTGGGCGCGAGCGTCTCTTCATCGAAGCTCATGGACCCGTTGAGCACGCCGGGGGTGGACGCGCCGTAGATCTTCGGCTGCAGCAGGTGAGTCGATGCCAGGGCGAACGATCCGGCGCGGCGCAGACGGTCGACTACCGCAACGCCCAACGCGCCGCCTTCATCGGGATCGGTGGCACGGCCAAGCTCGTCCAACAGCACCAGCGAATGCGGACCGTGATGGGCGACGATCTCGCGCACTCGCGTGATGTGGGCGGAAAAGGTCGAAAGGCTTTGCTCGATCGACTGCTGGTCGCCGATATCGGCCAACACCTCTTCAAACAGCGGCAGTTCCGCTTCATCGGCGGGAACCGGCAGGCCCGACTGCGCCATCAGCGCGAACAGGCCCACCGTCTTCAAGGCGACCGTCTTGCCGCCCGTGTTCGGTCCGGATATTAAAAGGATGCGCGTGTCCGGTTCAAGCGTCAGGTTCAGCGGGATCACCGATTTGCGCTGGCGGCGGAACACGGCGGCGAGCAGCGGGTGGCGCGCGTTCTTCACCGACAGGCGCGGGGCCGATACGGGCGAGAACTTGGGGATGACGCAATAGTAGTCGGCGGCGAAGTCCGCTTTGGCGAACGAGAGTTCGAGTTCGCCCAGCACCTCCACCGCGGCGGCGATATCGGTGGCCGCTTTGCGCAAATGGTCAGTAATGTCGGCAAGGATGCGGTACACCTCGCGCATCTCCTGTTCGCGCAACCGGACCAGATCGTTATTCAGGCCCACGGTTTCGAGCGGTTCGATGAACAGCGTATGGCCGGTGCCCGACGCGGCGTGGATGATGCCGTCCACCTTGCGGCGCTGTCCCGCCACCACGGGCAGCACGAACCGGTCGTTCCGGAAGGTGACGTACTCGTCCTGCAGGATGCCTTCATCGCGGTGCGACCGCATGAACTTCTCAAGCGATTCCTGAATCGAGCGCTGCTGCCGTTCGATGTCGCGGCGGATGCGGTGCAGTGCCACCGACGCATGGTCCGACACGGTGCCATCGGGTTCGATTTTCCCGCTCAGTTCTTTGAGCAGCGGCCGGAACTCGGCGATGCGCGAGGCGCGGGCGGAGAGGCGCGGGTAACGGCCGCCGGTGGCGAGCAGCGTGGCGCGAATTTCGGACGCACGGTCCAGGATGCTGACGATCTCGCGGATCTCCAGGCCTTCGAGCGATACGCCGCCGATCTGCAACTTGGCGACATGCTGCGCCACATCGGGTAGCCCGTCAAAGTGCAGGCGGACGGCCGCGCCGCGCTGCGTCGTCTGCGTTTGGGTCGATGCGACGTGATAGGCAATCGCTTCGGCGGTTTCACCCAGCACCTCTTCCACCGCCGCACGGTCCGATTGCGGGTGCACCTTGTCGAGTTCCGCATGTCCCGCGGGTGAGGACACGTAGCGCCCCACTAGGGCTTTGAGGGCGTCAAATTCCAGAAGGCCGGCGGAAGTAAAGTTCATGCCTTGCGAGCGCGGACTTCAAACGCGCGCTCTATCACTTCCAGGGTACCCTCGGTCAGCTTGCGGTTCGGCAGGTCCTTTCGGCGAACCCATTCGGCTTTCGACGCGTCGTCGGCCGGCAGCAACTCGCCCCCGGCGACCTTGCACACATAGTCCACCAGCACATAGTGATACTCGGGCTTGCCGTTCTTGTCGCGCATAATGCGTTCGAAGATCTCGCACACGGATTCAGGGGTCACTTCGAGTCCGGTTTCTTCCTTCACTTCGCGTTTGATGGCGTCGGCCAGGTGTTCGCCCACTTCAAGGACGCCGCCGGGCAGCGACCAGTACCCCTTTAACGGCTGCTTGCCGCGTTCCACCAGCAGGATCGATTCCCGTTTGAAGATCAACGCGCCCACGCCCAGGATGGGGCGCGGCGGATAGCGGCGCGAGTCCTTTATCTTGGCAGACTTGTTTGCGGGCGTCGCGGCGTTAATGTTGAGTGGCTCCTTTTACGTTCAGGCGGATGCGGTAGATCGACGTGTACCCCGCAACATATAAGCTTTGCAAATCGCCGTCGCCGAACACGCAATTGCGAGGAGTTTCCGCGAATTCAACCACATGAAGCTGTTTGCCTTCAGGTGAATAGACGAACAGGTTGCGCGCCGCGACGTAAAGATTTCCCTTCTCGTCGGCACAAAGGCCGTCGGGGGGGCCGTCGGTCTTTGAGAGAAACACACGCTCGTTCGCCGCCACCCCCTTGCTGTCCAAGTCGTACGCGTAGACTTTTCGTTCGTCGGTATTAGCGACGTACAGGATCTTGCCGTTCGGCGATAGCGTCAAGCCGTTCGGCCGGCCCTTCGGCTTGGCCACCAGCGTCAGCGGACCTTTCGGCGGCAGGTGGTAGATCCCGTAGAAATCGAGTTCCCGGGTGTCCGCCTGATTGCCAAAAGCAGGGTCGGTGAAATACACGTGACCATCGCGGCGAACCACCACTTCGTTCGGCGAATTCAGCAGCTTCCCTTCGTAGGCGCCGGCCAGGACCTCGACCTTCCCCGACTTGTCCATCCGGATTACCCGCCGTCCGCGCGTTTCGCAACTGTACAGGTTGCCCTTCGAATCGAACGCGTTCCCGACCGCTCCGCCGGAATTTTCGCGAACCACAACGGGCTTCTCAGCGCCGCCGGCCTTCAGAATCCGATTCGTGGGGACGTCGGAGAAATACAGGAAGTTGTCGGGCGACCACGCGGGTCCTTCCACGTAAGTGTAGCCGGCGACTACCTTTTCGACCTTAATATTTGAGAAATCCTGCGCTAAGCCGGTGGTGACGAGCGCCACCAACATCGCTATCGCCCGCATACAAGGTTTACGATAGCATCGGATACTATGAGCGATTCCCAAACGCAGGACCTGACACGGTTACTGGTTGAGTGGAAGCAGGGCAATAAGGCGGCGCTCGACACGCTGACACCGGTCGTGTACCAGGAACTGCGGCGTTTGGCGGGGAGTTATCTGCGGCGGGAACGTCCGGACCATACGCTGCAGCCCACAGCGTTAATCAATGAGGCCTACATGCGTTTGGTGGACCAGAACACCCCGCAGTTCCAAAGCCGCGCCCATTTCTTCGGCGTCGCTTCCCAGCTCATGCGGCAAATCCTCGTCGACCACGCCCGCGCCCACCGCGCCGCCAAACGCGGCGGCGATGGCAAAAAGGTCTCGCTCGAAGACGCAACGGTATTCAGCGAGGAACGCTCCGAGGATCTACTCGCCCTGGATGAAGCGCTCAACAAGCTGACCGGGTTCGACGAGCGAAAAGCCAAAGTCGTAGAGCTGCGCTTCTTCGGCGGCCTGAGCATCGAAGAAATCGGCCAGGCCCTCGACATCTCCGTCGCCACCGTGGGCCGCGAACTCCGAATGGCCCAGGCATGGCTCTTCCGGGCCATGAACGGCGAGCCGGCCAAGTAAGTTCGTTCCTTGCCACCGGCCCGAAACAGAACCGCAACCGTAAGGGCGCGGGCCGCATTGCAAACACGCACTGCTCCGGAAACAGAACCGCAACCGTAAGTACCTATATGGTCAGATTCTGACGTTTCGTGGCAGAAAACTCGAGTTAACCCAGCTCTGCCGCAATGTTGGCAGGCATTTGGCTGTACTCCGAAATTAACTCCAACTTCTTTCTGCTCCATAACTCTCTTTACTCAAGCCGCACGATATCCAACTTACTCACCGCACCCGATTCAGAGCCCGAGCGGCAGCGATGAGTCTCGGCCCACAGCGACCTCATCGAAGCCACTACACCCGT
>JADLDI010000048.1 GCA_020846745.1 Bryobacterales bacterium | reverse complement strand
TGGGCAGGACCGGAGCAGAGGATAAGGCTCTGCAGGGATGCAACCTGAGCGCTGACTCCGGGGCTAGACCAGGCTTGGGGCGGAGCGAATCCGCCCCTGGCGTTCGCCTTGAGAGCCTGGGATGGCATGAAAGCGTTAAATCCCGGAGGTCTGGAGGCAGAGCCTCCAGATCAAGAAATGACCATTTCCTTTTTGAGCGGGGAGCCGTCATTACTCTTCAGCCTTCCGCTGCTTGGCTTGCTCCATGCGGAAGCTCGAGATGTTGAGTTCGAGGATCACGCTATGGTGCACCAGCCGGTCGATGGCCGAGGCCGTGGTCATCGGGTCCTTGAAGATGTTTTCCCACTTGGAGAACGGAAGGTTGGAAGTGATGAGCACGCTGCCACGTTCGTAACGCTCGGCCAGCAGTGTAAATAACACCTCCATCTCCTCGCGGCTTTGCTGCACGTAGCCAATGTCGTCGATCACGAGCGCCTCGTAGTAGGCCAGCTTCTTGATGGCCCGGCTCAGAGATAGTTCTTTCTTGGCTCGCAGAAGATCCTGGACAAGCCGGACACAGGTGGCGAAGGCCACCCGCCGCCCCAAGCGGATCAGTTCCTGCCCGACCGCCGAGAGTAAGTGCGTCTTTCCGCTGCCCGGATTGCCAAAGGCCAGCACGTTCTCCTTGCGGTCCAGAAAGGTGCCATCCAGCAGTGCTTTGGCTTGTCGGGCGGCCTTCGTGGGCAGTCGTTTCAGGTCGAAGCTTTCGAGAGTCTTCTCTAAAGGCAGCTTGGACGCGCGCAGCAACCGTTCTATGCGATTCTCACGCCGCTGCTGGCATTCCCGCTCTACTAACTCCAGCAGATACGGCTCGTAGCTGAGCGTCTCCCGTTCCGCCTGGCGCGCTTTATCTTCAAAGCACTCGCGGATCGCCGGCAAGTAGAGTTCTCCGAGGTACCCGTTGAGCGCTTGCTTGACATCGCGTGCAGCACTCATTGCCGAACCTCGCCAGAGCCGCCCAGTAACTCGTCAAAACTGGCCAGCGCGATCTCGGCCACTGCGACGTCGGTCACCGGCAACACCGAATCCGCAACCAGCAATTCCTCCAAGACTTTGATGCTTAGCTTCCCTTCACCAATCTCACCCTGTTCGAGCACGTGCCGCAACACTGCGTCCACACGCGCCTCGCCTTCTGTTGCGGCCAGTTGCAGAATCTCCAGATAACGTCGATTGGCCTTAGTTGGAATCAGTTCGCGCAACGCGTCCCACGCTATGCGGAACCGGCTAGTGGGAAACAGGTCTTCGCGATAGCGATAGTTGTCGAAGGCGCCCGGCTTGCGCACCAGCCAGTCGATGATGTGCCGGTAGTCGACGCGGTGCTTTCCGCGCCCGCGCAGCCGCGGCATCTGTTCTACCTTCTGACCGGCGTACCAGACCTCGACCGTGTCGGCGGAAAGCCGAGCCTGGACCTCTTCTCCGATTAAACGGCTGTTCACCGAGTACACGTTGCGGTCTACATAGATCAGGCTGCCGGAGTCCACTCGCGCATCGACCCGTTTAAAGCTCTCCAGCCGCCGCTCGGGCAATGCCCGTAAATACTGCATTTCGGTCTTCAGACGATCTTTGCGTCCAGCGTTGAGTTGAGCCAGCAGCAATCGGAGGAAACGCATATAGTCTTCGCTGGAGGCGAAGTCCCGACTGCCGCGCAGCAGCAACGCCTGATCGACCGCGCGCTTGAAGCGGTAATGCCGTTGTTCGACGTCACCGTTCTCGTTGGCCTTACCGGCTTGAATCTTCTGGCCCTCCATGCGGTAGTGCCCCAGCAAAGCTCCGTAACGCCGCGTGAACTCTTTCTCATCGGTCATGTTGTTGACTGCCGTCGACAGGCGGTCGGTGCGATGCTCCGCCGGCGAGCCGCCGAGTTCCCAGAGGGCGTTCTGCAGGCCTTCGCTGAGACTCTCGAAGCTTTCGGAAAAGCAAAGCGTAACGTGTTCCCAGTTCGAATAGGTCAGCACGAAGTGGTACAGCATGTGCGAAAAGCTCTGCCCGCCGATCGTGATGTTGAGTTCATTCATGCGCGTAAAGTCGGACTGGCCCAACCGGCCGGCGACATGCTGCTGGGTAAAGAACACTTCGCGACCCGGGCCTTCGGTCGCACGCCAGCACTTGATGCGCCGCTGCAGCGTTCGCAACTGACCATCGGCGAACCGGCCGGGGTGCTCACGTTGCAACGCCTCGAATATCGTTTTGGCCTCAAGGCCGGGATTCATCCCGATCTGCTCGCGGATCTGTGGCCAAAACTCCTTGAAGGCGTCCTCGCGGGTTCGCCAGTCTCTCTCCGGCCGGCTCTCACTCGGCATCCGACCGTCGGCCAGATACTTCCGCGCGGTCTTCACGTCCATGCCCGCCTTTGCGGCGGCTAACTCCTGGGTGGATTCCATCTTCGACAACCTTTTCAACCTCCTGACTTGTACGTCGGTCACCATCTTGTCCGCGTCTTCCGGCGCGAACCTAGATGGTCGTTGATGGTTGTCGTTAGTAGGGAATTTTAATTGTCGTTGACCGGGAAATCTAATTGTCGCCGATCACAACGACGGGTTGGTTGTGCAACCCGTCGTTGACACTCCGGGTTCTGTTTGGGGTGGTTTGCGCGCCGTATGGAGCGCTAGAAGCTCGGTGCGGAGTTGGTTGAACTGGCGGCGGATGCGGGAGGCGTGGCGGTCGAGGTTAGAGAGGACGCGGGAGTGGTCGGAGAGGTCGCGGTAGGCGAGCGCAATGCGGGCGGGAGGGGAGAGATGTTCCAGTTCCGCTTCAAGTGCAGGCGCCATGACTTCCATCTGGACGGCGAGGGTCGTGGTATCGATGCCGAGGAGACGATCCTGTTGCCAGTTGAGGGCGGCCATTTTCTCGACCAGAGAGACCTCGTAATTGCTGGATGGCGCATAGGCTTCGAGCATCGATTCCAGGAGCGCGTGAAACCGCTGCTCGGATTCACCGGACAGAACCACGGTTTCGGCGGTGAGGCCGTGCGTGGTGGCATTCATGGAAGAGCGGGCTTTGCCTTTGGACGTGACAGGTCCGCGGGATTTGGCGCCGTTGGCACGGGCGGTTTCTTTCTTTCTCTCAGTCGTCATTGTTCTCTCAGTCGTCATAACTTCCTCCTTCGAGGTCCGCGCCTTCACAGTTGCGGTTCTGTTGCTTGTTGAACTCGATGGCTAGCAGCCGTCCAGTATCAGCTTCTAGCCGGTGGCTGCGGGTTTTGCATATTTTCAACGACTTAGCCGGGTTCGTTTTCCGTATTTTTTTCATCGGCCGGTTTTTCCTGCCGCCGCGCCGGGTTGTTCAGGCGGGGGATGGGTTGGGCTGGTTGGAGGAGGGGTTGTGGGCGGCAATGAAGTCGCTGGTGATCTGCAGGAACTGGTTCCAGATGCCGGGGGTGTACTTGGCAATATGTCGCGGTGTTTGGTGAGTAGAGAAGTCATTTAGGGTCAGCCCTCCGCCGCCGCTGGAGAGGGCGGCAGGAAGGATTCGAGAAGGCGGAGGAAGCCATGCCAGAGTTGGGGGACGGGTTTGAAGAGGTCCTCTGCGGCATCGACAAAGCGCGCGAAGTCCTCGACAGACATCAGGACGTCGTTGGAGTTCGGGGTGGGTTGGATGGGTGCGGGAGCAACTGGAGTCTCGGCGGGGGCAGGAGGATCGGACGGCGTTGGAGCAGCAGGCGGAGGGGTGGCAGGAGTTGCGGTGTCGGCACGGTGGCGGAGGCATGGGAAGAGGGAGGAGAGGAACGGGAGCGGGACGTTGGGGCGGATTTGGAGGAAGCGTTTGCGGGTTTGCGGTTGCTGTTGTTGTTCGCTGTTCGTGCCGCCGCCGTTATTCGTTACGTGTTGTTCCGCGTTGATGGCCATAAGAGCCCTTCCGTGCGCGATATTAGCGTGGGAATCTCTTTTGCCCCCCTGAGGTTTTCCGCAAAGCTTTGAAATGAGGGCAAAAATAAATTTCAATTGTTTGTGAACGAACTTTTTCGGGTGAGGCGAAAAATGGGCGAATAGCCGATAGGTGCTGTTAGCTGTTGGCTGTTAGCTGTTAGCTAAACGGGTTTTGTGGCCGATTGATGTGCATTGCGCCTTGGGGTAGGCGGCTTTCAGAGCTCCGAATGGCTCGCAAAGGCGCTAAGTTCGCAAAGAGGAATTCTGGGGGGCGCGGACTGGGCGGGACGGTGCGGCATAGCGGCTGGCGAGCGGAAACTGAATTGGGCCGCTGATAAACGCGAGTAAACGCGGATGGTGGGGATAAAGTTCTGGTCGTGTTTGGAGTTGGTGGCGAGTTGGGGACAAGTCGGTTCGTCGAATCACGCGAAAACAGCGGAATAGAGCAAAATTCCGGAGGATCGCCGGCGCGATGCATATGTCTTTTACTTGCAAGGAGATAGCAAGAAATTAGGGGCGCTGCCTGGGGGAGGGTCTATCGAAGAATGGCAGACGAGTTCCGAGAAGGCGAAGCTCGAAAACTGCCAATGATTTCGCAGGTGGGACTGGTGTCCCTGCCGGCCGTCCCTGCCGGCCACGTCTCACCACCAGGGTTCACGCCAGCAGGCTTTCCCTGACGGCCATAGTGGTGCGAAACGCTATTTCGACTGTACACGCTGTGTCGGTTCGTCGAGCCAATTGAGGACCCACGTTATTGGCTCACCACTGCTTTCATCGACGGGCTTCCCGATGAGGAAACGATTGCCATCACCGCTCACGGCATAGCTGCGATGTCGGCCGGTACCCGGAACTGGAAACAACACTTTGGCCGCGCCAGGCTTGAAGGTCGCCGCTGTCGCACGGTACGGCACGGCCGTTAAATTTCGATCCGCCGCGAGATAGAACAGCTCGCCGTTCCTGCTCCATGCCGCATCGGTACCTCCGCCCACGGAAATCCTCACCTTCTGATTCGTCGGCGGAAACCCCTGCACGTAAACTTCTGGCCGGCCGGACTCGTCTGACTCGTACGCGATCCAATGCCCATCCGGCGAGAACACCCCGTAGCTCTCGTTGAAGAGAGAAGCGAGGTAAGGAAAAGGCTTCGTTGGTTCCCCCGCGGCGCCCGCGCTTTGCGGCGATATCCAGAGGTCAAACCCGGTCTTGTCTGCCAGCAGCTGATACAGGACGAACTTGCCGTCGCGTGACCAATCGTTTGGAAAGGCAAAAGTGGCGCCGGTCGTGATGAGCTTTTCATCCTCGCCCGTCCCACTCGCGGCTTTGATGAACAGGTCCATGTTGCCGCTGGGCCCCGACGAGAGAATCCGGCGCGCCCAGAGAATCCGAAGTCCATCCGGAGACCAGATGGGAAGACGGTCCGGAGCGGGATCAGAGGTAATGCGGGAGACCACGCTCCGCGCCAGATCAGTGACCCAAACATCGCTATTCCCCTGCTCGTTCCGATCGAACGCAATGCTCCTCTGGTCCAGGGACAAGCGCACGGAGCGGTAGTCTGCCGCCGCAGCCGCAACCTCGAGTTGTCTGCCGCTGCGATCGGCCCACAGAAGCTCCCGACGGGACATCGGGCTGCCCGCCATCCAGGCGAGCGCACCGTTCTGCGAAACGGAGAAACGACCGACCGATTGAGCGAGAGGAAACATCCGACCGGTTAATGCGACCGTGTCCAGATCGAATGGCTGAGCCATCAACGTCGATTCACGGACGAACAGCAGGTATCCGCTTCGGCTCGACGCCCCGGAAGGGATAAACTTCGCGACCGTCCTGTCGGGCAGAAGCCGCCTGGCCGGCGCGTTGCCTTCCAGCGACGCTACATACACGCCGTCGGCCTCAGGGCTGACTCTGTTCATGTAGTAGAGAAAGTGACGCCCGTCCGGGAGGAACTGCGGCTGGAACAGCGGATGTCCATCTGTCTTGGTCACGTTGACCAGCACGCCGCCGGTCTCCGGGACACGTTGGATTGGCGCGCCCGGACCGCGGACGACCAGGATGGTTCCGTCCTTGCCCCAAGTGCCAGACGCCATTGGCGTCACGTCGGAGAGTATCTGCGGGGGACCGCCGTTGACGGAAATTTTCTTCAGTTTCGCGTCCTGAGTGACGAAGCCGATGAACTCGCTGTCGGGGGACCAAAAGAACTCGTCCGGCAGAACGCTGACTCCTTCGGTGCCCGGCAGCGCGCGCGCTTCCGTCGAATCAATCGGGCGGAGCCACAGTTTACTGGTAGCGCCTTGCACGCCACTGTAGGGGTCGCCGGTCGAGAACGCGAGGTGCCGCCCGTCCGGGGAGAGAGCAAAGGCCACGATCGAAGTTCCTTCCGGAGCATGTACCTGAAATTGAACGCGTGGCCGTGTCGAGGGCCTCTTCTGGAAGTGAACGAATGTAAGCACCGCGGCGACCGCGAGCGCAATGGCCGCCACGCTCCACGGCAGCACTCGAACACCCCAGCGCCGTGCGTGCGGGTGCTCTGATGAGATCGCTGCTACCGGATCTGGCGCTCCCGCGATGATCTGATCGAGCACTCGGCGTGCGTCGCCGATATCGCGGAGTCGCTGCTTGGGATCGCGCACGAGGCAGTCGCGCAACAGGGCGATGAGTCTCGGCGGCACATCCGCCGGCAGCGCTTTCCAGTCCACGTCGCGCGTCAGCACTGCGGCGCGGGTGGCCAACATATCCCCGGCTTCGTATGCACGCCGGCCTGTGAGCATTTCGTAGAGCACGATGCCGAAAGACCAAATGTCCGAGCGTTTGTCCACGGGCTTGCCGGTGGCTTGTTCCGGACTCATGTACGACGCTGTGCCCACAACTATGCCGGAACTGGGGGCGGATATCGGCACATTCCGTGAGCCGGCGAAATCGTCAGAAGCGGCGGTTTCGTCCCCCGCTTTCGCCAGCCCGAAATCCAGCAATTTGACCACGCCGTCTGGAGTGATCTTGATATTCGCCGGTTTGAGATCGCGATGTATGCTTCCTTTTTCATGTGCGGACTCGACCCCCTCAGCAATCTGACGCGCGATGGGCAAGACTTCCTGAAGTGGCAGAGCGCCTTGCGCAATCCGGTCAGCCAGTGTGGGTCCTGCGACGAGTTCCATCACGAGATAGTCGGGGCCAACATCGTACAAGTGGCAGATGTTGGGATGATTCATAGAGGCGACGACTCGCGCTTCGCGCTCGAAGCGATCACTGAATCGTCCGCCGCACACTTTGATTGCGACTTCTCGATTGAGGCGTGTGTCCGTACCCCGGTAGACTTCGCCCATGCCTCCCGCAGCAATGAACGATTCGATCCGATACGGACCCAAGAATTGACCCGGACGAAGTGAAGAGGATGAGCCGATCAATTGCGCCGCTGCCGCCGCAGCCCACGGCTCGAACCCGGCGCTTTGTTCATGATGCGCGAGCAGACCGGCGATTTCGTCGCGTAGAACTCCATCCGGGCCGCAGGCGTGGCGCAAATACGCTTCGCGCTGGGCGGGATCGTGTTGCAACGCCTGATGAAAGATCTCCTCAATCTGTTGCCATCGTTCCACTGTCTGACATCCCAGAGCCGCTCAGTTCGCGGCGCAGCCATGCGCAAGCAAATTTCCAATCCCGGATGACCGTGTTTGGCGCTACTCCCAACGCTTCGGCTGCTTCCTCAGCGCCCAAGCCGCCGAAAAAACGCATCTCGAAGACCTTGCTCTTTCGCTCGTCGATTTCTGCGAGACGTTGCAGCGCGAGATCAACAGCCACGATCTCTTCTACCTGCTCGGAAGAGAGCACCACAGCAGCGTCTATCGGAATGTGAACGGCGCCCGCTCCGCGTTTGACGCGATGCTGTTCGCGCGCGTAATCGACCAGCACGTGACGCATGATCTGCGAAGCCACAGCGAAGAAATGCACGCGATCGCGCCATCCGGCCTCAACGCCCGGAATAAGACGTACGAACGCCTCCTGGACCAGGGAGGAAGGTTGGATGGCGTGGTGGTTACGCTCGCGCGCGAGATGGCGCCGGGCCAGCCGATACAATTCCGCGCGAATCGCCGGAAAGACGCGATCCACGGTCGCCGGGTCCGCATTGCGCCAACCCGCCAGCAATCCCGTGATGTCGCCTGCCTCCTGCATGCCTTTTCCCGTTGAAGGGAGCCCCTATTTGCCACTCATGATAACAAGAAAAGTTTTCGAAGCCGTGGTGTCTTGGGCTGGAAAACGCCGCTTCTAGTAATTGAGCAGCCATGAAACCCATGCGATCGAACATTCACTCCAAGCCAGACGCCGCAGGTAGTCGCTTGTCGATGCTGATCGTATTCCTGTTCCTGCTGCTCCCAAGTCTGGCGGCCCAGCAATACGACATTGTTCTGCAGGGCGGACGAGTGATCGACCCGGAGTCCAACGTGGATGCAGTTCGGAACGTTGGCATATCCGACAGCACAGTTCGAGCGATCACCCAGGACCGGATAACCGGCCGCACAGTGATCGATGCGCGTGGCCTGATTGTCGCGCCTGGCTTCATCGATCTGCACGCGCATGGGCAGAACCTCGAAAACGACCGGGCTCACGCGATGGACGGAGTGACGGCTGCGCTTGACCTCGAGGGTGGAACAGTTGATGTCGATTCCTGGTACGCCGCGCAAACAGGCAAGCGGCTCATCCACTATGGAGCGGCGGTGAGCCACACCCGCGCACGGAGAACCGTCATGGGAGGAGCCGAGAGCAACAATCGTGGCGGGCCTCCCGCCTGCCCGCCGGAATGCGACGCGATTCGAAATCCTGCCACCGATGATCAGATCTCGCAAATCCAGCAGATCATTGCAAAGGGTCTCGAAAGGGGGGCGCCGGCGGTTGGCCTCGGCATCCAGTACATGCCAGGCGCATCGCGCTGGGAAATTCTGCAAACGTTTCGTACAGCCGCACCTTACCATGCATCTCTGCATCCGCACATTCGTTATGCAGGCTTAAAAGAACCCGAGAGCGTATTTACGGCTCTGGAGGAAGTCATCGCTGACGCCGCGGTCTCCGGCGCGGCTCTGCACATTGTCCACGTCGGGGGCATGGCTTTGGGCAGTCTGCCAAAGGTGCTCGGGATGATTGAAGATGCCCAGGAGCACGGTATCGACATTACAACCGAATGCACGGTGTATGGCTCGGGTATGGGTGCTATCGGCAGCGCCCTGCTCGATCCCGGCTGGCAGGAAAAACTCGGAATCGGTTATAGCGATCTAATGTGGGTCGCGACCGGTGAGCGCCTCACTGAGGAGAGCTTCAAGCGGTATCGCAAAGCCGGGGGAATGGTGATTATATTTGCGATCCCGCAAACTGTGGTCGATGCATGCGTTGTCAGCCCCATGACGACGATAGCGACCGACGGCGTGCTTGAGAAAGGCAAAGGTCACCCGCGCGCCAGTGGGACGTACTCGCTGGTGCTTGGACGTTACGTGCGGGAACGAAAACTGCTCACGTGGCAGGAAGCGATTCGCAAGATGACGTTGCTGCCGGCAAAACGGCTGGAAGCGCGTGTGCCGATGATGAAGTCGAAAGGACGACTACGCGTCGGTGCAGACGCCGATATCACAGTCTTCGATCCGGAGCGCGTCACGGACCGCGCAACGTTTGAGCAGCCTGGGCTCTATTCCGACGGCATCCGTTTTGTTCTTGTTGGAGGCGCCTTCGCAGTCCGTGACGGGACACTTCAAGACGGCGCTCCAGGCCAGCCCGTTCGGGCTCCGATAGGAACTCAGCCGAGATGATCATTGCGAAACCGGTGACTATGTTGAAGGTCTCGAAGCCATGACGCCAGTGAGTCTCCGACGCCGATGCGCCATCAAGGCACTAGTGACGACGGCACTCGCGCCCTCGGGATCTTCGGCCCTTCTGCCTGGAATAACCGAACGACGCTGGCCCACGTTGAAGAAGACTCTTCAAGAGTTCGTTAAAGAGCGCAGCTCCGCGGGTGTTGGGGTTGCGTGGCAATCGAGCATATTACCGGAACCGATTATGGTGCGTTTCTCCAAAGACGCTTGTTCGGACCCTCCACTCACACCACCCGGCACCGTCGGCGGCGGGGGCGCCGCAGGAACACTCTTCTGGATAGACCAGAAACGTCGCGGCGCAGTGGTTTTCATGACGCAGGTGATGTACGGCGCTCCGGCGCGCTCGCCCTTCCAGAAGCGGCTGTTCGCCGCAATTGAACAGGACTTGCAGAAAGGGAGTTATGTCTAGATCTTTTCAGACGGCCAGTGCTGCCGTGTGTATCGGCGTGGCGCTGATGCTGATACCGCGTCCTGCCACGCCGCAGGCAAATCGACCACGGACTCAGGTCGTGCTTTTAGGCACGGGAAACCCTGGTCCGGCGCCCGCTCGATCGGGCCCAGCGACTGCCATCGTTGTGAATGGCCAGCCATACCTCATTGATTTCGGTCCGGGTGTGGTGCGCAGGGCCGCGGCTGCGCAACTGAAGGGCGTGGCGGCGCTCAACCCAATCAATCTGCGACACGCCTTCGTGACTCACCTGCACTCGGACCACACCCTCGGATATCCGGATCTGATCTTCACACCGTGGGTCGTTGGTCGAAAGCACCGGCTGGAGGTCTACGGTCCGCGGGGCCTCAAAGCCATGACCTCTCATGTGCTTGCGGCCTGGGCCGATGACATCAAAATTCGCCAGGGTCCTAACGAGCGCACACTTATTGGAGCCAGCGACGCATATCGAGTCAACGTGCACGAGATCTCACCCGGGGTCGTGTACAAAGACAGCAACGTGACCGTGACGGCGTTCAATGTGAAACATGGCGAGTGGGGTGCGCGCGCGTTTGGCTACCGCGTCCAGACTCCCGATCGGTCAATTGTCATCTCCGGTGATACGAGTCCGGCTGAAAGCATCGTGGAGCAGTGCAATGGTTGCGACGTTCTGATCCATGAGGTATACACAGAGGCCGGCTATGCGAAATCATCCCCGGAATGGCAGCGGATGCGGCGCGAGTATCATACTTCGTCCAGGCAACTTGCGGAGCTAGCTACGCGGGCGCGTCCCGGTCTCTTGATTCTGTATCACCAGAGCTATCAGTTCACGGAATCGACAGAGGAAGATTTGATGCGCGAAATGAAAGCGGCCTACCGCGGACGATTTGTGTCGGGTCATGATCTGGACGTGTTCTGAACGTGTTCTGAACATGCGAGGGAAGGTAATGTGGTGGAAGCGTCGCAGGCAATATGATCTAGAGGTTGATTTGTATGGTTGCTGGTTAACCAATCGTAGAAGACTAACTGCGGCACGCAAGAGGACTTACGATCTCAACGGCGGCCCGGGCCAGCCGATTGGCGCTAGGCGGGATCGTTAATCCGTGACGCTGGAGGATCGCGCCAATGGTGCTCTCCGCCGGCACGGCCAATTGCGGGGTGATCAATGCCGAGACGCGCGCGGATCTTCGGCGCGCCACACGTCGGGTGTTGTCTGCGCAGGGCCAGCACCAGCTTTTCGGTAGCGACGGGGATGGCGTTCGGATGATGGCGCGGAGCGCGGGATTGATCCCGGAGAGCTTCCACGCCGCCTGACTCGTCCCCCTCGATCCATTTGTAGCCGGTCGCGCGGGTGATGCCGTAGAACCGGCAGAGCTCGGCCATGCTCCATTCGCCGCTGCTGAAATCATTCATGAACTGTACCCCCGAATGTCGGCATCCAGTATCCAGTTCACCCGCTTCCGGTAGATGCCCGCACTCAGCGCATCCAGCGCCTGATGCGGGCTGCGCCCAGGCCGAAACCCATAGCTAAAGCCTCGAAAGTCCACCTCGTATATCTCATTGAGGATGGTCACCATAGCCTGCTGGACGATCTTATCCTCCAGCGCGGCAATGCCCAACGGCCGTTCCCGGCCATCGGCTTTCGGTATGTAGACTCTTCGCGACGGCTTGGCACGGTACGCTCCACGATGCACCCGGCCATGGAGATCTTGGAGTCGATCTTCCACGCCGGTTTCATACTCGCCCCATCGTTGGCCATCCACCCGGGGCGGCGTTCCGCTTCAACGCGTAATAGCTTTCCCGAAGTAAGTCGACTGTTAGATGGTGCAGCAAAGCGGTGAACCGTTCCTGCTTACCCTCCCGCGCCCGCTGGCGCACGCCGCCTAACCCCTGCGACATTCGTTCCCCGCTCTGTGTCGGGCTCCTGTGAGGTTCTGCGTCGTTCTCCTTGGTCCGCGCCCTTCCCTCCGCAACCTCCGCGGGACCGTCCGACGGCCCGTTGTTCGATTGCTTCATTGGTACTATGGCGCAGTCCGACTCCTCCAAGACGTGCATATCCGGATTGTGGTTATTGGCCTTCCCGGACCGGCCTGCTCCTTGCGCAGGCGCCTTGGAGGTCTCCCGGTTCTCGTGCATGCTGTTTCGCGGCGTGCGTGGGGTCTTTGACTACGCCGGGCCCAGCGTTGGCTAGCGAGTTTGCGCCAATCGCCAGTGTTGCCTTCCCGCTACAGCCACAGGGTCGGCGCCCGGATCTTGATCTTCGAAGCTCGATACCCCGCCCACTGCTGCCTCTGTCTACGCTTCAACGTCTACCTCGCGGCATCCGCTGCAAGACTCGAGGTCAGGATGGAGTCGCTTCTCCTTTCCTGCAGGGCTCTTTCATCCCCTACAACATGCCGGTTTATCCCGGCGCACTGGCTGTCCCTGACGGCCCTGACGGCCCTGACGGCCCACCGCCCTGGCTTCGCGTAGCCCCGGCTGGAGGACTAAATCCGTCAGATCTGTGTTTTTTACCGCCGCCTCCCGGACGAGCGCTGCTTTAACCGCCCGCCGCAGCCTGACTTTCAAACGCTCATTGTTATCGACAGCCGCTCTGGACATGAATCGCTTCCCTCCATCCGTGATCTGGACTCAATCAAAGCGTAGATCTTGTCCAGCGTCATGATGAAGGTGGGGTTTGAAGCCGAACGGAATACTGAGTCGTCTACCGGCCGTGTAAGTACTTCGGAAGGGCTGGTCGCAGACGAGTGAGCCGCCCAAGGTAGTGCAAGGCTCTCCCTGCTGGCCCCGCCGTGGCACTGAGAGATGAATGCGCGGAGTGTCACCCGCGGGGTGAGGGGACCATCACCTAAGCCGCCGTGTCCACACGCGATACCGAAACTCTCACCCGATAGCCCAATCCGCTCAGCAACCGGATCAGCAGGTCGCTCGAAACGTTGTCCAGATTTCCGTTCAGAATGGCGGTCACTCTCGTTCGCGACGATCCACCACGCCGCGCCACTTCCGCATGCGTCAGTGACTCTCTTTGAACGACCTGCCGAAGTTTCTTGAGAAGCGAGTACTGCACCTGCCACTCCTGCGACTCAGCCCGGCTAAGTCCGAGAGCTTCGGCTAATTCCTCTGGTGTCTTTGCAGTAACAGGTCTACTCTTCGACATTCATCAACTCCTTTAGTCGACGCCTTCCCAACGCGATCTCAGATGGCGGAGTCTGCCGGGTCTTCTCCGCAAAAGCGTGGAAAACAAGAATGCCTTCGGATCTCGCGGCTAAATAGAACGTCCGAAACTGGCCGTCCTGGCCGTGCAACCGCAGCTCGGCAACACCTGGCGCAACGGAAGGCATCGACCTTGATAGTGGCATTCCGAGTTGCTCCCCGCTTTGCAGCAGATACAGCGCCTTCCCAAGCCGATCGCGCACTTCTCGAGGGAACCCCCGAATGGCCTCCCGGGCCTTCGGGTGGAAGACAACGGGTCTCACACGATGAGTGTATCAGAAATGAGACATTGTATTGTCACAACTCATGCCCGGTGCCTCCGCTTCGGCGAGCCCAGGAACCTAATTGCCCCCGTTTGGGCAGATACCCTCGCCAACGCCCTGCTTCTTTTGGGAAGGTCAGCTCAAATCGGGCGGACCTCAGCCGATGAGGCACTGCAGGAGGCATGATGCGTTTAGGGTTTCCGCAGTCGGATCTGGGAAGACAAGACGTTTACAAATTCGCGACGCGGCAGAACACTCCGCATCGGCTAGGGGGCCAGCCGGCTCAGCAGTCCGCGACAGCAGCGCGATTCCGGAGCAGAACCAGCCTCACGGTCGAGACAGCCGAAGGTGACCGAATCACCATTTCGCTCAACGCGGACGCACGGTTGGCGACTACCTCGCGGATCGGGCTCAGCCACAGTGAGCAAACGGACCATGCGTCTTCGAGCACAAGCGCCCGCGTTTCAGTGCAAGGCGAATTGAGCGAAGCCGAGTTGGGCGACATCACAAAGCTCATCGATGCCCTCGGGACCACAACGAACTCTCAATCCAACGGCACCAGCGGTCTCGACAACCTGGAGAAAAGCCTTTCCGGCCTCGACACAATTGCCCAGTTCCAGCTCAGCCACCGCCAGACTATTGAGGTTGGAGCTGTTTTCAGCGTGGCTGCGTAAACTTGGCAGCATCCGGTCACTCGCTGATACTAGCTGATCGACAGGATTAGCGTTATCTCTGTCCTGCCCTCTCTCTCCAGTACTTCTGGCCGAGGTGGTCAGCCTCACCTGAACCCTTCGCCGTTTCCCCCAGATCGACGCAGCGCTCGGTCCACTTCGCCACTTTCCCCTCACAAATCCCACCGCCTCCACCGCCGGCGAAAGCGCTCCTCCAAATCTTTCCACAAACTCCTCTTCCCCAAGCGGGCGGCCTGCCTAAGTACAACGCTGCAAGAGTCTTAGCTCTTTCACTGGTGTGGGACGCCCGTGCAATCCCGGACATGTCTCTTCATCACCGGCCTGCTCCCAGAATTCCACCAGCAGTGCGCTTAAGCGTCATCTGAGCTTACTTGTCTTCCTTGAGAAACGCGACTAGTGGAGGTAACGATCGTTGCGGGTCTTCGATAAAGGGTACGTGACCCAGGCCGGGCAGTAGTTGCAGGCGGGCTTTGCCGTTCGGAATCGCTTGCACGATCCGCTTCATGCCGGCTTGAAATGCGGCGGCAGTGCCGGGGAGCATGTCTTCGGCGCCGCCGTAGACCAGTGTCGGTGCTTTGATGTGGGGCCAGTCGTAGACGACAGGGTCGAGAACGATCAGCCTGCTGATCAGTGACTGGACCCTCGCCAGGCGAGGCCAGTCGGCACTTAGCGTCCAGGCGTAGCGGATACGGGCGTAGGATTCGAATTCAGCGTTCCAGGCGGAGGGTTTATGCGCGACGTAGCGCATGAGGCTGGCGCGAATGGATTGGTAGGTAGAGGAGAGGTTCCGGCGATAGGCTTCGTCGGGATCGGGGTTCGCGGCAGCATTATCACCGAAGCGTGTGTCGGTGAGTCCGATGGGATTGAAGAGGACCAAGCGTTCGGTGAGGTCCGGGTACTGTGCCGCGAAGCGCGCAGCTAGCATTCCTCCCATGGAGTGGCCCACGATCATGGCTTTGCCGATGTTGAGCTTCTGTAGGATGGCGCGGGTGTTCCTGGCCATATCGGACAGGTAGTACGGAATGATGGGTTTTGAGGAGCGGCCGTAACCGATCTGGTCAGGGACGATGACGCGGAAGCCTTCACCGCGAAGGGCGTCCATGATGGCGCCGAAGTAGAAACCGGCGAAGTTATTGCCATGCAGAAGCACTACTGTGTGGCCGTTCGCCGGTTTGGTCGGTGGCGCGTCCATATAGGCCATCCGAACATCGTGCCCGTAGAGGGTCAGCGGCAGGTAGGACGTCGCGTAAGGGTAAGGACATTCCTCGCAGGTGATGCTGGCGGGTTTGACGGCGGGTGGTTCGGGAGCAGGGCTCTGCGCGAATGCGATGAGCGGCGACAGAAAGAGAATGCTAACGAAGTGGGGTCGAACACGCCCGCGGTGATATCCGGTCATGGTGCTCCTTGCAGACTATCACCGCGGGTTTGGCTGATTAGGACACTGATCGAAGCAGGTGCCCGGGCGATTCACTTGGTCTTGTTCTCGAACAAGAACACGCCCAACTTACCGCCTACGGCAAAGTCCAGGTCGCCGTCGCCGTCGATGTCGGCTACGGGGATCTGCATGCCGCCGCCGGCGCGGGTGCTGAAGTCGATGACGTGGCGGACCCACTGCAGCCCCGGCTTGGCGTCGGGGTTGGGGGTCGTCATGATGGTTTCGTACCAGTAGATTCCAAGCGGTTCAAAGGCGCCGGGTTCATGTTCGTGGGCCATGTAGCGTTTGCCGGCGAGGAGGTCGGGTTTGCCGTCCTTGTTTAGATCGGTTAGCGTAATGGCATGCACCTGGGACCAGGTGTCGTCGATCTTGCGTTCGGTGAATTTGCCGTCGGCGCCCTGTTCCAGCCAGAAGATGCCGTAGTCGTGAGCGTTCGAGCTGACGATGTCGTTGCGGCCATCGCCGTTGACGTCGGTGACGTACAGGAAACTGAGCGCCTTTTTGGTTTCCCAATCGGGGTGGAACTTCCAGTTGGGAGCTTCAAACCAGCCGGCGGGAGTGAGGACGTCGATCTTACCGTCCTTATTCACGTCGCCGGCGCCGATGCCGTGGCCGTAGGCTTTTTCGGACACTAAGTGGCGCTTCCAGGCGCCGTCTTTGAATTCGTACCAGGCGGTAACCGCTTTGGGTCCACCGAACTGGGGGAGAACCTCGCGCGCCTTGCCGTCGCCGTCCATGTCCACCAGGAAGGAAAACTCGACGTTCGTACCCATTTCGATGGGCTGCGGATGCCAGGCCATGCGGGTGCGGCCGGGGTTCTTCCACCAGACCAGCTGGCGAGAGAACCACGAGCAACTGACGATATCGCTCCAGCCATCGCTGTCGACATCGTAGGCTAAGTCGCTGAAATTATCGATGTAGTTATTGGCGAAGTGGAACTCACGGAACTTATGTTTGATCCACTTAGGCGCTTCGAACCAGTTCTCGCCGGAGATGATGTCGAGTTTGCCGTCCTTGTTGAGGTCGGCAATGGCGCAGGTTTCATTGGCGCCGAGGTCGATGGTATGTTTCTCAAAGGGGATATCGGGCGGGCGGCTGACGCTCCAAAGAAGGGCGGCGCCGGTTATGAGGGCGGCCGCAAGGATAAGAGGCTTCATTGCCCAACGATTGTACCTATTCGAGCGGCCGGATGCCGGGCTTGTCGATGGCGATCACTTTGATAACGGGCGCGTACCTGGCGACTTCGGCCTTGATCTTGGCCGCATTGCCGATGAGCGTGAATTGGAGGTTGTCGGAACGGAAGTACTTGCGCGCCACCTCGGTAGCCTGTTCGGGGGTAAGGGCATCGATTCGCGAGAACAGGTCGTCGATCTCGCCGCGGTTCAGGTTGTAGAGTTCGAGCAAGCCGAGAATGTGCGCGAGTTGGTCCGCGGTCTCCAGGTTCTCGGTGGGGAAGATGCCTTTCACGTACGCCTTGGCCGATTGCAGTTGTTCCGTGTTGATGCCCTGCTCGCGCAAACGCGCCAATAGTGACACGGCGAGGTCAATCGCTTTCGTGGTCGTCTCCGTTTTCGTGAAAGTAACAATGGACAGCGCTCCGGTCAACCGGTCGAGCTGCATCCGGGACGAAGCGCCGTAGGTTAGCCCTGAGTTCACACGTAGTTCATCGTTCAGGATGGATGTGAAGCGCCCGCCAAACAGGGTGTTCACCAGCATTAGCGCCACACGATCCGGATGGGTGTAATGAATGCCGGGCTGGGCGATCGAAAAGTAGGTTTGCGTGGCATCGGACTCATCGACCAGTAAGAGAGCAGGCTTTGAGAACTTCACGGCAGGCGCGACTTTCCAGGAATAAAGGCTGCCGGCGGGAAGGGAAGCGGCGCGGTCCCGCAACTTTGCCAGCATGGTCTCAGGCGCAAAATCGCCGACGGCGACGAGGAATATGTTCTTGGCGGTATAGAGCTGCTTGTGATAGCCGATCACCTGGTCGCGCGTAATCGCGGACAGGCTCAGCTCATCGGCCGGATGGCCATAGGGATGATTGCGGCCGAAGAAGAAGGTGCGCGCATAGAGCGGGATTACGCGGTTCGGCTCGTCCTTCAGCGCCTTGGCGGCCGCGATCTTCTGGTCCCGCGCTTTCTTGAACTCCGTCTCGGCAAAGGCCGGATGAAGGAGCGCATCGAGGAATAACTCCAGGGCACGGTCAGTATCTTTGGCGAGAAACTCGATCGATACGGTGGTCGACTGGTTATCCACCGCTGTGCGGAACTCCGCGCCAATGAAGTCCAGTTCCTGCGCGAACTGCTCGGCCGTGCGTGTCGCGGTGCCGCGGCGCAGCAGTTCCGCGGTCAGATCGGCCAGCCCGGCTTGAGGCGGCGGGTCCGCTTCATTGCCGCCGCGGATCACGGCGGATAACGTGATCAGCGGAACGTCGTGCTTGGCCGACAGCACGGTGACCAGTCCGTTGGGCAGCGTTTGCCGTGTATAGGGCGGCAGTTTCACTTGCGCGAACGTCTCCACCGCTACCAGCAGCGCTACCAGCACCGCTCCCGGCATCGCTACCAGCATCGGCCGTCTCATCGCGCGGACTCCTCCGCGCCCGCATCGGTTGACGGCACAATCGTGCCGACGGTCCGCTTGTCGTCTCGCAGATACTGTTTCGCCACGCGCTGCAGATCGGCGGGCGTGACCTTCTGCAAGTCCTGGGCAAACGTATTGATCTTGCGATAGTCGCCGTAGAACACTTCGGCCTCGCCGATCGCGTTCGCCTTGCCGTCGATGGTCTTCAGGTTTCGAAACAACGCTGCCATTAGCTGGTTACGAGCCTTAGTAAGTTCCGCATCAGGGATGGACTTAATCCTGATCGTCGCGATCTCATCCAGCAGAGCTGCCTCTGCCCTGGCGGGATCAACGCCCGGCCGCAGTTGGGTGAATAGCAGGAATTGCCCGGGATCGAGCGACTCCCCGGCCATGCCATCGATATCTACCGCCAGTTGATCCTGCTCCACCAAGCGCCGGTAGAGGCGCGCGCTGCGGCCTTGGGTCAGCACCGCGCGTAATAACTGTATTGGCCACCAATCGGCATGAGTAGTCTGCGGTATGTGGTAACTCACTCCCAGCAACGGCGCCTGCGCCGGCTTGCGGATCGAAAACCGGCGTTCCCCTAACTGCTCCGGCTCTTTCGTCCGGACGGGCGGCGGCGGATCGTGGCGGGGAATGGGTTCGAGATATTTCCGCGCCAGCGCCAGAAACTCCGCTTCCTTCACGGCCCCGGCCGCCACAAGCACGCAGTTATTCGGCGCGTATCCCATGGCGAAGTGGTGCTTCAAATCGTCGATCGTCCAGGTCTCAATATCCGACGCCCAACCGACCACCGGCCAGTGATAGGGATGCGCCAGATAGGCGGCGGCGTTCAGGTTCTCGCTGAGCAGTCCCGAGTTATCGTTATCCACCCGCAGCCGGCGCTCCGAATAGACGACGCCACGCTCGCTTTCGATAATTTTGGGGTCGAAGGCCAGGTGTCCGATGCGGTCGGCCTCGAGGTCGAGGATGGTTTCGAGGGTGGTGGCCGGAAACCAGTCCTGATACACG
Source organism: Bryobacterales bacterium (assembly GCA_020846745.1). GTDB lineage: Bacteria > Acidobacteriota > Terriglobia > Bryobacterales > Bryobacteraceae > JADLDI01. Next base: position 44,640 of record JADLDI010000048.1, on the reverse strand, counting down.
GTCACATCGCGGCTGGTGTAGGCGTTGTTCCGCCCGCCGTTCTTCTCCATCACCACGTCGAACATCTTGGGACCGTACTTCTTGGCTCCGTTGAACATCATGTGCTCGAAGAAGTGCGACATACCGGTGGCGCCCGGCCGTTCGTTTCTGGAGCCGACCTTATAGAAGAAGTACAGGGCGACGTTCGGGATGTCGCGATCCTCGTGAATCAGGATCTTCATCCCGTTTGAAAGCGTATGCGAACTGATCGCGATGTTCTGGGCCGCCGCGAATGCCGATAGTAACAGCAGGGCGGCGGGAAGTCGCCACATGCGACCACGATAGCATTGGCATGTTGTGGCGGACGCGAGGACGTGCAGCCTATTCGGCAGCGCCGCGTTTGCGCTGCTTGGCCCCGCCTCCGCTCGACTTTTTCTTCCGGTCCGGATTTGTATGCGAAGATCCGGCATTGGATTGGGCGCTATGCGCCTTCGCGGGCGAGTTGTTGCGTTTTGTTGTAAAGGTTGGCATATCCCGTTGACACGCGAAGCCGCCACTCGCTGCAATCGAATTCCGCCTCGACCTTTCACCTGAGTGAGGTTTGCCACGTGCCGTGACAAGCACTTACAATGCCAGGTTGATCACGCCCTCGTTCGAGGTAATTCCATTCGTCCTTAACGTCAGGGATGAGGTTCCATTTTTCAACTGATCCACGCGGAACCGGATGTTGATCTGGTCCATGCCGGGGTACTGTGGATGCGGTCCGGCGAACAAGACCTCGCCGGCTTCATCTCCGAGGCGTGCGACAATGCGCTCTTTCGCCGCGTCGCCCAATCCGGTTCCATATAGTGCAAGGTATAAGTCACTAGCGCCAGATGCCTCGATCTTTGCCGCCATGCAACTCCCTTTGTCATCGCATGTGAACAGCGGTATGTCTGTCCGGCTGCTGCCGTTCACCAGGGTTGCAAACCCCAATGGAACGCCAGATTCCCCTCCACCGACCACAGCCAGAGAAAGAGCGCTAGAAACGACCGCCACCTCCTGCATGAGCTGGTCATTCAACGTAAGCCGATGCCTTCCAGCCGTACATTCTGTCGGGACCAGGAAGTTGATCTGCTTGGGACTTACGAAAAACAGTTTCGGGCGCACGCCACACAGCCGCAACCCGACACCGCCAAGCTCCTCAACCGGACCAGCAGCGGCCGATACGGTCGCGGAACTCAGATTTGAACCAAACAGAGTTGCGATGCTGTTTGGTACTAGAACAGGCTTGCTGAAACTTACGCCGTCAACAACCGCCGATCCTGCCAAGCCAGTGCTCGCAGCTCCGCAGTCGTCTCGTATGGAAACCCGCGCTACTGCCAATGTGACGTTCGCATCCGCTGGATTGCTGCGTCCAACCAGGTAGAGTTGATTGCCATCCGAAATCCGGTCACCAAGAGTGATCAGGCCAGCGGACTGCAGTTCTGCAACTAATGCTCCTTCCGGTGATCCCAAACGAATCTGCATTAACGGTAGCGGTGAAGAGGCAAACGCTTTCACCGCCGGTTTGGTGCCGGTGGCTCTGCAGCCCACGGCGGGGGAGGGATGTACTGAGAAGACGGTGCCGGCGGCATCCTGAAGCACCGGCAAGGTGCTCAGATTTGCGCGAATGCTATCCGTGCGGAATTGCCCATCATTCGCCGTGACCGCCACGTCAAATGTGCCCGTTCCCTGCTGCGAAATGACTGGTTGCCGGATGATCCGCAGCCATGGCGCCACCGATGACATTGTGAAGCCGCAGGCCGGGGAAGCCAATGCCACCGCCACTGTTTCCACTTTCGACCGGAAGTCCGTATAGAGCGCCCCCGGTGTGAACGTGACGGAACAATCGGGTTCAGCCTGAGTGACCGTCACGATGGACTGATTGCCTAAATTGCAGTTGCGCGAGTCGAGCTGCAGCACTGCCGTTCTTGCCGGTCCGGTGTTTTCTTCAAGGCGAATCTTCGGTAATCCGTTACCGGAACCCGCCCCGTCGATCACCTCAGCCCACGGCGTTTGCGACACAACACTCCACCGGCAACTCTGGTCGATGCTATTCACTGCGACAGACAGGGCTTGAGCGGTGAACGAAGAAGTTACAGACTGACTGGTGAACGTGACTTCTGGCGCGGCCGGGAAGAATCCGAAGTTCGAGATTATTACTTCCTGCTCCGCGTTCGTGGTTGGGGGAATGCTGTTGTTTAAATAAAAGTTCAAATGAAACTGCGTTCCGAGCGCATTCTCGGGAATAGCTATGTTGTTCGAGTAAGTCCAGGATTGAATAGATTGGCCCGCTAACGTTTGCGATTGGAAGGTGACCCGGTCCCGATTCCAGTTGATGAAATGTGTAGTGGATCCTGATCCCGAGGGAATTGCGAACCGCCGCATATTGCCGGGCTGTTCATAGGGCTGAATCACATACTGTGCGTTGTTGACTTCTGCAGGACGGCTCCATTTCGAGAATTCGATGTCTATCTCGCGGTGGTTCGCTTCGGCCCGATGGTTCCATGTAAAGGCGCCCAGAACGGCATTGCTGTCAATCTTACTAACGTCGGTCTCAACCGTTAACCTGTATGTTCCGAAGCCTAGGGTCTTCTCTGTGAAGATTTCACTGCTACACCAGGTGTCGCCGCAACGGCTGATTCTCAGGTGCAGCCGGCCTAGCGCGTCGATATACACGTTGTTAGGCGAGTCCAGGAAATAGTTCGGGGTCTCGGGCCCGGGCCCGGTCGGAACAACGCTCGTCTTTACGTACCAATCAAAGCCGCCAAACCGAAGCCTTCGTAATCGGGGCTCCCGTTGAAACGTGCGTGAGGCCAGGGCGTTCCTCTCGATTGCAAAAGGAAGCGCAGCTGCTTTGTTCACACAAGGGGGCGTAAAGCGACGCTCGAACACATAGATGCTGATCTCGGTGGCTTCGCGGTCTAAAGGGACCTGACTGACGTCGGCCTGGAATTTTCCGTCCGGCCCTGGAACCGCCTGAGAGAAGCATGCCCCCGGCCGCGCAAACCAGCCCACGTCCGGGACAAAGATGTACACGCCGACCCAATAGTCGGCCGGTGATGCAACCGCAACTTCTCCTTTCACGAGTCCGTCGGTCCCGTAAGCCGGAATGCTTCCAACTCTCAGCGGGGGCTGCCCCGACGACTGTGCCCGGCTAAGCCAAAGTGGGAGGGTAAGACCTAAAATCAGCAATACGCCTAAAAAGGGGTAAATTCGACGGCGTTGCGAGATGAATTTCACTATAGCGGACCACCACATGTGAAGTATTCTACACTGTTTCGTGGCGCTATAGCCCCGGATTGTGCTCTCTATCTGGTGCCTGCCCGACCCAATGCGCGTCTGCCTGATTGGGCGTTGTTGGTGCGCGCCCGTCGCTGTCGCAGTTCCCGGTGGCTCTTGACTCTCCTACCGCCCGCGCGTACCCTCCGTGCCGGACGACCGGTTTGTCCCATAGGCTTCGGCCGACGAAGGCCCGCGGCTTTCGTTGTTACTCTGAGACGGCTGCGGTGTCGACCCTGTCAGCGACCCCGTCCGTTCCACCCCCTCGCGCGCGCCATGGCTTACATCCTTGCCGCCCGTGCAGCCGATCAGCCCCGCGCCTGCTAGTAACACCAGTACAGTTCGCCGCATGTTCGAACCTCCTTCCATCAGGTTAGAGCCCCGCGGCCGCGCCCCTGTTTCCCCAAGCACCCGGCGAAGCCTTATATAATGCACCTACCTCCCCGTGTCTGGTGGAAAGCCGGACCGGCGACGCTGTCCAGGGAATCGGCAGTATGCTGAAATCGGCAACGGCGACAAGCCGACCTGATTATCTGGACGGCTTTCACGTCAGAGGTGTATGCTTTTACCTGTAAGGATTTATCATGAGCACTCCCTGGAAAACAAACCGCTGGTTTACAAGCCCCTGGAACCACAGCCCCGAAGTCCGCGCGAAATTGAACTTTCCCGCGAAAATCAGAGTCCACGACGTAACCCTCCGCGACGGCGAACAACAGACTGGTATCGTCTTCCGGCGCCAGGAGAAAGTGGCAATCGCAAAGAAACTGGCCGAAGCCGGCATCCACCGCATTGAAGCCGGAATGCCCGCCGTGTCGGCCGAAGACGAAGCGGCGATCAAAGACATCGTCGCGCTCGATCTGCCCTGCGAGATCTTCTCGTTTGCACGCTGCATGCCCGCCGATGTGAAACTGGCGAAAGACTGCGGCGTGTTCGGCGTGGTGACGGAGATTCCGTCCAGCTCGCACATTATTAAGAACGCCTATGGCAAGACGATGGACTGGGCGAAGAAGTCGTCGATCGAAACCACGCTGGCGGCGAAGGAAGCCGGCCTGTACACCGCGTTCTTCACCATCGACAGCACACGGTCCGATCTGAACGAGTACATGGACCTGATCGACGAAGTGGCCACCAACGGCCACATGGATTCGCTGACGCTGGCCGATTCGTTCGGCGGTTGCACGCCGGAAGCGGTGGCGAGCGTGGTCGCGCAGTTGGTAAAGCGGTTCAACAAGCCGATCGAAATCCACTGCCATGAAGACTTCGGCATGGGTGTGGCAAACACGATCGCCGCACTGGCCGCGGGCGCTTCCGTCGCCCATCTGACGATCACCGGAACGGGTGAGCGCGCGGGCAACGTGCCTTTGGAAGACACGGTGATGGCGCTGCGCTGCATGTACGACGTCGACCTGGGCATCAAGACCGAGACTTTCTACGGCATGTCGAAGCTGGTGCAGGAACTCGCGGGCATTACCGTACCGTCGAACCGGCCGATCGTCGGCGACTGGCTGTATAACATCGAGTCCGGCATCGTCAGCATGTTCCATCGCCGCTGCCGCGTCGTTGAGCCGCTCGAATATATCCCATTCGCGCCCGAAATGGTGGGCCGCCCGGGTGTTGACGTCGCGCTCGGCAAGGGCAGCGGTCTGGCCAACATCGAAGAGCACTTGGAACGGCGCAAAATCGAAGCCACCGCGCAGGAGATGGACGCCATCGTCGCCAAGGTGAAACAGCTTTCGATCGAGAAGAAAGCGCTGCTCAGCGGGGAAGAGTTCGACCAGATCGTCGAATCGGTTGTCGCGAAGACGCCGGTGAAGTAATGCGGCGACTGCAGGACCTCGTCGAGGCCGCCCGCCAAAAGGGCCCCGCCACGGTGGCGATAGCGGCCGCGCACGATCCGGATGTCGTCGAGGCCATGAAAACGGCCGAGGAAATCGGTTTGGCCAGAGGGATCTTCGTCGGTAACAAGGCGAAGATCCAAGCCCTGGCGGAACAGGTTTCCTGGAAAATTCCCGACGATCAGTTGGTGGACGAGCGCGAGGAATCACTCGCGCTCCGCAAAGCCATCGGTCTGGTTCGTGACAAAACGGCTTCCCTTCTGATGAAGGGCAAGATCAAAACGTCAGCCTTGATGCACGGTGTGTTGGACAGAGAGGCCGGATTGCGCGCCGGCCGCCTGCTCAGCCAGGTGATCGTGTTTCAGGTGCCTGGCATCGATCGCCTGATGCTGATGAGCGACGCAGCGATCAACATCGCCCCCACCCTCGCGCAGAAAGCCGAGATCTGCCGCAATGCGATTGAGGTTGCCCATGCGATCGGCATTACCGAACCGAAGCTCGCGCTGCTATGCGGCCTGGAGTTCGTCAATCCCGATATGCCGGCGACGCTCGATGCCGCCGCCCTGACAATGATGAACCGCCGCGGGCAGATTACCGGCGCCTATGTCGAAGGTCCCATTGCGATGGACGTGCCGTTGAGTAAGTTCGCGGCCGACCGTAAGGGGATCAACAGCCCGCTGGTCGAACAGACCGACATCTTTATCCCGCCCGACATTGAGGCGGCGAACATACTCTATCGCGCGATCCTTTACTTTGCGAATGGTGAATCGGGCGGCGTGGTGATCGGGGCCAAGGTTCCGCTCATACTGCTGTCGCGGGCCGAAACGCCGGAGACAAAGATCCACTCGATCGCAATCGCCATACTGATGGCCCAATCGCCGCAAGCAAGTAGTTAGTGCTCTTATGTGGTCCTGAAACGAAACCCAAGCAGGAAAAGGTAAGCCATGACCAGGTATATTGATTCACATACTGATTTCCCCGTAAGTGATGCCGTTTTTTACGCCGGCAATGTGCTTCAGGTGGAGCTGACGGGCATTCCGGAAGGTCAAACCGAGCCGGTGCCCGGCGGCGCCGCCGAGCAGATGCGCGAGATCTTCCGCCAACTGGATCACAAGCTGGAACAGGTCGGCGCGAACAAGGATGAGGTTGTTTCTGTAAAGGTGTATCTGCAGGATATGGCCGATTCCGCCGCCGTGAACGCCGTCTACAAGGAGTATTTCGGCGACCATTCTCCGACGTTCGGCGAGTATGGGGTCGACTTACGCCCGGGGCTCCTGGTTGAGGCCGCCTTTGTCGCTTCGATTCCGACTTACGAGTAGTAACTGATCTAAGGATAGGGGCGGGTTACCCAAGCCCGCCCCTGCCGCTATAACTTGCGGTTCGTATACAGAAACTTCCCGCCCGCCGCCTTAACTTCCACTAACTCCACCTTGTCCTTCAGCCGGCTTACCGACGGCCCTTCGATCAGCAGATAGTACCGCTGCGGCGATTTCCACTTCTCCACGAATTCCTCGTCTGTCAGAAACACGTCCGGCGCTCCGGGCGCGTACGATCCATATTCCAGGTTCGTCACCCTGCCGTTCAGCAGCCAGGCCTGTTTCAGGTTGGCGTAGAAGAACACGGAAGAAAACGTATAGTACTGGTTATCCACAACCACTTCTCCCTTGGGCGCTGCCTTCAACGCTTCCGCCAGCGGCCGCGACGCCAGGTACGGGTCGAATGCGATCAACGCCAGCCGCGCTGCGAACGTGAACATCAGCATCATCGCCACCAACCCGATCACACGGTATCGCGGCATGAGCGCCGCCGCCGTTCCCCCAGCGAATGCGAGCGCCGCCACGAGCAGCGGAAGCCGTAGATAGGCGAGTGCCGGCAGGGTGAGGTCCTGCATGTGTCCTAAAGAGAGTGTGTAGGCGTCCGGGTTCAAAGTGAGCGCCTGCGAGATATCGCCCGGTGTCGGATAGCTTGCGGACAGAACGAACAACGCCCCGAGGACGATCGCGATCAGGCCGGTGATGAATGCCACGGCGCGCACCGGCGCCTCCGACTTGGGACTGCGCCACGCCAGCGCAAGCAGCAGCGCAATGGCCGGATACGCGGGCATCGAGTAATACTCCTGCGTGGTCGAAAACGTGAAGAATCCCAGGATGAATAGCACCCAGATGAGGCACAGCAGGCGCATCCGTCCCGGCCGGTCGGTCAGTCGCAACTTTTGGCGGAACGCCTGGTACGCGTAAGCGCTCCAGGGGAAGAACCACAGCAGGTGGAACGCCCAGAAAAGCGGTCGCGACACCGTGTTGTAATCCCTGGGGTAGCGCATGTTCAGAAAACGGAACAGGTGCTCGTTGAAGAAGAAGAACCAGAAGAAGCCGTGGTATTCGCCCTTCGCCGAGTGCATGGTGAAGTCGAAATAGGGCGGATTGCGAAGGGTGGCCAGAACCACCCACGGCGCGGCAATCGCGAGCGTGACCAGCATGCCGGAAAATGGGCGCAGCCGCCGCCACACTCGCCACTGTCCCGTCATCGCCAGGTACACGGCCGCAATGCCGGCCGGGAACACCATGGCGATCAGCCCTTTCAGCAGAAAACCAAGTGCAAGGCAAACCCAGAACACCCAGGCCCATTGCGCCGTTTCCTCAAGCGCCCGTATGAAACTCCACAGCGCCAGGGCAATCGTCAGGGTGAGTACAACATCGGGTATCAGGATGCGCGTAAAGAGCCATAGGCCCGGCGCCGTGGCCAGGATCAGCCCGGCGTACCGGCCGACACAATCGTTATAACCCCACGCGCCCATGCGCGCCACCAGCAGCGATAGCCCAATGGCCGCCAGCACCATCGGAATCCGCGCCGCCCAATCGTGTACGCCGAAGATCATGTACGACACGGCGATCATCCAGTACTTGAGCGGCGCTTTCTCCAGATACGCCACGCCGTTCAGCCGTGCCGTCACCCAGTCGCCCGAATCGAGCATGTTGCGTGCGATCTGCGCCTGCACGGCATCGACGTCATCCATCAGCGAAGGCGGAGACGTAGCCGACAGGCCGAACAGTAGGGCCGCGGTAATAAGGATAATCCAGTGGGAGCGCTGGGAGAGGGCCAAAGGGATAGGTTACCAAGGCCTTTCTATTTGTTATCCTGAGTCCCAAAGCGTGTTTAGCCGCAGCCATCGTAAGGTCAAGCTACTGTTTGCCTTAGCCGACGTGGTCGTCGTTGCTCTGGCCTTTGCTGCCGCTTATGAAAGCCGCGAGTTGCTGCCGCTTGAGCGGGTGTTCTACTTCCTGCCCCCGGTGAAGAGCCTGCTGCTGGGGGCGTGTGTGCTCGCCTGGCCTGTGCTGGGCTACTGGCTCCAGGTGTACGACAGGCTCGATTCCGCCCATCCGCGGGTGATTCTGCGCGACTCATTTAAGCAAAGCCTGTTGGGAACCGCAGCGCTTGTGTTTCTGCAGTACCTGCTGCGCCTGGATGTTTCCCGTTTGTTCATGGCGTTGCTCGCGGTGTATAGCTGGGTGCTGCTGTGCCTGTTCCGGCTGAACGCCGGCCGTGTGGTCGGCTGGATTCGCCGCGAGTTCGGTGCGCCGCACTTTGTTTTGCTGGTCGGAACCGGACAGCGTGCGCAACGCCTGGCGGAGTCGCTTGTGCGCTCGGCCCGGTACGGAATTCGCTTCGTCGGCTTCCTCGCCGACCACAGCGATCAGCCCGCGTCACGGCTCCAGGACCACCCCGTTTACCCCCTCGCAGGGCTGCAGAACCTGCTCGAAAAGCACATCATCGACGAAATCATCTTCGCCGTCGATTCCGACCGCCTGCGCCAGCTCGAAGATATCCTTTTGCTCTGCGACGAAGACGGTGTCCGCACCCGCGTGGCCGTCGATTTCTTCCCGCACGTGAACAGCGATGTCTACCTCGACCGCCTCGAAACCGTGCCGCTGCTGACCTTCTCCGCCGCGCCGCACGATGAGATTCTCCTGTTCCTCAAGCGCGCCACCGACGTCATGCTGGCCATCGCGTCTTTGGTTCTGCTGGCGCCGATCATGGGCGCCATTGTCCTGTTGATTAAGGTGACCTCTCCCGGACCGGCGATCTTCCGCCAAATCCGCTGCGGTCTGAATGGCCGCCGGTTCACGTTCTATAAGTTCCGGTCGATGGTGCAGAATGCCGAGGAATTGAAGCAAAGCCTGCAGCACCTGAACAAGAAGCAGATCGCGTTCAAGATCCCGAACGATCCGCGGCTAACGGGTATCGGCCGCTGGTTGCGCCGGTTCTCGATCGACGAGTGGCCGCAGTTGTGGAACGTGCTCAAAGGCGACATGTCCCTGGTTGGGCCCAGGCCGGCGGTTCCGGAAGAGGTCGAACATTACAAACGCTGGCAGCGCCGCCGCCTCCGCATGCGCCCGGGTTTGACCTGCCTCTGGGCGCTCGAAGGCCGCGACCACCTGGACTTCGAAACCTGGATGCGCAAGGACATGGAGTACATCGACAACTGGTCGCTCGCGCTCGACTGGAAGATAATCCTACGCACCATCCCGCGCGTCCTATCCGGCCGCGGGGCGCATTGACCCCTACTTCTCCGCCGTCAGCCGCTTGTGCTCCTTATAGATACCCACGCACACCGCCAGCCAGATACTCACCAGCACGATATTGATCGTCGCCATCCCCGTAACGCCCAGCGCCAGTTGCGTCCCCACAAACACAAATCCCGCCTGCAACATATCCCCCGCCCGTGCGAAGAACGTGTCGATGGTCGCCTTGCCTTTGTATTTTTCTTCACGGCTGGTGGGCAGGAACAGCGCCGCCCGCACCGTGTTGTTCAGCGAGTAATCGGTAGCGTTCTCCAGGATTTTGACACTGCGGACCAACGCCAGAATGGGTATGGTCGCCAGCAGTCCGTAACCGGTCAACGAGATCAGCGGAAGAATAAACAACGCTCCGCGCACGCCAATCCACTTGAACAGCCGCGCCACGAGGAACGATTGCACGATGAGCGAAATGAGGTTCACCCAAGTGAAGTAGTCGCCATAGAACTGGCCCATGAACTTACCCTGCTCGGCCGCCGGCAGCGCCTGTGCCGCCGTTCTCACGAATGCGCTCAGCACATACTCGCCCACCGAGTTGACGCAGTTCAGCAGAAACACCAGCGCGGCGATCAGTGCCAGGTAGCGGCGGCTTATAATCAGCGCGAAACCGCCTTTCTTGTCCAGCGGCTTGTCGACCTGTTTCGCCCGGTCCGCATCCACGCGCCCTTTCTCGCGAACGTGAATGATCCAGGTCAGTACGATGCATATTCCGAGCGAAACCGCGCTCAGCAGCATCATCTGGAACGGGCCGATGTATTCGAACATCTCTTTCGTCGCGAGCGACCCGACCACCGCGCCGATCGACCCGCCCACGCCCACAATCGGAAACAGGCGCTTACCCTGTTCTTCGGTATAGATATCGTTCGCAAACGCCCAGAACTGCGCCACAAACAGCATGTTGAAGATGCCTACCCAGAGATAGTAAGCCACCCCAATCTTCACCCCCGCGGCGCCCAGCGCGCTGAACAGCACCAGGTTCGCGATGAATAGCGCGGTTACGCCTGAAATCAGCCATAGCCGGTTCACGCGCGACGCAAACGCGCTGTATGCCGGCATGATCAACAGAAACAGCATCGCCAGCCCGGCCGACGAGTAGGCCTTCACTTCCGCGCCGCCCGGCTGGTTCAGAATCAAGGGCTCGCGGACCGTTTTCAGGATGTAGTAAGTCCCCATCAGCACGAAAACATTGGCCGCCAACAGCACGGCCGTTAATCCTTCGCCGGCGTGTACCGTACTGAATATCGATAAAAAGCGATCGAGCCATGTGCGGCGCGGGTTGCGGCCGGCCAAAACGTCGGCGTTTGTCATGCGAGTATTTCAGTCTATCCGGAAACTCTGTCCACGTTCGGGCACGTGTGTTTCCACTCCTAGCAGTTCCTGAATTGTCTCGGCCAGCGGCAGGGACTGCGCCGGTTCGCCGTGCACCAGAAACACCTTCTTCAGCGACTTCGCGAACGGCTTCATCCACTGCAGCAATTCCCGTTGATCCGCGTGGCCGCTCAATTCGTTGATCGTCACCACCTCGGCGCGCACCCGTACCGGTTCGCCGAAGATCGGCACTTCCACCTGCCGGTCCACGATCTTTCGCCCCAACGTGTTCTCCGCCTGGAACCCGACGATCATGACAGTATTGCGCGGATCGCTGATATTGTTGCGCAAATGATGCAAAATGCGGCCTGCTTCCGCCATGCCCGACGCCGAGATGATGATCATCGGACCGTGCAAATCGTTCAGCGCCTTCGACTCGCTCGCGTCCCGAATATACCGGAGGCGGCGGAAACCAAACGGATCGTTGCCATCCTCCAGGTACAGGCGCGTCTCTTCGTCGAAGCACTCCGGATGCCGCCGGTAGGCCTCCGTCGCATTCACCGCCAGCGGGCTGTCCACGAAAATCGGCAGATCCGGAATCGCTTTCTGATTGGTGAGTTCATGCAGCAACAGCACCAGTTGCTGCGTTCGGCCCACCGCGAACGCCGGAATCACGATTTTGCCGCCCCGCTGCGCTGTCCGGTTGATCACACCCGCCAATTTCGTCAGCACGATCTCTTCCTGCTTGTGCAGGCGGTTGCCGTACGTGCTCTCCATGATCAGGTAGTCGGCCTCGGGCAGCGCCTCCGGATCGCGAATGATCGGCAGGTTCTTTCGCCCGACATCACCCGAAAAGATTATGCGACGTTCGTTGCCGTTCTTGCGCCACCGCAGCATCGTGGCTGCCGACCCTAACAGGTGGCCCGTATCGTAATACTCAAACGTCAGCTCGCCGGTCAGGTTAGTTGGCTGGTGGTATTCCACTGCTTTGAACTGCTTGAGCGCCCCTTCGGCATCCTCGACTGTGTAGAGCGGCTCCACCGCCGTGCGCCCGTTAGTTCGATTCGCCCGCAGCGCCCGCCGCCTCTCCCACCGCTTATTCAGGAACTCCGCATCTTTCACTTGTAGATACGCGGAATCGCGCAGCATCGCGCCGCACAAATCGATGGTCGCGCTGGTGGCGTGGATAGGTCCATCGAAGCCGGCCCGCTTCAGTGATGGCAGGTTCCCGCTGTGATCGATATGCGCGTGCGATAGCACCACTCCATTGATGCTCCGCCCGGCGAATGGCAAATGCCGGTTCCGTTCGAAAGCGTCCTGCCGCCGGCCCTGGTATAACCCGCAATCCAGCAGAAAGCGGCCGCCGTCCACTTCCACTTCGTGCATCGACCCGGTGACGGTCCGCGCCGCACCCCAAAAGGTGATTTTCATGACCTACAGTCTAGCTTTTTGCGCGTCTCCTTTTTCGGATGTCATCGTGCGCTGGTGTTTCCGTCCGAAAAATGTGAAATTCTTTATGTTGTCTTTCGTAACTGTCCTTTTCCTTAGCCTGCTCACCTTGGCCGCTGCCGCACAGCAACCGCAGACCCGTGCTGAGTTGATCGATCAGGAGCACGAGGCCAAGCAGAAAACGCTCGAGCCCGACATTCAGAGCAAGTGGGAGCGCCGCCTGCTTTTCATCAAGGACGCACGCCTCATCGAGCGGCTTGCCATCGGGTATGCCGGGTTGAGCGGCCAGATTGGCGGTATGCCGACCGGGTCTGGTTTCGCCCTCGGCCCCGACTACTTCCGCGACGACTTAGTGCGCGGACAGGTGCACTTTGAAGCCACAACTCAGGCCTCGTTGCGCAAATGGTACAACGGCCAGGTCCGCCTCTCCGCTCCCGCATTCGCGCGGAACAAATTGGCATGGAGCGTTGCTGCCGTCCATCACAACTACAGTTCGCTCGACTATTACGGGCCGGGTCCGGATTCCGAAAAGACCGGCCGCAGCAATTATCGCCTCGAAGACACCTCCTTCGACATGCTCTTCGGCGTCCGCCCGGTCAAGAAATTGCTCATTGGCGGCAGTCTCGGCTACGTCATGACCAACGTCGGTCCTGGTGTTCATTCACAGCGCATATCCTCCGCTGAACAGCACCCTCAGGTCGCCGGCATGCTTGAGCAGACCAACTATCTCCGCCGCGGCTTCAACGCCCAATTCGACTACCGCGATACCCCTGCCGGCGCACGCTCCGGCGGGAACTACACCATTCGCTGGGACGACTTCCAGGACATGCTCGGCCGTGCGTACGATTTTCAGCGCCTGGAAATGGAAGCTCAGCAATACATCCCGATCCTCAACAAACGCCGCGTCTTCGCTTTGCGCGCCAGAACGCAGCAGACCTTCAATCCTAAAGGCAATCGCGTCCCTTTCTATCAGCAGTCTGTTCTCGGCGGAGACGATCTGCGCGGCTTCCGCCCTTACCGCTTTTACGACGCCAATATGCACGCCTTCAGCGCCGAATACCGCTGGGAAGTTTTCAGCGGACTCGATATGGCGGTGTTCGCCGACGCCGGGCAAGTGCAATCCAAGCACTGGCGCCTCAAAATGAACGAAATGGAAAGCGCCGTCGGTTTTGGCTTCCGCTTTAACGCTAAGAACACCCCCTTTCTGCGCCTCGATGTCGGGTTCTCGCATGAGGGATTCCAGATTTGGGTCCGCTTCCGCGAGATCTGGCAACAGCGCCCGCGCGGTTCATCGAGCGCCCCGCACATTTTTTAAAGGAGGACATGACCATGCGAACCATTAGCCTTCTCCTCCTGATTGCCAACCTCGCCGTTGCCGCGAAGTTTTACCCGGACGATCCGCTGGAACGCGAGCCGGCCCCGATCCACGTAAAGGATGCCCTGCGCCGCAAGGTCAGCGACTACTACGACTTCATCATCAATACCTTCTCGAATCCTGGCGACGGCCAGCCGAAGAAGGGCAGTCCAATAATCGCGCGGGGCATCAACACACTCGGCGAGCCAATGGACGGCGACTGGTATACCCACCGTCACTACTTCAAGCCGATGTCGATCGACGAACTCGTTCGCGGGCCCGGCAACTCCAATGCCCCCTCAATGGACGGCAAGTGGAAGGTCGTCAAAGCCAAGACCGAAGGCATCACGCCCGGCTTCGAATTCATCGACGCCAAAGGCCGGCGGTACATGCTCAAATTCGATCCGGTTACCAACCCGGAAATCGCTACCGCTCCCGATGCTCTCGTGGCACGGTTCTTCTATGCGCTCGGCTATCACGTGCCCGAGAACTACGTGGTCTATTTCACGCGCGACCAGTTAGAAGTCGGTGAAGACGTCCAGATCAACAACCTGCGAGGCCGGCCGCGTAAGATGACCTCACGGGACATTACCGAGTTACTAGTCCACGTACCGCATGACGCAGAGGGCCGCTACCGCGGCGGCGCCAGCCTGTTCTTGCCCGGTAAACCGCTCGGGCCCTTCCGCTATTACGGCACGCGCACCGACGATCCAAACGACACCATTCCGCATGAGCACCGGCGCGAACTGCGCGGCCTGTCCGTCTTCTGTGCCTGGCTCGGCCATGACGACTCACGGGCTATCAACACCCTCGACATTTTGGCGAACGTCGACGCCATACCGCGGGTCCGGCACTATCTTATCGATTTCGGCTCCACACTCGGCAGCGCATCGAGCGGACCGAACAGTCCGCGGTCCGGCTTCGAGTACTTGTTCGAGTGGAAGCCTGCCATCAAGCAGTTCGCCACGCTTGGACTTTATCGGCCTTCCTGGAGCACTGCCGAGTATCCACCTTTACCCTCTGTAGGCCGCTTTGAATCGAAGCTCTTCGATCCGGTCGAATGGGTGCCGGAGTACCCGAATCCCGCTTTTACCAACCGTCTTCGGGACGACGAGTTTTGGGCGGCCAAGCAGGTGATGGCATTTACTGACGCTCAGATCCGGGCAATCGTCAGAACAGGGCAGTACTCAGACAAGCGTGCGGAAAACTATATTGCCGACACCTTGATCGCCCGCCGCGATAAGGTAGGCCGCGGCTTCTTCCAACGGACAGTCCCTCTCGACAGGTTCGCGATTCGCGGCGAGCGCCTGGTTTTCGACGATCTCGCCGCTGTGCACAAGCTCAGCCCGGCGCGCAATTTTCAGTACAGTTGGTTCACATTCGACAACAGCACCGAATCGCGCGCGCCGCTCCCGCAAACGGGTCCGGAAATTCCCTCCGTGCGCCATGCCGAGTATCTCGTTTGCGATGTCAAGCCCCACAATGACTCCCGCCAGGTAAGCGTCTTTCTCCGCCGGAGCGGGAGCGGTTGGAAGTTGGTCGGCATTGACCGCCCGATTTCGTAACTTCGCTCGCGCGGGTTGCCAATCGTTCGGAGATGTTATGCGGGGCCTGATGAAGGAGCGGCCGCCAGGTTCCGTTTCCGCAAAACCCATCCGGCCAGGACAACGGCAATGGCGAGAACCGCCTGGGCTGCATATTCCATCCAGTGCGCCGGGTGCAAGTTGGTCACAACTACCGGATCGGTGAGCAGCATCTCCCCGCCAACCCTCCCCAGCACAGCGGAACCGATGAACATGATGGCGGGGTACCTGTCCATCAAATTGGATAAGATCTGGCTTGCGAACACCACAAACGGAATGCTGAGAGCCAGACCGAACAGCACCAGGCCAAAGCTTCCTTTCGATGCTCCCGCGATGGCCAGAATGTTGTCCGTCGACATCGTCAGGTCGGCGACCAGAATCAGCCACATCGCGTCCCAGATATTGCGCGCCTGCCGCCCCTGCTCGTCCCCACCGGATTCGGCCAGCAGTTTTACCCCGATCCACAACACCAGTGTGCCGCCGGCCAGTTTTACGAACTGCGTCTGCAGCAGTTGGGCCGCGAAGAATGTAAGGGTCACCCGCAGCGCAACGGCCAAACCTGCACCGGCCATAATACCGACACGTCTTTGCGCGTGGGGAAGTGCTTGAACTGCCATTGCGATTACCACCGCGTTGTCGCCGGCCAGGATGATGTCGATCAATACGATGGCGAGCGCGTCCAGAAAGAATTGCGCGTCAAACAATGGCATGCCTGCGGATAGCTGTGAGACTTTCATCGTACCGTTTGTCCGGCGGAATTAGCCACTTTCCACGGGAACTTTCGGGACGTCCCCTACGTTCTCCTCACCGGAGGGTTCCACCATGTTTTGCACGCAATGTAGCCGCGAAATTCCAGCAGATGCGCGCTACTGTTCCGCCTGTGGGAAGGCGACTGGTTTGGGAGTGAGGACCGCCCCGAAGCGCCTCTTTCGCCTCTCAGCCGAGAAAAAGATCGCTGGCGTCTGTGCCGGCTTCGCCGAATACCTCGACGTCGACGCAACACTGATCCGTATCCTCACGCTAGTCGCGATCTGCCTCACCGGCTTTATCCCCGGCCTGATCGCCTATATCCTGGCCTGGATTCTGATGCCGCCCGCCCCGGTGCCCGCACCAATCCCCCTAAACGCCACCCCGTAATCGGGGACAGGCTCCATAATACGGGCATAATACGGGGACAGGCCCTGATCACGGTACGACCGACCCGCGCAGGGCTCGTATGCCAAAAATACACGGTTGGAACAGCGCAACGCGGCCGGCGGAACTCTCGCTAACGAACGGCAAGCGTGTGGGTGTAGAAACAAGGTAAACGTGAGCCGGCTGGAACAGGTAAAAGGGCGCACTACTCCCTGAGATCAGGCCAGTAACATACGGATTACGACTAGAATCAAGCGGCGAAGTGACGAAGTGGGCGTCGTCCGGGCGGGGCAGGTCGTAGGCGTCGGTGCGACTCGCTCTCGAGTTGCCGGATCCACTCGTCGTTGCCGACCGGGAAGCCGTTGCGAAGACCCTTCTCGAGTCGCTCCGCTTCCTCGCGAGGTGTTTCTCTGAGGAACTCGCGGTATCGGTGCGGATCATCTGAGAACCGGTGCCGCCAGTTCTCCATCATCAGAACGACAAACGGGTCCGGTCGACCCGTCAGATGCGCGTGCGCCGAAGAGAATTCATAATCGGCGGCGTCCTTTACGAGGTTTGCGGCTCGCGGGTTGAGGTCGATGTAGCGCATAGCGGCGAAGTAATGAGCCGAATCGAGCAGGCAGGAATGAAAGCGGGACTGGAACAGATGCCCTGACCGGCTACTCTGCTTATTGAAGTACTGTGCCCACCATGTGTGGACGCGGAGAAACACCCGCGCGATCCCCTCTTTGCGTTTTGGCACAAGCAGCCAGTGAACGTGATTGTCCAGAATGCAATAGCCATGAATCTCGACGCCTTCCTGTTCGGCGACCAAGGCGAATCTTTTCAGGTATTTACGCTTGTCGAATCCGTGACGGAAGATGGGAGTGCGGTTAACGCCGCGAGCAGTAGCGTGGACAGGTTCGCCGTCCCGCACATAACGTTTCTGGCGGGCCATCGCAAACCAAGTAGCGTCTACGCCCGAAAGTTCTCTTCCAACGAAAGCCTGTCCCCACTTTGAAGGCCTGTCCCCGATTGTGACGCGATTACGGGAACCACGAACTGCAGTCTTCCACAACCGCTCTGGCCACCGTCAGAGGGCGATTGTCGCGATGTCCTCCAGCCACGCTGTAGTCGTGCTGCAAACGCTTCCACTGACCGTGCAGTTCCGTCTGGATCTGCACCAGGCGGCTATCCGCAATTTCCTCCCCATCTCGAAAATTCAGCTGACATGCGTACACCCGGCCCGGCCGATCCGGGTTCCACAGCGGAATGCCGAATTTTCGGCAAATGAGCGGCCGA
The DNA here is from genome assembly GCA_020846745.1 of Bryobacterales bacterium. Lineage (GTDB taxonomy): Bacteria > Acidobacteriota > Terriglobia > Bryobacterales > Bryobacteraceae > JADLDI01. The sequence continues at coordinate 26,840 of JADLDI010000048.1, read as the reverse complement.
CGTGCATAGACCAGACAGGCGCCGTCCTGTAGAGCAGGGCATGGCAGGCGCAAACCTTCGCCGTGTAACGCTCCCCAACTTTCCACCTGACCCGTCCTGGCCACGAGGGCGGCCCGGCGATCCAGATAGGTTGCTGCCCGTTCACGGACCTTCGCCTGGACCTCTGGTGGCAATTCCTTAACTGCCCGCGAGATTTCTGCCGCTTCCGGTTCACTGATCTGAAACAACTGATGGCAGCAGTCGTCACATCCGCGGCAGCACCGGATCCGGTCGCCGTGCAACTGCCGATTTCGCTCGAACTCTGAGGCGTACGCTGCCTGCAGCCGCGCATAGCGGCTCTGCCACTCAAGGTTAGGGCTCTGAAACTTTGTCACTCTACCCTCCTTTTTACTTGAGTTTCGAACACTTTGTTACATAATCGAAAGGGACGCGGATCGGTACCTCCGTAGAGGCGCTAGTCGTGTCGGTGGTGGCAGTCGGGTTGCATAAAGGCGCTAGAGGTGATGCCCGGTCGCAGCGTTTTTTTCTTCGGTCTTCTGATAGCTTCTGCTAATGCTCAGATCCTAATCAAAGGAGAAGGCGGACTTGTTCGTATCCACAACACTGACCTCGCCGTCTTCGAGGCGGGCGAAACACGGAAAGATCTGCCGTGCGTCGTCAGCCCTGAAAAGCCCTTCCTGGGCTTCGACCTTCGGTTCCACGGCGGCTACGACGTCTCTCTACCTCTTCGCGAAATCGCGGGGAATGAGAACCTGCTGACGATATTGTTCCGCGTGTACCCCGAAGGCCGCCCGGAATCTCCCAACTACTTCGTTCAGAGGATTCGCGTCCCTACCATCGAAGAGGAAGCCAAGGGAGATGCAGTCCTGCAGGGATCGTTTGACGTGGGCGAAGGAAAATACCACATCGATTGGCTCATGCGCGACCGTGCCGAGCGCGTCTGTTCTTTCTCCTGGGACACCGAAGCTTCTCTTCCCACCCGCGACAAACAGATCGCAGTTGGCATCAACCCCGGCCTGATTGAGCCTACCCATGGTGAACAGTTCCATGAAGATCCGCCCGTCGAACGAAGCACTGGCGACGCGCTCCTAAACGTTAAGATTCTGGTCAACTTCGCCCCGCAAAAGGTCACCGCAGCTGCCATGCGGCCCTTGGATACGGCCGCGTTGGTCTCGATGCTTCGGTCCCTGAACCGCGAACCTCGTATCGGACATTACTCCATTGTTGCCTTCAATATGCAGGATCAGCGGGTGTTCTTCCGCCAGGACAGTGCCGATCGAATCGACTTCAAGGCCCTAGGGGAATCTCTCAACAGTGTCAGCCTGGGAACGGTTGACCTGAAACACCTGGCTGTCAAGAACAGCGAGACGCAGTTCCTCGCCGAACTGCTGTCGAAGGAACTGCCGGCAAGCGGCAAGCGTCCCGACGCGGTTATCTTCGCCGGCCCGAAAGCCCTGCTGTCCAGCAATGTCCCCGAAGAGGACCTGAAGCGAGTCGGAGACTTGGAGTATCCGCTCTTCTACATGAATTACGTCCTCAACCCGCAGGCACAGCCTTGGCGAGACGCGATCGGCAATGCCGTAAAATTCTTTAAAGGAACCGAATACACCATCTCCCGTCCGCGAGACCTGTGGTATGCCGTCACCGAAATGGTGTCACGCATAGTAAAATCGAGAAACGGCAAACAGGTCGCATCAGTCTCTTCTAAATAGGGAGTTGTGATCAGATTTATGAATCTTCGTGGCTTCTTGATCGTCGCCGCCGCGGCGGCACTCTCGCCCGTGCTCGTCTTCGGCCAGATGAAACTCGACACGAATCCAGTTAAGCAATTGGCCCCTTCTGTTGCGTCTCCAGAAAACGTGGTCGAGCGGATGCTCGATGTGGCTCATCTGAAGCCCGGCGAGACGCTTTACGATCTCGGCTCCGGCGATGGCCGTGTGCTCGTTATGGCCGCCCAGCGCTTTGGTGCGAAGGCAGTTGGTATTGAAATCTCCTCGTCAGCCGTCAAATCGTCGCAGGAGCATATTCGAAGGCTCAAACTTGATAATCAGGTAAAGATCATTGAGGGTGACCTCCTTCAGGCCGACCTGTCCTCCGCCGACGTCGTAACTCTCTACCTGCTGACCACTTCCAACGACCTGCTTCGCCCCAACCTGGAAAAGTATCTTAAACCCGGCGCACGCGTCGTCTCCCACGATTATCAAATCCGCGGCTGGATACCCACTCGGACCGAGCGGGTGCACGCACTGCGGCGCGAGCACACCCTTTACGTCTACGAGATGCCGATTAAAAAGCAGTAACGGATGAAGCTCCAAGACCTTCGCAAGTTCGCCATTCAGCAGCAGTCCCGAATCAAATTCAATTTTGGCGACGCTTTCCAGTGCGTCATCGACGAACACGGCATCGCTAAGGTGCCTTCGCCTCAAATCTCATCCGCTCCGCCGATCGATCTTGAACAGGAACTGGCCGCCGCACATCAGTTCTCGCTTGAACCCGTTGTGCTCAGTTCCGGCCGCCCTCGTACTATTTCCCGTGCGGACCTCGAATCCCTGCTTAGAACGTCTAGTACTTCGCACGCCGCCGATCAGCAGCACCACCACGACGACGAGTAAGTACGCCTCATCACGCCTAACTGATTGATTTCCTAGCAAACTGATGTACAATCGGTGAGGGCGGGGTGTGAGTATCGGAGCAGGTGCCGCAGTTCGGCTGCGTGCCAGCGTCATCAGTTCTTTCAACGCCGGGTCAAAAGGAAAAATAAATGGAAAAGCTAGCCCAAAACATACAAGAGGCGTTCCTGAACAGCGCGCGTAAGGAGCGAATCTTTCTCACGATTTACTTGATGAGCGGAGTTAAGCTCTCAGGCCGCATCAAGAGCTTTGACAAGTATTCCGTCGTCCTTGAGTCCAACAACCAAGAGCAATTAATCTTCAAGCACGCTATTTCTACTGTCGTGGTAGCGCGTCCCACCCATAGCGGGTCCACTATGCATAGTGCTGCCGGCGTCGGTCCTTCTACACCCGGTCACCCGGTCGGCATGTCTGGCGGCGAAGCCCAGGAGTAACTCCATTCTGCGCTCCTTGGGGCTGATGAGAGTGAACCCGTGACCGTGAGCGCACCGAAAGAAAAAGCCATTCTGGTCGGCCTCGATCTGAATCACAGGCCGAGCGATTCCGCTACGGAGCCTACGGCTGAGGAATCCCTGCAGGAACTTCAGGTTCTGGCCGAAAGCGCCGGTGCCGAAGTCGTCTCTACCCACCTGCAAACTCGCGACAAACCCGTCGCCGCCACCCTTATCGGCAGTGGAAAGGTGGAGGAACTCGGCGAGGAGGTGAAAGCGCTCCAAGCCGACCTGTGCCTCTTCGATCGCGACCTCACCCCGACCCAGCTGCGGAACCTGGAAAAGGCGCTTCCCTGCAAAGTACTTGACCGTACGCAGCTCATTCTTGACATCTTTGCCCGCCGTGCACGCACACGCGAAGGGCAACTGCAGGTCGAACTTGCTCAACTGAATTATCTGCTGCCGCGCCTCACGGGGCGGGGAACTGCCATGTCCCGCCTCGGCGGTGGTATCGGCACGCGAGGTCCTGGTGAAACGCAGCTCGAAACGGACCGCCGCCGCATCTACCGCCGCATCAGCCGAATCGAAAGCGACCTCGAACGCGTTCGCCGCCATCGTGGCGTCCAGCGCCGGCAACGCCGCTCCGTTCCCTTGGCTACCGTCGCCCTTGTCGGTTACACCAACGCCGGTAAATCCTCCCTATTCAACCGGCTGACAGGATCGGAAGTACTCGCCGACGCGCGCATGTTCGCGACGCTCGATCCTACGGTCCGTCATCTGGTTCTTCCCTCCCGCCGCCGTGCTCTGCTTTCCGATACGGTTGGATTTATCCGGAACCTACCGCCAACCTTGGTGAAAGCGTTTCGTGCGACCTTGGAAGAGGTCGGCGAGTCGTCGCTCCTGCTTCATGTTGTCGACATCAACTCCGCCTGGGCCGCTGAACATACTGCTCAGGTGATGGAGGTTCTCCGCGACATCAATTCGGGCCAAACCGCGCAAATCCTTGTCCTCAACAAAGTCGATTTGCTGCCGCACCCGCCCGATGCGCCGGAACTCAAAGCCGTCGCGCGCCGCCTGCTCGCCTCCGCCGATCCCACCGACTCCGGGTCCAACATCGGCGAACCCGGTGTTGTGGCCGTTTCTGCTGCCACTGGAGAAGGGGTTGGCCGCCTGCTTGCCATGGTCGACCAGCTACTTCCGGTCGATCCGCTTTCGGTCGACTGGTTCGAATTCCCGCCCTCTGCCGGCTCCCAACGCCACCTTTTGCATGAATACGGCCGTGTTCTCGAAGAGCACTGGACTGGCGATAGTTGCTACATCCGCGCCGAGGCTTCGGAATCGCTGAAACGCCAACTTAGCAATTTTGTCCGGACCCAATCCCCGGTCCTGTTATAGTTGATTTGTCACGGATGAATCTGCCGAATGTCTTGACTCTTCTGCGGATCTTTTTCGTGCCGCTCCTCGTCGCGGCGCTGGTCCAGGACTCTTGGGTTCTGCGGCTGGATTCCGTTGCCATCACAAACGAAATCCTCGCCCTTGGCATCTTCCTCGCCGCCGCTGCCACAGATCTGCTCGACGGCTGGCTCGCCCGCCGCTGGGGACAGATTACAACTGTCGGCACCCTCCTTGATCCTATCGCCGACAAACTGCTCATCTCCGCCGCGCTCATCTCGCTCGTTCAGGAACGGGCTATGCCGGGTTGGATGGCTATCCTGGTCATCGGTCGAGAGTTCGCCATCTCGGGCCTGAGGTCCATCGCCGCGTCGGCCGGCTATACCATCAAGGCCAGCGACCTCGGCAAAACCAAGATGGTGTCCCAAGTCGTCGCCGTCTCCTTGACCCTGCTCGCTATGCGCATGCCTGAACTGCGCACTGCCGCTTCCATTTGTATGTGGCTGGTCGTTTTCTTCTCGATCGTCTCGGCCGGAATGTACTTCCGCAAGTTCTGGCATAAGGTCGACGAAGGCGTCAAGCAGCGCCGCCGCAAGGAACTCCTCGCGGTCGAACGGAAGCGCAAACGCGCCATGGCCGCCGCTTCCTCCTCCTCTTCCACCGTCGTCGCCCGCCAGCAAACCCAGATCTGACTCCCCTCGCCCCGTACCGCCCATCCCCGCCCCGGTCTTGCGCTTCAATCGGGGACAGCCCCGGATAACCGATCGGGGACAGCCCCGGATAACCGCGGATAACCGGGATAACCGCGGAACCGGGGACAAACCGCGGAACCGGGGACAGGCCCTGATTGGATCCCGATGAAAGGTCGGCGACCTCACCGCATCACATCGTTCTTCATGCCTTTGCCACACCTGCTTTTGTGTGTCACGGCACCATCGAACAGTGTCAAAATAATAGAGTGATGTCCGAAAATATCTACCTCGTCGCCAGTGGTGATCTACGTCTGTCAGCCAATCGTATGTGCTGGCCCGCCCAGCAGAAGGCGGAAGAAGCCGTCATTGCGGCTTTCGCCAAACTGGGCCGTCAGGTCGTTCGCGGCCACGAGTACGACCCCGAAAAACAGCACGGATTCATCGACAGTCAAAAGCGCGGCATGGAAGTCTTCCGCCAGATTCCGGCCGGCGCGCCCCTCGTCGTTGTGGAAGCGGTCTGGCAATACAGCCATCACGTCCTGCACGGCCTTTATACGCACAAAGGACCCATCCTCACCGTCGCCAACTGGAGCGGCCAGTGGCCCGGTCTCGTCGGCATGCTCAACCTCAACGCCTCGCTCACCAAAGCCGGTGTGAAATACGACACGCTCTGGAGTGTCGACTTCCAGGATGACTTCTTCCTGGGAAAGCTCAACCGCTGGCTGAACGGCGACCCCCTTCAACACGACCTCACCCATGTCCATCCGCTCTCGTCTCTTCAACTCCCTGCCGACGCCGAAGCGGTAGGCGTCTCCATTGCGCAAGCTCTCCACCACCGCAAGGCGATTATGGGCGTTTTCGATGAAGGCTGTATGGGAATGTATAACGCCATCATCCCCGACGAACTCCTCCACCGGACCGGCTTGTTTAAGGAACGCCTCAGCCAATCCGCCCTGTTCGCCGCCATGCGCACCGTTCCCGATGAGGAAGCCGCCGCAATTCGTTCGTGGCTCGACGCCAAGGGCATGAAGTTCGTCACCGGCGCCGATCCGGGCACTCAACTCACCGATGCTCAGATCCTCGACCAGTCGAAGATGTACATCGCCGTCCTCCGGATCGCCGACGAGTTCGGCTGCGACACGGTCGGCATCCAATACCAGCAAGGTCTGAAGGACCTCGCCCCCGCATCGGACCTTGTCGAAGGCATCCTCAACAATGTGGACCGGCCTCCGGTGAAAGCAGCCAGCAACGGCCGCGTGCTGTACGAAGGTGAGGCATTGCCTCACTTCAACGAAGTGGATGAATGCGCCGGCCTCGACGGTCTGCTCACCTACCGCCTGTGGCGCGCCCTCGGCCTCGATCCCGAAAACACCCTCCACGATGTCCGCTATGGCGAAGACTACAACGGAGAATTCGTCTGGGTCTTTGAAATCAGCGGGGCCGTGCCTCCGCAACATCTCATCGGCGGCTACAAGGGAGCCTCCAGCGAACGACAACCTCCGATGTACTTCCCCGCGGGCGGCGGCAGCCTTAAGGGTGTCTCCAAACCCGGCGAAATCGTCTGGAGCCGGGTTTTTGTCGATAACGGCAAACTGTGCGCCGACCTCGGCCGCGCCAAGGTAGTCGAACTCCCCCAGTCCGAAACCGAACGCCGCTGGAATATCACCACTCCCCAGTGGCCGATCATGCACGCCGTAACCTATGGCGTAAGCCGCGACCAACTAATGGCCCGCCATAAGTCCAATCACATACAGGTCGCGTACGCCAGAAATGCTGAAACCGCCAACAAAGCGCTAGCCGCCAAAGCCGCAGCCTTCCGCGAGTTAGGCCTGGAAGTTGCCATCTGCGGTTCCCATAACGGCTTGGTCGCCTGACGTCCTCACAGTCAATTAATGCTTATTTAACCGATAACCGTCTCCGTTACTCCGGCGTCCTAACAGGTGTCAACCCTCCGTGACCTTACGGAAAGGACCTAATTACAACATGAAATTACTCAAATATCTTGTTCCTGCGATTCTTCTTGTTACTTCACTGAGCGCCGCGAACAACCCTAAATCAGGTGCCGCACCTCGTGCGAAGACTTACGTCTTGCAACTGAGCGAGGACGTCAAGGCCGGTAACGTCGCCCTCCACCAGGGCAGGTACGAAGTTACCGTTGAGCAGACAAAGATTATCCTTACCCCCAAAGGCAAAACCGAGCGCTTTGAGATTCCGGCCACCATTAGTACTGTCGACAAGAAGTTCCACACCACCAAACTGTCGATGAAAGCCGAGAACGGCGCCACCCTGCTCAAGCAAATCGACCTCGGTGGAACAAAAACCAAGATAGAAATTCAATAGGTGCGGAACACTCGGTCACACCGCGTGTCGCATTCCTGACCAGACGGGACCAAGGGCTACGTCGGGGTAGGGTAGGGAAGTGTTTCAGGCCGCAGCAGCGCCGGCAGGAAAGCCGGCGCTGTTCCGCACCTCGCGCGCCTGCCAGATGTGGCGCCGGTCATGACCCGTCATGATCCAAAACGCCATGCCGAGGTTAAACTTCAGCAACCCCGTGGCGGGCGACGGAACTTTGATCTTAGCCAGGTCCAATCCGCTCGCATCTTTCAGCAGTTGCTCAAAGTGGTCGTGAGTTCGCTTCCACTCCGCTACGACATCAGCCAGCGTCTTCGTACCGGCTTTGGGTGCGAATTCTGCGGGTGCTTTGAAGCGCCGCTTGACCGGAGGCTGCGTCAGCCGGTAAAACCAGCGTGCCAGCAAACCGTAAGTGTATGGACCGTCGCCGAGCAGGCCTGCGGCGCGGCCCTGGCGCATGGCTGTCTCGAACTGCCGTAAAAATAGCTCGTTCGTGACGTTCAAATGATCAAAGCACTGCGCCATCGACCACCGGCCCGGTGACGGCGACCAGTTGAATTGAGCATCCGTCAGGCCCCAGAACAGACCATCGGCATCCTGTCGGATGACATGCACTTGATACTGAAGCCGCTCGATTTCGGCGTTGATCGTACGGTCGTACTCACGACGTGGAATGGGCATTGGAGAATACGAGGGAAACCTCTATTGTACCAGTCAAGCCGCGCGAATCCCCACGATACACTGTGATTTGCGACGCGAACCCGACTTCTTCGGCGACAAGGAACTTGTCCTCATCTACATAGGAAAGAAGCTGCGCGAGGCCAAAGCCGTTGAGAAAGCGTTCGATGACGCAGGCATCGACTATGCCATCGAAGTCGACTACTACGCCGGAGGCCTCATCTTTCGCAGCGAACGCGCCGGAGCCTTCTTCTACGTCGACCCCACGCAAGAGGAATTAGCCGCAAAGGCGTTAGCCAACGGCGGATACCGCCGGGCTGTCCAGTGACTGCCGCGCAACCCGCCGCTACTGCGTCGACGGTGGGTTCAGGTTTACGATCGGCACGGATACGATGTTCGAGACGTAAACGTCTTGCGCGATCGTCACCTGCATTGCCGGGTCGGTAGGCAAGTCGGAATTCAATTCCAACGCGATCTCGAACAGGCCAATGGACCCCGGCCGCATCCCCGCGGAAAGGATATTCGCGGTTTTGCCGCCCGCCAGTGCCGACACGAATTCAACCGGGTCGTTTAGTTCCGGACCCGTGTAGATCTGTCCGGTATTCTGGCCTTGCTTGCCCTCTTCCGGTTTCACCAGTCCCAAACCTGTCGCGTAAACAACGATCGTTTCGCCGGGGTTGGCCGGGTTCTGTTCCGTCACCGGACCACTGTTCGCACAGCACAACGCCGGCGTCGTGGCCGTCAGAATCACTTGGTCGTCTGTGCGCGAACTCGCGGTGTACGGGATGTCGTTCCCATCCGGACCAGGCTGCCGCGCGCGCAGCCGGATACGTGTGGTCGACCCGCTAAACAGGAACGCCGCCGCCGGATAAGCTTCCACCTTCGGATCGGCGTTGATCAGATCGATTAGCTTCAGCGCGATCGAGTTCAACGTGTCGCCGGTCTGTACCGTGTACTGATAAGGCCGGTCTTCGATCGTCACTGTCGCCACGTCGCCGGCGCGCACTGAACCGTCCACCGATACCGTACCTGTCGCTTTTGAACTGCCGTGGAACGCCAGCGCCGGCCGCGGGTCGGCTTGTCCTTCCACCGCAAAAATGCCGGGGTTGAATAACACGATCGGTACCGAAACCGCTGCTGTCACCGTCACCTCGCCCGAGTTCCGCCTCGTCCGCACGTACGCGTTGATGCTCTCCGTATCCAGAACTTCCCACGGAATCTGTGCCCGGATCTCCGTGGGCGACACCGAAAACAGCGGTGCACGAATGCCGTCGAAGTACACCTGCACGCCCGCCAGCTCATCGGGCAGTTGTTCCGCATCCGCCGGAGCGGATGCCGTCCCTTCCGACAACGTTTGATCTGGAGCCGCAAAAATCGACACGATGGTGCCGGGCGCGATTTTCGCCGCGTCCTGCCCGCCCGCCAGTGTCGCGCCAGTGGTCGACACCACCAGCGATGCATCGTTGTTCACTGCCACCGAAACCGTCACGCTATTGCCTTCTTCACCGCTCTTGCGAGCCGTCAGGATGATCATCAATCGCGACAGGTTCGGTGTTGCCAAAACGTCCGGGTCGCCGCTGCCGGCATTGATGGCCGCCACCACGCCCCGGATTACCTTCTCAAACGTATCGTCCTTAACGGCTTTGTACTTGTATTCGCGCGCGTCGGCGATCTTTACCACTACTTCCTGGTTTTCTTTCACCTCGCCGCTAAACGTCAGCGCCCCCACGGCGAACACTTCTCTCGACGCCGCGTTGCGCACCCCGGAATTCGGAACCTGCCGCTCGGCCATGGTGAATACCAATACCCGCCGGTTAAACGGGTCGGTGGCATATAAGTTCTGGCCGTCAAACGCCAGCCCAACCGGCGTTCGTACCGCCCCCGAACTCGCTACGCCGCGCGGATCCGCGCTGTCGGAAACCAAGTTGATCGTCGCCGTGATCTGCCCCAGCACGGTGTCCGCCGGAACGCCGTTTGTCGTCGGAATCGTGTTCCAGATCAGAATACGATCGTTACCGCCGTCGGAAACGAAAAGCCGCTTGCCATCCGATAGTGCGAAGCGGGGAAATCCTAACGTCGACAGGCAGCTCTCTGGGTAAGTCGGATTGTTATTGCTATCCGTCCCATTCGATGCGCACATCTTCGACGAGTTGTTGTACGTGCTCTGCGTAAAGTCCGGTTGGCCAAGCACCACGTCCGCGGCGGTGTTGTTCGAAGTCGGAATCGTGTTCCAGATCATCACCCGGTTGAATGCCAGGTCCGATACATACATCCGCACACCGTCACTGGTCACCGACACTGGCGTGTACAGGTTCTTTTGATCGGCCTGTATCGTCAATTGCGTCAAGTCCGTCTGGACAGTCGTATTGAAGTTCGGTTGACCAATCACCACGTCGGCCGGCTGGAAGTTCGAAGTCGGAATCGAATTCCAAATCAGAATCCGGTTGTTCCCTGTATCCGCGACAAACAGCTTCCGGTTCTGAATCCACACGCCCTGGGGCGCCCTCATCGACCGATTGCTCGGCACATCGCGATGCCCTTCATTCGGCGCCACGCTTGTGAAGTTCGCCTGCCCCAGCACGACGTTCGCCGCAGCTTGATTGGTCTGCGGAATCGTGCTCCAGATCAGAATTCGATTATTGTCCGTGTCCGCCACGGCGATGGTTGTGCCGTCTGTCGCGATGCCCATGGGAGCGCGCAGGGTTTTGTCCGAGGCGGCCTTTAAGTCTTTGGTCGTGAAGTCGGGCTGACCCAAAACCACATCCGCAATGCCCACGCATACCGGACACCTGCCCGCGTTAGGCGGAATCTCAGCCGTCGGTGCCGGAAAAGCGCTTGAAATGTTCCTGTATATAAGGATGCGATGGTTTTGCGGGTCGATCCCCAAACGGTTCGAGTCGACTACGAACAGTGTGTCGTTGGCGTACGCAATTCCCGATACCCCGCCCAATACTTCCTTGGCCGTACCCGGATCTTGGGCAGTGAACGTGCGCTGGCCAATAACCAGGCGCGCGGCCTGCCCCGTGGTGAAGTCGGCGGCCGCCCAGGCGCTAGTCGCCGCAAGTGCAAGAGTCAAAACGTACTTCATCGTTTGGATATGAGAGCGCAACAATCCCCGGCAGAGTGCCTATCGTGCAACATCCGAGTATAGCAATTGTGCTGGACGCAACTTTGTGAACTCAGGTTTCAGGTGACGAAAAAACCTTTGTTTCGATTCTTGCCCGTGGCTGCGCGTGCCGCCGCCTGATCGGCCTCGGCCGCCGTGCCAGAGTGGGCCACCGTGCCAAGAGTGGGTCACCGCGCCAACAGATAGATAATGATGCCGAACATAACCAGGAAGAGGAGCACCGCAATCACGATCAGCGGAGTGTAGCTGCCGGTCTTCTGTTTAATCACCGGCTTCACCGCCGCCGGAGCGGGTGCCGCAGCAGGGGCCTTCGGCGGAGCTTTGAACAGCTTCGTATATTCACTCTCCGTGGGTTCCCCCGACGCCGTCCCCTCCTCCGGCCCCGCCGGCGGCGCAACCGGCAATTCGTTCATCGAAAATGCCTGCGTGGCATCTCCGCCGGACTGCAGCCGGCTCGATTGCCGGTATCCCCGTGGCGTTGCATCCACCTGCGCTTCGAGCATCCGCGTAAACTCGCCCGGCTCGCCCCGGCCCGCTCCGGATGGCGGCGGCGTAAACTGCTGCCCCGGTTTTAGCGACGGCAGCGGCGTCTCCAGCATCCGCGTGAATTCGCCCTGGCCCGTCTTCGGCGGAGGCGGTCCCGCACTTGGAAACAGCGGCCGCTCCGCCGGTGCACCCGGTTCGTTGAAACCGTGCATCATCCGCGTGAACTCTGAAGCCGGCGCACCCCCGGCGGCCTTGGCTGGTTCCGATAAGGCCATCTCCGGCGGCCGATTGAAAAATTGCGGGACATCCCCGGCCGGCGTCGGAGCCGCGTACTGTGGCAGAGCCGCCGCTGGATTCGGAGGCGGCGCGGGTGGCGTTCCCCCCGGCCGGAACATCCGCGTGAACTCACCTGGTTCGGACACACCGCCCTTCGATGCACCACCGGCCGGCGCACTGCCCTGGAACATTCGCGTGAACTCGCCGGGTTCGGCCGGACCAGGGGCCGGACCAAGGGGTCCCGAAGCGGGCCCCGCGCTCGGCGCAGGCGGTCCTTGAAACATCCGCGTAAACTCCCCGGGTTCGGCCTTGGCCGCCGGCGATGGTGGCGGGACCACTGGAGCAGGAATAGCCGCCGTCGGCAGATCTTCCGGCAAACTCTGCGGTGGCGGAGCACTCGGCGGCGGTGGCGTTGCACTCTGTGGCGCCGGCGGACCCGCGAACATCCGCGTAAAGTCCCCCGGTTCCGCCTTGGCCGCAGGCGGCGGTGCCGGGATAACCGGAGCGGGAATAGCCGCCGTCGGTAGATCTTCCGGCAACGTCTGCAGCGGCGGCGGCGCGACCGGACCCGCGAACATCCGCGTAAAGTCCCCCGGTTCCGTCTTGGCCGCTGGCGGCGGTGCCGGGACCACCGGAGCGGGAATAGCCGCCGTCGGCAGATCTTCCGGCAGACTCTGCGGTGGCGGAGCACTCGGCGGCGGTGGCGCAACCGGACCCGCGAACATCCGCGTGAACTCCCCCGGTTCCGCCTTGGCCGCTGGCGATGGTGGCGGGACCACCGGAGCGGGAATAGCCGCCGTCGGCAGATCTTCCGGCAGGCTCTGCGGCGGCGCCGGCGCAACCGGACCCGCGAACATCCGCGTAAACTCGCCCGGTTCCGCCTTGGCCGCTGGCGATGGTGGCGGGACCACCGGAGCGGGAATAGCCGCCGTCGGCAGATCTTCCGGCAGACTCTGCGGCGGTGGAGTACTCGGCGGCGGTGGCGTTGCACTCGGCGACGGTGGCGGCGCCGGCGGACCCGCGAACATCCGCGTAAATTCCCCCGGTTCCGCCTTGGCCGCAGGCGATGGTGGCGGGACCACCGGAGCGGGAATAGCCGCCGTCGGCAGATCTTCGGGCAGGCTCTGCGGCGGTGGAGCACTCGGCGGCGGTGGCGTTGCCACCGGACCCGCGAACATCCGCGTGAACTCCCCCGGTTCCGCCTTGGCCGCTGGCGGCGGTGCCGGGACCACCGGAGCGGGAATAGCCGCCGTCGGCAGATCTTCCGGCAGGCTCTGCGGCGGCGCAGCACTCGGCGGCGGTGGCGGAGCACTCTGTGGCGTCGGCGGACCCGCGAACATCCGTGTAAATTCCCCCGGTTCCGCCTTGGCCACAGGCGGCGGTGCCGGTACCACCGGAGCAGGAATAGCCGCCGTCGGCAGATCATCCGGCAGGCTCTGCGGCGGTGGCGGAGCACTCGGCGGCGGTGGCGTTGCACTCTGTGGCGGTGGCGGACCTGCGAACATCCGGGTAAACTCCCCCGGTTCCGTCACACCGGAAGGCTCGGCGCGCAGTGCCGGCATCGCTTGCGTGGGCAACTCGTCAGGTAAGCCGGCGGCCGGGGTCGGCTCACCTCTGGGCGCCGCCCTCCCTTCAGTCCCGATTTCCACGGCAGCCCGGACCACCGGCTTCGCCTGGAACATCCGCGTAAACTCGCCCGGCTGCGTCGCGGACGGCACAGCCGGAGCGTTGAACATATCCGTAAACCCGCCCACCGGCTCAGGCGGTGGGCCGGGCTTCAGCGTCTCCACCGCAGTCTCCGGCGGTGGACCCGGCTTGATCCGAAACACTCCCGCCCGCGCCAGCGGATCCGCCGCCTCCTCCAACAAACCCTTTATCCAAGTCCGGACATGCAGCCCGCTCGGCAGCGGTTCCGTGATGATGCATGTCCGCCCGTTCCAGTCCGCCGCCGACAACACCTGATGCCGGCCGGCCAGGTTCCGGAACATCTCCTCGTTGGCCGCTTCATCCGCCCCGGCCAGCAGATGAATCGCGACCGCATTTCCGGTGCTCCGGTCGCGGCCCGGCAGCGTCCAATCCGCGTTCGCCGGCGCTTGGGCCGGCAGTGCGTCAGGGGCTTCAAACCTTTGATGAAGAATCATTTTTCACTCGCTAAACTGACAGTCCAGGCATTCGGGACCGTACCGAAAGTCGTGGCTGGGAAACGCCGCCTATGATACAGTATTCCATTGCCGCCGGATCTATTGCAGATCGCCCTATGAAACTTCTGTCGAGAGTTGTATGGTCCGAAGGTATGTACCTGGGACCACACGAGTTTCAGGCGCAGAGCCGGTATTTCGAAGACTCCATCCATTTCGCCACCAACTCGCTGTGGTTCCGCGGCTATGGCCTCACCGGCGTCTCCCTTGACGGCGATGCGCTTCGGAATGGAACCCTGAGTCTCACCCACGCCTGCGGCATCTTTCCCGACGGCGCTTTGTTCCACATGCCTCAGGCGGACCAATTACCGCCCGTCCGCTCGATTGTGGAAGATTTCCCTCCCACTGCCGAAAGCGTGACCCTCTTCCTCGGCCTGCAAAAGCGCAAGCCACAGGGAGCTAACTGTAGCCCGGCCCTCACGGCCGAAGCGCGATATGTCGCCGAACAACGCGACATCACCGACGAAACCACCGGCACCGATACCCGCGGCGTCAAACTGGGCCGCAAGAATATCCGCTTTTTTCTCGAAAGCGAACTGAACGAGGACGTGATTTCCCTGCCCGTTGCGCGTATCAAGCGCGACGGCGCCGGTCATTTCGTCTACGATTCCGACTTCATTCCCACCTGCCTGCAGATCCGCGCCAGTGAGCGGCTGATGCTGCTCGTCCGCCGTCTCATCGAAATCCTCGAGGCCAAAAGCTCCAGCCTCGGACGCGCCGCCGCCGGTATCGCCAGCGGCACTCAGTTTTCCCCTCGTGAGGTTGCCAACTTCTGGCTCCTCCACTGCACCAATTCCGGTCTTTCCGCCTTGCGCCACCTGTGGATGACCAAGCGCGGCCACCCGGAGGAACTCTACCTGGAGATGTCGCGCCTCGCCGGCGCCCTATGCACCTTCTCGCTCGACGCCCACCCGCGCAATCTCCCCGTTTACGACCACGACCGGCCGGAGGCCTGCTTCGAGGAATTGGACCGCCACATCCGCGCCAACCTCGAAACCGTGGTGCCCACCAACTGTATTGCTATTCCGCTTGCCAAAACGGCCGACTGTTTCTGGGAAGCCGACGTCTCCGATTCGCGCTCGCTCGGCAGGGCGCGGTGGATTCTCGGTATTCATGCCGCTGTTGGCGAACCCGAGTTGATTGCGCGCACGCCTCAGCTCGTTAAGGTTTGCTCCGCCAAATTCGTGGGCGAACTGGTCAGGCGTGCCATCGCGGGACTGGCGCTGACGCACATGCCGATGCCCCCCAGTTCCGTGCCCATGCAAATGACTTCGCAGTATTTCAGCGTCTCCCGCGAAGGGCCGTTCTGGGACCACATCGTCCAGACGCAGCGCGTCGGCGTGTATGTGCCCGCCGAATTGCCCAATGCGGAACTGGAATTATTCGCCGTTCTGGAACGGTAGTCGCACTATTTAGTTAGTTGTTAGTTAGAGGACGAAGGGGATGAAACCGGAAGCTGGGAACGCCACGGGTAAAATGCGATCGGAAAACCTCGCGCTCATTTTTCAGGAAGTACTGACGGCCATCGTACGTCTGCGGTCCGATCGGCAAGAGATCAACGATGCCGAATCGTTTCGCGTCCGCATGCGCGAGGCCCTCAAAGCCGCCATTCAGGAGGCTCGTAGTAAAGGCGGCTACTCCACCGAAGATATCAAGATGGCTACGCTTGCGCTCGTCGGCTTTCTCGACGAGTCGGTGTTGAACACGCGCAGCCCGATGTTTGTCGGCTGGTCGCGCAAGCCGTTGCAGGAAGAGTTATTCGGCATTCACATGGCCGGCGAGTTGTTCTTCCAAAACGTCGAACAGTTACTCCAACGGCCCGACAGCTACGATCTCGCCGATCTGCTGGAAGTCTATCTCCTGTGCCTCCTGCTTGGCTTCGGTGGGCGTTACAGCGTCGGCGGCCGCGCCGAATTGCAAACCGTCACCAGGATGGTGGCCGACAAAATAGAGCGCATCCGCGGCGTCAGCTCCGATCCATTCACCCAGTTCGTTCAGGACAGCGCCGTTCTACCCGTTGCCGCCGACCCCTGGGTGAAGCGCCTTCAAATCGCCGCGGCCGTTTGCGTTGTCGCCGTCGTACTCTGTTTCGTCGCCTTCAAAGTCATCCTCGGCAGCGGGGCCGACGAAGTTCGCGCCGTCACCGCTACTTCGAAGGCGAAAGTATAGGGAGCAGCGCGATGAAAGTTACTTACCTCATCATTACCGGCCTTGTTATCGTTCTTACGGTCGCGCTCTACCCGCTTCGCGGCATGGTTACCGCTCTGGCGGGCGGCAACGTCTACATCGCTCAGGCGTTTGTCATAGTCGTCGGCCTCGTTGTGACAGGCGCTCTGACCTGGCTCGACCGCAGAAAGAAAAGCGGCGGTGCTGCCGCCGGTGCCGCCCCCACCAGCGTCGGAGCCGACGATCTCGACCTCGTGCTTCGCGAAGCCGACCAGCGCCTCAAAACCGCCCAATCCGAGAAAGACGCCAAGCTCTCCACCCTGCCCGCCATCTTTGTCATCGGTGAACAGGGCGCTGCCAAAACCACCACCATCGTCAACTCCGGAACCGAGGCCGAACTGCTCGCCGGTCAGGTCTACGCGGAAAACGCCATCGTACCCACCGCCTCCGCTAACCTGTGGTACGCCCGCCGCACCCTCTTTGTCGAAGGCGCGGGCAAACTCATTCCCGACACCGGCGCTTGGGTCCGCATCCTCAAACGTACCCAGTCGGGCCGCATCGCCGCCATGCTGCACGGCGGACGGGAACCGGCCCGCGCCGCCCTCGTCTGCATCGATACCGAAAGTCTCGTTGTCGCCGGCGGCGCCGACGCACTCGCCACCTCCGCCCGCAACCTCCGCACACGCCTCTCCGAGATTTCCCAGCAGTTAGGAATCAACCTTCCCGTCTACGTACTATTCACCCGGTCCGACAGGCTGCCTTTCTTCGACGATTACGTCCGAACCCTCAATAACGAAGAAGCCACCAAGATCGTCGGAGCCACCCTCCCCATGATGGAAGACCGCAAAGGTCTTTATCAGGAAGAAGAGACCGCCCGCCTCAACGGCTCGTTCGACGAGTTGATTCGCAAACTTGCCAACGGCCGTCCCGAACTGCTCTCCCGCGAAAACGACCCCGGCTTGCGTTCCGGCATCTACGAATTCCCCCGCGAGTTTCGCAAACTCCGCACCCCGCTCGTTAAGTTCCTGGTCGAGTTATGCCGCCCCAGCCAGCTCAACGCCGGGCCGTTCCTGCGTGGCTTCTATTTCAGCGGCGTCCGTCCGGTCATCGTCAATGAAGTAGCTCCCGCGCCTGCTGCCCAGGCGGACGATAAGTTCGGAGCCACCGGTATCTTCAAGCAGCGCGCCGCGGCGGCCTCCTCCACCCCTCGCATTGTCGGCAAGAAGAAGGTTCCCCAGTGGGTGTTCCTCGGCCACCTCTTCAACGACATTCTCCTCGGCGACCAACTTGCCATGGGCGCAAGTGGCGCCAGCGTCAAGGGCCGGTCGCTCCAACGCATGCTCCTGACCCTGGGCATCTTAGCCTGCGTCTTGTACGCCGGTGCTCTCGTCGTCTCGTTTGCCCGCAACAAAGCCCTCGAATCGAAGGTGAAGCAGGCCGCGGAGGGCATCCAAGGTCTTCCCGCCACCGGCGGCAACCTCGCCCCCCTCGATGCTTTGCAGCGCCTCGACACCCTTCGCCAGGTCCTCGTAACTCTGCGCGAAGGTCCGGGATTGAGTTACCGCTGGGGTCTCTACGTCGGCGATTCCCTCTACGATTCCGTCCGCCGTGCCTATTTCGATGGGTTCCGTAAGTTACTCTTCGAGCAGACCCAAACCAACGTGCTGTCTGTAGTCCGGTCCACACCCAACGCCAACGACACTTACGAAACCCTCAAAGCCTATCTCATCACCACCTCCCACCACGACAAGAGCACCCGCGAGTTCCTCGCCCCCGTCCTGGTCAAATACTGGGCCGCCGGCCGTGAGGTCGACCCAACCCGCCGCCAGTTAGCTGAAAAGCAATTTGAGTTCTATAGCGAAGAACTCATCGCGGCCAATCCTTATACCAACGATAACGACAGTGCGTCGATCTCCTCCGCGCGTAAGTATCTGGCCCAGTCGAACAGTTTCGAGCCGATCTACCAGGCAATGCTGGCCGACGCCGCCCGTACGGCCCCTTCCGTCAACTTCAACAAGAAATTCCCAGGTTCTGCCGAAGTCGTCATCGACAGTCGCGACATCGCCGGCGCCTTCACCAAGCCCGGCTGGAATTTCATGAAAAACTCGCTGAAGAACCCCGAAAAGTATTTCCGCGGTGAACAGTGGGTTTTGGGTGACCAGGCCTCCGCCAACCTCGATCGCGCCCAGTTAGGCAAGCAACTCGCCGACAGGTATTACAACGACTTCATCTCCCAGTGGCGCGCTTACCTCAAAGCCGCTTCCGTCGTGAAGTACGCAAACCTGCAGGACGCGAGTAAGAAACTTAATACCCTCTCCGGT
Organism: Bryobacterales bacterium; assembly: GCA_020846745.1. Lineage (GTDB taxonomy): Bacteria > Acidobacteriota > Terriglobia > Bryobacterales > Bryobacteraceae > JADLDI01. The sequence continues at coordinate 8,091 of JADLDI010000048.1, read as the reverse complement.
AACCAGTCGCCGTTGTTGGCTTTGTTCTGGCTTGCTTCGCAGAACACCGATGTCGATAACGCTGACGTGAAAAACACGTTCCAGCCGATTCATGCCGTGGTTCCGCCTACCAGCGTCGACCGTTATATCGCCGGTCCTAACCAGCCCTATATGAACGCGCTGGTCGCCCTGCAAACCGCGGTCGAAGGCGTCGCTAGCCAACCTCAACCCGGCGAAGCCGCCGCCATGCAGACCTTGCAGAACGCCACCAACGCCAAAGTAACTACGCGGCAGTTAGCCCAATCCTTCCGCATCGACCCCGACGCTCATGCCGAGGCAACGGTTCAAAAACTACTCGAAGATCCAATCACCAACGTCGAAGCCTTGCTGCGCAGCCTCGGCCCCGCCGAACTCAACGACAAGGGCAAAGGCTTCTGTAGTGAGTACCGGTCGCTCATCAGTAAGTATCCGTTCAACTCGAACGCGACCATTCAAGCGTCGGTGGCCGACGTGAACAAGGTCTTCAAAAAGCCCGAAGGAGCGCTGTGGGCCCTCTACGAGGGCAGCCTGAAGAAGTATCTGATTCAGCAGGGCACCCAGTTTGTACCCGCCTCCGGTGGAACCGTTTCTCTCAGCCCGGCCTTTGTTTCGTTCTTCAATCAGGCCGTCGCCCTCTCCAGCGCCTTCTATCCCGACGGCTCGCAGGAACCGCGCCTCACTTATGCGCTGAAGCCGGTGCCGGTGGAAGGAATTCAGACGGTGGGTCTCTCGCTCGACGGTCAGACCCTCACTTACACAGGCGGAACGGCCGCGGCCAAGCAGTTCATCTGGCAAGGTGGCGGCAATCACGAAGCCAAGGCGACCGTCCGCTTCGGCGGCGGGCCCGACCTCGCCTGGTCAACCAACGACGGTCTCTGGGCTGTCTGGCAGTTCTTCGGCAAGGCTGAACAATGGCGCCAAACCGGCAGCACCGCCAGTCTCGAATGGGTCATCCGCATCGGCAAAGATCCCGTCACACTTCCCGGCGGCAAGCCTCTCACCGTCCGTTTCGACCTCGATATGGGCGGCGCGCCGCCCGTCTTCCAAAAGGGGTACTTCAGCCGCCTCGCCTGCGTCTCAGAAGTAGCGCGGTAGGCGGCAGGTTCCGTGGAGCGCGGGCCGTCGGCCCTCCGCTGTGTTCCGCTGCCGGCCCCTGTTGCCTCACCGCGCGGGTGATCAACCCCACCCCGGCACTATCGTAATTACGCGTAATTACTCGAATGGCGGTAGCTTGCTATGCGGCGATCCTGCTACATTGAGAGATTTGGTGCCAGCGGGCCGCCCCGCGTACGTAGACCATGTCGGTACAAATCTTTCTGCAAGGTAAACTCCTCGGGATCGAGCGGTTCCTGCCAAGTGATGCGCCTACCGGGCAACCGGCCGGCCAGGCTCTCGTGGCGGGACGGGCGCATTGGGCGGCGCTGTTAAGCGAGGTTCTACCCCGTGCCCTGCTCGCCGAACTCGGCCTTGCGCGTATCCTGCTGGGTAGCTCCGGTGGCGGCAACTTCTTTCTCGTTCTCCCGGCTGAAGCCGTTCCGCAAGCCGAAGCTTTTCTAAAAGCAGCCAACGAAGCTATCCGTGAAACCGGCGGCGGAATGCTGCGGCTGGTATGGGCCGGCACGGAAAATCTCGGCGATTGGACAATCGTGCGCAAGCGCCTCGCCGAAGAGATGTGGCGGCGCGAAAACACCGTTCCGGTCGCGGAAGGCTCGTTCGCTCCACGGTCCATCGGTAGCGCCGCGGCCGACAGCGCCTATTTCAGCGACTACCTGGCGCCCCGGGTTCGCGAAGCCCGCACCTTTGGCTGGTCGCCCGACACGCCGGGCCGCGTCCTCATCGACGAAGGTAAGCATACCTGGGCCGCGGGCACTGCCGACGGCATCACCGTAGCCCGCCATGCCGCGCTCGACGACGCGGGCCATACCGCCACCGTCGAAGAACTCGCCCAGCGCGCGCCCGGACATGCCATGTGGGGCATCCTCCGCGGAGCCGTCGACGGTTTCCGCATCCGCCTCCGCCGTGCCCAAACTATCGAAGAGTACCTGCAGCTGACTCTGCAGTTCCAGCAGTTCTTCGCCGGCGAACTCGAAGTCGCGTGCTCCATGCCCGACTTCTGGCGCAAGGTCTCCGTCCTCTGGTCCGGTGAAGATGACTTCGCCGTATACGGAACCTGGGACGCCCTCCTCCAACTCGCCCGCGAGATGCAGCGCCTTTTCCACCGCTTTGCCGAAGCGAATCTAAAGGAACTTCCCGGGCCGGAAGGCAAAACCATCACCATGGCCCTGGAACTGGCCCCCGAAGTCGACGCGCCATTTGGCCTCGTCTTCGAAGCCGCTGGCCGCAGCCTCGATATCGCCAAAGCCGCCGACAAGGATTGCCTCCAAATTTTCGGCCGCACCGTCGAATGGCGCCACGTCAACCACGCCTCGGACCTCAAGGAACTCATGATGCGCATGGTCCGCCAGTACGACTGTCCGCCCGAGTTCCTCAGCGAGCTCAGCGCCTTCTACCGCGAAAAGCCCTCCGGCCGTGCCGATCGCCCCTGGCGTTACTATCGCCGCCTCGCCGTAGTGCTCGGCGAACACAAAGACCGCGAACTCCAGCGCCTGCAGAAGGCCCTGATTACCGACATCGTAGGCAAGTCGTCCACGCAGGTAAAGCTTCGTCCCGCCGGGCGCGTCGCCGTAGAATGGGCGCGTCTGCTGGCCGGTCCCGTCTGCACGATAGAAGAAACCCCCACCCCCGCGGCACTCCAAACGAACGGAGCCGCGACGGTAAGGGAGCGATCGGAAACCCCGACCGTCGACGCTGTCGCCCCCGAACTTGCCCCAACCGAATCCGAAGAAATCGAACAATCGCCGGTGACCGCCGAAACAACGGCCCCGGCTCAGGAACAACCATCACCCTCAGACGCGGAACCCGCGTCCAATCTCGAAACTGAGCAGGGTGCATAAGAGGTAACGACCGATGGCTGAAGAGCAACAAGATCAACAGCAGCAACCGCCCCAGCAGCAGGAAACGCCCCAGCAGCAGGAAACGCCGCAACCCCAAGCGCAGTCGGCACCGCCCCAACAACAGCCGCCTCGCCGCGAGCAGGGCCAAGGCCAAGCTCAGGGGCCGCGGTCCCAGCAGGGCGAAGGTGGCCGCCCTCCGCGCGGCGACCGTCGTGAGGGTCGCCCCGGTGGCGAACGTCAAGGCGGCGAACGTCAAGGCGGTGGTGGCGACCGTGGTGAGCGTGGCGGTGATCGCGGTGGACGCGACCGTCGCGACTTCGGCCGTCCCGGTGGCGGCGGTGGTGGCCGCATGGAAGGCCCCCCGGAAATCGACCTCGAAAAGCTGATTTCCGATCCTTTATATCTCGACAATCAGGCCCACGCGGTCGTCAGCCGTATGCGCGACATGGATTCGGGAACCAAGTCTCAGCTCCGCCGCTTCTACAATGCAGTGCGCCGCGCCTGCCGCGCCGCCGATGCCGACCGCCAGCATGAATTCGTCATGCTCCGCGCACGCCTGGCGTACACCATCGCGCGTCATTCGCTACGCAGTCTCGATTCGCTCGAAAAGCTGCTCCTCCAGGTCACCCGCAAAAACGACCTCCGCGGCTACGAGCGGTTCCGCGATCTGTTTGAAGCCATCGTCGCTTACAACGAGTAGGAAGAGGGAACACACATGAGTGCTCATACTGCCAAAACTGAGCTGAAGCTGATTGGCAAGCTGTTGCTCGAAGGCGAACTGCACTGCGACACAGGTTTGCATGTCGGAGCCGGCAAAGGCTCGCTCGAAATCGGCGGCGCCGACAATCCCGTCGTCAAGGATGCCTTCGGACGTCCCTACGTTCCCGGCAGCACCCTGCGCGGACGTCTCCGCTCACTGCTCGAACAGTCGAACGGCCTCGCCGTCCCTTCGGAACTCGTCTACCTGTCGCGCCGCAAAGGCCAGGAGGTTCGCATCCACCAGAGTGACCGGCCGGACGACGAAATCTGCCTCTTGTTCGGCCGCAATCCCGGCCGTATGGATCGCGTTTCGGGCGACATCATCGAAGGCGCCTCGGCCAGCCCCTCCCGGCTCACGGTGTACGACGCCCCGCTCGACCCGGATTCCATCACACCCGCCATGCGCGAAAACCTCGACGACGAACTCACCGAGGTGAAGAGCGAGAACGCCATCGACCGGATTACCTCGCAAGCCAACCCGCGCACCCTCGAACGCGTGCCGGCAGGCGCCCGCTTCCATGTCCGTATGACGCTCGACGTCCTCTGCGAAGAGGACAAGGTCCTGCTCGCCCGCTTGGCCGAAGGTCTGCGTCTCCTCGAAGACGACACCCTCGGTGGCGGCGGTTCGCGCGGTTCCGGCCGTGTGCACTTCTCCAACCTCCGCCTGCGCTGGCGCGGCCGCGGCTACTATGCCGCCGGCGCCGCCGAAACCGAACTGCTCGCCGGGGCCGACCTCGGGGCTGTCCAATCGCTCGCCCGCGGCGATGACTTCGCCGCCAAGCTGAGCGAGTAGGATCGGAACCGGGCAAACCAATGTCAGTGGCTTTGCTGGCCAAATTGAAGCCGACTGGTCCGTGGCGCATGGGTGCCGATAGCGGTGCGCGCGACCGTGTCGACCGCATCCTCCACAGCGATTCGTGGTACTCGGCCGTCACCGCGGCGATGGATCAGTTGGGGTGGCTCGACGAGTGGGTTACGGCCACCGCGGCCACAGCCGAACCCGCCGTCCGCCTGTCGTCCCTCTTCTTCGGTCTCGACGATGCGCTGCTCGTCCCCGCGCCCGCCAACGTCTGGCCTCCCGCCAACGCTTCCGGCAAACTCTGCGTCGAAGGGGCGCACTACATCCCCGCGTACCTCGTCGGTCAGCTCGCCGCCGGCGGGTCGTGGAACGAAGATCAGTGGGAAGTCGACGGTTTCAGTGGCTGCCTCTTGCGCCGCGGCCGCCGCTCGTCCCGCACCGGTCCCTATCGCATCGCCCTGCGTAGCCACGCCGCGGTCGACCGTCTGGAACCAGGCAAAATCAACACCCACCAGACCGCGTGCATCGAGTGGGCCGAAAGCGCCTGGCTCTGGTTCGTCGCCGAATTCGCCAACGATGCCGCTCGCGATCAATGGAGCGCCCGCCTCGAAGGCGCCCTGCGCCTGCTGGGCGATACCGGCGTCGGCGGCAAGCGCAGCACCGGTTGGGGACACTTCACCGTAGACTCCATCACGCCCGGTGCGTTGCCGAATCTCGTGTTGGGCAACGCCAAAGCCGCTCCGGAAAACGAAGGCGCGCCCACCCCCGAAACGTCGTACTGGCTGCTTTCCGCCTTCTGCCCCGGCGAAGCCGACCAGGTCGACTGGAACCGTGGCAGTTTCTCGCTAATGGACCGCACCGGCCGTATCGAAAGCAGAGCCGGGTGGGGCACCGAAAAGCAGGCGCTCGCGATGGTGCGTGAAGGCTCGGTGCTGCTATCTGCCAAGCCGCCCCTGGGTAGCGCCCCCAACGTGGCGCCCGAAGGCTTTGCCCATCCTGTCTATCGCAATGGATTCGCGGTAGCCGTGCCGCTGCCGTGGCGGGTGAACGTATGAAGTACCGTCTCGAAGTGCTGACGCCGACCCTCGTGGGCGATGGCGCCGCGCTGGCCCCCATCGATTACATGGTCTGGAAAGACCAGGTCAACGTCCTCGACCAGAAGCGTATCTTCCGCCTCCTCGCCAAAGGCTCGCGGCTCGATAACTACCTGGCGCAGGTCAAAAAGGCCGACAAACTCGACTTCGCCAGTTGGGGCGGCTTCGCCCAAAACTTCGCCGGCCGCCGCATCCCCTTCGAGCATCCCAACTACACCCAATACTGGGAAAAGCTGCCGGCCGAAGGCTGCTTCATCCCGACCTTCGCCACGCTGACTGGCGGACCCTATCTCCCTGGCAGCGCCCTCAAAGGCGCGCTGCGAACCGCCCTCCTGGCCGCCGCGGCCGACGAAAAGACCTTGGAAGCCGCGGCCGGTCAACGCCGCCCCGGCGATGCCTTCGAATCGCGCGCCATGCACAAGGAAGCCGGCCGCAGTGGTGCTGACTTGCTAAAGGCCTTAGGCGTCGGCGACTCGCGCACGGTGCCCGTCAACACGCTCAAGGTCTACATGCTTCGTACGGCCACGTTGGTCGAGATGCGCCCGCCGCAGAAGGGCATCGGCCTCGGCTGGAAGCAAAGCGGCCGCGGTTCCGTCGACTCCCGCCGCATCGAAGACAGCACACCGCTGTTCGCCGAAATGGCCCAACCCGGTTCCGCCTTCGAAGGCGCTTGGGAAGAAAACGATTTCTACAGCAAACCCGAAATCGTCCGCGCCCTCCACTGGCGAGGACCTCTTTCCCGTGAACGCCTGCTTACCGCCGCCAACGATTACGCTAAACAGGCCCTGGCCGCCCACCGCCAGTTCGCCACCATGACCGGCCTGACGCCGCTCTTGAGGACGTTAGACAAACTGGACCACACCCTGGCCGAAGCCTCCGCATCCGGTTCGTGCCTCCTGGCCCTGGGCTGGGGCACCGGCCTGTTCGGCAAAACCGCCTGGCCCAAGGTGCAGGACGAAAATTATCGCAAAATCATGGCCGAGCAACCCTACTACGCCCGCGCCATCCGCACCGGTCTCCCGTTCCCCAAAACACGACAAGTCGTATTCACCGGCAACCAACCCGGCGCCTTAGCCGGTTGGGTGAAACTAAGCCTAAGCTAACCTGTGGCCCCCGAATCGAACGTGATTGTGACTGCAAACACACGATCCGCGTGACGGCTGCCGCCCGACCGGAGATGGGAGCGTCAGCGACCCGGCCGGTGCAGGGAGCCGCCCGAAGCGCAATCACCCTCTTCGTTGCACCCATCCAGAATCTGCCATTCCATCGGCCCCACCGCGTGCGCCGGCACAATCCACGGCACACCCTGTCCAATCCGATCCGCACCGGTGGCCGGGCTACCCCCAGAGCCGACCGGGCCAAGGCTTCGGCGGCCAAGGCCGATCTCCGGGGACTTCGTTTCGCAAAGTGTTGATTTGGTTGGGGTAGCAGGCGGCCTGGCTTGTAGATAGGAGCGGCGTTGACGCCACAGCCGACTTGGCCGAGGCTTCGTCGGCTAAGGCCGATCCCCCGGGGACTTCGTTTCGCAAAGTGTTGATTTGGTTGGGGTATTAGGCGGCCTGGTTGTAGATGGGCGCAAGGTTGACGCCCCAGCCGACTGCGCCGAGACTTCGTCGGCCAAGGTCGATCTCCAGGGACTTCGTTTCGCAAACTGTTGATTTGGTTAGGGTATTAGGCGGCTTGGTTGTAAATGGGCGCGGCGTTGGGTCGGCAGCCTACTTCGCCGAGGGCTTCGTCGGCCAAGGCCGATCCCCGGGGGACTTCGTTTCGCAAAATGTTGATTTGGTTGGGGTAGCAGGCGGCCTGGTTGTAGATGGGGAGCGGCGTTGGGTCCGCAGCCTACTTCCCCGAGGCCTCGTCGGCCAAGGCCGATCTCCGGGGGACTTCGTTTCGCAAAGTGTTGATTTAGTTGGGGTGTTAAGCGGCCTGGTCGTAGATGGGCGCGGCGTTGACGCCACCGCCGACTGCGCCGAGGCTTCGGCGGCCAAGGCCCAATTTGGGTGGGGGATTTCGTCTCGCAAGTTGTTGATTGTACGGGGGTAGCTGGTTTGGTGGAGGCGTCGGCAACCCGTCGCTTACGCTCCGGGCTCGGGTCGGGTTTGGTTGCCGGCTGAGTGGAGAGTGCGTGACGGACGTTGTCGTCGACGGTCAGCGGCGGCCTGCCAATTCGTCTCGCAAAATGATGAATCTTTGGGACATAGGCGAGCGGGGCGAACTCGTCGGGCGGGGTTTGGTTGGAGATGTCCTGGATTGCGCGATCGGTTTGGAGCATGCGGATCTCGCGGACGGCGGACTTGTAGGACTCTTCCCAGCGCTGGTAGTAGCGGTGGACCTTTTCCAAATTGGCTTCGTTTTGTTCAGTGGCTTCGACGATGCGGGGTCCGGTTTGATGGGACATTTGTGTCGTGCTCCTTTCGCGTAAATTCCGCTTTCGGTCGGCAACCCCTGCTTGACAGTCGGGGCACCG